>NZ_CP067420.1:5250135-5940203 GCF_016653635.2 Skermanella sp. TT6
CGCCCGGAGGGTGTCAGTGTCACCCCCTGGTTGTCGCGCTCGAACAGGCGCCGGCCGGCAAGCTCCTCGAGGCGGCGGACATGCGTGCTGACCGCCGAAGGGCTGCGGTTGAGATGGAGCGAAGCCGCGCGGAACTGCCGGAAACGGGCAATGGCGTGGAAGGTCCGAAGAAGCTCGATGTCGAGGGGCTGCGGCATAGTTCAATATTTTCGCATTACTGGTTCATTTAGTTTCGTTTGATTGAACTACCTCGCCACCCGAATGTCAACTCCATGACGGAAAGGAGCACAGTCATGGACAAGACAGTCAGGGGCAAGACAGTCAGGGGCGCGGCGAACGCATGGGCCACCACGGGACGGGCGGGAAACGCGGTGGGTCGCGCCGCTCCCCCGGCCTTCGTGCTTTTCGGGCTCCAGGCGGCCATGGTGGTCGCCTGGAGCGCGGGTTTCATCGGCTACCGCTTCGCGGCCGAGCATGCGCCGGCGTTCCTGGTCACGTTCTGGCGCTTCGCGTTGGCGGTCCCGCTGCTGCTGCCCTTCGCATTGCCGGCTCTCCGCGCGGCGCCGCGGGCGGCGATAGGCCGTCAGGCGCTGATCGGCGTCTTCGCCATCTGCGGTTATCTGGCGCCGATCGCGAAATCCATCGAGTACGGGGTTCCGGCGGGACTGGCGGCACTGGCCGCCGACCTGCTGCCCCTGGCGGTCGCGGGAATGGCGATCTTCCTGCCCGGACGGCGCACCGGTGGGCTGCGATGGATCGGCGTCGGCATCGGTGCCCTTGGCGTCGTGGCCGTGGCCGGCGAAAGCTTCCGGCTGGGTTCGGCACCGGTGTGGGCTTATGGCTTGCCGGTGCTGGGCATGCTGTCCCTGGCCGTCGCGACGCTGATCCAGGAGAGGATCGGCGGAACCGACCTGTCCCTGCCGATCTCGGCGACGCTCTTCATCCAGGTCTGCGTCAGCGTGCCGGTCTTCGGCATCCTGGCCCTGGTCGAGGGCGGCATCGCACCCGTCGCGAGTCCGACGTTCGGATTGAGCCTCCTGTGGCTCGTGCTGATCCCGACGCTGGGGGGATACGGACTGTACTGGGCATGCCTGCGCCTGGGTTCGGCCGAGAGCGCGAGCGGGGCGCTTTATCTCAGCCCGCCCGTAACCATGATCTGGGCGCATGCCGTCTTCGGGGAGCCGCTGTCACCGATGATGGCCGTCGGCATGTGCCTGTCGCTGGTCGGCTTGTTCTGCATCAATCGCGAGGCGGGCCGCGGAACCTCGCGATAGGACGCCTCGGGGAGAACACCGGGTTCATCCCGCCGGGATCGGAGAACAACCGCAGGCAGCCCCTACCAGGTCAGGGCCTGGACCTGCCTGATGACGTCGATGTCGTCCAGCTTCCGGTCGCTCTGCGCCTGGCTGAAGATCAAGAGCAGTTGATTGAGCCTGCTTGCCAGGGGGCCGGTGGTCGGGCGCGGGAAGGTCATGCCGGGGATGGCGTCGGCAAGCCTCTGCCGGATGTCGCGAATCTCCACGACCGCCTTGTCGTCCAGCCCTCCCTGGGCGGAGGCCGTCAGGCCCGCCGCCCGGATCAGGTGCTCCGCCACTTCCCGGTCGTTCATGGGCCGGTGGCAGGGAGCGGGAGGAAGGTCGGCGGTGACCGCTTCCGCCTCCGTGGCTTCCCGGGGAGAAAGGAACTGAAGTAGAGGGCCGAGATGGGCCATGAGAACATCGGTCGAATTGACGATGACTCCGGACCGCCCGTTGATCGACTGAAGTTTCGCGGCATGCTTCTCGATCAGGATGCGCGCCTTCGCCATCGAGCACGCAGCAACGGGTTTTGTCATATCTGTCACGACATAGACTGGAATATGCCTGATCGAAGAAAAGCCCACGATGACGCCCTCTTGTGTTGCGCGCCTACTGTGACAAAGAACTTTTTACGAGAGATTAAGGACAACTCGAATACAGATGGAGTCGAAGCGCCGCGTGCCGACGCACCATAGCGCAGCGACCGCGGCAAATAGCCCTTGACCTTCCCACGACTGGAAGCCCCATCCATATGGGGTTACAGAGAAGCCGAGAGGTCAGCCATGGCTTACGCCGCAATCCGAACCGACAATCCACCCGATGCCGGACAGGCCGAATTCGACCTGTCGATCGAGGGCATGACCTGCGCGTCGTGCGTGGGCCGGGTGGAAAAGGCGCTGCGCCGGGTGCCCGGCGTCACCGAGGCGTCGGTCAACCTGGCGACCGAGCGGGCGCACGTGGTCGGCAGCGGCCTCGACGGGGAAACCCTGGTCGCCGCGGTGGACCGCACCGGCTTCCGGGCCGCCCCTATCGCCGCCGAGGAACCAAGCGCCGGCCGCAAGGCGGTGGCAGAGGCGCGCGACCGGTCGCGGCAGGACCTGACGCGGGTAATGATCGCCGCGGCCCTGTCGCTTCCCCTGGTCGCCGGGATGGCCGGCGACATGGCCGGGCTCGACGTCATGCCGCCGGGCTGGCTCCAGTTCGCGCTGGCGACGCCGGTCCAGTTCTGGCTGGGCTGGCGGTTCTACGTCGCGGCCTTCAAGGCCGTTCGCGCGGGCGCCGGCAACATGGACCTGCTGGTCGCGATCGGCACCTCGGCCGCCTGGGGGCTGAGCACCTACCTGCTGCTGGTCCAGTACATGGCGGCCCTGGGACCGGCGGATCACGGCGGCCACGCGCCGCACCTCTATTACGAGGCGTCGGCCGTGCTGATCACCTTCATCCTGCTGGGCAAGTGGCTGGAGAGCCGGGCCAAGGGCCAGACCGCCGCGGCGATCCGGGCGTTGATGGACCTGCGGCCCGACACCGCCCGCGTGCGCCGCGACGGGGTGGAGCACGAGGTCGCGGTCGAGCGGGTCCGGGTCGGCGACATCGTGGTGGTCCGCCCCGGCGAGCGGATCCCGGTGGACGGAAGGGTGCGCGAGGGCGAGGGCTCGGTCGACGAAAGCATGCTGACCGGCGAGAGCCTGCCGGTGGAGAAGGCGCCGGGTTCGGCGGTCACGGGCGGATCGATCGACGTGGACGGCATGCTCGCGGTGGAGACCACGGCGGTCGGATCGGAGACCATGCTCGCCCGCATCGTCCGCATGGTCGAAGGCGCCCAGGCATCCAAGGCGCCGATCCAGCGGACGGTGGACCGGGTCAGCGCCGTCTTCGTCCCGATCGTGCTGGTGATCGCCGCCGTGACCTTCGCCGCGTGGTGGGCGCTCGGCGGCGACCTGGAGGCGGCGATCCTGACCGCCGTGTCGGTGCTGGTGATCGCCTGCCCCTGCGCGCTCGGCCTCGCCACCCCGACGGCGATCATGGTCGGCACCGGATCCGCCGCGCGCCACGGCATCCTGATCAAGGACGCCGAGGCGCTGGAACGCGCCCATGCGGTCACCACCGTCGCCTTCGACAAGACCGGCACCCTGACCGAGGGCAAGCCGCGGGTGACCGACTTGGTCCCGTCAGCCGGCGTAGGCCGCGGCGAGTTGCTGCGGCTGGCAGCCTCGCTCCAGCAGGGCAGCGAGCATCCGCTGGCCCGCGCCGTGCGCGACCTGGCCGGTGCCGAGGGCGCCGCGGCCGTGCCGGCGGCCGGCTTCAAGGCGCTCGCCGGGCGCGGCGTCTCGGGCCGGGTAGAGGGCCGCTCCCTGCTGCTCGGCACCCGCCGGCTGCTGGCGGAGACCGGATTGTCCCTGGGAGCGCTGGAGCAGCGGGCCGATGCGCTGGAAGCGTCGGGCCGCACGGTGTCCTGGCTGGCCGAGGCGGCGCCGCAGTCCCGCGTGCTGGGGCTGGTAGCGTTCGGAGACACGGTCAAGGCGGGTGCCCGGGAGGCCGTCGCGGCGCTGCATGCCCGCGGGATCGAGGCGGTGATGGTGACCGGCGACAGCGCGGGCGCCGCCGGCGCCGTGGCGCGGGAGCTGGGGATCGACCGGGTCTTCGCCGAGGTCCTGCCCGGCGACAAGGCCGACGTGGTGGCCCGGCTGAAGGCGGAGGGGAAGACCGTCGCCATGGTCGGCGACGGCATCAACGACGCGCCGGCCCTGGCCTCCGCCGATGTCGGGATCGCCATGGCGACCGGCACCGACGTCGCCATGCACACGGCCGGCGTCACGCTGATGCGCGGCGACCCGGCCCTGGTGGCGGGATCGCTCGACGTGTCCAGACGGACCTACGCCAAGATCCGGCAGGGGCTGTTCTGGGCCTTCGCCTACAACGTGGTGGGCATCCCGCTGGCGGCGCTGGGCTATCTCAGCCCCGTCCTAGCCGGCGCCGCCATGGCGCTCAGCTCCGTCAGCGTGGTCGCCAACGCGCTGACGCTCCGGGGCTGGATGCCGACCCGGAGCGGACGATGACCATGGGTATCCCGGTAGGTCGGCCTCGGCCGCAGGCCGGCGCCGACACCATGGCCGGAACGCTGGGGCTGTACCCGATCAGGTCGATCCGCCCGAGACGGCCGATCCGATGCGTTGCGCCATGGGCGCAACCTACGATCGTCGGCCCGCATCACCTCGGCCCTGCATCGAGCCGTAGGTTGCGCCCATGGCGCGACACGGTGCGGAGAGTGGAACGTCCGGCCGCGAGGACCGGATCGGGTACCGCACTAGATGCTGTAGTCGGGCTCCGGCAGGCTCTGGTCCATCGCCAGGGCCGCCGCCGGGCCGCTGCACCAGCCGACGACCTTGGCCGGCACGCCGACCACCGTGGCGCACTCGGGGACCTCCTTCAGCACCACGCTGCCGGCGCCGACCTTGGCGCCGCGTCCGATCACGATGTTGCCCAGGATCTTGGCGCCGGCCGACAGCAGCACGCCGTCGCGCACCTTGGGGTGGCGGTCGCCGTGCTCCTTGCCGGTACCGCCCAGGGTCACCTCCTGGAGGATCGAGACGTTGTTGCCGATCTCCGCAGTCTCTCCGACGACCAGTCCGGTGCCGTGGTCGATGAAGACGCCGCGGCCGACCGGCACCGCCGGGTGGATGTCGATCGCGAATACCTCCGACACCCGGCTCTGAAGGAAATGGGCGAGGCTGTGGCGACCGTGGGTCCACAGCCAGTGGCCGATCCTGTGCCACTGGAGCGCGTGGAAGCCCTTGAAGTAGAGGAACGGCGTCAGATAGCTGTCGGCGGCCGGGTCGCGCTCCAGGATCGCGATCAGGTCGGCGGCGCCGGCCTCGACGATGTCGGGGTCATCGGACAGCGCTTCGTGCGCCAGCCGCTCAAGCCGCTCGGACGGCATGTTCCTGTCGCCCAGCTTGTGGGCGAGGAGCGCTCCCAGGGCGCCGGCATAATCGTCGTGGAACAGGACCGCGCCATGGATGAAGCCGCGCAGGATCTCCTCCTCCGAGGAGATGCGGACCGCGTCGGCGCGCAGAAGTCCCCAGACCATGTCGCTGGCGCGCGAGGCCGGCCGTGAAGCCGCTTCATCCCCTGGCGCTGCGAATTCCGGTACTGCAAACTGTACTTCACTCATGGACCCGGTGCTCCCAAGCGCGGCGACATCATGACCGGACCGGACCGCGCCGCGACGGCCGACATAGGAACGGAAAATAAGGTCTTCCGGTCCCGAAGCAATGTCGATCGTCACAGCCGATGGAAAAGTCGTTACACTGAAGAAAGAGGATCGCCATGGCTGCGGGCTGCTGCAACGGCGGATGTTCATCCGCCAAGCCTCCGGTGGACAAGATTTATCGCCGCGTCCTGTGGACAGCCCTGGCGATCAATTCCGGCATGTTCCTGACGGAACTGGCGGCGAGCGCTGCGGCCGACTCGGTCTCGCTGCTCGCCGACTCGGTCGATTTCCTGGCCGACGCGGCGAACTACGCGATCTCCCTGCTGGTGCTCGGCATGGCGCTCCGGTGGCGCGCCCGCGCGGCCCTGCTGAAGGGAGTCTCGCTGGGAGCGGTCGGGCTGCTGGTGGCGTTCCAGACCGCCTGGAACGCCTTCAACCAGACCGTTCCGGAAGCCGGGATCATGGGTGCCGTCGGCGCGCTGGCACTGGCGGCCAACATCGCCTGCGCGCTGCTCCTGTATTTCCACCGCGAGGGCGACAGCAACCGCCGCTCAGTCTGGATCTGCTCTCGCAACGACGCCATCGCCAACCTCGCCGTCATGGCCGCGGCCCTGGGCGTGTTCGGCACCGGCACCGGCTGGCCCGACATCGCCGTGGCCGCCATCATGGCGACCCTGGCGGTCTGGGGCGCCGCGCAGATCATCCGCCACGCCCGAGAGGAACTGGCCGGCATCGCCTCGGCCATGCCCGCCGAGAAAATACACAACGTCCCTGCTGAATAGGTTCAATTCACAAAAGAAGATACCCAGCCGGCCGGCGATCCTGTAGCTTGGGCCTCCATGACCCACGGGCACCGAAGGATCCCGTGGGCAGGCCAGAAGAGAGGAACCGCAAGCCATGAGCGCCACCGGCAAGACCCCCGATTCCCCCAACCCCGGCGCCCCGCACCCCGAGACGCTGGTGCTGCATGCCGGATACCGGTCCGACCCGGCGACCGGCGCCGTCGCGGTGCCGATCTACCAGACAACGTCGTACCAGTTCGAGCACACCGAGCACGCCGCCAACCTGTTCGCCCTCAAGGAACTGGGCAACATCTACACCCGGATCATGAATCCCACGACCGACGTGCTGGAGAAGCGCATCGCGGCCCTGGAGGGCGGCGTCGCGGCGCTGGCGGTCAGTTCGGGACAGGCGGCCTCGGCCCTGGCGGTGCAGAACCTGGCGCAGGCGGGCGACAACATCGTCAGCTCGACCAACCTGTACGGCGGAACCTGGAACCTGTTCGCCAATACCCTGAAGCAGCAGGGCATCGAGGTCCGGTTCGTCGATCCGGCCGACCCGGAGAATTTCCGCCGCGCCACCGACGACCGCACCCGCGCCTACTATGCCGAGACGCTGCCCAACCCCAAGCTGACCGTGTTCCCGATCCGCGAGGTCGCCGACATCGGCCGGCCGCTGGGCATCCCGCTGATCGTGGACAACACGGCGGCCCCGATCCTGGCCCGTCCATTCGACCACGGCGCCGCCGTCATCGTCTATTCGACCACCAAATATATCGGCGGCCACGGCACCTCGATCGGCGGCATGATCGTGGACGGCGGCAGCTTCGACTGGGCCGCCGACCCGGAACGCCAGCCGCTGCTGAACCAGCCCGATCCCAGCTACCACGGCGCCGTCTGGGTCGAGGCGGTCAAGGGGATCGGTCCCGTCGCCTACATCATCAAGGCGCGCACCACCCTGCTGCGCGACCTCGGCTGCGCGCTCAGCCCGTTCAACGCCTTCCAGATCCTCCAGGGGCTGGAGACGCTGCCGCTGCGCATCCGCGAGCACAGCCGGAACGCGGCCTCGGTCGCAGAGTATCTGTCCAGGCATCCCAGCGTGACCAAGGTGATCTATCCCGGCCTCCAGCAGGGGAACGAGCGCACGCGCGCGGACGCCTATCTCAAGGGCGGCTACGGCGGCCTGGTCGGCTTCGAGCTGCAGGGCGGCCGGGAGGCGGGCCGGCGCTTCATCGACAGCCTCAAGCTGCTCTACCACGTCGCCAACATCGGCGACGCGCGCAGCCTGGCGATCCACCCCGCCAGCACCACGCACTCGCAACTGTCGATCGAGGAGCAGTTCGCCACCGGCGTCAGCGAGGGCTATGTCCGCCTGTCGATCGGCATCGAGCATATCGACGACATCATCGCCGACCTGGAGCAGGCCCTGGGGCAGGCTGGAGGTTAAAGACTCCATAATCTCGATTGATTAAGTCGTGATTAGCTGGGATGATGGTCGGAGTTGAGAACGGACAACCACGGAGGAGGCATGCCGATGGATGCGACGATCATTCCCCTGACGTCGCGCCGGAGCAGTCAGCCGGGCGCGGAACCTGACTTCAACCCCGACCGCCATCTGGCCCTGGAGCCGCCGGCCTGGTCGCTGGACCTGTCCCCCGGCGGGGAGGCGGGACGGCGCCACCGGCCCCCGATCACGGCCCCTTTCCGGGTCCTGAGCCGGGACGGCGTCGCCGCGGCGGCGCGCCGGGGCGGCTCCGCCAAATTCCTGGCCGACCTGGCGCGCCATCCCGCCGTCGCCGGTGCCGTCGGAGGGCTGATGGGAACCCACGTGATCCCGGCGCCGGTCCGGACCGGCGAAAGCTCGGACCTGATCCTCAGCCTGGCCGACGACAGCGCGTGGCCGGCGGGTTTCGGCATGCTCCAGCTTCCCGGCACGGTGCTGCGCCAGACCGCCCGGATGCCGGCCGCCTATGCCCGCCTGACCTATGTCCCGGAGGACGCCCCCGTGACCCTTCGCGACCTGGAAGCGGGTGTCGGCGACGCCGAACGGGCACGGGTCGCCTGGATGCGCCACAAGGCGCTGGTCTCCCACCGCAAGCTGGGGCGGCTGCTGGACAGCCCCGATGCCGAATGCGACCGTCGGACCCTGGCCCATGAACTGTGGGAGGCCCTGTCCGACGCGGAGCAGGCGCTGGAGGCGCTGTCGTCGGAGTCGGAAGGGCTGGAGATCTTCTACGCGAGTTGAATCCGGCCGCGGGAGCATCCCCGGCCATGCCGCATGATAACAACAGCCACAGGCAGCGATGCTCCCGCTTCGTCGTGGCCGGATCAAGTCCACGGCTGTCCGGCACGGTACTTGCCTATCAACGATTGAGAACATTCAATGCGACTGTTTTCTCGTTCGGTTCGATAGGGGTAGGGAAGGTTTTGCCTCCCCTCCCTCCGAACCGTGCGGGCGGTTTTCCCGCACACGGCTCTCCAGTCGTGGCTTTCCTCATCGGGAGTGTCTCGCTTGCCTGAGGGCTGTCGAGAGGGTGAACAGTCCCCTGGTCGCGAAGTAGGCATTGGTCCATTGCCGATGGTCTGCATAGCTTTTCCCGAAGCCTGGGCGTCGGGATTGCTTGCGCAGCATCGCCCTCAGGCGTCTGCGGATGAACTTGTCCAGTTGCGTGAAGAGGCGGGCTCGAGCATGTTTGAAGTAGCCGAACCACCCCCGCAGCACCGGATTGAGATCCGCGATGACGTGATCCAGGCTGACGCCCCGGCTGCGGCCGGTGCGGGCCCGGATCTTGTCCTTGAACGCCTTCAGGCTCTTGTCCCGCACGTATCGGCGTCCCGCCTCGAAGCGGTAGCCGAGGAAGTCGAAGCCCTGGCCGGGTTGCCGGCAGTCTCCGACGTGCGTCTTGTCGGGATGGAGCGTCAGGCCGTTGTCGGCCACCCAGGCTTGCACCCGGGCCAGGGCCGCGCGGGCCTGCGCCTCGTCCCGGCACAGGACGACGAAGTCGTCCGCGTAGCGGATCATGCGGTAGCCTTCGGCTTCCATCAGCTCGTCCAGCGGGTGCAGGTACAAGTTGCTCAGGATCGGTGAGATCACCGCCCCTTGCGGAGCTCCCGCGACCGGTGTCCATCGTGCCGTTTCCGTCATGATGTCCTGCTGGAGGAAGCTGTCGATCAACTCCAGGACGCGCCCGTCGCTGATCAGGTCGCCGAGCCGGGCCATGAGGTCCCGGCGCGGGATCGTGTCGAAGTACCGTTCCAGGTCGGCGTCCACCACCCAGGCGTATCCGTCCTTGAGCGCCCGGTCGACCGCGCGCAAGGCATCCTTGCAGCCGCGGCCGGGGCGGAAGCCGTAGCTGCCGTCCCGGAACCGGGCTTCGAGGATGGGCTCGATCGTCAGCTTGAGAGCCGTCTGGACGATCCGGTCCTTGACCGTGGGGATGCCCAGGGGGCGGGTTTTGCCGTCCCCTTCGGGATCTCCACGCGCCGGACCGGGCTTGGCCGGTAGCTGCCGCTGTTCAGGTCCTCGTGCAATTCCCGCAGGTACCGATCCGCCTGGAGCGTGAACCGGGCGATGCTCTGCCCGTCCACGCCCGCCGCCCCCTTGTTACGCGCGACACGCCGCCACGCGCACTCCAGGGTCGCCGGCCGGATCGCTTTGTCGATCAGGCTGTACCATTTGCCTCCTTTGACGCCGTTGCCCAGCGCCGACACCATGGGGCCGGTCCAGATCGACGCTTCCACCCAGCTCCAATCCCGAGCCTGGGCTTCCGTCCCTTGTTTAGCCGTTACCGGCACTCCCGGAACTGTTCCTTGCGTCATCCCCGTCCTTCCCCGTTCCACTTCCTGCCTCCCTTCCCTCGGGCCGGTTTTGCTATCCGTCCCTCTCCGGCGCCGGCGACCGCCCTCCGGCGGTCCCGCGCCATCGCGGTAATATGAAGGCTCTGACTCCTGCCGCCGTCACCCGCGCCGGCAGGTCTCTCCGCTTACTCCGCCTTGCCGTCCCGACATTCCGCCCCCACCCACGTGGTGGTCCCGCCGGTCGCTTTCCCAGTCACCTCAGCGCCGACGGTCGGTTCCAGGCTTCGCCATGAATGAGCAGGCTCGCCGAGCCACCCCGCCGAAACGGGTTCGTCATCCTACGGACCGCCGGTTCGCCTCAGGTTGCTCCCCACCCCGCTTCGCGGCGACGCAGTTACCTTCGGCTTCGAAGTCGTGACCTCCTTCGGTGCGGACTTGCACCACACTGACAAAACGTCCTCACGGACGCACTCATCCGCGGGCGTGACCCGCGGATCTCAAGGCACGGAAGCTCCGATGCTTCCCGTGAAAGATGGCCGGATCAAGTCCGGCCATGACGAAAATGGAATGATTTTGCCTGGCACTAACCCTTTCGCAGGGCGCGCAACAACCGTGCCGGACAGGTTGGCGACCATCCGCAACTCAAGCCTTGTGCCGCGCCCGGATCTGGGTGCGGTGCATCAGGCGGCGGTACTGGTTGTCGAAGCTGTCGCGGCGGTGCATGGTGACGCGGTTGTCCCACATCACCAGGTCGCCCTTCCGCCAGGAATGCGCCCAGGTGAACTCGGGCTTGGCGACGTGGGACCACAGCTCGTCCAGCAGCGCCTCGCCCTCCCCGATCGGCAGGCCGACGACGAAGGCGTTCAGCCGGCGGCCCAGGTACAGGGCGCGATCGCCGCTTTCCGGGTGGGTGATCACCAGCGGATGCACCGTCCCGGGCGAGGTCGCCAGGTCGGTCGGCTTCTCGTACCCGTAGCGGATGAAGCCGCCGCTGTTGGTCGTGCTGTCATGCTTCAGCGACAGGCCGTCGACCCGGGCGCGCAAGGTCTCCGGCAGCGACTCATAGGCCAGCACCGTGTTCAGGAACCAGGTGTCGCCCCCGGCCGGCGGGACCTCCAGCGAGTAGAGCACGCTGCCCAGCGGCGGATCGGGCAGGAACGACATGTCGGTGTGCCAGGAAGCCTCGCCGGCGCCGAGCGCCCCGATCGCGACGCCGTTCTCGACCACGTTGGAGATCACGTAGATCTCCTCGTAGCCGGGCACGAACTGCTTGCCGTTCTCGTTCGGCGGCGCCTTGTCCAGGGTGCCGAAGCGGCGGCTGAAGGCCAGCAGGTCGTCGTCGGACAGGTCCTGGTCGCGGAACACGATGACGCGGTGGTCGAGCAGGGCCTGGTTGACCCGCTCGTACTGGCGGTCGTCCAGGCCGCGGGACAGGTCGATGCCCCTGATCTCGGCACCCAGCACGGGCGAGACCGGGACCACGTCGATGTCGTCGAGAAGCGTCGGGCTCGGGCTCATCGCTGCATTCCCCATTTTCTGACGGTATGGATTTCGAGGGTTCGGAAGACCACGCTCTCGACCAGCAGGCCGATGATGATCACCATCAGCAGCCCGGCGAAGACGCTCGGGATCTCCAGCTGGTTGCGGTTCTCGTAGATGAACCAGCCGATGCCGCCGGCCCCGGAGCTGACGCCGAACACCAGCTCGGCGGCGATCAGGGTGCGCCAGGCGAAGGCCCAGCCGATCTTCAGGCCGGTCAGGATCGACGGCAGCGCCGCCGGCACCAGGATCAGCAGGACATAGCGGAGGCCCTTCAGGCCGTAGTTCTGCCCGGCCATGCGCAGGGTCTCGCTGACGCCCATGAAGCCGGAATGGGTGTTGAGCGCCATCGGCCACAGCACGGCGTGGACCAGCACGAAGGTCAGGCTGCCCTCCCCCAGGCCGAACCACAGCAGCGCCAGCGGCAGCAGCGCGATCGCCGGCAGCGGGTTGAACATGCTGGTGAGCGTGCTCAGCAGGTCGTTGCCGAAGCGGGTGGTGACCGCCAGCATGGTCAGCACCGACGCCGCGGCGATGCCGGCGGCATAGCCCACCACCAGGACGCGGAGCGAGGTCAGGCAGCGCTCGATCAGCGTCCCGTCCACCAGGCTGGTCCAGAGAGTCGCCAGCGTCTCCGACAGGGTCGGGAACATCAGCGGGTTCTGGGTCCAGACGGCGTAGCCCTGCCAGGCGGCGCCCAGCAGGACCAGGATGAAGATCCGCCGGGCCAGCGTGTTCCCGGTCAGCCGCTCCCAGGCCGACAGCGGCCGGCTGATGTCGCCGATCACGCCGGCGTCGGTCACGCCGCGCTCGAACTCCGGCCGGACCGAGGGGACCAGGCGTTGCGGATGGGCGGTCATGGACGGGCGGCCCTGGTCACGGACGGGGCTCTCGGGGACGGGGCTCCCCGGAATGGGGCCGGATGCTGCTGCTCGGCGAACAGCATGGTGTGGATGCGGTTCTCCAAGGCGGCGAAGCCCTCGCTCTTGTCATGGCCGAAGGTGTGGGAGTTCAGCTCCGCCTTGACCTGCCCCGGATGGGGCGACAGCACCAGGATGCGGTTGCCGACGATGATCGCCTCCTCGATGGAGTGGGTGACGAACAGCACGGTGAAGCGCACGTCGTCCCAGAGCTGGAGCAGCTCCTCCTGCATGCGGCGGCGGGTCAGCGCGTCGAGCGCGGCGAACGGCTCGTCCATCAGCAGGATTTCCGGCTCGGTGGCCATGGCGCGGGCGATGGCGACCCGCTGCTTCATGCCGCCCGAGAGGGTGTGCGGGTAGGAGTCCCGGAAACGGTCCAGCCCGACCTTGGCGATGTAGGCGCGCGCCCGCTCCTCCGCCTCACGGGCCGGCACGCCGCGGGCGCGCAGCGGGAACACGACGTTCTGCTGCACCGTCTTCCACGGCAGGAGCTGGTCGAATTCCTGGAAGACGACCATGCGGTCGGGACCGGGGCCGCGGATCAGAGCGCCGTTCAGCCGGATGGTGCCCTCGACCGGCTTGATGAAGCCGGCGACGGCCTTCAGCAGGCTGCTCTTGCCGCAGCCCGACGGACCCAGCAGCACGAAGCGGTCGCCCCGGTGGACCTGGAAATCGACCTTGTATGTGGCGGTGACGAGACGCGACTCCGTCTTGTACTGGAGCGTCACGTCGTCGACGTCGAGAAGGACTCCGGGATCGGCGTCCTGCGAGGCGAAGGGAAGAACCCGGCCCATGGCTTTCGATGCCTCCATCTGTGTCCCGGGCTCAGCTCCCCGCACGGTCGTGCAGGTCGGGGAAGAACAGCTCCTGCCAAGTCTCGGGCTTGTTCTTCAGGGTGCCGATGCGGGACATGAAATCGGTGTATTTCAGGATGTTCTGGGGCGTCGTGGAGTACTGGATCTCCGGATCGGCGATGATCCGCCGGACGAACTCCGGCGCCAGCTTGGAATTGTCCAGGCGGATATAGATCTCCGCCGCCTCGGCCGGGTTCTCCCGGATGAAGGCGCTCGCCTCGTCCATGGCCGCCAGCACCGCCCTGGCCGTCTTCGGGTTGTTCTCGACGAAGCGGCCGGTGGCCCACAGCGCGCTGAACGACCCGGGACCGCCCAGCACGTCGTAGGAGCTGAGCACCCGGTGGACCTTGTCGCTCTCGAGCTGCTGGTACTGGAAGGGCGGGCTGGTGAAGCTGCCCGTCACCTCGGTCCGGCCCGACAGCAGGGAGATCGTCGCTTCCGGATGGCTCAGGGATACGGTCAGCGTGTCGAGCTTGGCATGCCGGCCCTCGCCGAACGCCTGCTCGGCGGCCATCTGGAGGATGATCGCCTGGTACGACAGCTTGACCGTCGGAACCGCGATCCTGTCCTTCTCCGTGAAGTCGGCGAGGGATTTCACGTCCGGCCGGTTGGTGTTCAGGTAGGCCGGCTGGGAGTTCAGCGTCGCCAGCGCCCGCACGCCGATGTTGCCGCGGGTCTTGTCCCACAGGATCAGGAACGGCGGGATGCCGGCGGCGGCCAGATCGGCGCTGCCGGACAGCAGCGCGTCGTTGACCGCGGAGGGGCTGCCCAGCGGCGCGTAGGTCGCGGTCACGTCGCCGAGCCCCGCCTCCTTCGCGTGCTTCTCGACCAGCTTCAGGTCCTCCGCCACGTAAAGCTGGAGATACCCCAGGCCGAGCTGCCGGGCGAACCGCACGGTCGAGACCTCGGCCGACGCCTGGGCGGCAACGAGGCACAGGGCCGCGGCGATGCCGCCGGCGATCAGCCTGCGCACCGACCTGCTTCCCGAACCGACAAGCCTGTTGATCGCCATGTCACCGCCTCCGCCTATTTCACATTATAGTTTGTTAGAAACTTATACCCGAACACGGTTAATTCCGCATACGGCGATACGCAACCATATTTGTTACATCGAAGATCTGTCAAACTGATTCACCTCTGCCATGACATAGCAGGTTTGCATCGTACAATCTTAGGATTTTCCACAATTCATTGAATACGACCCTGTCCCCACAGGCGCTTCTCGATCGTTATCCATAGGAGGCGCGTCGGCGGACGGCGGACGGCGCCCGAAGGACAATCGATCGGAGTGGATACCATGTCGAAAACGGCGCTCATCGTCGGCGCGGGCGGCATCGTCGGCGGAAACCTTGCCGAAAGGCTGCTCGACCGGGGCTGGACCGTCCACGGCCTGGCGCGCCGTCCGTCGTTCCGCCGGCCCGAGATCAGGGCGGTCGCGGCCGACCTGTCCAAGCCGGAGGAGACCGCGGCGGCCCTGAAGGGCCTGGACGTCAGCCATGTCTTCATCTCGGCCTGGTCGCGCCAAGCGACGGAAGCCGAGAACTGCCGCGTCAACGGGGAAATGGTGCGCAACCTGCTGGATGCGGTCGGCTCCGCTCCGAACCTCCAGCACGTCGCCCTGGTCACCGGGCTGAAGCATTACCTGGGGCCGTTCGAGGCCTACGGCGCCGGCGCCGTGCCGGAGACCCCGTTCCGCGAGGAGCAGGGGCGCCAGCCCGTCGAGAACTTCTACTATGCCCAGGAGGACGAACTGTTCGCGGCCTCGGAGCGCCGCGGCTTCACCTGGAGCGTCCACCGGCCGCACACCATCATCGGCTACGCGGTCGGCAACGCCATGAACATGGGCGTGACGCTGGCGGTCTACGCCACCCTCTGCCGCGAGACCGGCCTGCCCTTCGCGTTTCCCGGCTCGCCGACCCAGTGGAGCGGCCTGACCGACATGACCGACGCGCGCCTGCTGGCCCGCCACCTGGAATGGGCCGCGACGTCGGACGCCGGCCGCAACGAGGACTTCAACGTGGTCAACGGCGACGTCTTCCGCTGGAACTGGCTGTGGCCGCGCCTCACGGCCCGGTTCGGGATCGAGGCGGCACCCTACCCGGGCGAAGCCCGTCCGCTCGAACGGGCGATGGCGGAGGCCGGCCCGATCTGGAGCGGGATCGCGGAACGCCACGGCCTGGCCGAAGCCGACCTGACCCGGCTGGCCTCGTGGTGGCACACGGATGCCGACCTGGGACGCCCGATGGAGGCGGTCACCGACATGACCAAGAGCCGCAAGGCCGGTTTCCTGGACTACCAGGGCACGCCGGACAGCTTCTTCGACCTGTTCGCGCGCCTGAAGGAGGACAGGATCATTCCGGGCTGATCCGTCCCTCCGGGGCCGGGCGGCGCCGTCAGAACGACCAGACGCGCGGGATGACCAGCAGGGACAGGGCTATGACGATCAGTTCCAGCGGCAGCCCGACGCGCCAGAAGTCGCCGAACCGGTAGCCGCCCGGACCCAGGACGATCGAGTTGTTGTGGTGGCCGAACGGGGTGAGGAAATCGCACGACGCGCCGATCGCCACCGCCATCAGGAAGGCGTCGGGCGACACGCCGAGCTGCCGGGCGATGCTGATCACCACCGGCGCCATGATCACCACGGTCGCGGTGTTGTTCAGCACGGGGGTCACCGCCATGGTGGCGATCAGCACCACCGCCAGCATGCCCATGGCGCCGGCCTGGGGCGCCAGCATGATGACCGCGTCGCCGATCCTGTCGGCCAGGCCGGTCGTCTGGACCGCCGTGCCGAGGGGGATCATGGCGCCCAGCAGCACGATGACCGGCCAGTCGATGCTGTCGTACAGGGCCATCGGGCGGATGATGCGGGCGGCCAGCATCAGGATGACGGCGCAGGTGAAGGCCACCGCCGCCGACGCGAGGTCGAAGGCGGCGACCGCCACCGCCGCGCCGAACAGCGGCAATGCCAGCAGGGTGCGCCGCGGCTCGAGCTCCAGCTTGCGGTCGGCGAGCGGGACGCAGCCCAGCTCGGCCATGGCCTCGGCCACGGTGTCGCGGTCTCCGTCCAGCAGCAGGATGTCGCCGGCGCTCAGGTTGGCGTCGCGCAGACGCCCCTCGAACCGGCGCCCCTGCCGCGACACGGCCACGAGGTTGACGCCCCAGCGCTCCCGCAGGTCCAGCGACAGGGCGCTGCTGCCCTGGATCAGGGCGTTGGGCACGACGATCGCCTCGGTCAGGACGAGCTGCCGCCCGCCGCCGCCCTGGGCCACCAGGGCGAAGCCCTCCAGCTCGACCAGCTGCCGCAGCGTGGCGGTGTCGGTCTCCAGCAGCACCACGTCGCCGGACTGGAAGCTGACGGTCCCCGGCCGCGCGAACACGCGGCGGCGGTCGCGGATGATCCCGATGACGCTGGCGCCCCGCTCGGCCTCGAGCTGCTCGACCTTGCGGCCGGACCAGGGCGAGCCGGGGCGGACCAGGGCCTCGGTGACATAGTCGCTGACCCGGAACCGGTCGATGTCGTCGCGCGCCACGCCGCGGTCGCGCGGGATCAGCCGCCAGCCGGCCAGCGCCAGGTACGCCACGCCGGCGACGGTGAGGGCCAATCCCACCGGCAGGAAATCGAACATCAGGAACCGGGAGCCGGTGGCCTCCGCCCTGAAGGCCGAGATCAGCAGGTTCGGCGGCGTGCCGATCAGGGTGACCATGCCGCCCAGCAGGGTCGCGAAGGACAGCGGCATCAGCAGCATGCCGGCCGGATAGCCGTTCCGCCGGGCGGTGGACAGCGCGATCGGCATCAGCAGGGCCAGCGCCCCCACATTGTTCATGAAGGCCGACAGGCCGGCACCCAGGGCGCAGATCGCGGCGACATGGCCGATGGGGCCGCCGGCCAGCGCCGTGCAGCGCCGCGCCGCCTCGTCCACCACGCCGGTCCGGCCCAGCGTGCGGGTGATCACCAGGACCATCGCGACGGTGACGACGGCCGGATTGCTGAAGCCGGCGAAGGCATCCTCCGGCGCGATCAGCCCGGCCAGGACGCAGGTCATGAGGCTCGCCATGGCGACCACGTCGAAACGCCAGCGGTCGAGGATGAACACGCCGAGCGTCGCTCCCAGCACCGCCAGGAGCGTTCCCTGGTCCCACGTCATGGAGGGGAAGTCCGTATGCCCGGGCCGGTTATCCGGCGCTGCGCAGCAGTTCCCGGACCTCTCCGGTGCCGCCCAGGGCACGCGCCAGGGTCATGCCGTCCAGGATTTCCGTGGTCGCGTCGTGTACCTTGGCGAAGACGCGCCGGACGGCGCACCGCTCCTCGTCCACGCATTCCTCGCATCGGCGGTAGGCCATGCGGCTGAGGCAGGGCAGCGGCGCCAGGGGACCGTCGATGATGCGTACGATCTCGCCGAAGGAAATCTTGTCCGCCGGCTTCAGCAGGGCGTAGCCGCCGTTCTTGCCGCGCCAGCTCTGCACCACGCCCTGATGCTTGAGGTCCAGCAGGATCTGTTCGAGAAAGCGCTTGGGCAGGCGCTGACGCTCGGCGATGTCGCCGATCATCAGGGACTCGCCCTCGTCCAGTTCGGCGAGCACCAGCAGGGCCTGCAACGCGTACTTGGCTTTCTGGGACAGCAACTCCCGGTTCCTCTGACTTTGTCTGGACTGGATGGGATCGGACGGAAGCCGGCGCGACGTACGACGACCCTGATTTTATTATGGAATATAGCGCGGCGTATGCAAGCCGGCAATTCTGGGAAACCTGCATTTTGAGCCGAAAAGATGCAGATGTGCCACGATGCCTTCGGCCGGGGCTCATCCGGCGAAGGCGGATCCCGAGATGATGACGGCGAACAGGCCCAGGACGCCGGCGCTCGCCCGTTGCACCCAGCGCTGCCGCAACCGGCCGGTCGCTCCGGCGGTCAGCCAGGATCCGACCGTGATCCAGCAACTCGCGAGCAGGACGATCAGGCCGACCAACCCCGCCAGGTAAGGAGCCGCCGCCGCGATGGCGCCGCTTCCCAGGTGCGGGACGACGGTGAAGGCGAGCACCAGGGCCTTGGGGTTCAGCAGGGTCGTGACGTACACCCGCGCGAACGGGACGGGCCGTACCTCCATGCCGTCCATCACGGCGTTCCAGTGCCGCCAGGCCAGGTACGCCAGATAGGCGCCGCACAGGATGCGCAGGGTCGCGTCGAACGACGGCCAGGCCTGCGTGGCGGGTCCCAGCACCACCGCCAGCACCAGGATCGAGCAGAGATACCCCGCCGCCTCGGCGAGGATCAGGTGCAGCGAGCGCCGGAACCCGACCGCGGCGCCCGACGCGGCGAGCAGCGTGTTGGTCGGGCCGGGCGTGGCCAGCAGGCCGATGACCGCAAGGACGAAGGCGATCGGGTCCGTCATGCACCATACCTCTCCGGACGGTTGATTGTTCCCGCGGCGCAACATCCACGATTCCGGCTTTCCGGGCCAGGGGAATCGACAGGCGCCGGGCGGCGCGGCGACTACCCCCAAATCAAGTCGGAACCGCCGGTCGGGGCCGATGTTTATCTGCCACCCTTCATCAAAGGTCAGGACATCGGCATGCGGACGACCGTGGTTTCGCTTTTCGTCGCTTTCGGGATGGCTGGGCCGCTGATCGGCGCCGCCCCATCGCCTGCCTTGGCCGAGGACAAGCCCGACGACGGGAACTCCGTGGTGATCGAGGGCGAGGCCTCGTTCTACGGCGGCAAGTTCAACGGCCGCAAGACCGCCAACGGCGAGACGTTCAACGAGAACAAGATGACCGCCGCCTCCAAGGAACTGCCGCTGGGATCCACGGCGACGGTGACCCACGAGGAGACCGGCAAGTCGGTCGACGTCAAGATCAACGACCGCGGACCCTATGTGGACGGGCGGGTGCTCGACCTGTCCAAGGGGGCTGCGAAGAAGCTGGACATGATCGACGACGGCACCGCGCCGGTCCGGATCGAGGCCGACCCGGACAAGCAGCCCAACGACAAGGTCCGCGAGAAGGTCGAGGACCTGGCTGAAAAGAAGAACGGCGGCGGGGACAGGGAAACCGCCAAGGCCGACTGATCGGCCGAGGCGGAGCCCCGCCGGTTCAGAAGGCGACCTGGTCGCCGCCCTTGAGCGCCAGGATCTCGCGCGCCTCGGCGGCGGTCGCGACTTCCAGGCCAAGCCCCTCCAGGATGCCGCGAACCCGGCGGACCTGGACGGCGTTGCTCTCCGCCAGCTTGCCCGGACCGTCCCACAGGCTGTCCTCCAGCCCGACCCGGACATTGGCCCCCATGGCGGCGGCCATCGCGGCGATGGGCATCTGGTTGCGCCCGGCGCCCAGCACCGACCAGCGGTAGTCGTCGCCGAACAGCCGGTCCGCCGTCCGTTTCATGTGAAGCACGTCCTCGGGATGGGGCCCGATGCCGCCGAGCAGGCCGAACACGGTCTGGACGAACAGCGGCCCCTTGACCAGCCCGCGGTCCCGGAAATGGGCGAGGTTGTAGAGGTGCGAGACGTCGTAGCACTCGAACTCGAACCGGGTCCCGTTCTCCATGCAGGTCCGCAGGACATACTCGATGTCGCTGAAGGTATTCTTGAACACCAGGTCGCGGCTGTTCTCCAGATGCTGCCGCTCCCACTCGAACTTGAACTCCTTGAAGCGGTTCAGCATCGGGTACAGGCCGAAATTCATCGAGCCCATGTTGAGCGACGCCACCTCCGGCTGGAGCGTCGCCGCCGGCCGGACCCGCTCCTCCACCGTCATGTAGGGGGCGCCGCCGGTGGTCAGGTTGATCACGCAGTCGGTCCGCTGCTTGATCACCTTCAGGAAGGGCTGGAACGCCTCGGGGCTCTGGTCGGGCTTGCCGGTCTCCGGGTTGCGGGCGTGCAGGTGGACGATCGCCGCCCCCGCCTCCGCCGCCCCGATCGCGGCATCGGCGATCTCCTCCGGCGTCACCGGCAGGTGCGGCGACATGGACGGGGTATGGATCGCGCCGGTGACGGCGCAGGTGATGATGACCTTGCGGGATTGTGCCATCTCGTTTCCTCCTCAGTTTCCGATGTCGGCCGCGGCCTTGCGCTTGTGCCGGCTCAGCGCCATCAGGCGGCGGTCGCGCCAGCGCTGGCGGTCGGCCAGCTTGTCCGCGGGGGTGCGTTCGCGGCGCTGGCGCTCGACCGTGTCCAGCACCTCGCCGGTCCAGTCGGCGCGGCGCTGCATCGACTTGTAGAGCCGCTCGTAGAGCCCGCCGTAGCGGGAGACGTAGTCGCGCACGCCGCCGGGCGCGTTCAGGTCGATCGTCTCGAACGGCCCGATGAAGGACCAGCGCAGCGCCAGGCCCTCGCGCAGGCCGACATCGACGTCCTCGACCGTGCAGAAGCCGTCGGCGACCAGCCGGAACGCCTCCTCCAGAAGCGCGCCCTGGAGCCGGTTCATGACGAAGCCGTCCAGCTCGCGCGACATCACGATGGGCGACTGGCCGATCGCGCGCATGATCTCCTCGGCGCGCGTCATCGCCTCCGGCGTCGTCCAGGGGGCCGGCACCAGCTCGACCGCGGGGATCAGGTAGGGCGGGTTGATCGGGTGCGCGACCAGGCAGCGGCCCCGTCCCTGAAGCGCCTCGGTGAAGGCCGACGGCACGATGCCGGAGGTGGAGCTGGCGCAGACCGCCCCCTCCGGAGCCAGCGGATCGATGGTGGCCCAGACCTCGCGCTTGATCTCGACGATCTCGGGCGTGTTCTCCTGCACCCAGGAGGTGCCGTCGAGCGCCTCGGCCAGGGTCCTGGCGACGCCGACCCGTCCGCCCACCTCGGCGGCCGGCTGGCCGTTCAGCAGGTCCTCGGACGCCAGGTCCTCCAGCAGGGCCAGGGTGGTGGCCCGGCTGGCCTCGGCCGCCCCGTCGGCCTGGTCCCACATCACGACCTCCCAGCCGGCGCGGGCGAAGGCGATGGCCCAGGAGCGGCCGATCAGGCCGGACCCGACGATGGATGCCCGTTGGTTCATCAGCTTGTCCTCACAGGTTTTCGACGTTGCCGCAGACGCTGAGCGACTGGCCCGAGACGTTGCGCCCCGCCGGTGACACCAGGAAGACGACCGTGGCGGCGATGTCCTCGGCCGTCACCATCCGGCGCAGCGAGACCTTCTGAAGATACTCGTGCTCCATCTCGCCATAAGTCACGCCCAGCTGGTCGGCCCGGGCGCCGATCACCTTCTCGATCCGCGGGCCGGCGACGATGCCGGGCAGGATCGCGTTGACGGTGATGCCGGACGGCCCCAGCTCCTTGGCCAGGCTCTCGGTCAGCCCGATCACGCCCCACTTGGCGGCGGCGTAGGGGGTGCGGAACGCATAGCCCAGCCGGCCCGCGACCGAGGACATGTTGATGATGGCGCCGGATCCCGCCTGCTTCAGCATCGGCACGGCGCGCCGGGCGCACAGGAACTGGCCGGTCAGGTCGATGTCGATGCAGCGGCGCCAGTCCTGCGGGTCGATGTCCTCGATCGCGGCGGTCGGGCCGGCGATGCCGGCATTGTTGACCAGCACGTCCAGTCCGCCCAGGCCGGTCCGGATCCCGTCGAACAGCCGGTCCACGGCGGCCTCGTCGGACACGTCGGCGACCGTGGTCCCGACGTCGGGCAGGGCCTCGCGGCAGCGGGCCAGCGCCGCCTCGTCCACGTCGCAGACGTGGACCTTGGCCCCGGCCTCGACCAGCGCGCGGGCGATAGCCAGCCCGATGCCCGAGGCGCCGGCCGTGACCAGCGCCCTCCTTCCGTTGGCGCGGAAGTCCGTCATGTTTTTCCTCCCCAGCTTCACGGCCGCACCTGCGACCCTGTCGGCGGTTGACCGTTTGGTTCTTTTGATCATAAATCAAAGATCATGGAGCGAGGCAAGGCCCTTCGGGGCGCCGAGGAAAAGAAAGCAACGCCGATGGCGGTCACGTCCAAGACCCTTCCCCTGCGACCGGTACCCCGGGAAACAGTCCAGGACCATGTCTATCGCCAGCTCAAGGACCTGATCCTGAACGGCGGGATCGAGCCGGGCCGGACGGTGACGATCCAGAGCCTGGCCGACGCCTTCGGCGTCAGCGCCATGCCGGTGCGCGAGGCGCTTCACCGCCTCGTCGCGGAAAAGGCGCTGACCGTCGTCGCCGGCCGCTCGGTCGGCATCCCGCCCCTGAGCGTCGAGCGGCTGGAGGATCTGAAGCGAGTCCGGATCGAGGTCGAGGGGGTGGCGACGGAATGGGCGGCGCGGTCGATCTCCGCCGCCGACCTGGAGCGGCTGGACGCCCTGATCGCCGAGATGGAAGCCGCCCACGCGGAGCGGGACGGCCGCCGCTACGTCCCGGCCAACCGGGAATTCCATTTCACGATCTACCGGGCCGCGGGGTCGGATTCGATGCTGTCGATCATCGAGTCCCTGTGGCTGCGGATCGGCCCCTATTTCGACCTGCTGAACTCCGCCGGCAACCTGGGCGCTTCCAACGCCGAGCACAGGGCAATCCGCGACGCGCTACTGCGCGGCGACGGCCCGGTGGCCCGAGCGGCGCTCAAGGCGGACATCGAGGGCGCGGCAAAGGCGCTGACCTGCATCCTGGAGCGGCAGACCCCGGGCTGACCTCGCGTACGGAACCCTGCCCGTTCCGATCCCGTTATGAGATCGGAAACATCAGGAGATCCGAGAGTGGAACTGGACAAGAAGACCGTCGCCGGAGCCGTCGCCGCGGTTGCCGTGGGCGCCATCGGTGCCGCCGTCGCCTACACCGCCCTTGCCGGCGATGAAGGAAACGCGGAGGCCGGGCAGCCGAAGCAACCCCGTCCCGAGGCCAAGCCGGCCGGACAGGACGAGGCCGCGCCGACCGGGGCGATCAACATCAACCAGGCGCCGCCCAGCCATCTTACGACCCTGAAGCATATCGGGAAAGCGCGCGCCAAGCGCATCCTGGCGAACAGGCCCTTCAGGTCGGTGGACGAACTGGTCAGCCGCGGGCTGGTTCCGGAGGAGGTGCTGGCCCGGCACCGCGACCGGCTGACGGTCTGACGTCAGGGCCGGCAAAACAGGGTTGCCGGCGTCGGTTTCGACATATGGCCTACCCTGCCCTCCGGCGGACCTGCAGGGCCTTGAGGCAGCGGTCGATCCACTGGGCCGTCAGCTTCTCCTGGACGCCGTTCTGGCGCAGGCGCTCGTTGAGGCTCGGGAAATCGACGCGGTCGAGGTCCTGGTCCTGGTCGAAGCAGGAGAAGACCACGGTCTCGGCGCCGGTCTCCGGGTCCTTGTGGGCCTGGAGGCACTGGGCGCAGATCTCCTTCATCATGCATTGCATGGGGCTGTTGATAGAGCCGATCGCCACGTGCCCGGGCTTCAGGTGCGGCGCCAGGACGGTGTGCCGGGCCAGCGCCACCGCGTGCATCATCCGGTCGGAGCCGATCGCGACGATGCGGTCCACCTGGTCCAGGGGAATGGCGGCTTCGCCCAGTTCGCCGTCGGCATAGGCCTGCATCGCGCGGACGATGTTGCCGACGAAGCGGCGGTCGCCGGGCCGGCCCGGCTCGAACCCGGGCGCCTCGTCCGAGCACCAGACCACCAGGTCGGCCGCCGCCTCGATCTGGTCGACCTTGTAGCGGTCGGCCAGCTTCTTGTAGCCGGCGAAATAGACTACCCGGTTGCCCCTGGCCCGGCATGCCTGCCCGATCGAGAACAGCACGGCGTTGCCCAGGCCGCCGCCGACCAGGCAGACGGTCTCCCCCTCCGGAATCTCGGTCGCGGTCCCGGTCGGCCCCATCAGGACCACCGGATCGCCCGCCTTCAGCAGCGCGCACAGGTCCGACGAGCCGCCCATTTCCAGCACGATGGTGGACAGCAGCCCCTGCGTCCGGTCGACCGACGCGCCGGTCAGCGCCAGCCCCTCCATCGCGAGGGTGGTGCCGTCCACCTGGTGGGCCAGGGTCTCGAAATTCTGCAGACGGTAGAACTGGCCGGGCCGGAACCGCCCGGCGGCGCGCGGCGCCTTGACGACGACCTCGACGATGTTGGGGGTCAGCCGGACCACGTGGTGGACCGTGGCCCTCAGGTCATGGTTCGCCATGTCGATCACGGCGTCTGCCGGCACCGCAGTCGGCTTGCGCTTGGCGAGCACGCGGGAGACTACCGGATAGCCCTGCTTCGCCCCGCCCATGGCCTTGACCACGTTGCCGGCGAAGGATGGGTGCAGGTCGCCGAAGAATGAGACCGAGCGTCCGTCGGAATGGCGGCTCATCAGCACATGGACCGCCTCCGGCTTGCACAGCCGCTCCGGCACGGCGGGGTCGCCGTTCTCGTCCAGCGCGCGGAAATAGCGGCCGTCAAGCTCGACCCACTCCGGCTCCTCGCGCGCCAGGACCGTGTTGGGCTGGGTGCCCGCCGCGATCAGGATCGTGCGGGCGGGCAGCAGCACGTCCTCGGCGACCGGCGCCACCACGCCGTCGGGCCCCACCGCCTCGTGGCGGAGATGCAATCCCGAGGCATGGCCGAACCGGTCCACCTCGACCGCGCGCGGGCTGACGCCCTCGACGAAGCGGATGCCCTCGGCCAGGCCGTGCTCGACCTCCTCGTGGTTCAGGGTATAGCTCGGCGAGTCGATCAGGCGGCGCCGGTAGGCGATCGTCGCCCCGCCCCACCCGTCGAGCAGTCGCTGGAGCTTCGGCGGATGGCCTTCGACCCGCGCCCGCTCGCGCTCCGCCCGGATCGCCCGGGCGTGGGCGATGAACTCGTCGGCGACCAGGGCTTCCTCCTCCGACCAGACCCGTCGGACCGCCTCCTCGCCCCGCTCGGCGGACAGGATCTCGTAGCGGCGCAGGAACTTCTCGACCTGGACCGGGTAATAGGCCAGCGACTCGGTCGCCGTGTCGATCGCGGTGAGGCCGCCGCCGACCACCACGATGGGCAGGCGGACCTCCAGGTTCGCGACCGACTCCTCCTTCGCGGCGCCGGTCAGCTGGAGCCCCATCAGGAAGTCCGACGCCTGCCGGACGCCGCGCGCCAGGCCGTTGCGCATCGGGATCACGGTCGGCTTCCCGGCGCCGGCGCACAGCGCGATATGGTCGAAGCCGGCGTCGAAGGCGTCCTCGATGGTCAGGGTGCCGCCGAAGCGCACGCCGCCGACCATCACGAACCGGCGCCGCCGCTCCAGCAGCAGGCGGATCAGCTTCAGAAAGTTCTTGTCCCAGCGGACGGTGATGCCGTACTCGGCGACGCCGCCGAACCCGGCCATGATCCGCTCGTCCAGATGGTCGCGCAGGTCGGCGATCTGGCGGATCGGCCGGAAAGGGACCCGCCGGCCCATGGGCAGGACGCCCGACAGGTCGGCCGGCAGCGGCTCGATCTTCAGCCCGTCGATCGCGACGACCGTGTGCCCGTCGTTCAGCAGATGGTGCGCCAGGGTGAACCCCGCCGGCCCCAGCCCGACCACCAGCACCTTGTAGCCGCTGTCGGGCCGCGCCAGCGGGCGCCTTATATCCAGCGGGTTCCAGCGGGTCAGCAGGCTGTAGATCTCGAACCCCCAGGGCAGTTCGAGCACGTCCTTCAGGGTGCGCGTCTCGGCCTGCGGGATGTCCACCGGTTCCTGCTTCTGGTAGATGCAGGCCTTCATGCAGTCGTTGCAGATGCGGTGGCCGGTCGCGGCGCACATGGGATTGTCGGTGACGATCATCGCGAGCGCCCCCACGGCATGGCCTTGGGCCTTGACCGTGTGCATCTCCGAGATCTTCTCCTCCAGCGGGCAGCCGGCCAGCGTCACGCCGAACGGGCTCTTCTGGTACCGGCCGGTCTTGCGGTCGCGCAGGCCCTTGGAGCAGCTGTCCTTGCCCTGGTGATGGCACCAGATGCAATAATTCGCCTCGTCCAGCGCGCCGATCAGATCGGTTCCCGGATCGGTCAGGCCGAACCCCTGGCGCAGCCGGCGCCGGTCCTCGGGCAGCCGCATCATGGTGACGCCGGCGGTCTCCACCGTTTCCAGCGGCACCAGATGCTCGGGATCGGTCTTGCGCGGCACCTGGAACAGCACGCCATGCCCGTGCCGCGCCCGTCCGGGTCCGGCGTGGAGCGCCCAGGCGGCGTAGCGGACGGCCAGGTCGAGTTCGGCGGCATGGGCCGCCTCGTCCTCGCCCCAGGCGAGGACCGCGCCGGCGAAGGTCAGCTCGTCGAACTGGATGCCGAGATACGCTTCGAGCGCCGCCGTCAGCGCGTCGCCGTCAAGCCCGGCGGCCTGCTCCGGCCGATAGGCCTTGGCTGCCCGGCGCTGGACGAACAGGCGCTTGGCGGCGTAGAGCGGCGCCAGCTGGTGATGGCGCGCGGCGAGGTCGCGCAACGCCCCGCCGATGCCGAACAGCAGGCCGACGAAATCGTCGAGATGGGGCGCCAGCTCGATCAGGACGGCGCTCTCGGCCGCGGCGTCCAGCGCCCCGGGCTCCGCCCGGGCGGCCAGCAGCCGGTCCGCCAAGGCGGCGTCGGCCTGACGGAGATGGTCCGTGAACCGGTCGTCGAGCCTGGAGAGCCCGGCATGTTCGTACAGGTCGGTGAAGGCGAGGCCGAAGCCGAGACTGAGTTCCGTCATGACAGGCGTGGCGCCCCTGTGCTGGCCTTCACTCACCGGCCGGTTTCCGGATCGGGCTGCCGGCGGTCTCCAGGGCAGGCCCGCGTCGTCGATAAACCGATGCCTGGATTTGTAACACGCCCCCGCCATCACGCCACGCCGAAACCCCGGCCGCCGGGAACCCCGCGACCAGCGGACGCACCCCCGGAAATTCCGTCGTCAGAAGCTCCTTTGCGGATTCCGGTTGAATTCCAGTTCGGCCGGGTCGAGCTGGAAGCCCACGACCACGCCGTAGCTGGCCGCGCTGACGCCCTCGGCCAGGGGGATCTGCTGCTGCAGCTCCTCGATCGAGCCGCCGCGGCCCACGTTGGGCGAGAAGTCGATCGTGGTGTCGAACTCTCGCTTCGCGATGATCCGGCCGGCCGGATCGGTGATCGCGACGAAGTAGCGGTACGCTCCCTGGGTGTCGCGGGTCGCGGGTCCGCGCTCGGCCCCCAGGACCAGATTGAGGTTGACGGTCACGCCGTCGCGGCCATATTCGCACCCGCCGGTATAGTCCAGCACCGCGGCCCGCGACATGACGTCCGTCAGGTCGCGGCCGCCGCTGGCGCGGAAGCGGGTCACCTCGCGGGTCTCCTCCGGAATCGTCACGCGGGGGCAGGCCAGGGGGACGGCGTTCGCTTCCGCCGCCGCGGGAGGCTGGCCGCCGGTGCCGGAGCAGGCAGCCATCAGGGGTATGATCGCTGCCAGCAATGCGCCGCGGGCTTTCCTGCCAAGCGTTCCTATATTACGGTCGGGTCCGAAAAACATCGCCACTTGATGACTCGCTTGTAGGTTCGTGCGGTGCGACTGTAGAGCAATGCGTCGGCACCGCACAAGCCGGCCACACCATCCCTACTCCGGCGGGACGCCCCGCCGGGGGTACCAAGTGCAAGGTTGAACTATGTCCAGGCCTCTGACCATCCTGCTGGCCAGCCCGCGGGGCTTCTGCGCCGGGGTTGATCGCGCGATCCAGATCGTCGAAGTCGCGTTGGAGAAGTACGGCGCACCGGTCTATGTCCGCCACGAGATCGTCCACAACCGTTTCGTCGTCGAGGGATTGGAGGCCAAGGGCGCCGTCTTCGTCGACGAGCTGGACGAGATTCCCGACGACGTTCCGGTCGTCTTCTCCGCCCACGGCGTGCCCAAGGCGGTCCCGGCCGAGGCCGAGCGGCGCCGGATGTTCTATCTGGACGCCACCTGCCCGCTGGTCAGCAAGGTCCATATCGAGGCCGAACGCCACCACGAGCAGGGCAGGCAGGTGATCCTGATCGGCCATGCCGGGCATCCGGAAGTGGTCGGCACCATGGGCCAGCTTCCCGAAGGCAGCGTCGTGCTGGTCGAGAGCGTCGGCGACGTCTCCAGGATCGAGGTCGAGGACCCGGAAAACCTGGCCTTCGTGACCCAGACGACCCTGTCGGTGGACGACACCGCCGCCATCGTGGCTGCGCTCCAGGCCCGCTTCCCGGCGATCGAGAAGCCGCGCAAGGAGGACATCTGCTACGCCACGACCAACCGGCAGCAGGCCGTCAAGGCGATAGCGCCCCGCGCCGACATGGTGCTGGTGGTGGGGGCGCCCAATTCGTCCAACTCCATGCGCCTGGTCGAGGTCGCCCGGAACCACGGCTGCGAGCGCGCCATGCTGGTCCAGCGCGCCACGGACATCGATTGGAGCGCGCTGGAGGACGTCCGGACGCTGGGCGTCACCGCCGGCGCCTCCGCCCCCGACGTCCTGATCCAGGAAGTCATCCAGGGCGCCCGCGACCGGTTCGACGTCACCATCGAGGAGGTGACGCTGACCCGGGAGGATGTCGTGTTCAAGCTGCCGAGGGTGCTTACGGCGGCGGCGGAATAGCGCCGCCGAACGGGGTTCCGGGCCACCCGGCCCCGGGAGTCAGGGGCCGGCGCCCTTCTCGGCGCTGCGGCGGAACAGGCGGGTCAGCCCGATGGCCTCGCCGATTCCCGCAAGCCCGAAGCGGAAACCCCGTTCGGGCGGGCGGCCGTTGGGAAACTCCGCCGCCTCCGCCCAGAGGTCGCCGACATAGGCCGCGTAGTCGAGGGGCATCCGCCCGATCAGGCCGGACAGCACGCCGGCGGGGACGTTCGGCCCGGTCGCCAGGGTGATCCGCCGGCCCAGCCCCATGATGAAATCGCAGTTCTCGTCCGTGTCGAAATCCGCCCTCCGCCCGATCTCCAGCAGCCTGGCGATCTGGTCGGTGATGTCGAGTTCGACACCCGTGTCTTCGTTGACGAGAATCATGCTTCGTGGCTCCGGAGTTGAACGGCAAACAATGCTGACGATTTCACACGCTCGGCGCGGGGTACATCCCGCACCTGAGGCCGCCACAAAGTAATCGTCGCATTGTGACATTTCTCCGTGCCTTTTTGTGCATCGCAAAGGCAACCGGGATTGACATGATAAAAGCCGCGAGCGGGCAACGAACCCTGGACTACTCCCGGATCCAGACGTGTTCTGTCACGATATTGAGATCCGCCAGGTCCTTCAGCCGCTGGATCAGCCTCTTGCTGAGCAGCGTCCCCTTGCCGACGATGATCAGGCCGGACGGGATCAACACGTCCTTGGCCGGCACGCTGCCCGGGGCCACGTCGGCCAGCGCCGTCCTGACCATGCCCGCGTGCGGCGCCTCGGGAGGAGCCGAGGCGCACATCCACCTTGGCGTCTTCGGTTCCGGAGCGGATCGTACGGATCTCCTCGCCGAGAACCCGAGCCGGCCGCGACGCGAGCGCGCCCCTGATGGACAGCAGGTCGGTCCGGCTGACCAGCCCGACGACCCGACTGTCGCCGTCCACCACTGCAAGGGCCGGCCATTGGGAGTCATTGGCCAGATGTTGGACCACCGCCTCGCAGGCGGTCTGGAAATGGATCGGCGTCGGCGGGACCAGCATGTCCGCGGCGCGGAACTGGTGGCTCGGCACAGTGGTTTTGATCGATTTGCCGTAGGTCGGGCCTCGGCCGAAAGCCGACACCGACGGTGTGGCCGGAGCCTTGACGCAGGGTGTCGGCGTTGGCCCTGACGGGCGAAGGCCGACCCACCGCACTCCGCTCCACGGGACTTGTCAGAACCACTGCGCAGCACCATCAGCGCCGGCGGGCGACCGGCTGGGGGAGGGCGGAGTCGGGAGCGGCGGTCCGGCACGATCATTCTCTCGTAGCAGCGCGGACGCAATTCCAGGCGAAAGCGTTTCGCCTGCGTGACGCCAGCGTGGATTTCTTTCCTGCCGGACGGAGGTCCGCCGCATTCCCCCGTATGCCGTCGGAGAGCCTAGTGGCAATCCCCCAGCATCGCCTCGAGCGTCGGTGCGTCGAAAATGTCGTCCGCCCAACGGTCGAGCTCTTCGAAGGAAGCCCCGCGCACCCGCCGGACCGCCCCCTCCGGGAGCGGACCGAACCGGCGCCCCAACTGCCTGAGCAGCATCTCCGCCTTGGCTTCGGCCCGGCCCTCGACCAATGCGGCGGCCCGCGCTTCCGCCCTCGCCTCCGCCCGCGCCTCGTCCAGATATTCGCGGAGCGCTATCGATACCACCATCTCGTCCTCCTTCGGCACGACCCGGGCCAGCATGGCCTTCAACCGCTCCCGGTCCAGGGCTTCGGCCGCCCCGAACAGATACCTGACCACCGACACGATCACCGTCAAGCCGGCGCCCGCCGCGACGGACAGCAGGCGCTCCAGCGTCTCCTGCGGGTCGGCGTCGCGGCCGGCATATTTCAGCACCAGCAGGCCGGCCGGCAACTCGGGATGCCGGGACAGCTCATGGTCGGCGATCGCCCCCAGGTCGACCAGGACATAACCGAAATCCAGCAGCCCGGCCTCCACCAGCCCGGCCGGCATGCCGTAGGCGTCGCGCAGCCGGGTCGGCAGCGCCCAGGTTCGGGTCCCATGGTACAGCACCACCGCATAGACCGGAACGGGAACCATCAGCACGGTACCGTCGGGCAGCACGCGGCGCACCGCGCCGCGCACGGCGGCGGCGCCGAGATAGCCCAGCACCTGGGGAAAGGTACCCTGGTCGGGGCTGCTCTTGAGCTCGCACAGGACCAGCACCCGCAGCGGGTCGCCGTTCCGGGTGCTCAGCGCGTAGAGCCGGTCGCCGCGGCGTTCCCGGAGGGCTGCGTCGATGAAGCTTTCCGAGCGGTCGACCGCCGGGGCGTCGGACAGGCAGGCTGCCACCGCCGCCGGCAGCCGCTCGCGCAGGAATGCGTCGGCCACCCCGGGCTGGTCGAGCAGCTGCTTGGCGAACTGGTCGTGCTGCCGGATCAGGCGCCGGCCGCCGCCTCCATCGTCGCTCTCGTCGGTCATTCGGGCACCACCTCGGTCGGACGGCTGTCCACACTTTCGTATGGTGGCGCCCGCGCCTGCTCAAGGACGGCGATGTCGCAGGCGGAAGGCTCGAGGCCCCGCCCCCAAGCGGAGCTTGACCCCCGATCCGAAAAGGGTTAGTTGCCGAACCGCCATGGCCGTCTATACCGAAGTTTCCGACGAGGACCTGAACGCCTTCATCGCCCAGTATCCGCTGGGCGCGGTGCTGTCGTGCAAGGGCATCGCGGAAGGGGTGGAGAACTCCAACTACCTTCTGGTGACGGAATCCGGGCCGTACATCCTGACCCTGTACGAGAAGCGGGTGAACCGCGCCGACCTGCCGTTCTTCCTGGGCCTGATGGAGCATCTGTCGGCCAAGGGCGTCGGCTGCCCGGTACCGCTGCACGGCCATGACGGGGAAGCCCTCCGGGAACTGTGCGGCCGGCCCGCCGTGCTGGTGACCTTCCTGAACGGCATGTGGCCGCGGCGGATCGACCCGTATCATTGCGCGGCGCTGGGCGAGGCGATGGCCGCCATGCACCTGGCCGGGGCGGATTTCGCGATGGGCCGGGCCAACAACCTGTCGGTCTCCGGCTGGCGGCCCCTGTTCGAGGCCTGCGCCGACCGCGCGCACGAGGTCAAGCCGGGCCTGGCGGAAGCCCTGGCGGCGGAACTGGACCTGCTGGAGGCGCGCTGGCCTTCCGCCGAGGGGCCGGACGCCCTGCCCTCCGGCGTGATCCATGCCGACCTTTTCCCCGACAACGTGTTCTTCCGCGGGCGCGACCTGTCGGGACTGATCGACTTCTATTTCGCCTGCACCGACTTGCTGGCCTACGACGTGGCGATCTGCCTGAACGCCTGGTGCTTCGAGCCCGACGGCGCGTTCAACGCGACCAAGGCGCGGCTGCTGCTGTCGAGCTACCGCAAGGTCCGGCCGCTGTCCGACGCGGAACTGGCGGCGCTGCCGCTGCTCGCCCGCGGCAGCGCGCTGCGGTTCCTGCTGACCCGCCTGTACGACCTGCTGAACCACCCGGCCGGCGCCTTCGTCAAGCCGAAGAACCCGTTGGAATACTGGAACAAGCTGCGCTTCCACCAGCAGGTACGCGGGCCCGGCGATTACGGGCTGGAGTGACCGGAATGGGCACCGAACCGAATGGCCCCAAGGTCGTCGATATCTATACCGACGGTGCCTGCAGCGGCAATCCGGGGCCGGGCGGCTGGGGCGCCATCCTGCGCTACGGCGCCGTCGAGAAGGAGATGTGCGGCGGCGAGCCGAACACCACCAACAACCGCATGGAACTGATGGCGGCGATCCAGGCCCTGGAGGCGCTGAAGCGCCCGGTCAAGGTCCGGCTCCACACAGACAGCCAGTACGTCAAGGACGGGATCACCAAGTGGATCCACGGCTGGAAATCCCGCGGCTGGCAGACCGCCGACAAGAAGCCGGTCAAGAACGTCGAGCTGTGGCAGCGCCTGGACGCCGCCAAGGCCGGCCACGAGATCGAGTTCCACTGGGTCCGCGGCCATGCCGGCCACCCGGAGAACGAGCGCGCCGACGAGCTGGCGCGCAAGGGCCTCCAGGAGGCGCGGCGGCGCTGAACCGCGCCCGCCCGAATCAGAATTCCAGGTTGACCGCGATCAGGGCCACGTAGCCGTCGCCGACCTCCGGATCGTCGTCGTCGAAGAAGATCAGGTCGGGGCCGACGGTCAGGCCGGAAGCGACCTGGTAGGCGGCACCCACGGCATAGATGTCGATGTCCCGGCCGGGCAGGTCGACCTTCTGGTACTGCGCCGCCACGCCCCAGGCGTCGGCCTCGTAGCTGACGCCGACGTTCCAGGACTTGGCGTCGGGATCGTCGGTCTCGATCAGGCTGTCGCCGTTGTCGTTGTAGGCGCCGCCGACCTTGAAGCCCTGGTAGCCGACCTGGGCGCCGACGCCCCAGGCGTCGAAGTCCTCCGCCTCCGTCCCGTCGTTGGCGTCGCCGTGGACATAGCCGGCGCCGATCTCCAGCGAGAAGCCGGCGACTTCCCGCTGATAGCCGATGCCGACCTCGATCAGGTCCTTGTAAAGGTTGTCCGTATCAGGGTCCGTCGGATCCAGGGCGACGACGTTCTGCCCTTCGCTGTCGAACTGCGGCGTGTAGGAGACGCCGGCCCGCAGGCCGCCGAATTCCGGGGACATATAGGTTATCTTGGTCGAGTCGGACGTGTCGGTCGGCAACAGCAGGTCGTCGGTGTCGATGTCCGGCCCGGCGAAGTCGAACCAGTCCTCGTCGATCTGGCCGTTGCCCACGGTGGGCGCGAAGACGAACAGCTGGTCGGCGGCGCCGTCCTGGTCGCCGAATTCCAGCCGTCCCCAGACGCCGCCGAGATAGACCGACGCCTCGTCGGTGACGATGCCGCCGCCGGCACCTTCGTTCTCCAGCTCGATCCGCGCGCCGTAGAGCAGGCCGTTGTCGGCCTTGCCGTCGGCGGCGACATGGATCTCGACCTCGTTCTGGAACTCCCGGCTGGTCGCGCCGGTAACGTCGCTGTCATAGGTGGCGGCCCGGAAGGTCGTGAAACCACCGAGCTTCACCGTGAGCTGCGCCTCGGCCGGCTGGGGCTGCATCACCGCCAGCGCTGCCCCGGCAAGTAAGGCAGCACTGAAGGATTTCGATCTGGACAACATCTGACCGCTCCGAAACACATGGATCCTGGAACGGACTTCTAATGACAATGCAATACACTACCAAAAGAGCAAAGGTCTAGCTTCTACGGGATCCTCTTGCTGTGCCATATAGGTGACACGCACTGCCGGAAGAAATCGTAATTCCTTGCATGAGTGCAGTAGTTACGAAGCATGACTGCAACGATACTGAAATCTCATGCTTTAAGCTTAGCCATTAATCCGGACTGCCGAAGCGTTCGACTGCCGGAGAGCCTCCGAGCGGATCGGCAGGCTTGTCGGCCTCCCGAGCCTTCCGCATCTTGAGGTTGGCTTCCTGCGCCTCCTGTCCCGATTCGTCGTCGAACAGTCTCTCGACAGTCCGCGCGTTCTCTCCGGGATCGCTCTTCAGGGCATCGGAAAGATCGGGAATCGGCTTCTTTTCCACGGCGCTGCTCCTTGGATGGATCGCAGCGTGAACACCCCGGCGGGGGCGGAGGTTCCGGGCCGCCCCTCCATCATCCGCTACCGATTGTTGCCCCAACGTATCACACCCGAACTTCCCGGCGGCGGACACCAAAAAGATGCGGCGCGCCCGGGGCACCGCCTGATATGAAAGATCGGATTACTCTGCCAGGGAGTTTTGGGAATGGGGTTCCGGGGGCATTGGCTCGCGGTGTTGGGCGTTGCGGTCTGCCTGTCGGTATCGGTACCCGGGGCCGGTCCGGCCCGTGCCGCCGATCCGAAGAGCGCCGACGTGCAATGGGCGCAGACGATCCTGAAGGACAAGGGCTTCTTCAAGGGCCGTCCCAACGGCGACATGAACGATCCGACCCGCGCGGCCCTGCGCGCCTACCAGAAATCGGCCGGGCTGAAGCAGACGGGAGAGCTCGACCAGGCGACCACCAGCCATATGCTCGCGGCACGCCAGGCTGCGGCGGCGCCGACCATGGGCAACCTCGCGGGGCCGAACGGCCGTCCCCAGCCGAGCCAGGCCCCCCGCGGCGAGGCGCCCAGGCCGGTGGCGGCGCCGAGGACCCAGGTCGACTCCCACGGCGCGCCCGAGGGCGTGCAGGCCCTGGGCGTGGTCGGCCGGTCCTCCGGCCAGTCCGAGACGGCCGGGAACTCCAGCTACACCGCGCCCGCTCCGGCGAGGCGTGCCGCGGCGCCCGGCGAGCCGGTTCCCCAGGCCGCTCCCCGCACCGCCGTAGACACCGTCGGGCAGGCCCCGCCGGAAGGCATGCGCGAGGCGCCGGACCCGGCGGGCAGCGGGATCATCGTGCCGGAATGGGTGCGGACCGGCGTGATCGGCATCCTCGCCGGCACCTTCGGCATCGCCGGCCTGACCTTCTGGCTGAGCGGGCGACGGTCGTCGCGCAGGCGCAGGGCCGCCGGTCCGGCCGGTTCGGCGCCCCTGCGGCGGGAGCCGAGCTTCGACGGCGGCAAACCGGGGGGCGGCGCCCCGGTATTGCGCGCGACCCGCCCGTCCTGACCGGACCCGCTCCGGAAGGTCGCGCCGCCGGGACAAATTGCTGCATTGCAGCAAAAATTGTGGGCAGGGATGGCCGTCCCGGCGTAGCATCCCTGCAGCCATACCGTACCCTTCCCTGACCGACCGGGATATCCCCGCCCATGGAACTTCTGACCGGCCTGATCGGCGACTTGCCGGCCGTCACCCAGGTCATGCTGATGCTGTGCCTCGTCGCCGTGCTGGGTCTGGCCCTGGGCGAGATCAGGCTGGGCGGCGTCGGACTCGGCATCGGCGGCGTCCTGTTCGCCGGGATCGCCGTCGGTCATGCCGCCAAGCTGGCGGGCGTATCGCTGGATCACGCCATGCTCGATTTCGCGCGGGAGTTCGGGCTGATCCTGTTCGTCTACAGCATCGGGATCCAGGTCGGCCCCGGCTTCTTCTCCGCGCTCAAGCGCTCCGGCCTGGCGCTCAACCTGATGGCGGCGGCGATGGTCGGTCTCGGCGCCGCGACGGCGGTCGCGATCCATCTGGCGGGCGGGCTGCCGCTGCCGGTCGTGCTGGGCCTGTTCTCCGGCGCCGTGACCAACACGCCGTCGCTGGGCGCCGCGCAGCAGGTGCTGAAGGAGGTCGGCGCCGCGCCGGAGATGCTGGCCCTGCCCAGCCTGGGCTACGCCATGGCCTATCCGTTCGGCATCGCCGGCATCCTGATCACGATGCTGGCGGTGAAGGCCCTGTTCCGGCTCGACCCGGCCGAAGCCGCCCGAGCCTTCGAGGAGCGGCGGCGGTCGGAGGTGGCGGCGCTGGAAACCATGAACGTGGCGGTCCGGAACGAGGCGCTGGGCGGCCGGGCGATCGGCGACCTGCCCGGACTGGCGGGCTGCGGCGTGATCGTCTCGCGCATGATGCGGGACGGCAGGCTGCAGGTGCCCCACGACGGCACCCTGCTCCGGGCCGGCGACGTGCTGCACCTCGTCGGGCCGAAGCCCGGCCTGCTCAGGATGCGGTCGGTGCTGGGGCCGGAGAGCGACCTCGAGCTCACCACCAGGGGAACCGACCTCGCCTGGGCGCGGGTGGTGGTGACCAACTCCCAGGTGCTCGGCAGGTCGATCGCGGCGCTGAACGTCCAGGACGCCTACGACGTCCGCATCTCGCGCGTGGTCCGGTCGGGGGTCGAGCTGGTGCCCGATCCCGCCTTCAGGCTCCAGTTCGGCGACATCGTCAACGTGATCGGCACGCCGGAGCATATCCGGCAGGTCGCGGGCGTGCTGGGCAATTCGGAACGGCGGCTCCAGCAGGTCCATCTGGTGCCGATGTTCCTCGGCATCCTGCTGGGGCTGCTGCTGGGCAGCGTGCCCATCGCGATCCCGGGCCTGCCGGCGCCGCTGAAGCTGGGGCTCGCCGGCGGGCCGCTGATCGCGGCGATCCTGCTGGCGCGGGTCGGCCATGTCGGGCCGCTGGTCTGGTTCATGCCGCCGGTCGCCAACACGGCGCTGCGCGAGCTGGGCATCGTGCTGTTCCTGGCGGTCGTGGGCTTCCGGTCGGGCGACCGCTTCGTCGATACCCTGGTCCACGGCGACGGGCTGGCCTGGATGGCCTGCGGCGCGCTGATCACCCTTGTCCCGCTCATGGCCGTGGCGCTGTTCGCCCACATGGCGATGCGGCTGAACTACCTCAGCCTCTGCGGCCTGCTGGCCGGATCCATGACCGACCCGCCGGCCCTGGCCTTCGCCGGCGCCATGGCCCGGAGCGAGGCGCCCGCCCTCGCCTACGCGACGGTCTACCCCCTGGTGATGTGCCTGCGCATCCTGGCGCCGCAGGTGATGGTGCTGCTCCTCGCCTGACGCTCAGCGGAGCCCCTGGAAGAAGTCCATGATCGCCTCCGCGGTCCCCGGCGGCCACTGGTGCGGGTAGTAGCGCCCGCGGGCATTGACGTCCCGGTCGTGCGGGCACCACAGCACCGGGTTGGCGGGATCGCGGTCGGCGAACCGCTCGCACCGGAAGGCGCCGGCCCCGGCCGGCTCGGGCGAGGCCGCGTCCTGTCCGTTCTGGGCCACCAGGGTGTCGCGGGCCCGCTCGCCTTCGGTGATCGGGACCAGTTCGTCCGCCGGATTGTGCAGCATCAGCGCCGCGACGCTGCCCCGGCAGCGGGACGGCACGATGCCGCCGGCGACGCTGCCGACGCCGCGGATCCGGTCGCCCCGGGCGCAGGCCAGGCTGTTGACGAAGGATGCGCCCAGGGAATGCCCGACGACGAAGATGCGGTCGGGATCGACGCAGTAGCTCCCGGCGAATCGGGCGACGACGGCATCGAACAAGGCATAGTCGCGCAGGCTCCCCGATCCGTCGCCGGGGTCGGACCAGCTGAAGGTGCCGTCGGCCTGCCGCAGGGCCTGGGGATAGACGAACAGGGTCGGCTCGCGGGCCGCCTTGTCCAGGCCGTAATAGCCCCTGACCTGGGCATTGTCGTTGGTCCGCCCGTGGAAGGCCACGACCAGCCGGTGCGGCTGGCCCGGCTCGTAGCCGGCCGGGATATCGGCGATCAGCGCGCGCTCGCGCCCGTCCACCACGACGCTGTCCGGCGGCGAGCCCGGCGGCGGCCGGCCGCAGCCGACCGAAGACCCCGCCCCTTCCGCGGTGGCGCAGGCGGACAGCAGGAACAGCGGGACCGGCAGCAGCGCGAGCCATCGGGCGGCGGTCATGGCGCCCGTTTCCCGTCCGTCGCGGGCGGCAGCTCGTCGCCGAGCGAGCGGGCGATCTCCAGGTGGTCGCGCAGCGACAGCAGGTGGTTCGCCGCGAAGGTGCGGAGCGCCGGATCGGCGCCCTCCCGCGATTGCCGGTCGAACAGGTCGATCAGCGTCTCCTGCGTCGCCGCCTCGGCCTCCAGATAGGCCCGGTCGAAAGCGGCGCCCGTCAGGTCCAGCAAGCCGCCCGGCGCCGGGTCCGGCGACGCCTCGGCGGGTGCCGGAGCGATCCCCGCGTCCCCCGCGAGCACGGTGAGCTCCTGGTTGATCGGTCCCTGGTCCTCGACGACCCGCTCCGCCAGGGTCCGCACCCGCCCGTCATGGGCCTTTGCCAGGGCCTGCTCCGCGGTTTCCAGCCGGACCAAGCCGGCGCGCGACGCCTGCTCGACGAACCGGCGGTCCTGCGCCGCGGGTTCGTCGGCAAGGGAGGGGACGGGATGTCCCACCGCCCAGGCGAGCAGGAGAAGAACGGCGGCTGTCAGCTTCATCGCGTCTGGTCCATGGCATTGCGCCCCGGGTATCGGGGCCTCCAGCTTGCTGAACAACATCGATGCCCGGTTGCTCCGGGCCGGGCGCTTCAGCATACCGGGCCGCGCATAAAATATTAATACTTACTGAGCATACAATCCTTTCTGTCCGCAGGGACATCATACCGCAAGGCAGGGAATACTTCCGCATGGGACCGCGCGACAGGTCCGGAGGATTGCGCAGGTCCGACCGAAAGCGCTGGGCCGCCCAGGCATTCGGCCTCGGGATCGTCAGCCTCCTCGGCTTCATGCTGCTGCTCCAGTTGCGCCACGACCGAACCGCGGCCCTGGCCAGCGCGACGGCGACCGCCGACCGCCTGTCCCGGGTGCTGGAGGCCCACACGCGGGAGACCGCCTCCGCCGTCGGCGCGGTCCTGTCCGCCACCGCCTTCCATCTGCGCATGAGCACGAGGGCCGACACGCTGCAGACGGACCGGGTGCGCCGGGCGCTGCTGGAGAACGCGAACAGCCTCCCCTACCTGGGGGCGCTGTCCTTCATCGGGGCCGACGGGCTGCTGGTCGCCTCGACGCGGCCGGAATTGCCCGCCACGATCGACATTTCGTCCCGCGACTACTTCCGCCGGCACGCCGCCGGCGAGACCGGCCTGCTGATGGGATCGGCGGTTCCGAGCCTGGTTTCCCAGAACGTGGTCCTGCCGATCAGCCAGCGGGTCGAGACGGCCGAGGGTGCCTTTGCCGGCGTGCTCGTGGCGGTGATCGACTTCCGGCATTTCCAGGCGTTCTACCGGACCCTCAGGATCGGGGACCTGGGGCTCGTGGCGCTCTATTCCGGCGAACGGGTGATGACGCTCGAACTTCCGGACGGCCGGCCCGGCGCCTATGCCGACGTGCCGACCGGGATGCTGTTCCAGGACGCCCTGCCCGACGCCGGATCCGGGACGTTCCACGCGAAGACGCCGCTCGACGGTGTCGACCGGATCATGGGCATCCGCACCATCGACGGCCTGTCGCTCGGCGCCATGGTCGGCGTCTCGGTCGATGAAGCGTTGGCCGACTGGCGCCTCGGTGCCCGCAGCCACGCCCTGGTCTGGCTGGCGGCGGGGCTGGGCGTGGTCGGGCTGACCGTCATGCTGCTGGGCCAGATGCATCGCCGGGATCGGGCGACCGAGGCCCTGCGCGCGGCGGGGGAGCGGCTCTGCCGGAACGAGCAGCACCTGACCCGCGCGCAGACCGTGTCGCGCATGGGCAGCTGGGAGCTGGACCTGGCATCCGGCCGGATCCTCTGGTCGCCCATGATGTACAGGATCTTCGGCCAGCCGATGGCGTACGGCCCGACGATCGCCAACATCTTCGAACTGGTCGGCGAGGAGATCCGCGGCGACCTGCGGCGCTTCCTGGACGAGGCGGTCGCCGGCTCGACGCCTCCCGGCATCGAGTTCGACATCACCCGGCCCGATGGAGAGGCGCGGCGCTGCCGCTGCAAGTGCGAGCCCGTCTTCGCCGGCGGCCGGACCGTCGCGCTCATCGGGACCCTGCAGGACGTCACCGAGCAGCGCCGGGCCGAGGCCACGCGTCTGGAGCTGGAACGGCAGCTGCAGCAGGCGATGAAGATGGAAGCGCTGGGCACCCTGGCCGGCGGCATCGCCCACGACCTGAACAACGCCCTGGTGCCCGTACTCGGCCTGACCGAATGCGTGCTGGAGAGCCTTCCCCCCGGCAGCGCGGAGCGCGCCGACCTGGAGGTGGTGATCCACGGCGCCGCCCGGGCCCGCGACCTGGTGCGCCGGATCCTCGCCTTCAGCCGGAAGGAAACGCCGGAGCGCCGGCCGGTCGATGTCGGGGCGGCGTTCGACTCCGCCTGGGAACTGCTGCGCCACGCGCTGCCGCCCGCCGTCGCGGTCGAGCTCCGCTGCGACCCCGGATCGCAGATCCTGGCCGACCCGTCGCAGCTCCACCAGGTGTTCGTCAACCTTGTGACCAACGCCGCCCAGGCGATCGGGGATCGCGCCGGAACCGTGACCGTGACCGTGACCGCCGCCGGCGGAGAGGTCCGCCTGAGCGTCGCCGACACCGGATCCGGCATGGACGAGGCGGTCCGGGCGCGCGCCTTCGAACCCTTCTTCACGACCAAGCCGGTCGGCGAAGGCACGGGCCTCGGCCTTGCCGTCGTCCACGGCATCGTAGCCGGCCATGGCGGCCGCATCGAGTGCCGGAGCCGGCCCGGCGAAGGCACGGTGTTCGATATCCACCTGCCCGCCTTCGAGGCGGCCGGCCTGGAACCCGTCCCCTGCGACTTCATCTGACGAACAGCGACAGGTATTCGAATGGATTTCCTTCCCGACCCCGCCCAGGCGAAGACGATCGTCGTGATCGACGACGAGAAGCTGGTCCGGCTGACACTGTCCCGCATCCTGACCCGGGCCGGCTACCGCGTCGCCGAGGCCGCCGACGGCGAGGAAGGGCTCGGCGAGGTCGCCCGCTGCCGGCCCGACCTGGTGATCTGCGACATCCTGATGCCGACCAAGGAGGGGATCGAGACGATCCGGGAGCTCCGGCGCACCCTCCCCGACCTGCCGATCATGGCGATCTCGGGCGGCGGACGGCTCGGCAGCTGCGATTTCCTGCGTCATGCCGAGCAGTTCGGCGCCTGGGCGACGCTCCGGAAGCCGTTCCTGGCGGAGGAGGTGATCCGGACGGTGGGCCGGCTGCTTCCCGAACCGGCCCTGCCGTCGGTCAGTCCAGCTTCAGCGCCTGCCTGACCGCCGGAAGCGCCGGGTCGCCGCCCAGGGTGGTGACGCCGTCGAGCCAGGCGGCGATCGGCCCGGGGTCGGCCTTCAGGACTTCCGCGGCGGCCACGGCGGGGTCCTGCCGCTTGTCCTCGATCCCCTGCATGATCGCGTTTTCCATGTCGGTGGTGAAGACCAGCTGGCTGAACAACCTGCCGGCGTTCGGGCAGTCCTGGGCATAGCCGCGGCGCGCCAGGGTGTTGATCGTGGTACCGCCGTAGTTGGCACCGAAATACTCGTCGCCGCCGCTGAGATAGGTGATGTCGAACTTCTCGTTCATCGGATGCGGCTCCCAGGCGAGGAACACGATCCAGTCGTCCCGCCGGGCCTTGCGGTTGACCTGGGCCAGCATGCCCTGCTCGCTCGACGGCACCAGCGACCAGTCGCCCAGCCCGAAGGCGTCGGCCCCGATCATCCGGTCGATGTTCTGGTTGGCGGGGGCGCCGGGATCGATGCCGTAGATCTTGCTTTCGAACTTGTCGGCGAACTTGTCCAGGTCGGCGAAGCTGCGGACGCCGGCCTCCGCGACATAGTCGGGCACCGCCAGCGTGAACTTGGCGTTCTCCAGGTTCGCGCGCAGCAGGTCGGCCTCCTTGTTCTCCAGCAGCGGGCCGGCCAGATGGCTCTGGGCCGGCATCCAGTTGCCGAGGAAGACGTCGATCTGGCCGGTCCTCAGTCCCTGGAAGGTGATCGGCACCGCCACCGTCTCCACCCTCTGCTCGTAGCCCAGCGCCTTCAGCAGGATGCCGGCGACCGCGTTGGTCGCGGTGATGTCGGTCCAGCCGGGGTCGGACATGCGGACCAGCTTGCAGGAGGCCGGGTCCGCCGCCCCGGCCTGGGCCATCGGCAAAGCCGCCAGGAACCCGGCAAGCGCCATGCCTGCCGCCACGCTCATTGCCTTCATCGTCGGTCCTTTCGCATCTGTTCCCAAGATCGGCGGCTCAGGGTCTTTGAACCGCCGGAAAGCGGGCCATCGCCTCCAACTCGTCAAGGTCGATATGGTTGCGCATGTATTTCCGCGAGGCGTCGTTCGGCGGATGGTGGTCCCACGACCGGCGCTCCCCGTGGCAGAGCGCGTCATAGACCAGGTGCCGCCGCCGCTGGCTTTCCAGCACCCGGGCGTGCAGCGCCGGCAGGTCCCAGCGCCGGGCGACCTCCGCCCGGTAGGCCGCGACGGTGTCGGCCGCCTCGGGCCGCTCCGCCAGGTTGACCAGCTCGTCCGGATCGTCGGCCAGGTCGTAGAGCTGGTCGGGATCGGCCGGGCAGTGGACGAACTTCCCGGTCCCGCGCCGGATCATGACGACCGGCGCCACGGCGCCCTCCGCGAGATACTCGCCGATCGCCTCGTCGTGGCCGCCGGTCCCCTGGAGGTGGGGCAGCAGGCTGCGGCCCTCGATCGGCGTGGCAAAGGGCGGGGCGCCGCCGTCATGGGCGATCTCCGCCAGGGTGGGGAGCAGGTCGACGGAGGAAACCGACGATGCCACGCGCCTGGGCTGGAAGCGCCCGGGCGCGTGGACGATCAGCGGGATGCGGCAGGACGGCTCGAAGAAGCTCATCTTGTACCAGAGCCCGCGCTCGCCCAGCATCTCGCCATGGTCCGACAGCAGCACGACGATGGTGTTCTCCGCCTGGCCGCTGTCGCGCAGGGACCGCATCACCAGCCCGATCTGGTCGTCGATGAAGGAGACGGACCCGTAATAGGCCCGCCGCGCGTTGCGGACGTGCTGCTCCGTGATCTCGGCGTTGTCCATGTCGGAGACATGCCTCAGCCGGCGGGAGTGGGGATCAAGCCGGTCGGGCGGCAGGGTGACCCGCGGCAACGCGATCTCGTCGTCGCGGTACCTGTTCCAATATTCGGCGGTGATCGCGTAGGGATCGTGGGGATGGGTCATCGACACGACCATGCAGAACGGCCGGCCGTCGCGCCCGCGGGCGATGTCGAACAGCTTGCGCCGCGCCTCGAACACCACCTCCTCGTCGAAATCGAGCTGGTTGGTCCGCACGCACAGCCCGGCGTCGATCACCGAGCCCATGTTGTGATACCAGGACGGCCGATGCTCGAAATCGCTCCAGTCCGGGGTCCAGCCGAAATCGGCGGGGTAGATGTCGGTGGTCAGCCGCTGCTCGAACCCGTGGAGCTGATCCGGCCCGCAGAAATGCATCTTGCCGGACAGGATGGTCTGGTATCCGGCATGGCGCAGATAGTGGGCGAAGGTCGGGACGTCGGACGGGAACTCCGCCGAATTGTCGTAGGCGCCGATGGCCGACGGCAGCCGGCCGGACATGAAGACGTAGCGGGACGGCGCGCACAGGGGGCTGTTGCAATAGGCGGATTCGAAGGTGACCCCGCCGGCCGCGAGCTCGTCGATGTGCGGCGTCTTCGCCGGCCCGCCGCCATAAGCCGCCAGCACCCCCGGTGTCAGCTGATCGGCCATGAGGATCAGTATGTTCGGCCGGCCCGCAGTGCGCCCTGACATTCGATACACCTTTCTCTGCTGTGCCTGCTTCCCGGGGTAAGGCCCCGGCCGCGCGAAACGTTCCATCCGGCGATGCCGTCCGGCGATTCCATTCGGCCTGATGATCCGCGCCGTCGCGTTCACTACAATTCCAGTCGAATGCGGTCGGCGTGAAGCCGCTCGTTGATCATGATGGTATGAGGAGCGCTCATGTCGATCCGCCGCCCGCCGCTCCAGCCGCTGGCCTTCTTCGAGGCCGCCGGCCGCCATCTGAACTTCAGCGCCGCGGCGCGCGAGCTGGGCGTGACCCAGTCCGCGGTCAGCCATCAGGTCGCCTGGCTCGAAGCGGACCTGGGCGTGCCCTTGTTCCGCCGGCTCCACCGGGGCGTCGCCCTGACCGCCGAGGGCGGACGCCTGTTCGAGGTGGTGCGCCGGGGACTGGACGAGATCGGCGCGGTCCTGGCCGCGATCCGGGCCGGGCGCGGGCGCCGGGTCCTGAACGTGGCGACCGACTTCGGCTTCGCGGCGTGGTGGCTGATGCCGCGCCTGGCGGAACTGCGCGAGCGGATGCCCGACCTGGACGTCCGCATCGTCACCTCGCAGGACGCGATCGACATCCGGCGGGAGGCGATCGACGTGGCCGTGAGTTTCGGCACCGGCGCCTGGCCCGGCTGCACCGCGCGCCCCCTGTTCCCGGAAGTCGTCGTCCCGATCTGCAGCCCGGGCTTCCTCGACGGATCAGGCCTTTCCGCCCGCCCGGAACTGCTGGAGTCCCTGCCGCTCCTCCACCTGGAGAGCTCGGACGCGGCGCCCTGGCTGTCCTGGCGCGACTGGTTCGAGATCCACGGAGTGACCGGCCGCCGGCCGGCCGGCCTCGACCTGACCTTCAACAACTATCCCCTGGTCCTCCAGGCGGCGCTGATGGGCCAGGGCGTGGCGCTGGGCTGGTCGCCGCTGGTCGATGCGCTGGTGAGGGGCGGTCAGCTCGTCGCCGCCGGGGAACCATACGAACGCGCCGACCGAGGCTATTTCATCGTCGAGGCCGAGCCCGGCGGCTCCGTCCCGCGACCGGCCGGCGAAAGCCGCGAGGTCTTCAGGACGTGGATCCTGGAGGAGGCGGAAAGGCGCTGACGGATCGCTTTCCGTCGGAAACCGCCGAATACTTACGTGCCAATCGTCGCACTATGGGATTCGCACAGGTTCCTGCCACAGATGACGGCGATGGACAAAGATACGGACCTGATCATCTGAGGATATCGCCGTCATCTGTGGCCAGCTTTCTTCGTTTCATGCCGGCTTCGAACAAGGCAGGTTGGATGCGGGCCAACCTGACGATGAAGAACGCTAGAATTGCACCCGATCAGGTCGAACCTTCCGAGATATCTGATCCGATGCGTTGCGCCATGGGCGCAACCTACGACCTTCGGCTCGCATCACCTCCGCCCTGCATCGAACCGTAGGTTGCGCCCATGGCGCAACACGGTGCGGCGAGTGAACCCGTTGGCTGCGAGGACCGGAGCGGTTCAACCCGATCGGGTTCCGCTCCAACGATCGCGGGCTGTTTCGCCAACGTTGACCATTCTCGAGATCAAAGTCGGCAACAGCCTGATCATATGAGGATATGCCGCCGATCCGCATTGGCGCATATCCAAGGTGCCACGCTCCAGCCGCCCTTGCCTCCCTCACTGCCGCGTCGGAAAGGGCTCGGCGGTCGAGTAGAACCTGCCTTCGTACTTGACCGCGTGGTTGTAGGGCCGGTACAGGCGCCTCGTCAGGGTCTCCATCGTCCGGCGCAGCAGCGTGTGGTCGCCGACCGGATGCTCGATGTCCGGGTTGGCGGGAATCTCGATCGTGATGTCGCCGGTCGCCTGCCGTCCGGAAACCTTCCAGCCGATCTTCTCCAGGTCCAGGTCGTAGTCGGCGACCTCGACCGGCAGGGGCTGCTCGGGATCGGTCCAGAAGGGCGAGCCCGGCGGCTGGAGGAAGGCCATGACGAGCGACCTCAGTCCCCAGTGGCAGCTTCCGGTGCCCGTATAGGCTTCGACGAAACGGAGGTCCTGGCCGTAATAGCCCTGGGTCAGCTGCCCGCCCCGGAGGGCACCGCGCTCCACGAAATGCCGCCAAACCGCGTCCAGGGCGCGCCGCGCCTGCCCCGGCGCGACGTTCTCGGGCGCTGCGGCGGCTTCCGCCACGACGGCGGCCGGAACTGCCGTGCGGTAGCAGACGCTGCGCCCCATGATCGGAACGCCCTTGGGACTGATCAGGTGGAGGATGTTCGAGGTGGACGCCTGGAGGGCATCCGCGTTGAAGTCGCCGTCGAAATCGGGATCGACCATCCGGATCCAGGCCAGTTCGTAGCTGATGCCCCAGGCATTGTAGAAGTCGATGCCCTCGGGGTTGTCGAAGAACCAGCCGTGCCCGCGGTAATGACCCATGAAGGTCCTGTAATGGTGCAGCGGAACCTCGGCGCCCGCCACGCCGAGGTCCTTCAGCACGATACCGACCATCAGGGGAAAGAAGTGCCAGTTGTTGTCGCGGACCTTCACGGTCAGGGCCGGAGCCAGCCAGGCGGCGATCCGGTCCCGCTCGGCAGGGGTCAGGCGGTCCCAGATCCGGTCCCGGGTCATCCACAGGATGCGGGCGACGTCGGCGGCCTCGACGGTGCGCTGGTTGTAGTCCCGCAGGTCGCCCCAATAGGCGTCGCCGTCCCTGTCCGTCCCGGCCAGCACTCCGGCCCGCAGGACCTCGACCAGATCCACGGCGCCGATCTCGCCGCCGAGGCGGACCACCGGATCGCGCCCGGAATGGACCCAGGCCGCCGCCAGGACCGCCGTCCTGGCGAACCCTTCCAGGCCGTTGATTTCATAGCCCGCCCCGCTCGGCGCGCCGGGGTACTGGACCCGTTCGCCCCTGGGCGAGCGGTATGCCATGTACCCTTCCATGAAGTAGGTGAACAAAGCCTCGTACCGTTCCTCCACTCCGGCCGCGGGATCGAGAAACGCCGACCGGAGCGCCTGGTCCCGCCGCGTCGGCTCGACCTCGGCGTCGTAGCTCAGCCAGCCCGGAATGCCGCGCACCTCGAGATAGGCAGCATAGGCGCCGCCGCCGAGAAGGAACAGACCGGTGACGAGAAAAAGGAACCATTTACGCGAAATACGCGACTTCATTCAGAGTCAGACCTCGATGCGCCGGACAGACGAACGCCCCGGCATCCTGTGCGGACGCGGGCTGCCGAGGCCACGAACCCGGATTGTCCACCCTCCGGATCGGGATATCCGTGAGTTGTATCTCAGGGGCGGCAAGAAAGCGAAGCTACAGGTTGAGAAAATACGGACGCCTTCAAAGTTTCCACGACGATCCCGAGGTCATCCAAAAGCCTGGGAAAGGGGTCGGAGCGAATTGACGGGTCGATCGGATCCTTGCCCGCTCGACCGGATCGAGCCGGCACGCCGATGTCGGGAGCGGCTGAAACCCACCCCGGCTTCGATGAACGGGATGGAAATCTTACGATGATAGGTGTAAAAGCCTATGATCCATTCTTCCCGAAGAGCCCCGCCATGCCCGATACCGCCGTCCAGGCACACGCCCGCCGCCCGGAAACTTCCGGCCGGGTTCGGCGACGGACGGCGGCCGATGGAGGAACCGGACCCGGATGCTCGCAGGAGGTTACGGCCAGTGATGACGGATCATGACATTCGCGGCCTTACCCCAGGGGTGTCGACGATCGAGCCGGCGGATTCCGGCACCGTGCCTCATGTCAACGCGGCCGGGGGCCGGCCGCCCATGCCGGTGCCGCGCGACCCGCAGGCACCGGAAGAAGCCGGACCCAGCCCGCGCCTCGAACTCGCCGATGGAGCCGCGGCGCATGACGACAAATGATGACATTTCCGGCCTTACCCCCGGGGGTCGGCCCCCGCTCCGCCGACCGGCACCCCGCCTACCGGTCCACCACCACGTCGCTGGTCGGCTTGGAGCAGCACAGCAGCACCTGCCCGGCGTCGATCTCGCGCTGGCGGATGCCGCCGCCATGCTTCATGTCCACGGTGCCGGCGACCAGCTTGCTCTTGCAGGTGCCGCACAGGCCCTTGGTGCAGGACGACGGCAGGCGCATGCCCGCCACCCGGGCGGCGGTCAGGATGGACGTCCCGGCGTCGCATTCGATCACCCGGCCGGACTTCGCGAATTCCACCCGGAAAGTGCGCGCGACCGCCTCGGGGGGCGGCACCGGCACCACCGTCGAAGCCGCCGCCGCGTCGGGCTGGGCCTCGGCCAGGGCCGCGAAATCGAAGCTCTCCTCGTGGTAGCGCCGCATGTCGAAGCCGGCCTCGGCCAGCATCGCCCGGACCGCCGCCATGTAGGGCGCCGGGCCGCAGGTGAAGACCGTCCGCTCCGGCAGGTCCGGCGCGATCAGCCGCAGCATCGGCAGGGTCAGCCGGCCCCGGAAGCCGCTCCAGGCGCGCTCGGTGTCGGTCGTCTCGCACACGTAGGCGGTCGAGAACCGGGGCAGGTTGCGCGCCATCAGGTCCAGCTCGGTCCGGAAGATGATGTCGGCGGGGCTGCGGGCGCTGTGGACGAAGACGATGTCCCGGTCCTGGGCCAGGTCGTGATAGGTCCGTGCCATCGACATCAGCGGCGTGATGCCGCTGCCGCCGGACAGGAACAGGTATTTCGGCGCCGGATGGTCGATCGTCGTGAAGTCCCCCAGCGGACCGACCGCGCGCAGCTCCATCCCCGGCTTCAAGGTGTCGTGAAGCCAGTTGGAGACGGGGCCGCCCGGCACCCGCTTGACCGTGATCGAGATCAGGTGGCCCCGTGTCGGCGCGGACGAGATCGTGTAACAGCGGTTGATCACCTGCCCGCCGATCGGCAGGTCCAGGGTGATGAACTGGCCCGGCTTGTAGCGGAACAGGCGCGGCTCGCGCGCCGAGAAGACGAAGGTCCTGACGTCATGGGTCTCGTCCCGGACCTGCCGGCAGACCAGGACGTCGTCGATCTCCGGGTCCCATCCCGGCAGCTCCCGGGTGACCTGGGACGCCAGGGCGTCTTCCGCGGAAATCTCCAGGACAGGTGCGTCGGTCATCAGCATCACCGCTTTCCTGCTCTCATCTCAGCGTGCGCCGTCGCCCGCAGCGCGGGCGGCGTTGTGGGCCGACATGCGGCCGACATACCAGTTGGTGAATTTCTCGACCAGCATCTCGGTATGGACCGAATAGGGGCCGGGCTCGTAGGCCGGGCTGCGGGCACCCGACTGGGCGTAGCCGACCAGCTCGCCGTCCTGGTTGTTGGTCGCGGCCCAGACCGAGATCAGGTTGCGCAGGTCGTAGTCCACGCCTTCGACCGCGTCCTTGTGGACCAGCCACTTGGTGCGCAGCAGCGTGCGCTCCGGGCTCAGCGGCAGCACCGAGAAGGTCACGATGTGGTCGCTCATGAAATGGTGCCAGGAGTTCGGCTGGGTCCAGACCGACAGCCCGCCAAGTTTGGAATCGGTGAGATTGCCGAGCAGCTTCCGGCAGGCGACCTGGGTGTTCATGGTCTGGGACTCGCCGTGCTGATCGATCGGCAGGCGCTGGGCGCGATAGCCGGTCACCCGGTCGTCCAGATGGTCGACCTCCCGCGCGCCGATGCCCCGGGCCTCGCATCGGGTCTCCAGGTCGCGGACCAGCCCGTCGTAGCGGGCGATCTGCTCGCGGCCGACCTCGTCCACCTCGTCCGGCGCAAAGCCGAAGCCGTAGGCGAACAGCGGGATGGTCAGCTCGGGATGGTTGACCGAGCAGTGGTAGCACTCACGGTTGTTCTCCATCGTGAGCTTCCAGTTGCCCTCCTCGACCAGGTCGATCTGCTGGACGACCTTGGCGTTGGCGATGTCGTGGGGCGCGATATAGGGCTCCAGGTCGCGCGCCATGTCCTCGATGTCGGCCGGCGGCTCGGCGGCCAGGCAGATGAAGATCAGGCCGGCGACGTTGCGCAGGTGGACCTTCTTCAGGCCGTGGCACCCCGTGTCGAAGCCCGGTCCCATGTGCTCGGCGAACAGCAGCGAGCCGTCCAGGCCGTAGGTCCACTGGTGGTAGCGGCAGACGATGTTGCCGACCGTCGTCTTCTCGTCCAGCACCAGCCGGGCGCCCCGGTGGCGGCAGACATTGTGGAAGGCCCGCAGGCCCATGTCGTCGTCGCGGGCGATGATGACCGAGGCGGTTCCGATATCCACCACCATGCAGTCGCCCGGCTCCGGCACGTCGGGCTCGACGCCGACATAGATCCAGTGCCGCCGGAAGATGATGTCGAGGTCCGCTTCGAAGATCTCGCCGCTGGTATAGAACGGCGCTTCCAGGCTATAGCCCGGCTTGCGGCGCCGGAGCAGGCTTTCCAAAGAGGATGCAACCATCGTCGACATTCAAGGGCTCTCCCGCGGCAATCGGGCGCTCGTCCCGCCCGACGCCGATGGTGCGACGGACGGACTGGCCGGGCCTCCGCAAATGCGTCATTTTTCTCTCAAAGCGCGACATCGTCCGAGACCATGATCATCCGAGAGATCCCCTGGCGCGACCCCGTCCCGGCCTTCGCCCCCTGGGCGTCGGACCCCTTCGCGGTGCTGTTCGACAGTGCCGCGGACGGGGATGCCCGCAGCCGGTGGAGCTACCTGGCGGTCGAGCCCTTCCGCACGATCCTGGCCGGCCCGGGCGGCGTCGAGGCGGACGGGCGGCCGGTCCCGGGCGATCCCTTCGCCGTGCTGGAGGCCGAGCTGGCGCGGAACCCGGTGGCTCCCGGCGCGGGGCCGGCACCCTGGTGCGGCGGAGCGGCGGGATTCCTGGGCTATGGCCTGGGGCGGCACCTGGAACGCCTGCCCGGCCGGCACGGCGACGACCTCGGCCTCCCGGACATGGCGGTCGGCCTCTATGACGTCGTGGTCGCCTTCGACCACCGGGAGCGGCGCTGCTGGATCACGTCCCTCGGCGGTACCGGAAAGCTGGAGTCGGTGGGCGCACGATTGGAAGCCGCACCGCAGGCTCCCGCGGAACCGCCCTCCGCCGCCGGGCCGTGGCGGGCGGAGCTGACGCGGGCCGAGTACGAGCGGCGGGTCGGCCGGGTGCTGGACTATATCCGGGCCGGCGACATCTTCCAGGCGAACTTCACCGGCCGCTTCACCGCCGGCCGGCCGGCGGATCTGTCCGCCTTCGATCTGTACCGACGGCTGCGGTCCCTCAGCCCCGCGCCCTTCGCGGCCCATGCCGCCTGCGGCCCCCGGCTGACCCTGGCCAGCGCGTCGCCGGAACGGTTCCTGAAGCTGTCGGCCGATGGCCGTGTCGAGACAAGGCCGATCAAGGGCACCCTGCCGCGCGGCGCCACGGCGGAAGAGGACGCGCGCAATGCCCGCACCCTCGCCGCCAGCGCCAAGGACCGGGCCGAGAACCTGATGATCGTGGACCTGATGCGCAACGACCTGGGCCGGGTCGCCCGGACCGGCAGCGTCACGGTGCCCAGCCTGTGCGCGCTGGAGAGCTTCGCCAGCGTCCATCACCTGGTCTCCGTGGTGGAGGCGCAGCTTCGCCCCGGCATCGGCCCGGTCGGGCTGCTGCGCGCCACCTTTCCCGGCGGATCGGTCACCGGCGCGCCGAAGATCCGCGCCATGGAGATCATCGACGAGCTGGAGGCCTGCCGGCGCGGTCCCTATTGCGGTGCGCTGGCCTGGATCGGGTTCGACGGCGCCATGGACAGCAGCATCCTGATCCGCACCCTGATGGTGACGCCGGACCGCATCGCCGCCCATGCCGGCGGCGGCATCGTCTCCGACAGCGACCCGGCGCGGGAGTACGAGGAGATGCTGGTCAAGATCGCGCCGCTGCTGCGGGCGGTCGATCCGGAATGGAGGGCGGAATGAGGGTCTGGCTGAACGGCGCCGTGGTCCCGGCGGAGGCGGCGCGGATCGACCCGGCCGACCGGGGCTTCATGCTCGGCGACGGGCTGTTCGAGACGATCCGCGTCGCGGCCGGGCACCCCCGCCACCTGGACCGCCACTTGGCGCGGCTGGCCGGCGGAGCGGCTGTGCTGGGCATTCCCCTGCCGATGGATGCCCCGGCGATCGCCGCCGGGATCGCTTCCCTGCTGGATGAGACGGGACTGGCGGAGGCTTCGGTGCGGCTGACCCTGACGCGGGGACCGGCGCCCCGCGGCCTGCTTCCGCCAGACATGCCCCGGCCGACGCTGCTGGCGACGGTGGCACCGGCCCCGCCTCCCCCGGCGCCGGCTCGTGCCGTGATCGCCCGCTCGACCTGCCGGAACGAGCTGTCCCCGCTCTCCCGGCTCAAGAGCCTGAACTATCTCGACGGCATCCTCGCCCGGCGCGAGGCGGCGGACCGCGGCGCCGACGACGCGCTGATGCTGAACACCCGGGGCCGCCTGGCCGAGGCCACGGTCGGCAACGTCTTCGCCGTGATCGACGGCGTGCTGGTGACCCCGCCCGCCGCCGAGGGTGCGCTGCCGGGCATCGCACGCGGTCTTGCGATCGAGCGCCTTCCCGTGATCGAGCGCCCCGTGACCGTCGAGGAGCTGATGCGTGCCACGGAGATCGCCGTGACCAACAGCCTGGGCGTCAGGCCGGTGGCGACCCTGGAAGACCGTCCCCTGGAAGGCCGCGCCGTGGCCTCCGAGCTGGCCCGGGTGATCGGGTTCGCGTAGGTCGGCCTTGGCCCGCAGGGCCAACGCCGACACTCTGCGCAAACGTCGGGGTCCGCCGTCGGCGTTCGCCCTGCGGGCGAAATCAAAAGTTACGACCGAAGACCCCCTCAGCCGGCCTTCAACTGGCCGGTGACCCAGTATTCGATCCGCTCGGGATTCTTCTGGATGTAATTGTCCACCGCCTGCTCGTAGCTGCTGCCCTGGGCCTCGAACATGATCGCCTCGACGTCGGCCAGCGGCAGCACCATGCGGCCCAGGAACTCATAGGCTTCCGGCTGCTCCTGGTAGAAGCCCTTGCGGACCAGCTTGTTGACGCTCTCCAGCCCGCCGAGCGCTCCCTTGGGATCGTCCAGGTAGCGCAGCTCGTGCTTGGCGAACATCCAGTGCGGGCTCCAGCTCGTGGCGACGATCCAGTCCTTGCGGCGCTCCGCCCGCTCGACGCCGGCGAGCATCGCGGCGTCGCTGGCCGAAATGAGCTGATAATCCGTCAGGCCGTAGTCCTTCAGCGCCTTTTCGGACGCCTGCATCAGCCCGGCGCCGGGGTCGATGCCCTGGATCTTGCTTCCGAGCTTCTGCTTCACCTCCGGTTTCTTCAGGTCCTCGATGGTCTTCAGTTCGGATTCCGGTATATAGGCCGGCACCACCCAGCCCAGCTTGGCGCGGGTATACATGGGACCGAGATCGACCACGTCCTGCCGGACCTTGTCCAGGTAGGGCTTGTGGGTCAGCGGCTGCCACGACATCAGCATGGCGTCGAGGTTGCCCGACGCGATGCCCTGGTACTGGATCCCGATATCGGCCATGGTCAGCTGGACCGTGTAGCCCATCCGGTCCTCAAGGACCTTCTTCGCCAGCTTGGTCACCGCCTCGGCGTCGGACCAGGCCGTCCAGCCGATGTTGATCTTCTTCTCGGCGGCCAGCGCGGGGCCGGCCAGTGCGGCCACCATCACGGCGGCGACGGCCGAGGTCGCGGCGATGCTCAAAGTTCTGGAAAAAATTCCCATCTTCTGTTAGCCTCCTGTATCATCGTTTTGATTATTGCCCGGCGCCTAATGCGTCGGGTTCGAACGGGGAGCCGAGGGCATGAGCCGCTGCATGAAGGCCGGCACCGCGAACCGGCCCTTGGACGGCGCCGCCGCCCTGGCCCCGAAGCTCTGGGTGATGCGGTCCAGGATGATCGCGAGCAGAACCACCGCCAGGCCGCTCTTGAAGCCCAGCCCGATGTCGAGCCGCTGGATGCCCTGGAGCACCACGTTGCCGAGGCCGCCGGCGCCGATCATCGAGGCGATGACGACCATCGACAGCGCCAGCATCATGGTCTGGTTGATGCCGGCCATGATCGACGGCCGGGCGTTGGGAAGCTGGACCCGGAACAGCAGCTGGCGGTCGGTGCAGCCGAAGGCACGGGCGGCCTCCACGATCTCGACCGGGACCTGCTGGATGCCCAGCGCGGTCAGGCGGACCGCCGGGGGCATCGCGAAGATCACGGTGGCGATGATGCCCGGGACCCGGCCCAGGCCGAAGAACATGACCGCCGGGATCAGGTAGACGAAGGCCGGCATGGTCTGCATGAAGTCGAGCGTCGTCTTGGAGATGCCCTCGACCAGCTTGCTCCGCGCCATCCAGACGCCCAGCGGCACGCCCAGGATCAGGCTGAGCATGGTGGCCGCCAGCACAAGGCCGAGGGTCGAGATCGTCTCCGTCCAAAGGCCCATGGAGACGATCAGCAGCAGCGCCACCAGCGTGAACAGCCCGAAGCGCAGGCTGACCCGCCAGCCGGAGAAGGCGGTCAGCAGGACGATCATCAGCCAGACCGGCAGGGCCAGCAGCGCCCCGTCGATCGTGGCGCCGAAGCCGTCCACCACGGCGGCGATGCCGTCCAGGAACGGTTGGAAATTGTCGAGGATGTAGTTGACGAGGTCTTCGACCCAGATGTCGAGGGGGATCTGGAAGTCCATCGGGTCAGCCCTCCCGATCCAGGGTCTTCAGCAGGGACGAGGGCGAGATCGAGCCGACCAGCTTGTTCTCGCCGTCCACCACGGGGACCGGGCATTCGGTCGAGGCGACGGTGCGCATCACCTCGTGCAGCGGCGTCTCGGCAGAAATCGGGTCGACGTCGGGCAGGAAGGCGTGGACGAAGCGGGGCTGGTCCTCCGCCGCCAGCGCGCGCTCCAGCGAACTGCGCGACACGGTGCCCTGGTAGCGCTGGTCCTGGTCGTGGACGTAGCCGTATTCCTGGTTGCCCCCGGCCAGCTTCTCCAGCGCCGGCTGGAGCACGCCCGGCGTGCGGACGACGGCCGTCGCCTCCTGGAAATGCGCCACATCGCCCGCGCGCAGCACGCGCGACACGTCCACGTTCCGGAAGAAGGAGCGTACATAGTCGTCGGCCGGGTTGCGCAGGATTTCGTAAGGCGTTCCGACCTGGACGATGCTGCCGCCCTCCATGATCGCGATCCGGTCGCCGATCCGCATGGCCTCGTCGAGATCGTGGGAGATGAAGATGATGGTCCGCTTGTGCTCGCGCTGGAGGCGCAGCAGCTCGTCCTGCATCTCGGTCCGGATCAGCGGGTCGAGCGCGGAGAAGGCCTCGTCCATCAGCATGATGGTCGGGTTGTTGGCGAGCGCCCTGGCAAGGCCGACGCGCTGCTGCATGCCGCCCGACATCTCGCGCGGATAGCGGCCGGCGTACTGGCCCAGCCCGACCTGCTCCAGCGCCTCCAGGGCGGCCTCGTGGCGCTTCTGCTTGGGCACGCCGGCGATCTCCAGCCCGAAGGCGGCGTTGTCCAGCGCGGTCAGGTGCGGCATCAGCGCGAAGGACTGGAACACCATGCTCATGTCCTTGCGGCGGACGCCGATCAGCTCCTTCTTCGACATCTGCACGAGGTCGCGCCCGTCGAACACGATCTTGCCGGCGCTCGGCTCGATCAGGCGGTTGAGCAGGCGGATCATAGTCGACTTGCCCGACCCGGACAGGCCCATGATCACGAAGATCTCGCCGCTGCGGACCTGGAAGCTCGCATCCTTGACGCCGACGGTGACGCCCAGCTTCTTGAACACCTCGTCCTTGGTGGCGCCCGCGTTCAGCATGTCGAGCGCCGGCTTCGGGTCGTCGGCGAAGATCTTGTAGACGTTGGAGACGTCGAGCCGGACATCGCCCGCGGCTTCCTTGGATTTCGTGCCGACCGGTCGAGCTACGGCCACAGGCGCCGATGCCGCACCGGGGGCCGCCGGAAATGAGCGCAGCGGAGCCGATTGAACGGAGTCTTTGCTCGTTATGCCCTCGAACGCTGCTTTCATCTCATGGTCCTCTTCCCTGTTTTTACATCGGTTACCTGCAACTGTACCCGCATGCTTATTTCATTCAACGAATCATTCCCTGTTCGATCAGGCAGTCGTAGATCGCCGACGCCGCGTCTTCAGGCGACGGACGGACCATCAGCCTGCCCTGTCCGGTCCTGGCCTCGGTCGCCGCCTTCAGCCGGTCGAGCGCCGAGCCGCCCCGCCGGGACGCCATCAGCCTGGGCCTGGCCCGCCACGGCCGAACGGCGCAATCCGCGAGGAAGTCGTCGGCGGCGGCCTCGGCCGGCAGGACGTCGACGGCGCCGCGCCGGGCGCGGGCGAATGCGCCCTGGCGCGCCGCCGGCGCCGATCCATGCAAAGTCGCGACCAGAGGCAGTCCGGCACCGACCAGCCGGCGCCGTCCGCGCGGCAGCGCCTGGGTCAACTCGGCGCCGCCGCCGGAAAGCTCCAGCGCGACAACGTCCGGAACGAGCGTACGTTCCAGCGACCGTGCCACCAGATAAGGCACCATGCCGCTGTCTTCGCCACCTTCGGCGACCGCCCCGGCCAGGACGAGCGCCGGCGCCAGCTCCCGCAGCCGGGAGACCAGTGCAGGAACCGGGTCGGTGCCGGACGGCAGGTCCAGGACCTCCAGCCGGTCCAGGCCCATGCCCAGGTAATCTCGGAGCGCCGGGTTCGCCGGGTCTCCCGCATGGAGCGCATGGATGCGGGCGGCATGGCCGGTTTCGACCAGCCGCAGCGCCAGTTCCAGCGCCTGGGCGTCGAGCGGCGCCCGCCTGGGGCGGCCCGATGCCGGGTGGCGGCCGGCGGAGAGCAGGACGGCGACCTCGATCATCCGAACATCAACCATGTGCGCCCCGCTCGCGGCGGCGCTCGCGCGCATGGCGGATCAGGGCCGGCATGACCGCCTGCGCGTCGGCCACGATGGCGAGGTCGGCACGCTTGATCATCTCGGCGTGAAGGTCGGTGTTGACGGCGATGACGTGCTTTACCTCCGTGATGCCTTGCAGGTGCTGGGGCGCCCCCGCGATCCCCAGCGCGAAATAGCAGCGCGCCGTCACCAGGGTGCCGGACGCGCCGATCTGGCGGTCCCGGGGCAGATGCCCGGCATCGCAGACCACGCGGCTGCCGCCGCGCGTGGCTCCCAGAGCCTCCGCCAGTTCGGCGAACGCCTCCCAGTCCGTCAGGCCGTTGCCGGCGCTGAGGATGAAGTCCGCCTCGGCCAGCGAAAGCCGGTCGGGGTCGGTCTCCAGCAGGCGCGCGGAGCGGATGCCCGGCGACGTCGGGAAGGCCGGATCCGGAGCCGGGATCGGACGCGCCTCGTGGCGGACATCGTCGAGCGGCGGAACGGCGTCGGGAGCGATGCTCATCAGCCGCGACGGGGCGCGGCCCAGTTCCGACGAACCGCCGCGGGCGCGCCGGCCCGCCTGGGTCGCGGTCAGTGCCTGGACACCCGGAAAGAGCCGTTCGCCTGTGGCTGCCGCGACGCGGCGCGCCAGATCGGCACCGCCGGAAGCACTCTCGGCAAACAGCACGTGTCGCGGCTTCAGACTGTCCACCGCGGCGAGCACCAGGGCGGCGCGCCGCTCCGGGCAATAACCGGCGAATGGTTCGAAGTCAACCTTCATAGCCCGATCGATACCGGCGGCACCCAGGTCGGACTCCCCGTCGATGCCGGCGGAGAGCGCCGCCACGGCACCTCCACCGGCATCGGCGAGGATGCGTCCGGCGGCGATCACCTGGCGGTCATGGTCGGTCATCCGTCCGTCGGGCTGGTCCAGGACGACCAGCACCAGGAACGCCGGGTCGTCGATGATCCGGACGGAAGGCCCCGCCTCGGCGGCGGTCTCCGGCCGGCCCTGCTGCCCCGGAAGGGCCAGGGCGGCGCCGCTCCAGTCGATGCGGCGCCGCGCTCCGACCAGGACGGCGGCAGCCGCGCGCTCGGCCCGGGGATCGCGGCGGCGCCTGCCGCCCGGTGCCGGGGCGGCTCCCCGGGCGATGCGCCGGCGCGGCTGTTCCGACACCGTCAGGGCCAGCAGCTCGGCCCGGGGATCGCGCCGCTTGCGGGTCATGGCCGCGGCTCCGTGGCGGCCAGGACCAGTTCGGCGATCTCGGCGACCTGCGGCCTCGGCCCGACGACGCCTTCGAGCATCAGCGCGCAGTTGGGGCAGGCCACCGCCACCGTCGCGGCGCCGGTCGCGCGGGCATGGTCCATGCGGACATCGGGAATGCGCCGCTCGCCCGCCACGTCGGTCAGCGGCGCGCCGCCCCCGCCGCCGCAACAGCTCGACCGCAGGCCGGAGCGCTCCATCTCGACGCGGACTACGCCGATCGCGTCGAGAAGATCCCGGGGCGCCTCGATCTCGCCGTTGTAGCGGCCGAGATAGCAGGGATCATGGTAGGTGACGGAGTCCGGGAGGCGGGTTTCGACCGTCAGCCGTCCTTCACGCAGCAGGTCCAGCAGGAAGGCGGTGTGGTGGACCACCGGAACGTCGAGCCCGAACGGCCTGTACTCGTTGCGGAGCGTATGGAGGGCATGGGGGTCGGCCGTGACGATGCGGTCGAAGCGATGACGGCGCAACGTGGTGACGTTGCGCCGTGCCAGATCCTGGAATGTCGCCTCGTCGCCGAGCCGCCGGGCGACGTCGCCGCAGTCCAGCTCCTCCGCCCCCAGCACCGCGAAATCGACGCCGGCGCGGCGCAGCAGCCTCACCAGCGCCCTCAGGGAACGCTGGGTCCGCAGCTCGAACGCGCCGTCGCCCAGCCACAGCAGCACGTCGCACTCTCCCTTGTCGGCCAGAACCGGCAGGTCCAGGTCCACCGCCCAGTCCAGCCGCCGGGACAGCGGCCGTCCTCCGGGATTGTCGGTCGCCCGGAGTTCCTCCAGCATGCCGGCGGCCTTGCCCGGGGTGGCGCCCAGTTCCAGGGTCTGGAAGCGCCGCAGGTCGACCACGGCATCGACATGCTCGATCATCATCGGGCACTCCTGAACGCAGGCGCGGCAGGTGGTGCAGGCCCAGAGGGTATCGGGATGCACCGTCGGGCCGATGACGGGTTCGGCGGGACCGCCATGGGCATTGCCGACGGGGCGTCCGGGATGGCCGTGGCCGGCATAGGAGCGGTCCGTCGCATCCTCGTCCAGCGCCGTCACCAGGTCCTGGATCAGCTTCTTGGGGTTCAGCGGCAGGCCGGCGGCATAGGCCGGGCAGGCCGTCTCGCACCGGCCGCACTGGACGCAGGCGTCGAAACCCAGCAGCCGGTTCCAGTCGAAATCCACTGGACGCTCCGCGCCCAGGCGCGGCGCCTCCAGGTCGAGAGGCCGGATCGCGCTGTCGCGGCCGGCGCCGTCCCGGAAACGCAGGGGGCGGGGATGGGCGACCAGATGGAGGGCGCCGTGGATCGCGTGCTTCAACGGACCCTTCCACACGCCGAGCACCAGTTCGGCGCAGCCCCAGGCGCCGACCAGGACCAGCGCCAGGGACAGCCATCCCGGCAGGACGCCCCCGGCCGCCTGGTCCAGCGCCACCGCCAGGAAGGCCGCGGCATAGGCCAGCAGTGCGAAGGGCAGCCGGCTGAAGCGTCCGCCGGACAGTTCCGCCGGCCGCTCGACCCGGCGGCGCCAGCCGACCATCAGGCCGCCCGCCAGCATGGCCGCCAGCGCCAGGCTCAGCAGGCCCCAGACGGCGCCGTGCCGCAGCGGCGGCACGGCCAGCGCCACGATCAGCACCAGCGAGGCGAGGAAGCCCCCGGCCGTCAGCGCGTGGAACCGGGAATTGAAGCTGTTGCGCGCCACGACCTCGTGGACATCGACCAGGTAGCGGCGCGGCAGCGCCCTCAGCCCGGCGACGATATCCACGTCGGCCGCGCGGCCGGCCCGCCAGCGCCGGGCCTGGACCAGGGCCAGCAGCAGGCCGGCGGCCAGGGTGGCGATGACGATGGCGGAGAGCGTCGTCGCGATCATGCCGGCACTCACAGGTCCTTGCACAGGCGGGCGGCGTCGTAGATCGCCGCATGGATGTTGCGCCCGGCGACGCCGTCGCCGATGCGGTACAGGACCGCGTGCCCGTTGCTCCGATGGGGTTGCGGCCGGCCCTCGACCAGGGCCCGCAGGTCCAGCTCGCCCCGGTTGACCGAGCGCTCCTTCAGGTCGAAATACAGGCTCTCGTTGGGCAGGGTGCCGAACTCGACCACGACCTGATCGACCAGCCGCTCCTCCTCCTCGTGGGTGAACTCGTTGCGCAGCACGGCGACCAGCTTGTTGCCTTCCCGGTAGATCTCGGTGAGCTGGAGGTTGGGCGACATGACGACGCCCAGCTTGTACAGCTCGCGCAGGTGGATCGGCTGGTTGGTGGCCCCGACCTCCTCCGCGATCATGCGGTCCTGGGTCGCGATCTCCACCAGGGCGCCCCGTTTCGCCAGGAACTCGGCGCAGGACGGGGCGTGGTGCTGGCCGGTGCCGTCGTACAGCAGGATGTTGTCGGCGGGCTCCACCGTGCCGGACAGCATGTCCCAGGTGGTGACGGCCAGCTCGGCGCCCTTGACGTCGCCCCGGCTGGGATGGCCGCCGGTCGCCAGGATGATCACGTCGGGGTTCTCCGCCTCGATCAGGGCGGGGGTCGCCTCGACGCCCAGCCGCATGTCGGTGCCGAGACTGGTCGCCTGCTGGGTCAGCCAGCGGGTGATGCCGGTCAGGGCCTCCCGCCAGGTCGCCTTGGCGGCGATGGTGATCTGGCCTCCGGTCGCTGCGTTCTTCTCGAACAGCACGACGGAATGGCCGCGCTCGGCGCAGACCCGGGCCGCCTCCAGCCCGCCGGGTCCGCCGCCGACGACGACGACGCGCTTCTTCGCGTCGGCCTTGGGGATGACGTGCGGCATCGTCCGCTCGCGGCCGGTGGCGGCGTTCTGGATGCACAAGGCGTCGCCTCCGGCATAGATCCGGTCGATGCAGTAGCCGGCGCCGACGCATTGCCGGATATCGTCCATCCGCCCTTCCATCAGCTTCCGCACGAGATGCGGGTCGGCGATGTGGGCGCGGGTCATGGCGACCATGTCCACGTGCCCCTCGGCCACGGCGCGGCCGGCGGTGTTCAGGTCGGTCACCCGCTGGGCGTGGAAGACGGGGATGTCCACCTCGCGCTTGATGGCGCTGGGGAGGAACAGGAAGGGTGCCACCGGGAACGACATGTTGGGCAGCACGATCGCGTGGGCCAGATGGTCCCGCGCCTGCCCGCCCAGGATGTTGGCGAAGTCGATCAGCCCGCGCTCCGCATAGGTGCGCGCGATGGCGACGCAGTCCTCGTGGGTCAGGCCGTCGTCGATCAGCTCGTCGCCGGACATGCGGATGCCGATGACGTAGTCGTCGCCGACCGCCTCCCGGCAGGCCTCCAGAACCTCGATGCCGAAGCGCATGCGGTTCTCCAGGCTGCCGCCGTACCTGTCGGTGCGCCTGTTGACCGAGGGGCTCCAGAACTGGTCGATCAGGTGGCCATGGGCGGCCGACAGCTCGAACCCGTCGAGCCCGCCCTCCTTGCAGCGGCGCGCCGCGGCGGCGTAGTCGGCGACGATGCGCCGGATATCGGTGTCCTCCATCTCCTTCGGGATGGTCCGGCTGGCCGCCTCCCGCCTGGGCGAGGCCGACACGGTCGGCAGCCAGTTCTCGGTGTCCCACTTGGTCCGCCGGCCCATATGGGTGAGCTGGACCATCAGCGCCGCGCCGTGGGCATGGACGCGGTCGGAGAACTCCCGGAAGAACGGCACGACGCTGTCGTCGGCGACCGAGATCTGGTTCCACGGGGCCGCCGGGCTGTCGAGCGCCACCGACGACGAGCCGCCGAACATGGTCAGCCCGATGCCGCCTTTCGCCTTCTCCTCGTGATAGAGCTGGTAGCGCTCCTTGGGCTTGCCGTCCGAACCGTAGGATGGCGCGTGCGACGTGCTCATCACCCGGTTGCGGATGGTCAGGTGCTTGATTTTCAAGGGGCGGAGAAGCGCTTCGACGGGAGACATTTGACCTCGGTTCCCCATCATTGTGACAGTCCCAAGAATTCGCTGGCGGCGGCAGGGGCACCTGCCCTAGCGCGACAATTTTCCGTCAAGTTGCGACAAGGTGTCCGATACTCCTTTTGCGGCAACCGGCAGCCATCCTGGGACGCGGCCGTGGTCTCTGCCGACCCGGCGTCGGAACGCCTATGGCGTGCCGGCCGCGACGCCGATCCGCCGGAGACGCTGGAGCGGCTGCTGACGGTGGGGGCGGAAGCGGGCTTGGCGGTGATCGTGTCGGTGGTCAGATACCTGTTCAGCGCGGCGGAGACCCTGGACCGCCAGCACTTGAGGACGATCTTGGGCCGCATCGTGCCGGAGGAGAGTGAAATGATCATGTCGAACGCGCTTCGCGAAGTCATGGCCGAGGCCCGCGCCGAGGGCGTCATCCTGGGCGAAGCCAAGGGCGAGGACAGGGGTAAGGCCGAGGTGTTGCTCCGGCAACTCGGCCAACGCTTCGGAGCGGTGCCGGAGGAGGTGGCCCAACGGGTGCGGGCGGCGTCGATGGACGATCTGGACCGTTGGGCCGAAACCATTTTCGACGCGCCGACGCTCGACGCGGTCTTCAACGATCTTCATTGAAGAGTGGCGGCGCGGACCCTTCCGCGCCGCCGGGTTTCACTCCGCGGCAGCCGCCAAGGGCACTCCGGAATAAATCGGGAAGCGGGCGCACAGGGCCTGCACCTTTTCCCGGACCTGGGCTTCCACGGCGGCGTTGTCGCCGGAGCCGCCGGCGGCGGCCAGCCCATCGAGCACCTGGGTGATCATCTCGCCGACCTGGGTGAACTCCGCCGTGCCGAAGCCCCGCGTCGTGGCGGCCGGGGTGCCGAGGCGCACGCCGGAGGTCACCATCGGCTTTTCCGGGTCGAACGGGATGCCGTTCTTGTTGCAGGTCATCCCGGCGCGCTCCAGGCTCGCTTCAGCCGCCTTGCCGGTCAGGCCCTTGGGCCGCAGGTCGACCAGCACGATGTGGCTGTCGGTTCCGCCCGACACGATATCGACCCCGCCCTCGACCAGCCGCGAGGCCAGCGCGCGGGCATTGTCGACGACCGAGCGGGCATAGCTCCTGAAGTCCGGCCGAAGCGCCTCGCCGAACGACACCGCCTTCGCGGCGATCACATGCATCAGCGGACCGCCCTGCAATCCCGGGAACACGGCGGAGTTGATCTTCTTGCCCAGGTCAGCGTCGTTCGACAGCACCATGCCTCCGCGCGGACCCCGGAGCGTCTTGTGCGTCGTCGTGGTGGTGACGTGGGCGTGCGGAACCGGATTGGGATAGACGCCGCCCGCGATCAGGCCGGCATAGTGGGCCATGTCCACCATCAGGTATGCCCCGACCTCGTCGGCGATGGCGCGGAACGCCGCGAAGTCGATCACCCGGGGATAGGCCGAGCCGCCGGCGACGATCAGCTTCGGCCTGTGCTCGCGCGCGAGGTCGCGGACCTGGCCGTAGTCGATCCGCGCGTCGTCGCGCCGGACGCCGTACTGCACCGCGTTGAACCATTTGCCGGACTGGTTGACCGAGGCGCCGTGGGTCAGGTGTCCGCCCGCCGCCAGCGACATGCCGAGGATGGTGTCGCCCGGCTGGAGCAGCGCCATGAAGACCGCCTGGTTGGCCTGCGCGCCCGAGTGGGGCTGGACGTTCGCATAGGAGCAGCCGAACAGCGCCTTGGCCCGGTCGATCGCGAGCTGCTCGGCGACGTCGACGAACTCGCAGCCGCCGTAGTAGCGGCGGCCGGGATAGCCCTCCGCGTACTTGTTGGTCAGGACGGAGCCCTGGGCCTCCAGCACGGCGGAAGAGACGATGTTCTCCGACGCGATCAGCTCGATCTGGTCCTGCTGCCGGTGCAGTTCCCGGGCAAGGGAGGACGCCAGTTCGGAATCGCTATCGGCGAGGCGGGCGGTGAAGAACCGTTCGATGGAGTGCGACATGTCAAAGCCCTTCAGCATTCGATGCCCTTCAGCATTCGATAAAGTTGACGGCGAGGCCGCCAAGCGAGGTTTCCTTGTATTTCGTCTGCATGTCGGCGCCGGTCTCGCGCATGGTGCGGATCACCTTGTCGAGCGAGACATGATGCTGGCCGTCGCTGCGCAACGCCAGACGCGCGGCGTTGATCGCCTTGGTGGCCCCGATCGCGTTGCGCTCGATGCAGGGGATCTGGACGAGGCCGCCGATGGGATCGCAGGTCAGGCCCAGATTGTGCTCCATTCCGATCTCGGCCGCGTTCTCGACCTGCTCCGGCGTACCGCCCTGGGCGGCGGCAAGGCCGGCCGCCGCCATGGAGCAGGCGACGCCGACCTCCCCCTGGCATCCGACCTCCGCCCCGGAGATTGAGGCGTTGCGCTTGTACAGCCCGCCGATGGCGCCGGCCGTCAGCAGGAAGGTGAAGACGCCCTGCTCGCTGCGGCCGAAGCAGAAGCGGTCGTAGTAGTGAAGCACCGCCGGGATCAGGCCGGCCGCCCCGTTGGTCGGCGCCGTGACGACGCGCCCGCCCGCCGCGTTCTCCTCGTTGACGGCGATGGCGTAGAGGCTGACCCAGTCCATGATCGCCATGGGATCGCGGAGCGACGCCTCCGCCCTGCCGTTCAGCTCGCGGTGCAACGCCGCGGCGCGGCGGCGGACATCCAGGCCGCCCGGCAGCTTTCCTTCCTGCGTCAGTCCGCGGGCGACGCAGGCCTGCATGGCATCCCAGATGCGGCGCAGGCCGGCGTCGATCTCGGCATCGGTCCGCCGGACCCGCTCGTTGGCCCGCATCATGTCGGCGATCGACAGGCCGGAGGCGCGGGCCGCCTCCAGCATCTGGCTGCCGCTCACGAAATCGTAGGGCACCGGAGGCGCATCGGCCACGCGCTCGTTGCGGAACATCTCCTCCTCCGTCACGACGAATCCGCCGCCGATAGAGTAGAAGATCCGGGTGTCCAGCACCGTTCCGTCGGCATCCAGCGCCGTGAAGCGCATGCCGTTGGGATGGCCCGGGAGGGTTTCGTCGCGGCGAAGCGTCAGGTCTGTCTCGGGGTCGAAGCCGATCTCATGCCGTTCCCCCAGGGTTATCCGGCGTCCTGCTCCGATGCCTTCCAGGATACTGGGGATCAGATCGGGATCGATGGTTTCGGGTTCGGCTCCGGACAGGCCCAGCAGCACGGCCCGATCGGTGCCGTGGCCGACGCCGGTCAGCGCCAGCGAGCCGAACAGTTCCGCCGTGACGCGATGAATTGCGGTGAGCCCGCCCCGTTCATCCAGCGCCCGGATGAAGGCGGCGGCGGCCTTCATCGGTCCGACGGTGTGGGAGCTGGACGGCCCGATGCCGATCTTGAAGATGTCGAACACGCTGACCGACATGACCACCCCCGTTGGATGTGAGAAAGCCGTTAGCGCCGGTACTCCGCCATGGCGTCGCTCAGCCACATCCAGGTGTATTCGGTGAAGGACCGGCGGGGATAGACGTCGTAGGTGGGCGCGTCGTCGATCTGGTGCAGGATGATGCCGGCGCGGGCGAGCAGCGTCTGGGCGCACTGCCCCGGCTTGAAGCTGGCCGGATGCAGGTCGAGGCTGCATCCTTTCATCAGCGTCTCGCGGGCGCCGGGGCCGGAAAGGCGCAGGCGGGTGCGGTTGCCGGTCACGTCGGTGACGGCGGCATGAAGGTCGCCCAGGGCCTCGCGCAGCCGGTCGATCAGCGCGGCTTCGTCGCCCGGCGGGGTCACCAGCAGCCACTCGTCCGGCCCCAGCCAAAGCACGGTCACGTCGGCGGCCGAGGTCACCGTATTGGCGCTGAGCGGCAACACGCAGCCGAGCACGGCGCCGACCGTGCGGACGAACCTGGGATCGGACGGCCGCCCGCGCAGGTTGATCTGGCCGGGCGGCGTCAGTTCAGCAAGCCGGAGACCGGAACCGCCGGCCAGCGCCGCGACGGCCTGGGCGAAGCGCTCGGCGCCGCCGCGCCGGAGCAGGGTGTCAGCCATGGAGACGCACTCCCTCGGGATCGTAGAACACGGGCTTGGTGACGGCGCACTTGACGGTCTTGCCGCCCTCCAGCGGCGCGTAGACGTGCTGGTCCATCCGGTTGAAGCCGTCGGAGACCAGCGCCAGCGCGATCGAGCGGCCCAGCGTGTCGCTGAAATAGCTCGACGTCACGTGGCCCAGCATCGCGACCGGCGGATGGCCGTCGGCGGTGGCGGTCAGCTGCGCCCCCTCTGGCAATACTTCGTTCGGGTCTTCGGTCAGGAGGCCGACCAGCTGCTTGCGGTCGCTCCGCGCCGTATCCTCGCGGGTGAAGGACCTCTTGCCGATGAAATCGGCCTTCTGCTTGGACACCACCCAGCCCATGCCGAGGTCCTGGGGCGTCACCGTCGCGTCCGTCTCCTGCCCGACGATGATGTAGCCCTTCTCGGCGCGCAGCACGTGCATCGTCTCGGTGCCGTAGGGCGTGATGCCGTGCTTTTCGCCGACCCGCATGATCTCTTCCCAGAGATGCAGGCCGTGCTGGGCCGGCACGTTGATCTCGTACGAAAGCTCCCCGGTGAAGCTGATGCGGAAGATCCGGGCCGGCACGCCCGCCACCGCCGCCTCGCGGTAGGACATGAAGGGGAACGCCTCGGCGCCCAGGTCCAGCCCGGGCGCCAGTTCGGCCAGCACCTCGCGGGCCTTCGGGCCGGCGATGGAAGCCGTCGCCCAGTGCTCGGTGACGGAAGTCAGGAACACGCGCAGGTCCGGCCATTCGGTCTGGATATAGTCCTCCAGCCAGTCAAGAACCTTGGCGGCGTTGCCGGTGGTGGTGGTCATCAGGAAATGGTTGGGGCCGAGGCGCGTGGTCACGCCGTCGTCCATCACCATCCCGTCCTCCTTGCACATCACGCCGTAGCGGCAGCGGCCCACCTCCAGCTTCAGGAAGGCGTTGGTGTAGACGCGGTTCAGCAGTTGGGCCGCGTCGGGACCCTGGATGTCGATCTTGCCCAGGGTCGAGGCGTCGAGCACGCCGACCGCGTTGCGCACGGCGCGGCACTCGCGCCGGACGGCGGCATGCATGTCCTCCCCGCCCCGCGGGAAGTACCAGGGCCGCTTCCACTGGCCGACATCCTCGAACGCGGCGCCGTGGGCGACGTGCCAGGACTGCATCGGCGTGACGCGCGCCGCGTCGGCCAGTTCGCCCACGTCGCGGCCGGCCAGCACGCCGTAGGTGGTCGGCGTATAGGGCGGGCGGAAGGTGGTGGTGCCGACCTGCGGGATCGGCGAGGCCAGCGACTTCGCCAGGATCGCCAGGGCGTTGACGTTGGAGGTCTTGCCCTGGTCGGTGCCCATCCCCGTGGTGGTATAGCGCTTGAGATGCTCGACCGACTGGTACCCCTCGCGGGACGCCAGCAGCACGTCGGCGGCGGACACGTCGTTCTGGAAATCGACGAAGTGCTTGGCCTTGCCATGGCCGACCGGGGCCGTGGTCGGCACGATCCAGAGCGGCCGGATCGGCTGCTGCGGCACCGAAGCCGCCTGGGGAACCGCCGGGGCCGTGCCGTCGCCGTGGCCGGCGGCCCGCGCCGCCTCCGCGCCGGCGGCGGCGCCCTCCGCAAGGCAGCCGGGCAGGTCGAAGGTGCCCTTGCAGGAACCCGCCGACCTCTCGGCCTGGACCGACACGCCCGGAACGAAGCAGGCCAGCGCATCGTCGTAGCGCAGCTTGCCGGTCGATTGCGAGAACAGGTGGACCGCCGGGTTCCAGCCGCCCGACATGGCGACGAGGTCGCACTCGATCCGCGTCGGGGCGCCGATCACGCCTTCGCCGGGACCGTTCATCGTCATGACGTCGACGCCGGTCACCCGCTTGGACCCATGGGTCGCGGTGATCGCCGTGTTCGCCAGGATGCGCATGCCGCGCCGCTTCGCCTCCGCCGCCAGCGGGCCGCCGGCCTGGGTGCGCAGATCGACGATCGCGGCGATCCCGATGCCGACGTCATGCATGTCGAGGGCGGCGGCGTAGGCGCTGTCGTTGTTGGTCAACACCACGGCGCTGCGGCCCGGCAGGGTTCCGAAGCGGTTGACATAGGTCCGGGCGGCGCCCGCCAGCATGACGCCGGGACGGTCGTTGTCGGCGAAGACCAGCGGGCGCTCGTGCGCCCCGGTCGCCAGCACAACCTGCTTCGCGCGGACCTTCCAGAGCCGCTGGCGGGAGATCCCGGGCGCCGAGCCGCGCGGCAGGTGGTCGGTCCGACGCTCCGCCAGGATCAGGTAATTGTGGTCGTAATAGCCGGTCACGGTGGTGCGCGGCAGAAGGCGCACCTCGGGGAAGCCCTTCAGCTCCGCGACCGCGTCGCGGACCCAGTCGGCGGCCGGACGGCCGTCGATGGTCTCATGGGTGCCGAGCAGCGAACCGCCGAACTCGTTCTGCTCGTCCGCCAGGATGACGCGCGCTCCCGTCCGGGCGGCGGCCAGCGCCGCCATCAGGCCGGACGGGCCCGCGCCGGCGACCAGCACGTCGGCATGGACATGCATCTTGTCGTAGAAGTCGGGATCGGGCTCGGCAGGCGCCTTGCCCAGGCCCGCCGCCCGGCGGATCACCGGCTCGTAGACCTTCATCCAGAAGCTCTGCGGATGCATGAAGGTCTTGTAGTAGAAGCCGGCGACGAAGACCTTGGACAGCACGTTGTTGATGGCGCCCACGTCGGTCTCGACCGACGGCCAGGCGTTCTGGCTTCCGGCGACCAGGCCCTCGTAGATCTCGATCTGGGTCGCCCGCAGGTTCGGTTCGGTCCGGCCGCCGCGCTCCAGCTGGATCAGCGCGTTCGGCTCCTCCGACCCGGCGGACAGGATGCCGCGCGGGCGGTGGTACTTGAAGCTGCGCCCGACGAGATGGACGCCGTTGGCGAGCAGGGCCGAGGCCAGCGTGTCGCCCTCGTAGCCGGTGTGGCGGCGGCCGTTGAAGGTGAAGGTGACGGGCCGCCCCCGGTCGATCCGGCCGCCGGAAGAAGTCCGGAAAGCGCCGTTGGTCATGACCCGCTCCCCTGCCTGGGTTCCTTCGTCTCGACCATCGGTTCGTCGGACTGCTCCGCGACGGCATCGGTGCCGCCGATCGGATAGACCCGCAGGATCCGGTTGGTCACGGTATGGCGCTCGACGTTGAACCAGCGGCGGCAGCCGTGGCTGTGGACCCAGCGTTCGCGGTGGGCGCCCTTGGGGTTGGTGCGCATGAACAGGAACTCGGCCCATTCGGCATCGGACAGGGCGGAGGGATCGGCCGGGCGTGCGCGGTGGGCTTCGCCGCCGTAGCCGAACTCGGTCTCGTCGCGCGGGCCGCACCAGGGGCAATTGATCAGAAGCATGGCGGGTTCCTCAGACAGGGCTCAGTGGGCGACGGCGGCGGCGCCGTGCTCATCGATGAGATGGCCGGTGGTGAATCGCTCCAGCCCGAAGGCGGCGTTCAGCGCGTGCGGCTCGCCCCGCGCGATGGTATGCGCGAAGACGAAGCCGGACCCCGGCGTCGCCTTGAAGCCGCCGGTTCCCCAGCCGCAGTTGATGAACAGGTTCTCGACCGGCGTCTTGGAGATGATCGGGCTGGCGTCGGGGCAGACATCGACGATGCCGCCCCACTGGCGCAGCATGCGCAGCCGGCTGAAGATCGGGAACAGTTCCAGAAGCGCTCCCATCTGGTGCTCGATCACGTGGAAGCTGCCGCGCTGGCCATAGCCGGTATAGGCGTCGATGCCGGCGCCCATGACCAGCTCGCCCTTGTCCGACTGGCTGACATAGACGTGGACCGTGTTGGACATCACGACGCAGTCGATCACCGGCTTGACCGGCTCCGACACCAGCGCCTGGAGCGGATGGCTCTCCACCGGCAGCCGCAGGTCGGCCATGCCCGCCACCACGCTGGAATGGCCGGCGGCGACGATGCCGACCTTGCGCGCCTTGACGAAGCCCATGGAGGTCTCGACGCCGACCACCTTGCCGTTCTCGCGGCGGATGCCGGTGACCTCGCAGTTCTGGATGATGTCGACGCCCCGGGCGCTGGCGGCCCGCGCGAAGCCCCAGGCGACCGCGTCGTGGCGGGCGGTGCCGGCGCGGCGCTGCAGGGTGCCGCCCATGATCGGATAGCGGACATCCTTGGAGATGTTGATGATCGGGCAGAATTCCTTCACCTGCTCGGCCGTCAGCCACTCGCTGTCGATGCCGTTGAGCCGCAGCGCGTTCACCCGGCGCATGCCCTCGCGCACGTCGCCCAGGTTATGGGCGAGGTTGAGCACGCCGCGCTGGCTGAACATGATGTTGTAGTTCAGCTCCTGGCTCAGGCCCTCGTAGAGCTGGAGCGACTTCTCGTAGAGGGCGGCGCTCTCGTCCCACAGGTAGTTGGACCGGATGATGGTGGTGTTGCGGCCGGTATTGCCGCCGCCCAGCCAGCTCCGCTCGATCACCGCGACGTTGGTGATGCCGTGCTCCTTGGCGAGGTAATAGGCCGTCGCCAGCCCGTGCCCGCCGCCGCCGATGATCACGACGTCGTAGCCGTCGGCCTTAGGCCGGTTGTCGCGCCAGGCGCGATCCCAATTCTGATGGTGCGACGCCGCGTTCTTCACGAGGGAGAAAATCGAGTATTTCGCCATGCCAGCCTCACCCTGTACCGTGGGCCAACGCTATCGCGGAATCGCCGCCGGCTGCTAGAATGCAGCAGCCGATTCGGCATAACGGAAGCGACACGCCCCCGTCCCGACACGTCAGAAATCTACAATGAGCACGTCCTCCCCCGTCACGGCCCCCGGGCGCTCCGCCGCCGGCCGCGCCACGCTGATCGGCATATCCGCGATCCTGATGTGGGCCCTGCTGGCTCCGCTCACGGCGCTGACCGGCGCGCTGCCGCCGTTCCAGACGGTGGCCGTCGCCTTCGCGATCGGGGGACTGACGGGGATCTGCGGCACCCTGGCGGGCGGCCGAAGCCCCGTGCGGGCCATGCGCCAGCCGGCTGCCGCCTGGGCCTTGAGCGTCGGCGGCCTGTTCGGCTTCCACTTCCTGTATTTCCTGTCGCTGAAGTCGGCCCCGCCGGTCGAGGCCAACCTGATCAACTACCTGTGGCCGTTGTTCATCGTGCTGTTCTCGGCTTTGCTGCCGGGCGAGCGCCTGCGCTGGTGGCACATCGCCGGGGCCTTCGCCGGCCTGGCGGGGACGGCGTTGCTGGTAACCCGGGGCGGCGGATTGTCGGTCCGCACCGAGTATCTGCCGGGCTATGTCGCGGCGCTGGGCAGCGCCCTGATCTGGACGACCTATTCGCTGCTGAACCGGCGCTTCGGACAGGTGCCGACGGATGCGGTCGCGGGCTTCTGCCTGGCGACGGCGGTGCTGGCGCTCGCGTGCCATCTGGCCTGGGAGGCGACGGTGTGGCCGGACGACGCGGTCGGCTGGGCCGCCCTGATCGGGTTGGGCATCGGCCCGGTGGGCGCCGCCTTCTTCGCCTGGGACCATGGCGTCAAGCGCGGCGACATCCGGGCGCTGGGGGCCTTGTCCTACGGGGCGCCGCTGATCTCGACGCTGCTGATGATCACCTTCGGATTGGCCGAGGGTCACTGGACCGTGTGGGCTGCCTGCGCGCTGATCGTCGGCGGGGCGCTGCTGGCAAGCCGGGAGATGCTGCGGCGGTAGCGTGCCGGCCGGCAGGTTACCGGGTTGGCAGCGTCCCTGCTTTTCTTGGCCACAGATTACGCAGATGGACAGAGATGAATACTGGTCCGCGAACGCATCGGCAGGATGTTATTGACAGCGATCACCATTGTACATAAATCTGTACAGCAACGTGGCGGAGACTGGAGCGATGGGACACGTCAGCTATACTGAACTTCGGCAAAATCTGGCCCGGTACATGGATGAAGTATGCGACAGCAATGCGCCCCTCGTCGTCACACGGCAGAATGCGCGCCCTGTCGTGATGATCAGCCAGGATGAGTACGAGAGCATGGCGGCAACTCTCCACCTGATCAAGTCGCCTCGCAACGCCCTTCGGCTCATCGAGTCCATGGAGGACGCCAAAGCTGGCCGGGTAAGCGAACGGGGATTGATAGAGGTGGACGACGAGGCGGAAACCGACCTTCGCACCGGCGATGGTGAGCCGGATTGACGAGACTCGCCTGGACCGACGCTGCTTGGGAAGATTATACATGGTGGCAGGAGAACGATCGCAAGACGGCCCGCAGGATCAACGAGTTGATCAAGAGCACCTTGCGAACGCCCTTCGATGGCGTTGGGAAACCTGAGCCATTGAGAGGGGATTGGGCGGGGTGGTGGTCTCGGCGGATCACCTTGGAACACCGCTTGGTATACCGAAACTTTGGTAACGGCGATGACGAGACATTGATCATCGCCCAGTGCCGTTATCATTACTGATGATGTTGCCGACGATCCGCGAAACGAAGCCATAAATTTGGCCGCAGATGCACGCAGATAAACACAGATGAGTATCAATCTGGTAGCGCGCCTTTGGCCCAAAAGAACTATCTGTGTTTGTCTGCGTGCATCTGTGGCCCAAAAAATAGAGCCTCCCATACTTGAAGGCTGACGGCCGCCGTCACTCGAACAAGCGCCGGTCCGGCGGCACCAGGTCGCGGTCCAGCGCAAGCGCCGTCACCGCCCGCAGTCCCTCCGCCAGCACGGCCGGCTCCGGGGCCGGCCCGTCCCGCCGCAGCTCGCTCGGGCTGACGCCGTAGACTTCGCGGAACTGGCGGGAGAAGTGGGCGCAGTCGGCGAATCCTGTTTCCTGGGCGATCTCGGTCACCGACCGGGCGGAGTTGCGCAGCAGCCAGTGGCCGTAACGCAGGCGCAGCAGGCGGTAGAAGCCGGTCGGGCTCATCGCCGTCGCATCGCGGAACAGCCGTTCGAACTGGCGGGTGCTGACGTTCAGGCGGCGGGCGATCTGCTCGACCGTCAGCGGATCGCTCAGGTTCTGCTCCATCAGAAGCAGCGCGCGGCGGACCCGGTCGTTGACGACGGCGGCAGCCCCCTCCGCCGATGCCGTCGGCGGCTGGGGCTGCGACTGGCCGGGCGGGCGGGCCTTGTCGATCAGCATGATATGCATCGTCTTCTGGGCGCAGGCGGAGCCCAGGTGCCGCTCGATCAGGAAGGCGGCGAGGTCGGCGACGCCCGCGCCGCCGGCACAGGTGATGCGGTCGCGGTCCACGACATAGAGCTGCTCGGCCACCGGCTGATGGTCGGGGAACTCCTCCAGGTAGTCGCGGTGATGGTACCAACTCACGCAGCAGCGCCGGTTGCGCATCAGTCCGGCGCGGCTGAGCACGAAGCTGCCGGTGCAGACCCCGACCAGACCGACGCCTTGGGCGCCGGCGGCGCGCAGGTAATCCACCGCCTGCGGGTCCAGCTGCGGACCGGCGTGGAGCAACCCTCCGACCACCACGATGTAGTCGAATTGGCGCGGGTCCTGGAACGCTTCCCAGCGGGCGACTGGGATGCCGCAGCTCGACCTGACCGGTTCGGGCGAGGAGCCCATGATGGTCCAGCGGCACCGGATCTGCCGGCTGCCGTCGCCGTCGTCGGCGGCCAGCCGCAGCGCGTCCATGAATGTCGACAGCGCCGTCAGCGTGAAGTTGTTGGTCAGGACGAACCCGACGGAAAGGCCGGTGCGGCTCATTTCGCCACCGCGGGCTGGCGGGTCGGCTCGACCAGGGGGCGGACGCGGTGGCTGCTCTGGTCGGCCCTGGGCGCGACGCCGAAATAGTCGCGGTAGCATTTGCTGAAATGCGTCGCCGAGACGAAGCCGCAGCTGATCGCCACCTCCATGACCGACATGCGGGTTTGGCACAGAAGCTGGCGCGCCCGCTGGAGCCGCAACCCTAGATAATAGCGCGCGGGAGAGCAGTTCATGAACTTGCGGAACAGCCGCTCGACGTTGCGCCGGGACTGGCCCAGCCGGCTGGACAGGGTCAGCAGGTCCAGCGGTTCCTCGATGTTCTCCAGCATCAGCTTGACGGCGGCGGCCAGTTCCTGCCGTTCGATGGCGGGATCGGGCTGGATCGCCTCCCGCTGGCGGACGGAGCCCTGGCGGATCTTGTCGTGCAGGAGCTGTTCGGCGATCGCCACGGCCAGCTTTTCGCCGTGGGTCCGCGCGATGCGGTGGAGCATCATGTCCATCGCCGCCGTCCCGCCGGCGCAGGTGAAGCGGTTGCGGTCGACGGTGAACAGCTCGCCGGTCGCCTCGATCTCCGGATAGGTTTCCGAGAAGCCGGCCAGGTTCTCCCAGTGGATCGTGCAGCGGTAGCCGTTGAGCAGGCCGGCCCGGGCGAGGATGTGGCTGGCCGTGCAGAGGGAGCCGAACTCCACCCCCTGCGCCGCCCGCCGCCGCAGCCAGGACAGCACGGCGCGGTCCTCGTACCAGTGGCCGTCGATGCCGCTGCACAGGACGATGGCGGGGATGTGGGGCGCCGCCTCGATCCCGTGGTCCACCGCGATGCGCAAGCCGCAGCTGGCCTCTCCCGATGTTCCGTCGGGGGAGAGCAGCACCCAGCGATAGAGCTCGCGGCCGCTGATATGGTTGGCGAGCCTGAGAGGCTCCAGGGCCGCCGTGAACGCGATCATAGAGAACCGGGGAATCAGCAGAAACCCCACCGTCTCAGGCGTGCTCACGGTATGGCCCATGACTGGAGAGACCTCTCAGGACATGTGGTTCACGGATCTATGCAGATTATGACTTCATCTTGTGGGCATCACTAAGGCAAGGGACGTTGCTTGGATAACCCCAAAGGGTTTGCCGAACCGCCCCGAAGCATTGGCGTCACCCGGCGGAACGGTAGCCGGAAACCGCTCCTCCGGCCGGAACCGGCTGCCGGGCCGGCGCGTCACCGGCGACATAGTAGGGCACGTCGGCGCGCGGCAGGGCGTCCCGGCCCCGGATCACGTCGGCCAGCTTCTCCGCCATCATGATGGTCGGCGCGTTCAGGTTCCCCGTGGTGATCTGCGGCATGATCGAGGCGTCGATCACGCGGAGCCCGTCCACCCCGTGGACCCTGCCCTGCCCGTCCACCACGGCCATGTCGTCGGTGCCCATCCGGCACGAGCAGGACGGGTGATAGGCGGTCTCGCCATGCTGCCGGACGAACTCGTCCAGTTCGGCGTCGGACTGGAAATCCACGCCGGGGCTGATCTCCCGCCCGCGATAGGGGTCCAGCGCCGGCTGCGCCATGATCTCGCGGGTGATCCGGATCGCGTCGCGGAACTCCCGCCAGTCCTGGGCGGTGGACATGTAGTTGAACAGGATGCTCGGCGCCTCGCGCGGGTCGCGCGACTTCGCCTGGATGCGGCCCCGGCTGGGCGACCTCATGGAGCCGACATGGGCCTGGAAGCCGTGGGCATTCACGGCATTGGTCCCGTTGTAGTTTATCGCCACGGGAAGGAAGTGGTACTGGATGTTCGGCCACGCGAAGCTCTCGTCCGAACGGATGAAGCCGCCGGCCTCGAACTGGTTGCTGGCCCCGGTGCCGGTGCCCATGAACAGCCACTCCGCCCCGATGGCCGGCTGGTTCCACCATTTCAAGGCGGGATAGAGCGACACCGGCTGGGTGCACTCGTACTGCAGGTACATTTCCAGGTGGTCCTGGAGGTTGGCGCCGACGCCCGGGATCTCCGCCACCGGCGATACGCCGAGGTCGCGCAGCAGGTCGGCGGGACCGAGGCCTGAGCGCTGCAGCAGGGCCGGCGAGGCGATGGCGCCGGCGCAGACCAGGACCTCGCGGCGGGCATGCGCCGTGACCGTCTCGTCCTTGCGCAGGTACGACACGCCGACGGCCCGCTTGCCGTCGAACAGTACCCGCTCGCTCAGCGCGTGGGTGACGATGGTCAGGCCCGGCCTGCCCTTGGCCATGTCCAGATAGCCGCGCGCGGTGCTGGCCCGGCGGCCCTGCGGCGTCACGGTCCGGTCCATCGGACCGAAGCCTTCCTGTTGGTAGCCGTTCAGGTCGTCTGTGTGCGGATATCCCGCCTGCACCCCCGCTTCGATCATGGCGTGGTAGAGCGGGTTGTTGCGGGTCTTCGGCGTCGCCACGCTGACCGGGCCGTCGCCGCCATGGTATTCGTTCGGGCCGATGTCGCGCCTCTCCGCCTTGCGGAAATAGGGCAGGCAGTCGCGGTAGCCCCAGCCGTCCAGGCCGAACTGCTCCGCCCAGTTGTCGTAGTCCATCGCGTTGCCGCGGATGTAGCACATGCCGTTGATCAGCGAGGAGCCGCCCAGCCCCTTGCCCCGGCCGCATTCCATCCGCCGGTTGTTCATGAAGGGCTCGGGCTCGGTCAGGTACGCCCAGTTGTAGCGTCGCCCCTGGAGCGGGAAGGCCAGCGCCGCCGGCATCTGGGTGCGGAAATCCATCCGGTGGTCCGGTCCGCCGGCCTCCAGCAGCAGGACGCTGACTCCCTCATCCTCGGTCAGGCGGGCGGCCAGCACGTTGCCGGCCGAGCCGGCGCCGACGATGATGTAGTCGAACTCCTGGATGGTAGGCATCGTTCAGTCCCTCCTGGAAAGACGGGGGCGTTTCGGAAAGTTCGGAAGATCGGAATGAAGATCAGAATACGGAGGCGAAATCGCCCAGCTCGACCTGGACCGACTTGATCCGGGTATAGTGTTCGAGCGTGCCGAGGCCGTTCTCGCGGCCGATGCCCGATTGCTTGTAGCCGCCGACCGGCATCTCGGGCGGCGACTCGCCCCAGCTGTTGATCCAGCAGATGCCGGCTTCCAGCCGGTGGATCACGCGGTGGGCGGTGCTCAGGCTCTCGGTCACCAGCCCGGCGGCGAGGCCGTAGGAGGTGGCGTTGGCCCGGCGGACCACCTCGTCCTCGTCGTCGAAGCCCAGCAGACTCATCACCGGGCCGAAGATCTCCTCCCGCACGATCGCCATGTCGTCGCGGCAGTCGGCGAAGACGGTGGGCTCGACGAAGGCGCCCTTGTCGAACGGCGCCCGGGTGACGCGGCTGCCGCCGGCGAGAAGCCTGGCGCCTTCCCTGCGGCCCTGGTCGATGTAGCGGAGCACCTTCTCCAGGTGGCCGAAGCTGGACAGCGGGCCGAAATTGGTCCGCGGGTCGAGCGGATCGCCCAGCCGGATGCGCCCGACGCGCTCCAGAACCAGCGACTGGAACTCCGCCATCACCGAGGAATGGACGAAGACCCGCGTGCCGTTGGTGCAGACCTGGCCGGAGCTGTAGAAGTTCGCCATCATCGCGATGTCGGCGGCACGGCCCAGGTCGGCGTCGGGGAAGACGATCAGCGGCGACTTGCCGCCCAGTTCCATCGTCACTTCCTTCAGCGTGGAGCCGCCGGCGGTCGCCATCACCTTGCGGCCGGTCTCGACGCCGCCGGTGAAGGAGATCTTCTCGATGCCGGGATGCTCCGCCAGCAGCGCGCCCACCCGGCCGTCGCCCTGGACGACGTTGAACAGGCCGTCGGGCAGGCCCGCTTCCGTGTAGATCTCCGCCAGCTTCAGGGCGCTCAGCGGGGTGATCTCGCTCGGCTTGAAGATCATGGCGTTGCCGGCGGCCAGCGCCGGAGCGGATTTCCACAGGGCGATCTGGATCGGGTAGTTCCAGGCGCCGATGCCGGCGACCACGCCCAGCGGCTCCCGCCGGGTATAGACGAAGGACGAGGCGCGCAGGGGGATCTGCTGCCCTTCGATCGCTGGAACCAGCCCGGCGTAGTATTCCAGCACGTCGGCGCCGGTCACGATGTCCACGGCGCTGGTCTCGCTCAGCGGCTTGCCGGTATCCAGCGTCTCCAGTTCGGCGAGTTCGTCGTTGCGCTCCCGCAGGATCTCGACGGCACGGCGCAGGATGCGCGAGCGCTGCATGGCGGAGAGTTCCATCCAGGCCTTTTGGCCCTCGCGGGCGCTGGCGACGGCACGGTCGATGTCGGCGGCCGAGGCCTGGTTCACTTCGGCCAGCACCTCGCCGGTCGCCGGGTTGACCGTCGTGAAGGCGGCGCCGCCCTCGGCCGCCGAAGCACGACCATGAATGTAAAGCCGCTGCTGCCCGAACCTGGCCATGACACCCTCTCCGTCCCGCTTATACCGCTCGTTCCGCTCCGATCCGTTTCGATGTAATGTTTTTATATTGAACGTTCAACCAAAAAAATGAGACGCACAGGGAGGGGCGTCTCCACACAAATGGGCGTTGAAGGGAACCTCATGCCCAAGGTCTTGGCCGCGGATGGGCGAAGATCAGCGGAAACGGGTCATGCCCCGGCGCTTGTCGTCAGCCGGACCGAGAGCAGACCCCAGGATCTTTGACCATCCGCGGCCAAACCGGACCGCGCGTTTCGGCTCAAGCCTCGGGGGCGCACGCCAGCTGCGACGCGAGATAGCTCCGCACGATCGACCGCGCCGTATCGGACTTCTCGACGCCCTCCAGGGAGGCGCGCAGCCACAGCCCGTCGATCAGGGCGGCAAGGCCGGTCGCGGCCTCCTCCGCACGGTCCGGCGGCAGCAGGCGCCGCAGGTCGTAGAGCAGGTTGGAGCGCAGGCGCCGGGCGTTGACGCGCTGCAGCCGGGCCAGTTCGGGCACGTGCGGGACCTGGGCCCAGAAGGCGAGCCAGGCGACGATCACCGGGCGGTCGAACTGGTTGGCCGCGAAGTTGCCGTCGATGATGGCGGCGAGCCGCTGTTCCGGCGAGGAGGCCGCCGCCAGCCGCCCGACCACGTCCTGGCGCAGCTGCTGCAGAAGATTTCGCATCGTCGCCTCAAGAAGGTCGTCCTTGCTGCCGAAATAATGATGTATGATGCCGGTGGAAACGCCCGCTTCCTTGCTGATCCGTGATATGGTCGCGTCAGCGAAACCGTACCGGCTGATCGACGTGATCGTCGCCTCGATAAGCTGCTGTCGGCGTATTGGCTCCATACCGACTTTCGGCATGAGTTGATCCTCACCTTCTGGTTTTATCCGAAGGGGAACTTAGCTTTTTTTTATTGGACGATCAATCAAAATAAGCTATCTGTGTTCGGCATCACGGGCATGAACTGCAGGAGTTACCTGATGCAGACCTACACGCGCGCGCCGAAGTTTGGCGCCCTCGCACGCACCCTGGCGTTGGCCTTCACGGTATCGGCCGTAGCCTTGACGGCGGCCACCCCCGGCCCCTCGGCCGCGGCGGAATCCGACAAGTGCAGGACGGTGCGCTTCGGCGACGTCGGCTGGAGCGACATCGCCGCGACCACGGGAACGGCATCGGTCGTGCTCCAGGGGCTGGGCTACAAGACCACGACCCAAATCGCGTCGGTGCCGGTGGTGTTCCTGGGTCTGAAGAAGAAGGACATCGACGTCTTCCTGGGCAACTGGATGCCGACGATGGAGACCTTCATCCGGCCCTATATCGACGACAGGTCGATCGAGGTCGTGCGCGCCAACCTTGAAGGCGCGAAATACACCCTGGCGGTCCCGACATATGCCGCCGAAGGCGGTCTCCGCGACTTCTCCGACATCGCGAAATTCAAGGACAAGCTCGACGGCAGGATCTACGGGATCGAGGCCGGCAACGACGGCAACGTGATCATCGACAACATGATCAAGGCCGATGCCTTCGGCCTGAAGGACTTCCGGCTGGTCGAGTCCAGCGAGGCCGGCATGCTGAGCCAGATCAAGCGCGCGCAGCGGTCCAAGGATTGGGCGGTCTTCCTGGGCTGGGAACCGCATCCGATGAACAAGTCGATCGACATGACCTACCTGACCGGCGGCGACGAATGGTTCGGGCCCGACCTGGGCGGGGCGACGGTCTATACCAACGTGCCGGCGGGTTATCGGCAGACCTGCCCGAACGTCGGCAAGTTCCTCGACAACCTCGTGTTCGACCTGAACATGGAGAACGAGATCATGAGGTCGATCATCGACGACAAGCAGGCGCCGGAGGCCGCGGCGACGGCTTGGCTGAAGAGCAACCCCGCGGTTCTGGAAACCTGGCTCAAGGGCGTCGCCACCGTGGATGGCAAGGACGGCCTGGCGGCGGTCAGGAATCATCTCGGCGTCTCCTGATCCGGCACGCCCTGTCCGGTCGGGAGAGTCGGCCGGCGGACCGGGCCAGGGATGAAGTTTGTCGCAAAAAGGCAGGCAAACCTTGTGCAGGCGCCTAAATGATGGTCGCCTGGACCTTGCGACTTCTCTCTCCGTCCCTTTGCCCATCGGACCCCATGCCATGGACCCCCGGTTGATCCCGACGAAAGAAGCCCTGCCGACCCTGGAGGACGCCTGCGTGATCCAGGTCGGCGGCACCCTCGCCGATTGGGTGGGCACGGCCGACTGGATAGCGCTGGCGGCGCGGCTCGGTTCCGTACGCCCGACGATCATCGTGCCGACCGGCGGCCCCTTCGTCGATACGGTTCGGGAAGCCGAGGACATGTGGCGCCTGCAGCCCGCCGTCGTGCGACGGATGACGCTGCTGGCGATGGACAGCTTCGCCCTGCTGCTGCATGGCATCCACCCGGAGATCGGGATCGCGGCCGGCCCGGCGGAGATGAAGGCCAACGCCGCCGCCGGGCAAGCCAGCGTCTGGCTGCCGTCGTCCCTGGCGGAAACGCGGCGGGAACTGGTCGAGGATTGGGACGCGGCCTCGGACAGCCTCGCGGCGTGGCTCGCGGTGGAGATCGGCGCGGAACGGCTGATCCTGGTCAAGGCGGGGACCTGCCCGTGCCATTCCGTCGAGGCTCTCGGGGCCGATACCGCCGCGATGGTGCGCGACGGGGTCCTGAGCCCAGGCTTCCCGGTCTGGCGGCGCCGGTTCGGCGGCGCCGTCTGGTGCGTGGAGCGGGAGCGGGTGGAAGACGTGGCCGCCGCGCTGGAACAGGGCGGCGGCTTCGGATGCCCGCTGGCCGCGACACCCCTGATGGGCGTCGCGGCACCGGATCGTTAGGACCGCTTCCCCGGCCCGGACTTCAGGCGGAGCGGCGCCCGGCCAGGCGGCGGCCGATCGCGCCGGCGATCAGGCCCAGCAGCCAGACTGCCAGGGCGACGGCGACGCTGGCGCCGATCACGAAGATCCACTGCGACTGCTGGAAGCCGCAGTCGCAGACATTGTAAAGATACGCGAAGACCGCCCCGCCGCACAGCAGGGCGAAGATGGCACTGATCACCGCCGGCTCTCCATCGTTCAGGCCTGGGCCGCGAGGGCGTAGAGCCGGGCTTCGGTCTCGGCCAGGACCCAGCCTTCCACCTTGACCGTCCGACCCTCGGCGAAGTCCCGCCGGATGCGGCCGCGCAGCCAGCCGTGGATCTCGGCGTCGGCAGAACCGGCAAGGCGGTCGCGCTCCGCGCCGAAGATCGTGTCGACCAGCACCTCGCGCGGCCGGCACAGATCGGCATGGCCCTGGCAGGCGAAGCCGACGCGGCGCGCGTCGTTCGGCCGGGAGAACATCCGGAGCGCCCGGTCGGCCAGATCGCGGTCTCCCGCCCTTTCGGGCAGGGCGAAGGCGCCGGCCGGGGACGGGGCCACGGCGGCCAGCCCGGTGACGGCGGCGAAGCCGGCCAGGGCGGTGCGGCGGGTAAGCTTCATGCGGGTGCTCATGCTGTCAACAGCCCCTTCAGGTGTCCGGCCAGCCGGACGGAAAGCGCGGTGATGGTGAAGGTCGGGTTGGAGGTGCCGACCGTCGTGAAGACCGAATTGCCGACGACGTAGAGATTGCCGACGCCATGGACCCTGCAGTCGGCATCGACGACGCCATCGCGCGGATCGGCGCTCATCCGGGTCGTGCCGGCATGGTGGAAGCCCCAGGTGTCGAAGCGCGACCAGACGTTGGGATCCTCCTCCATGGCGATCTGCATCCGGCCGAGGCCGAGACGCCCCAGTTCCTCGCCCATCAGTTCCATGGAGCGGACGACGCTGTGCTTCTCGATCTCCTGCGTCGCCCAGTGCAGGTTGATCCGGCGCAGGCCAAGATCGTCGACCTGGTCGGTCAGGGTGATGCGGCTGTCGGGGTTGGGGACCTGCTCGACCTCCATCTTCAGCAACCAGACCGCCAGGTTGCCCGTGTCGCCCGTGACCCTGCGGGCGAGGTTGCCCGCGACATAGTCGATGTCGCAGATGATGTTGCCGACATGGACGTTGAAGTCGCGCATCCAGCCGCCGCCCGAGATGAACTTCTTCAGCCCGTCGCGGATCGCGGCGAGCGACCGGTCGCCCTGGGTGCGGATGCCGTCGTAGAGTTCCAGGCTGAACTGCGCGTTGCACATCCGCTCGGCGCGGATCGTCTCCTCGCTGAGGTGCAGCGAGCCTTCGATGTATTCGCCGCTCGGCACCGTGTTCCGGCGGTAGAAACCGAGGTCGGTCGAGCCGTCCGACAGCAGGATCATGCCGGGGCTGGCGACCCGGTGCTCCATGAAGAATCGGCCGACGTTGTCGTGCTCGTTTCCGATGCCGTTGGGACGCACCTTGTTGGCGTTCAGCAGCATCCGCGGGTTTTCCATCCCGCCGCAGGCCAGCACGAAATGGCGGGCGCGGAAGGTGGAGCGGTTGCCCGCCGCGTTGACGACGGTCACTTCCCGGATCAGGTCCTCGGTCTCGCCGATCACCAGGTCGACGACGCTGCAATTGAGGTAGCAGGTGACGTTGGGCGACGCCTTGACGGCATCGCGGTGGACCTCGCCGAAGCGGGTCGCGTGGATCTGGGTGGCGCCGGTGTGGAATCGCTTCGGATCGAACGGCAGCATCGGCATGCCGGCCGCCTTGGACCAGTACTCGCCGTCGAACAGATGGGGATTGAGGCCGATGATCTCGGCCGCGCGCGGATAGTGGGCCTTGACGTCGTCCAGGGTGATCGGCCAGCCGCTGTGCGGGATCCAGTCGCGCTTTTCGAAATCGATCGGGTCCAGGCTGCGGCAATAGCCGCCCCAATGGTTCGTCGTGCCCCCGAAATAGCGCAGGCGGCAGGCGTCCAGATCGGCATACTCGATACCGGTCTGGGTGCCCTCGTAATTGGGTTGCCCGTTCTCCGGATACTCGAAGCCGCCCGCCTCGATGATGGATACCCGGAAGGGCGCACCGGTCAGTTCCAGCGCCATCGTGATGCCGGCGGCACCGGCACCGATGATGCAGATTTCGGTCTCGATGACTTCGCCGGAAGGTATCTCGGCGCCTTCTAAGATCATGTCTCAATCATTCCTTGATCACTGGCATTCCCTGATCACTGGCCCTGGGCACGGCGAGCGCGAGCCTATGTTTCGCCCCGGACGCGGACAATCGAGCAGGGTTGGTACCCCTATCGCCACATATCTAAGGTAGAGCAACCGGCCCAGCCACAAACGTGTTTCCCCGGCACCGACGATTCAAGGAGATCCCTATGGCACACATGGATACCGCCTTCGTGTTCGACCTGGACGGCACGCTGATCGACAGCGTCTACCAGCATGTGCTCGCATGGCAGGAAGCGCTGGACGCCGAGGGGATCGAACTGTCGGCCTGGCGCATCCACCGCAAGATCGGCATGAGCGGCGGGCTGTTCACCAACATGCTGGTCCGGGAAACCGGGCTCGACATCGACCAGGACCTGCTGGACCGGCTGCGGGCGCGCCATGCCGAGGCCTACCGTCGGCAGTCCGGCCGGCTGCGGGCCCTGCCGGGATCGCGGGAGTTGCTGGCGCACCTGACGGACTCCGGCATTCCCTGGACGATCGCGACCAGCGGCCGGATGGAGACCGCGGCGCCCGCGCTGGAGGTGCTTGGAATCGACCTGGAGAAGATCAAGGTCGTGACCCGCGACCAGGTCAAGTATGCCAAGCCGGATCCGGACCTGTTCCTGACCGCGGCGGAGCGGCTGGGCGTCGACATCCAGTCCACCATCGTGGTCGGCGACAGCATCTGGGACACGCTGGCGGCCCAGCGCGCCCGCGCGCTGAGCGTCGGCCTGCTGTGCGGCGGCTACGGCGCCGACGAGCTCCAGAGGGCGGGAGCCTTCCGGGTCTACGAGGACCCGGCCGACCTGCTGAAGCACCTGGACGAGGTCGGCGGCCGGCGCTGACCGGCGGCGGGCCGGACCAGGAACAAGGAATGCAGGCAATGCGTTCTGTCCGGCATGGAAAGTTCCTATCCGCTGCCCCGCCCGGTGAGGCATACGGCGCGGGCGATGATCGCCCGCCGGCCGTTGGTTGCCAAGGCCTGCTCCCCGGAACCGACCGGGGTGGCTGGCCTTGACCTGATCGTCCGCAACTTCTGTCTCGACGACCCCGGACCCGTCGCCCAGGCGGTCAAGATCGCGGGACGCTACGGCATCAAGCGCCACGTCCTGATCCCCGCCTTCGCCCTGTGCTGGGCCGCGGGCAGCCATCGCGACCTGCCGGCGATGAAGCGGGCCGGGAAGGTCGGCGTGACCGGCGTGGTGGCGACGGCGCTGGTGTCCGAAGTGATCAAGCGCAACCTGTGCCGCTCCCGCCCCTGCGACTGCGGCGATGCCGGCGAATGGGGCACCGAGGGTGCCCGCTCCTTCCCCTCCGGCCATGCGGGAAGCGCCTTCGCGGCCGCCACGGCGATCGCCTGCACGGTCGGGGACCGCCGCATCGGCGCGGGCCTCTTCCTGACGGCCGGCGTGCTGGCGGGCGGGCGAGTCTACGCCGACCGGCACTGGACTTCCGACGTGGTCGCCGGGGCCGTCCTGGGCACGGCGGTCACCGCGCTGGCGGCATGGTGGCTGGGAGTTCGGCGCTAGGAAAGAATGAGGAGATGGTGTCCGCGGCGGGATTCGAACCCACGGCCCCAGGATTCATCCCACTTCGGCTTTCGCCGCCGCCGAGCTATCGATATGCCCGGCGTTCGTGGTCTGGACTGTCCCTTCACCATGGGCCGAAGCCGACAGGTGCCGCCCGTCCAGTCTCTACACCTTCCCCGACCTTTCGGAGGGGGCTTGGCTCGGGATCGGCACGGTGCCGTCGGCACCGGAGCTTTCCCCGACTTTGAGCGGATCCGCCGCGCGGTTTCCCCTCGCGACGCCCAATTGAACTAGGAATCCTGTGCTCTATCCTGCTGAGCTACGCGGACATTATCTCCTGTGGAATGTCTAGCGGTTTTCGCCCCCTGCGGCAACCCGCAAATCGCCCGCCCCGGATCAACCTGCCCGTATCGACCTGGGGCACCGGCCATGCTATTTCCATGGGCATGACCGACACCGCCCAGACCGATTCCGTCCCGACGGAAACCGCCGCCAAGACCGCCGATGGCCTCTACCTGGTGGATGGCTCCGGATTCATCTTCCGCGCCTACCACGCCATTCCGCCGCTGACCCGCGCCGACGGCACTCCGGTCAACGCGGTGATGGGCTTCACCAACATGCTGATGAAGCTGCTGGCGGACCATCATGCCGAGGCGGTGGCGGTGGTCTTCGACAGCAAGCGGCTGAACTTCCGGAACGAGTTCTACGCCGACTACAAGGCCCACCGGCCCGAGCCGCCGGAGGAGCTGAAGCCCCAGTTCGGCATCATCCGCGAGGCGGTCGAGGCCTTCTGCGTGCCGTCGATCGAGCTGGAGGGGTACGAGGCCGACGACCTGATCGCGACTTACGCGCGCCTCGCCCGCGAGCAGGGACGGCAGGTCACGATCGTCTCGTCCGACAAGGACCTGATGCAGCTGGTCGGCGACGGCGTCGCCATGCTGGACCCGATGAAGAACAAGCCGATCGGGCCGGAAGAGGTCTTCGAGAAGTTCGGCGTGACGCCGGACAAGGTGGTGGACGTGCAGGCGCTGGCCGGCGACCCGGTGGACAACGTGCCGGGCGTTCCCGGCATCGGCGTCAAGACCGCGGCCCAGCTGATCGGCGAGTACGGCGACCTGGAACAGCTTCTGGAGCGGGCCGGCGAGATCAAGCAGCCCAAGCGCCGCCAGGCCCTGATCGACAATGCGGAGCTGGCGCGGATCTCCAAGCGGCTGGTCCGGCTGGACGATCAGGCGCCGGTGCCGGTGCCGCTCGACGATCTCAAGGTGCGCGAGCCCGACCACGGGAAGCTGCTGGGCTTCCTGCGGCAGCAGGGCTTCCGGTCGATCATCACCCGGGTCGAGAACGAGATCCGCGCCGACGGCAAGCTGGTGGACGGCGCCTCCGCCCCGGCGGGCACGGCGGCCCCGGCGGATGGATCGGCCGCTTCGGCCTCCGCGCCGGAGGTGAAGCCCCGGGCGCAATTCGGCGGCAAGGGCATCTACGAGCTGGTCCAGACCGCCGAGGCGCTGGACCGCTGGATCGCGGCCGCCTATGCCGCCGGAACGGTCGCGGTCGATACCGAGACCGATTCGCTGAGCGCGTGCAGCACCCGGCTCGTCGGCGTCTCGATGGCGGCGGAACAGGGAGCGGCCTGCTATATCCCGGTCGGCCATGTCGGCCCGGGGGGCGCTCCGGCGGAAGGATCGCTCGACCTCAGCCCGTCCGACGCGCCGCCGCAACTGCCGGTCGCCGAGGTGGTGGCGAAGCTGAAGCCGCTTCTGGAAGACCCGGCCGTGCTGAAGGTCGGGCATAACCTGAAATTCGATATCCAGGTGTTCGGCAGCCACGGCATCCGGCTCTCCCCGATCGACGACACCATGCTGATCAGCTACGTGCTGGAGACGGGGCTGCACGGCCATGGCATGGACGAGCTGTCCAAGCTCCATTGCGACTATACACCGATCACCTACGACCAGGTGACCGGCACCGGCAAGTCGCGGGTCACCTTCGACCGGGTGCCGTTGGACAAGGCGACCGAGTACGCGGCGGAGGACGCCGATGTGACGCTCCGCCTGCATCACGCGCTGAAGCCCCGGCTGGTGCCGGAGCGGCTGACCACGCTCTACGAGACGATCGAGCGGCCGCTGGTCCCCGTCATCGCCGACATGGAGGCCTGCGGCATCCTGGTGGACCGGGACGTGCTGAAGGAGCTGTCGGGCGACCTGGCGTCCAGGCTGGCCGAGCTGGAGACCGAGATCCACCGGCTGGCCGGCCATCCGTTCAATGTCGGCTCGCCCAAGCAGCTGGGCGACGTGCTGTTCGGCGAGATGGGATTGCAGGGCGGCAAGAAGGGCAAGACCGGCGCCTATTCGACCGACAGCGCCACGCTGGAGCCGCTGGCCGAGCAGGGCCACGACATCGTGCAGAAGGTGCTGGACTGGCGCCAGTTCTCCAAGCTCAAGAGCACCTATACCGACAGCCTGCAGCAGCAGATCGACGCCAAGACCGGCCGGGTCCACACCTCGTTCTCGCTGGCGATCACCAACACCGGCCGGCTGTCGTCCAACGATCCCAACCTTCAGAACATCCCGATCCGCACCGAGGAGGGCCGCAAGATCCGCCGCGCCTTCATCGCCAAGCCGGGCCATGTGCTGCTGTCGGTCGACTATTCCCAGATCGAGCTGCGGCTGGTCGCCGAGATGGCCGGGATCGAGGCGCTGAAGCACGCCTTCCGCGAGAACATCGACATCCACGCCATGACCGCGTCCCAGGTGTTCGGCGTGCCGCTGGACCAGATGACCGGGGAGATCCGGCGCAAGGCCAAGGCGATCAATTTCGGCATCATCTACGGCATCAGCGGCTTCGGCCTGGGCCGCCAGCTCGGCATCCCGGCGGGGGAGGCCAACGCCTTCATCAAGAAGTACCTGGAGCGCTTCTCCGAACTGGCCGCCTACATGGAGCAGACGAAGGAGTTCTGCCGCAAGACCGGCTACGTCACGACCCTGTTCGGCCGCCGCTGCCACATCCAGGGGATCACCGAGCGCAACCCGGCGCGCCGCCAGTTCGCCGAGCGTCAGGCGATCAACGCGCCGATCCAGGGGACCGCGGCCGACATCATCAAGCGCGCCATGGTCCGCATTCCCCCGGCGCTGGAGAAGGCCGGCCTGACGGGCCGCATGCTGCTGCAGGTCCATGACGAGCTGGTGTTCGAGGTCCCGGAAGGCGAGGCGTCCGAGACCTCCGACACCGTACGCCGCGTCATGGAAGGCGCTGCGAGCCTGGGCGTGCCGCTGGTCGCCGAGGCCGGTACGGGACACAGCTGGGCCGACGCGCACTGAGCGCGGCGGTCGCCGGCATCAGTTCGACCTGCGCCCCGTGAACACCGCGTCCAGGCTGGGGGCGTCGAGGATGTTCTCGGCCCATTCGTCCAGATCGCCGTCAGGGGCGCCGAGCACCCGTTCCAGCGTCGATTCGGGCACGTCACCGAAGCGCCGCCGCAGCAAGCGCAACAACAGGTCGGCCTTGCCCTCGGCCTTGCCTTCCGCCTTCCACTGTTCCGCTGCGATCGACATGATCCTGGCCTCCTGACCTGGAACGATCTCCGTCAGCGCGTCCCGTAGGATCGCCGCGTTGATCTCGTTCGGCTCGGCGATAAGGTAGCGTACCAATGCCACCAAGTCATCAAAGCCGATGGCCAGCGCCGCCCGGCCGAGCTTTACCAGCAGCTCGTAAAGGTCGCCGCGGCGGCTGCCATGCTTCAGGATCAGCAAACCGACCCGAAGCACCTTTTCGCGCGACAGGCTGGCGTCGTCGATGCGGCCGAGATCGGCCAGCGAGTAGCGGAAATCCAGGAGGTACGGCCGCAGCATCTCGTCGCCCAGTTCCATCCCGGCGGCGAAATCCAGGGGTATCCGCCACTCAGCCTCGCCGTGATAGACCACGAGCGGCAGGATGGGCGGCAGCGGCTTCAGCCTGCCGTCGGCATCCCTGCCCTCCCGCTGGACCCACCACTGCCAGATCTTGACCTCGTAGCCGAGCAGCTGAAGGCCGATCCGCGGCTCCGGCCAGGCCTTGTGCTCCAGCAGGGCATAGATGAAGGCGGCCCCGCCCGTGAGGGTGCGGGTCCGGTAAAGCCGGTCGGTGCGGTATTCCTGAAGTTCCCGATCGACGAAGGAGCCGTGCTCCAGCACGGGATCCTCCGGGGAAAGCTGGCGGGCGACTTCCTCCGGAAGGCGCTCGCGGATCAGGGCGCCTGCCGCGCCGGGCTGATCGAGCAGGCGTTTGAAGAAATGATCGTGGCGCTGGATCAGGCGGGAGGTCATCGACGGGAACATCCGGTTGGGGAATCATGCGGAAGTATTCGCATGCCCGACCGGCGTTTCCCTATCGAAGCGTCCGCCGCGCGGCTGCGTCAAATCGGCCGCGCGACGGTCCTCCGGTCAGACCGCGACCTTGAACTCGGCCTCGGTCTTGGACTTGATGTCGTCCACGGTGACGCCGGGGGCGACCTCGATCAGGGTCAGGCCGCCACCGTTCTCATCGATCTGGAAGACTCCCATGTCGGTGATGATCATGTCGACCACGGCGGCCCCGGTCAGCGGCAGGGTGCACTTGTTCAGGATCTTCGGCTCGCCGTCCTTGGAGGCGTGCTCCATCACCACGACGACCTTCTTGACGCCGGCGACCAGGTCCATGGCGCCGCCCATGCCCTTGACCATCTTGCCCGGGATCATCCAGTTCGCCAGGTCGCCGTTGGCCGCCACCTGCATGGCGCCCAGGATCGACAGGTCGATGTGGCCGCCGCGGATCATGCCGAAGCTGTCGGCGCTGCTGAAATAGCTGGTCTTCGACAGTTCCGTGATCGTCTGCTTGCCGGCATTGATCAGGTCGGGGTCCTCCTCCCCCTCGTAGGGGAACGGGCCCATGCCCAGCATGCCGTTCTCGCTCTGCAGCGTCACCTCGATCCCTTCGGGGATGTAGTTCGCCACCAGGGTCGGGATGCCGATGCCCAAATTGACGTAGAAGCCGTCGCGCAGTTCCTTCGCGGCGCGCGCCGCCATCTCTTCGCGGGTCCAAGCCATGTTCTTATCTCCTCCCCTGTTGGTCAGGCGCGCTTGCGCACGGTGCGCTGCTCGATGCGCTTGCCGGCGTCGGCCACGTGGATGATGCGCTTGACGAAGATGCCGGGCGTGATGATGTGGTCGGGATCGATCTCGCCGGGCTGCACCAGGTGCTCGACCTCGGCCACGGTGACCTTGGCCGCCGTCGCCATCATCGGGTTGAAGTTGCGCGCGGTCTTGCGGTAGACGAGGTTGCCCTCTGTGTCGCCCTTCCAGGCATGGACCACCGCCAGGTCGGCGAACAGGCCGCGCTCCATCACGTAGGTCTCGCCGTCGAACTCGCGGACCTCCTTGCCGTCCGCGACCGAGGTGCCGACGCCGGTCTTGGTGAAGAAGGCCGGGATGCCGGCGCCGCCGGCGCGGATGCGCTCGGCCAGGGTGCCCTGCGGGTTGAACTCGATCTCCAGTTCGCCGGCCAGGTACTGCTTGGCGAAGGTCTTGTTCTCGCCGACATAGGACGAGATCATCTTGGCGATCTGGCGGGTCTCCAGCAGGACGCCCAGGCCGACATTGTCGATACCCGCGTTGTTGGAGATCACGGTCAGGCCCTTGACCCCGGAATCGCGGATCGCCTCGATCAGCACCTCCGGGATGCCGCACAGGCCGAAGCCGCCGGCCATGATCGTCATGTCGTCGAAGAGCAGCCCTTCCAGGGCACTCTTGGCGTCGGCGTAGACCTTCTTCATCCCTTTATCCTTGTCTCTTTATCGTTGTTACGCCCATTGATCCGGTCCGGGACCTGATCGGCGCACTTGCCCGCCGTCAGCCGGGCCGGTACCGTCAGGGCTATCGCCGCCGGAGCCATTGTCTCCAGGGATAGTGCGGTGCGGCATCCCCTGTCAATCCGGCGCATGCCCGCCGAGGGATCTTCCCCCGGGCTTTCGACGGTTTCCGCGGCACCCATTCCACGGCTCCGCGCGTTGTAGCGCCATCGGTTCCCGCGGCCTCTTCCAACGGCGAGATCGTCCATCATGCCCAATCCTCGAACCGGGACACCGCATCCGCCATGCTCGACCTGGCACTGACCTCGGCCGTGGCGCTGCTGGTGACGATCGACCCGATCGGCACCGGCCCCGTGTTCGCGGCCCTGACCCGGGGGTCCGACGACGCCCACCGCCGCCGCATGGCGGTCAAGGGCGTCCTGATCGCGGCCGGCATCCTGTTCGTCTTCGCCTTCGCCGGGAACTTCCTGCTCCGCGCCCTGGGCATCGGCTTTCCCGCCTTCAGGATCGCCGGCGGCATCCTGCTGCTGCTGCTCGCCATCGACATGGCCTTCGCCCGGCCGAGCGGCCTGCGCAGCACGACCGAGCCGGAACAGGAGGAGGCGACGCACAAGGAGGACATCTCGGTGTTTCCGCTGGCGATCCCCTTGATCGCGGGCCCCGGGGCACTGACCTCCCTGCTGCTGCTGATGGGCAGGACCGACGGCGATCCCCTGGGCCAGGCGGTGGTGCTGGGAGTCCTGGCGCTGGTGCTGCTGGCAAACCTGGCCGTCCTGCTGGCGGCCGGGAAGGTGACCAAGCTGATGGGCGTGACGGGAGTCAACGTGGTCAACCGGATCCTGGGCATCCTGCTGGCGGCGCTCGCCTGCCAGTTCGTGATCGACGGCATCCTGGAGAGCGGAATAGTGAACACATGAGCGCAAACTGGACGATCGGCTTCGACGGCGACGATACGCTGTGGCACAACGAGTCGATATTCTCCATGACCCAGGAGAGGTTCCGCGCCATCCTGGGCGGGATCGATGCCGACGAGATCGACCGACGATTGCTGGAGACCGAACGCCGCAATCTCGGACTGTTCGGCTACGGGATCAAGGGCTTCGTCCTGTCGATGATCGAGACCGCGATCGAGGTGACGGACGGCCGCGTGGAAGCCCGCGACATCCAGACCCTGATCGAGGCCGGCAAGTCGATGCTCGCCCATCCGGTCGATCTGCTGGACGGCGTGGCCGAGACCGTCGAGTATCTCAGCCACAGCCACCGGCTGGTCCTGGTCACCAAGGGCGACCTGTTCGACCAGGAAAGCAAGATCGCCCGCTCCGGCCTGGCGGAGCTGTTCGACCGGATCGAGATCGTGTCGGAGAAGGACCCGGAGACCTATCGCCGGATCCTGGCGCGCCACGGCATCGCGCCCGATCGGTTCCTGATGGTCGGCAACTCCGTCCGGTCCGACGTCCTGCCGGTGCTGGAGATCGGCGGCCGGGCGGTCCACGTCCCCTATCACATCACCTGGGCGCACGAACATGTCGAGCCTCCGGCCGAAGGCTACCGGCGGATCGACGGCATGGCCGAGCTGACCGGCGTGGTAGCGGGGCTATGACGATGCGGCAGGACGAGAACCGAGCCGATCCCGTCGGCGCCGATAACGAGGACGGTCATCCCGACACCCGGCTGACCGGACTGACCGCCGGGTTCGTCGGGGAAGTCCGCACCTGCCTGGGCGCGGACCGCATCGATCGGGTGCGGGCTCTGGCCGAGCCGCTGGGTCCCGCCGATCTGGCCGACCTGCTGGAGTCTCTCGACCCGCGCGAGCGCGCCCGGGTGGTCGGTGCGATCCGCGACAGCTTCGACCCGACCGTGCTGACCGAACTGGACGACAGCGTGCGGCTGGAGGTGGTGGAGCAGTTCGACACCGCCGACCTGGCGGCCGCCATCGCCCACCTGGAGAGCGACGACGCGCTCTACCTGATCGAGACCTTGGACGAGGACCGCCGGATCGCCGTGATGCAGGCGATGCCCGCCGCCTTCCGCGCCATCCTGGAGCAGGGGCTGGCCTATCCCGAATCCAGCGCCGGCCGCCTGATGCAGCGCGACGTCGTCGCCGTGCCGGGTTTCTGGACGGTCGGCGAGGTGATCGACTTCCTGCGCCTCAGCCAGGGACTTCCCGACGATTTCTACGACCTGTTCGTGGTCGATCCGGCCCACCGCCCGGTCGGAACGGTGCCGACCAGCCGCGTGCTTCGCAATCCCCGCGGGACGAAGGTCGCCGACATCATGGAGGACCGGGGCCTGAGCGTCCCGACCACCATGGACCAGGAGCAGGTGGCCGACATCTTCCGCCGCAACGACCTGGTCAGCGTGCCGGTGGTCGACGCCGCCGGGCGCGTGGTCGGCGCGATCACCGTGGACGACATCGTCGACGTGATCGACCAGGAGGCCGAGGAGGACCTGCTCGGCCTGGCGCGCACCGGCGAGCGGGACATCTACGCCTCGCCCCTGCGCACCGCCCGTCGGCGTCAGAGCTGGCTGCTGATCACCCTGGTCAACACGATCCTGGCCTCCATCGTGATCTCCCGCTTCGAAGGCGCGATCGAGAAGATCGTGGCGCTGGCCGTGCTGATGCCGATCGTCGCCGCCATGGGCGGCAACGCCGGCATGCAGGTCATCACGGTGATGGTCCGGGCGCTGGCCGCGCGGGACCTCGCCGCCGGCGGCACCTGGCGGGTGGTCGGCAAGGAGGTCGTCGTCGGGGTGCTCAACGGCGTCGTCTTCGCGACCATCATGGGGACCATCGCGACCCTGTGGTTCGGCGATCCGAGCCTCGGGCTGGTGCTGGCCAGCGCCATGATGTTCAACATGGTGTGGGCCGGCCTCGCCGGAACCCTGATCCCGCTGACGCTCGAGCGATTCCGGATCGACCCCGCCGTGGCCGCCGGCCCGTTCCTGACGACGACCACCGACGTCCTGGGCTTCTTCGTGTTCCTGGGGCTCGCCAGCACCTTCCTGCTGTGACGCCGGAAGACGTATCAGACGATGACCTTGTTGTTCAGCAGCGCCAGCATCGGGACGTCGCTGGGCCGGTTGCCGTAACCCCAGGTCTCGCCGAACGGACCGTGGTGGTGGAGATAGGCGGAAACGCGCTGGGCCTTCATGGCGCGCACGCAGTTGCCGCCCTTCATGTGCCCGGTCAGGACGCCGCCCTCCTCCTCCAGCCCGGTCGCCAGCAGGTCGTCGACGCCCAGCCCGCGCAGCAGGACCGGCATGTAGAGGGCGAGCGCTCCCGTCGCGACCACGATGCGGCGGCCGGCATCCTGGTGGGCCTTCAGGGCGTCCAGGATGGGCCGGTTCCAGCGCGTCCAGCCGGCCAGCCGTTCGGCGGCGGCCTCGGCTTCGGCGACCGGCACTCCGGCCAGCGTCTGGCGCAGCAGGATGGCCTTGGTGGAGGTCCGGATATCGTCCCCGAGCTGGCGCCTCATGGCGTGGAGCTGGATCGCCCCGTGTACCGCCCGGGCCAGCGACAGCCGCGCCCGGCGGGACCCCACGATCTGCGACAGGAACGGCAGCAGGCTGTCTCCGCGGACCAGCGTTCCGTCGAAATCGAAGAAGGCGATCCCCTGGCGATCTCCCCGAACCCCGCTTCCGGAGCCGGATGGCTCGACGGGCGGGGAAGGATGCGGCGGCGGAAGGATTTTGCCGGTACTCACGGTGCGATGGCTCGGTAAGGGCGATCGGGCGATCAAATACTCCAGTCTTTCCGGCGGCTCAACCCCGCAGATCGGGCCACAGTCGGAAGTTGACGATAATTAGTTTGGCCCGCGACTTTTGACGGGTTCGGTTGTTGAGGTAGTGACCGGCGCAACAGAATAACAATCAGCTCAACCGGGAGCCGGGGAATTGGGGAGCCTTGAAAATGCGGATTCTCATCGTCGAGGACGAAGCGATCATCGCCCTTTGCATCGGAATGACGCTGCAGGAGGCCGGACACGAGGTCTTGGGACCGGTGGCGACGCTGGACGAGTGCATCAAGCTCGCGGAGCGGACCATGCCGGAACTGGCGCTGGTGGACATCAATCTGGAAGCTGCGGGGAGCGGCGTCGACGTGGCCCGGGAACTCCTCGAACGTTGGGGCGTGATGTCGATCTTCGTAAGCGCCCAGGAGGTCGTCGCCCGGCGCAACCGGGACGCGGCGGTCGGATACCTGAACAAGCCGTTCGACACGCGGACTCTTCTGGAAAGCGTCAAGGTCGCCGAACTCATCCAGCAGGGCTCCACCCCGACCACGGTACCCAGAGGGCTCGAGCTGTTCGTCGAGACCGAGGGCGAGCAGCCGAAGGAGCGCTGGCAGGCGGCCCTGGAGCGGGCGCAGGTTCCGCACGGCTGACGGAAGCCCGGGTTCAAGGCGCCTTCGAATCCGGGACCGCGGCGGTGTCGAGCGTCGTCCAGCGCTCGGTCTCGGCGTTGAGGGCGGCGCCGAACAGCACCGCGTAGGCCAGCATGTAGAGCCAGATCATCACCGTCAGTACCGCGCCGGCCAGCCCGAACGCCATTTCGTAATGGGCGACCTCGCGGACATAGAACGAGAACACCAGGGAGATCAGCATCCACAGGGCGGAGGCCACGACGGCGCCCCAGCCGACCCATCGCCATTTCGGGGAGGACCGGCAGGGCGCCACCCGATAGCAGACCGACAGCGCGACGACGATGATCGCGCCGACCAGCGGCCACCGGCCGACCGACGCCGCCATCGTCCAGAACGGGCCCAGGGACGGATCCCGGGACGACTGCTCTGCCAGCGCGCCGACCAGGGTGGGTCCGGCGGTCAGGATGCCGATCGACGCCACCACCAGCACCGAGGCGCCGAGCCCCAGCAGCAGGGCCAGTCCGTTGAGGACGAAGAAGCCCCGCGTCTCCACTTCCCCGTAGGCATTGTTGAGCGCGGCCATCAGCGCCCGCATGCCGAACAGGGCGCTCCACAGCAGCATCAGGACGGTGCCCGCCAGCCCCCAGCCGAACTGGTCGCCCGATCCGCGGGCGGTCGCCACCAGACTGCCGAAGATCGCCTTCATCGCCTCGTCCGGCAGGACGGCTTCCAGTTCCTGGATCCAGGACTGCACGGTGCCGCCACCGCCGAGCATGCCATAGCTCAGGACCAGCAGGGCAAGCGTCGGGATCAGGGTGTAGAAACCGAAGAAGGCCACGCCCGCGGCGGCGACCCAAAGGGCCTGATCGTTCGAGGTGTTCCAGACCCGCTTCAGGATCGTCCACCAGCCGCCGCCGGGGATCGCGGCGGGATGCGGGGCTTCCCGCCCGGCCGGATTCCTAGACATCCCGTGACATCGCCGTGAAATCGATGGCGGGAACTTCTGCCGCGAAGAAATCCGGCGGCATCGATCCATATCGGTGACCGGCTTTCCTGATCGCGGGGCGGCATCCCGGCAGGATCCGGCATTCGAAACACCGGGCAAGCCATCCGGCTCGACTTCGGTACGGCGCGTGTCGACTTCGTTTCTTCATCATGCCCCGGAAATACAGGAATGCTTACCGGCCGTCGCTGTTGCTGATGTGAGATAACCATCCAGGAGGAAGTCATGGCTGATCTTACGGGTATTCTGGGCACGATGCTCGCCACCGGCATGGCCGGCCGAAGCCGTCGCGGTCCGGCCTTCTCCGCATCGCCGTTCGGCATGGGCGGAAGCGGAATGGGCGGCGGGCTCGGCGGCCTGGGCGGAGCGCTGGGAGGCGGCATGGGTGCCGGCGGCATGCGCTCGGCCGGGATGGGCGGCGGCATGGATCTCAAGCATGCGGCCGGCCTGGGCGCGCTGGGATACCTGGCCTACAAGGCCTTCCAGGAACGGCAGGCCAACACGGGCGGCCAGGGCGGCGGGGCATCGCCGGCAGGCGGCTCCTCAGGCGGGCTCGGCGACATGATCGGCGGCATCTTCGGCGGCGGGCAGCGCGGCGGCCAGGCAAGCCAGGCGGGCTCGGGCGGCGGCCTGGGCGACCGGCTGGCCGGAATGTTCGGCCAGCAGCGGCAGGACACACCTCAGCCGGCGGACGACCCCAGCGCCTATCCCGACGTCGCCATGGAGGACCAGCGCGCGCTCCTGCTGATCCGCGCGATGATCGCGGCCGCCAACGCGGACGGCGAGATCACCGCCGACGAGCGCCAGCGCATCCTCGCCAAGCTCGACGAGGCCGGCGCCGGCCCCGACGAGAAGACGGTCGTGGAACGCGAGCTGGCATCGCCGATGTCCACGGACGCCCTGGTCCGCGAAGTCCGTGATCCCGAGACGGCCGAGCAGGTCTATCTGGCCTCTGCCCTGGCGATCGAGCCGGACACCGCGGCCGAACGGTCCTACCTGCAATATCTCGCGGCCCGGCTCAACCTGGATCCCCAGCGGGCGGAACAGCTGCACAAGGTCGCCTGACCCTTCGGGCCTGCCTTTCGGGGGGACGCACCGGGAGCGTCCCTCCTCTTGACTTTCCCAATCCAAGCGAGGCCCCGATGCATCTCCACAAGCTGCTGTGCGGCTTCGGCGTCCTATGGTTGCTGGCCGCGTGCAGCGCAGCACCTGAAGCGGACCCCAACGATGGGCTCGAGATCGAGGCTCCGGTCGGCTCCGACGCTCCCGCGCGGTGATCCGGCGGCTCGCGGAACCCTGCCCGAAGGCTATAGCCTGATCGAGATCGCGCGATCAATCCCGGGACGGCAGGTTTGCAATCCTGCCAACCAACCGGTTCCCAACCAACCGGTTCATCGGCCAAGTCACCCGTCGGATCGCCGCGGCTCCATCGCGGCAGCGCTCCGACGCCGGGCATCGTCATCCCGATCCCATTCCATAAGCAATAAACTGGAGGACCGCGTCATGTCCCATATGCGTTTCGGCGCCCTGGCCCTGGCAGCCTTCGTCGTATCCGGCTGCTCCACCCCGTTCGGCCTGTCCAATCTCGGCGGCGAGACGTCGTCTCTCAGCGCCGCCGACCGCACCTTCATCTCGCAGGCCGCCTACGGCAGCCTTGCCGAGGTCCAGCTCGGCGAGCTGGCGCAGCAGCAGGCCTCCAGCCCGCAGGTCCGCGAGTTCGGCCGGACGATGGTGACCGAGCACACCCAGATGAACGAGGACCTGATCCGGGTCGCGTCCGCCAAGGGCGTCACGCCGCCCAGCTCGCCCGATCCCGGCCGCGCCGACGTGGCCGACATGCTGGAGCAGCTGTCGGGACAGGAATTCGACCGCCAGTACATCCAGCAGCAGCTCATCGACCACCAGCTCTCGGAGACCCTGTTCGAGAACCAGGCCGAGAACGGACAGGACGTCGAGCTGAGGCAGTTCGCCCGGCGCTACGAGCCGGTCATCGAGCGCCATGTGGAGATGCTGCGCCGGATGTCGTCCCAGCGGGTCTCGTCGAACTGACCTGCCCTCGGGACCGGGAGGCGACCCCCGCCTCCCGCTTCGCGGCTTGTGCGGGCGCCCCGGGTGCGGCTAACTGTCCCCAACCGTGACAGTGAAGAAGCCCTCCATGACGCCCTCCCCGAAAACGCCTCGGCCGATCATCATCGACACCGATCCGGGACAGGATGACGCGGTCGCCATCCTGCTCGCCTTGGCCGCGCCCGAGGAGCTCTCGATCCTGGGGATCACCGCGGTCGCCGGCAACGTGCCGCTGCCGCTGACGGAAAAGAACGTCCGGAAGATCTGCGAACTGGCGGGCAGGCCCGACATCCCCGTCTATGCCGGCTGCGCGCGTCCCATGGTGCGCCGGGGCGTCACGGCCGAGCATGTCCACGGCAGGACCGGCCTGGACGGCCCCGACCTGCCCGAGCCGACCATGGCCCTGCGGCCGGGACACGGCGTCGATTTCCTGGTCGAGACGCTGATGGCGGCGCACGACGCTTCGATCACGCTGTGCATGCTGGGTCCGCTGACCAACCTGGGCATGGCCCTGGTCAGGGAGCCGGCGATCGTCAACAAGATCCGCGACGTCGTGTTGATGGGCGGCGGCTGGCGGGAAACCGGCAACATCACCCCGGCGGCCGAGTTCAACATCCATGTCGATCCCCACGCCGCGCACAACGTCTTCGAATCGGGCGTGCCGATCACCATGATGCCCCTGGACGTGACGCACAAGGCCCTGACGACCCGCCAGCGGGTGGATCGCTTCAAGTCGCTGGGCACGCCGGTCGGGACGGCGGTGGCCGACCTGCTGGGCTTCTTCGAACGCTTCGACGAGGGCAAGTACGGGACCGACGGCGCCCCCCTGCACGATCCCTGCGTGATCGCCTGGCTGCTGCGCCCCGACCTGTTCAAGGGACGCCGCGTCGCGGTGGAGATCGAGACCGAGTCGGAGCGCACCATGGGCATGACCGTGGTCGACTGGTGGGGCGTGACCGCCCGGCCGGCCAACGCCCTGGTCATCGACCAGATCGATGCCGACGGGTTCTTCGACCTTCTGACCGAACGCCTTTCCCGTTTCCGGTGATCCGAAGCGTCAGGCCGCTGCCAGGGCCGCGTCGGCCTGGACGGCGCGCCGCGCGGCCGCCTCCTGGCGGGCGGCCTCGCGGCGGCGGGCCAGTTCGTAGGCGAAGGCCCCCAGGATGGTCAGCCCGATCATGATGACCGACAGCGCGTTGACCGCCGGCGTCAGGCCGGTGCGGACCTTGGACGCGATATAGACGGTCAGCGTGGTGTCCAGGCCGCGCACGAAGATGGTCGTGTTGTAGTTCTCGAAGCTCTGCAGGAAGGCGATGAAGGCGGCCGACAGGATCGCCGGCATCAGGTACGGCAGGGTGATTCGCCGGAATACCTGGAGATGGCTTGCGCCCAGGTCGAGCGCCGCCTCCTCCAGCGTCAGGTCGAACCGCTGGAGCCGGGCCATGAACAGCAGCATCGCATAGGCCGCGATGAAGCTGGACTGGGCGATCACGGTCAGGAAGATGCCGCCCTTGACGTCGAGCCAGCGGTCCCAGAACACCAGGGTCGAGATCCCGATGATCACGCCGGGCGTCAGCAGCGGCGAGACCATGACGGCGTAGAGCACCGTGCGCGCCCGGCTCCTCAGCCGGTACAGCAGCAGGGCCGCGGCCAGCCCGATCGGCACCGCCAGGGCGATCACTCCCAAAGCTATCACGAAACTTGTCCACAGGGCTGTCCACATGGCCCCGTCGTTCCACAGAACCTTGAACCAGTCCAGCGTGAAACCCAGCCACGGCGCCACGGTCGGGAACCGGCTGGTGTTGAAAGTCGCGGCGGTCATGATGATCAGCGGCAGGAACAGATAGCCGAAGAACGCCACCAGATAGAGCGTGACGAGGGCGGAGCGGATGCGGTCGGCGGTCATCAAACGGTCTCCTGCTGCGCTGTCCACATGTTTCCACGCCCCGGCTGCCGGCGGCGCCCGGACGTTAATACTTGGTTAACCAGAATATCCGCCGGACACTGCCCGGCTTTACCAGATGTCGCGGCCGCTGCCTATTATAATGCTTCCAGTACCTTGTTAAACCTTGCATAATCCGGCCCCGCGATGGCCTACCGGTCGACCCCAGGCGGAGTACAGAATGCCGTTGCCAGAACTCCCGCACTACCCGGATGTCGTCAGCCTCATCCCGAACAGCGGCGTTCAATTCCTGGATTTCGGTTTCAGCCTGATCGACGGCGACGGCAGGAAGAACCCGAAGGCGCCGACCGACTGGGGCTTCTACGATCCCCATCCCGACACCCGGACCGGCGCGCAGGAACTGCCGATCCTGCTGCGCCGCGGAGCCGACGACATCACGCCGGGGCGCGAGGACTACGCGATCGACGTCAAGCGGCTTCTCCAGTTCGCCGGGCGCACCTGGCTGCCGATCCCGCTCTTCCGGGAGGAGCCCGGCCGCTCCTTCCACCACGGCCCGGTCAACTGGTCCAGGGCCTACCTGGTGCAGCTGCCGGAGCGGGACAGGGCGGGCAACGAATACCGCCTGGTGGTGGCATTGGATACCGGCCTGATGGAGGAATATGACGACGGCGGCTATCTCGCCCCGTCGCCCGACGACGCCCGGAACGGCCGCCGCTTCTCGCTCCCGGGCAGGACCGACTTCTATAATTTCCTGCTGTGCCAGCCCTGGCTCAAGGGGTGGCTGAACGAGCTGTTCAAGACCATGGTCGAGCAGGAGGAGAGCCGCCGCGCCAACCGGCGGGAGGTCACCCTGTCGCAGGAGGAGCTGGTGGACCGGATGAGCGGGCCGAACGAGCCGCTCGCCCGCTACATGGCCTTCGTCGACCTGCTGTACCAGCTGGACTTCCTGCCCAAGCTGCTGTTCAGCGACACGGTGACCGCGGCCAAGCAGGTCTTCGTCGACGTGGACATGGTGCTCGACCTGGGCAATTCCCGCACCTGCGGCCTGCTGGTCGAGGCTGAGCCGGACAGCCGCGGCGCCGACATCAACCGCGCCTTCCGGCTGGAGCTGCGCGACCTGTCCCAGCCGGAGCAGGTCTATGCCGACCCGTTCGACAGCCGGTTCGAGTTCGCGATCGCCCGGTTCGGCCTGAACCACCATTCCCACCGCAGCGGCCGGGCCGACGCCTTCTCCTGGTCCACCATCGTCCGCGTCGGGCCGGAGGCGGTCCGCATGGCCGGCTCGCGCCGGGGCAGCGAGGGGCGCACCGGCATGTCGAGCCCCAAGCGATACCTGTGGGACGAGGAGCCCAGCCAGCAGTCCTGGCGCTTCAACGGCCAGACGCTGGACGACGAGATGGAGGGCTTCGCGGCCCAGGGCGTGTTCGCCGGCCTGGTCAACGACTCGGGCAAGCCGCTGCATCAGGTCGCTCCGGGGGAGGACGACCTGCCGACCCTGCTTGCCCGCTATTCCCGGTCCAACCTGGTCAGCTTCGCCCTGGCCGAGATCCTGCTCCAGGCGCTGGTCATGATCAACGCGCCGGCCCAGCGGCTGCGCCGGCGCAACGCCGACCTGCCGCGCCGCCTGCGCCGGCTGATCCTGACCATGCCGACCGCCCTGTCGCTGGCGGAGCGCGAACTGCTCCGCGCCAGGGCGGAAGCCGCGCGCGACCTGCTCTACCTGTGCCTGGGCCGGGCCGAGCGGCAGTTCGGCGACGAGCCGGGCAAGCTGCACTGGATCGAAGGCCCGCCGCCCGAGATCATCCTGAAGTGGGACGAGGCGAGCGCCACCCAGGTGGTCTATCTCTACAGCCAGATCGCCCTGGCCTTCTCCGGCGATGCCCGCGCCTTCATCCGGGCGGTCCGGGGCGGCGGGTCCGGCCAGGGGGACGACGGGAGCAGCCTGCGGGTCGCCACGCTGGATATCGGCGGCGGCACCACCGACCTGGTGATCACCGCGCTGCGGGCGGACGGCCAGGGCAGCAACGTCACGATCTTTCCCCGGCAGCTGTTCCGCGAGAGCTTTTCGCTGGCCGGCGACGACATCGTCCAGCTCCTGGCGCGCGAGGTCGTGGTGACCGCGCTCTCCCGCACCGTCGAGCAGTCGATCGGGCGCGAACGGGCGGAGGCGCTGACCCAGGAGCTGTTCGGCGGCAACCGCGGCGACATGTCGGCGGAGGAGCAGCTTCGCCGCCAGCAGTTCGCCATGCAGATCGCCGCCCCGGTCGCGGTGGCCCTGCTGGGCGAGTACGAGGGATACGACCCGATCGATCCGCCGCCGGTGGAGATCAGGAAGATCGGCGCCTTCTTCCGGCCCGACGCCCCGCCGCCGCCCGGACTGGTCCAATCCCTGGAACGCACCGTCGCCGAGGCGGGGGCCGCCGACTTCCGCCTGATGGAGGTGCCGATCCCGGTCGACCTGGTCGACGTGGACCGGATCGTCCGAAGCCTGACCGGCGACATGGTCCGCGCCCTGGCGGAGGTGGTCTGGCATTACCGGGCGGACGTGATGTTGCTGTCGGGCCGGCCGTCGCGGTTTCCCGCGATCAAGGACTCGATCCTGGAAACCGGCGCGCTCCCGGCCCACCGCGTGATCGCCATGCACGAGTTCCGGGTCGGCCAGTGGTACCCGTTCCGCAACCGGGAGGCCCGGATCTCCGACCCCAAGACGACCGCCGCCGTCGGCGGCATGATCTGCCTGCTGGCCGAGGGCCATCTGCACAACTTCAATTTCCGGAGCGACGACCTCTACGCCCGGTCGGTCGCCCGGTTCGTCGGCAAGGTCGAGGCCGGCAATTCCAACAACCGGCTCCAGGCCCAGGACGTCTATCTCTCGGACCTGGATTTCGAGACGATCGAGGACCTGCCGGAAGCGAAGTTCGAGTTCCGCGGGCCGCTGCTGCTGGGCGTACGCCAGTTCCCCAACCAGTGGTGGCCGGCAAGCCTGCTCTACATGATCGATTTCGCCGACGAGGAGGCGCGGACCCGGGCGATGCGCCGGACGCCGCTGCGCGTGCAGCTCAAGCTGGAGAGCACGCGGCGCCCGCGCGGGCGGCCGAACGAGCCGCAGGAGAAGGTGGTCAACGACCGCCTCGCCATCGGCGAGGTCGAGGATTCCGAGGGCAGCGTGCTGAGCGGCCGGCAGCAGCCGCTCCGCATGCGGCTCCAGACGCTGCGCAACCGCGACGGATACTGGCTTGATACCGGCATCCTGATCGACGTCTGAGATCGGGGAGCGAAGACATGAACGACCAGCAGATCCGTCTGAAATCCGCCGCGGACCGCATCGCCGCCACCGCCCGCCGGACCAGGTCCTGGGTGTCCGAGGCGCGGGGCGCCTCCGTCTCGGTCGCCAACGAGGCCGACAGCCTGGTCACCGAGGCCCGCCGGGTCGAGAGCGTGGCGCGCAAGCTGTCGCGCGCGGCCGAGCGCCGCATGTGCGTCGGCGTCTACGGCGCCAGCCAGCAGGGCAAGTCCTACCTGGTCTCCGTCCTGGCGCGCCCGCCCGGCAAGGCCGGCCTGCTCGCCCGCCTCGGGGCGGACCGGCTGGACTTCATCACCGAGATCAACCCGTCCGGCGGCAAGGAATCGACCGGGCTGGTCACCCGCTTCACCGTGCATCCGCCCGAAGGCCCGGCGGACCCGGATTTCCCGGTCGATGTCCGGCTGCTGACCGAGACCGACATCGTCAAGATCCTGTCCAACGCCTTCCAGAGCGACTTCGACCAGAACAACCTGAAGATCGAGCGCCCGCGCGGCGAGGCGGTGCGCAAGCTCCTGGCCGCCTGCGAGGGCCTGAGGAAGGCCCAGCCGACCGCCCGCCACCTGGACGAGATCACGCTGTTCGACATCGGCGAGTATTTCGGCAAGAATTTCAGCAACCGCTGGCAGGAGCTCCAGCCGCTCGGCTACTGGGAGCGGCTGGTCGAGCTGGCACCGTTCCTGGACATCGACGGCCGGGCCAAGCTGTTCAGCGTGCTGTGGGGCGGCATCGACGACCTGACCGCGCTCTTCCGGACGCTGGTGGCCGCGCTCGACAGGCTGGGCCACGCGGCCGACGCCGTCACCCAGCTCGCCTCCCTCCAGCCCCGCAACACCAGCATCATCGACGTGGCGGCGTTGAAGCGGCTTGGCCAGCCGTCCGACGCCCGGGACCTGCTGCGCCTGCGCAGCCTGGCGGACGGCCGGCTGGGCGATCCGGTTGAACTGCCGCGTGCCGTGGTGACGACCCTGGTGGCCGAGCTGAGGATAACCATCGACGAGCAGCCCTGGCCGATGAACGCCCATACCGACCTGCTCGACTTCCCGGGCGCGCGGTCCCGCTACAAGCTGGCGGAGTTGCCCGAGCCGGGCGCCACCACGGGCGCGGACGAGCAGAGCCGCGAGGGGCTGGTGCTGGAGCTGCTGCTGCGCGGCAAGATCGCCTACCTGTTCCAGCGCTATTCGGAAGAGCGCGAACTGACGGCCCTGCTGCTGTGCATGGGCAACAAGCCGAACGAGGTCAAGGACCTGGGATTCCTGGTCCGGCACTGGATCGAGCTGACCCACGGCGCCACGCCGGAGCAGCGCGCCCGCGTGACCACGTCCCTGTTCCTCGTCCTGACCATGATCGACCTGGAGTTCCAGGCCAAGGCGGGCGAGGACATAGACCAGAAATGGCAGATCCGGCTGCATACCTCCCTGCTGGAGCCGTACAAGTACGACGGCTGGGTCGACAACTTCGACGGCAGGCCGTTCGACAACACGCTGCTGCTGCGCAACCCCAACTTCGACCAGGAATGGCTGGTCGAGTACCGGGCGAAGCCCGGCTCGCACGAGCCGGAACGGCCGCTGGTCGAGGAGGCCCTGTCCCGCCGCAACGAGGCGCACCGCCGGAAGCTGGAGGAGAGCTTCTTCGCCTCCACCCAGGTGCAGCGCCATGTCCGCGACCCGAGGGCGGCCTGGGAGGCGATCCTGAAGCTGAACGACGGCGGCGTCACCCATATCGTGGACCGCCTGACCGGGGTGTCCGACCCGGCGCTGAAGGCGGCCCAGGTCGAGCAGCGCCTGCGCGAGAGCGTCCTCCAGCTCCAGAACTCCCTGAAGCGCTTCTATCACGGCGTGGACGAGGAGGCCCGGCGCGAGAAGGAGGAGGCGCTGAAAGCCCTGCGCAAGGCCCTGGTCGCCGCCTTCCAGCGCAAGCGGTTCCGCACCTTCCCGCGGTTCCTGTCCCACCTGATGGTCGGCGAGCGCGACCTGCGCGAGATCGCCCTCAACGTCGCCGTGATGAAGATCGAGGAGGCGGAGGAAGCGCCGCCCGACGACCTGGACATCTTCGGCAGCCCGGTGGCCGCCGCGGCCCCGGCCAGGACCGCGCGGGACGACCGGCCCGCCCTGTTCGCCCGCGAGCTCCACCGGCACTGGGTCGGCCGGCTGCGCCACCTGCCGCAGGAGGAACAGCTGCTCCAGCATTTCGGGCTGGAGGCGCAGGTGGTGGGCGATCTGGTGGACCAGCTTGTGATCGCGGCCGACCGCGTCGGGATGATCGACAAGGTGGCGACGGCGATCCGCAGCGAGACCGCGCTCGCCGCCATGCGCTGGGACGAGATCGCCGACCGGCTGGTCACCATAGCGTCCAACGCCTTCAACGTCTTCGTCGCCGAGATGGGGTTCCACGACGTGCCATCCGCGCAGCGGCCGGGAGTCCCGGAAGGCTCCCCCACGCCCAACCACAGGGTGTTCGAGCCGCCGCCGCCCGTGACCGGCGCGCTCCCCGCGCTGGGCGACGAGCCGCTGCTGCTGGAACAGCGCTATTTCATCGACTGGGGCGTCGCCTTCCTCCAGGCCGGGCTGGCCAACCTGAGCTATGGCGGCGGCCGGGAGCTGGACGAGGCGCAGAACCGGGCGCTCGGCGACATCCTGTCGAACCTTTCCGTAGACCGCCTGCTCGCAGGCCCTATCCGGCCGGCATGACGGCGCCCGAGGACCTTGGATAATGGCCACAGAAGTCACCCAGCCGCCGGGCTCGGCCCCGGGCGCCGCCCTGATCTCCGTCAGTGGCCGGCAAGACCTCGACCCGGAGAGCCTCCGGCTCGCCATCGCCCAGCCCAACGGGCAGAAATTCCTCCAGCAGTACGGGGCCGGCGACGCCTGGGGCTCGACCCGGACCTGGCTGAAGCCGGCCGGGGCGGAGCTGGACGGCGCCCTGCTCCGCATACGGGTGGACGAGCGGCTGACCTGGAACCTCCAGGCCAACGTGACCTACCTGCTGGCGCTCGCCGACGCCGGCGGCGAGGCTCCGGGGGAGGAGCGGCTCCGCTGGAAGGCTATCCGCCTGCCGTCCGAAGCGCCTCCGCGATTGGCCGAGCCCGAACCGGAGCCGGCGATGGCCGCTCCCGAGCCCGAGCCGTTGCCTGACTCGAAACCGACGGCCCCGGAACTGAAGGCCCCGGAGCGGCAGCCAGAGCCCGCCCCCCAACGGTCCCGCTGGCTGGTCCCGGCGCTCGCGGCCGTGGTCGCTCTGATCGCGGCCGGCGGCGGCGCGTGGTGGTTCCTGAACCGGGAGGAACCGGTGCCCCCGGTCGCGGAAAGTCCCGCCCCGCCGCCCGAGGCGCCTCCCGCTCCCGCCGCCCCGCTGACCACGGCGACGGCGACGGCGTTCCTGCGCACCAGCCCGGACCCGGCCGGCGCCCTGACGGAGGCGAAGCGCTACATGCAGGAAGGCTCCCGCGACGCGGTCCAGGGCGCCCTGCTGCTGTTCCGGCGCGCGGCCGATGGGGGCCAGCCCGAGGCGGCGACCGCGATCGGCGCCATGTACGATCCGGAGACCTTCTCCCCCGAACGCAGCGCCGTTCCGGCCCCGGATGCCGAGAAGGCCCAGCTCTGGTACGAGAAAGCCGCCGATGCCGACGACGCCGAGGGATTATACCGCCTCGGCCGCCTGTTCATCAGCGGGCGCGTCGAGGGACCGGGGATCTCCCCGGAAGCCGGCGTCAGGACCCTCCAGCGCGCCGCCCAGCTCGGCCACCCCGAGGCGAAGGCGGAACTGGAAAAACTCGGACAGCCGCAATGAGCAACGATCATCGTCCTTCGGCGGGAACTTCAAGCGGTGCCACGGGCTGCCCGCGCTTTATTTCTTCATGGCCGGACTTGATCCGGCCATCCACGCGCAAACCTCGCCACGTCGGTTTGCGCGTGGATGCGCGGGTCGAGCCCGCGCATGACGAAAAGGAAATCGCTTGCCGCCCTAAGACCTTCTTTGGCGCTCCCGCGAAGGACGAAGCGCCCCCGGCAACACGGCCATCGCCCCTCCGCTGGCTCGCCGCGTCGGCGCTGGCGCTCGTCCTCGCCTCGCCCGCGGCACTCGCCTGCTCGCCGGCCCCGTTGCTCCAGCCGGGCAAGACCCAGCTCCAGGAGCGGGTGCTGACCCGGCCCGGCGGCAAGCTGACTCCCGACGGCGGGGCGGCGAAGCCGGTGCCGGGTTTCAGCGTCCTCTATGTCTACGAGCGCAGCCCCGACGGCGCGCGGGTCCGGGTCGGCGCGAGCGCGGATTGCAAGCCGGAAGGCTGGATGCCGGCCGAGGCGGTGGTGCCCTGGCGGCACACGCTGGTCGGCGCCTTCGCCAACCGGACCGGGCGCGACCGCGTGCTGTTCTTCGGCGCGGAGGACGGGCTGCGAAGCCTGGTCGGCAGCCGCGACGCGGGTGCCCAGGCCGCCAAGCTGGCCGAGGCCGCCAAGACCGCCGGCCCCGGCCAGGGTGCGGCCGGCCCGCTGGTCTCGATCGAGCCGGAAACCCCGGTCGACATCAACAAGCAGTTCTACCTGCTGCCGATCCTGGAGGCGAAGACCCAGCGCTTCCCGACCGGCCGCCCGGTCCGCATGGTCAAGGTCGCGGCGGTGACCTCCCGCGACCAGGGAGCCCCGGCCCCGGCTTCAGCGGCGTCCGCGACCCCGGCACCGCCGCCTGCCCCCGCGATCCGGCAGAATTTCCGGACCGCCATCGTCTTCGTGATCGACGCCTCCAGCTCGATGCAGCCCTATATCGACCGGACCCGCGAGGCGATCAAGCGCATCTATGACGGCATCAAGACGGCCCAGCTGCAGGAACAGGTCCGGTTCGGCCTGATCGGCTACCGCGACGACCCCAAGGCGGTCCCCGGGCTCGAGTACCTGACCAAGGTGTTCGTCGATCCCAACAAGGTCGACACGCGGGAGGAATTCGACAGGGCCGCCGCCGGCCTGGCCGCCTCGAAGGTATCGACCCGCGCCTTCGCCGAGGACGGCTATGCCGGGATCGACTCCGCGATCAACGCGATCGACTGGTCTCCGTTCGGCGGGCGCTTCGTCGTGCTGATCACCGACGCCAGTTCCCGGGACCCCGGCAGCCTGTCGGCCACCGGGCTGGACGCCAAGGCGCTGTCGATCGCCCTGCTGGAGAAGAAGATCGCGACCATGGCGCTCCACCTGCTGACCGAGGAGGGCAGGAAGGACCATGCCAAGGGTGCGGCCCAGTACCGCGAGCTGACCACGTATCCCGGGCGGAAACCCCTCTATTACCCCGTGGAGGCCGGGGACGTGGGCCGGTTCGGCGCACGGGTCGATACGCTGACCGACAGCCTCGTCACGCTGGTCCAGGCGGCCGAAGCCGGCGAGGGCCTGAACACCCCCCCTCCCCCAACGCCCAAGGCGGCACCCGGAAAGCCAGCCTCCAATCCCGGGGGCGATCCCCTGGCGGAGGACATCGCCGCGATCGGGCACGCCATGCGGCTGGCCTACCTGGGCAGCGTGAAGGGCACCGCGGCGCCTCCGATGTTCGAGGCCTGGGCGGCGGACCGCGATTTCGCCAACGACACGGTGGCGAGCCTCGACGTGCGGGTCCTTCTGTCCAAATCGCAGCTGTCGGACCTCCAGGCGACCGTGGGCGCCCTGGCCGACGCCTATTCCAAGGGCCAGGTCGATCCCAGCGACCTGTTCAACCAGCTGCGCAGCGCCGCCGCGACCCTGAGCCGCGATCCGGCCAAGGTCGGCACCTCGGACAACCGCGCGCTCAACCAGGCCTTGCTGGGCGAGTATCTGGACGGCCTGCCCTACACCAGCCGGGTGATGGCGATCGACCAGGACGCCTGGCTCGGCATGAACCCGGGCGAGCAGCAGGCGCTGATCGACGACCTCCAGGTCAAGGCGCGGCTCTACCGCCGGTTCCACGACGATGTGAGCAACTGGGTCAGGCTGGCCGAGGGTGCCTCGCCGGAAGATGCGGTCTATCCCGTCCCATTGACGGCGCTGCCGTGACCGGCGAGCCGCTGCTCCGTCTCGAAGGGGTCGAGCGCACCCACCGGGCCGCCGACGGCGGCTTCGCGCTGTCCGTGCCCCGGCTGGACGTGGCTGCCGGCGAGCGGGTGGTGGTCCTGGGACCGAGCGGGTCGGGCAAGAGCACGCTGCTCGACCTGCTGGCCTTCCTCGCGGCACCGGACCGGGCCGAATCCTTCCTGTTCAGCCCGGACGGGCACAGCCACGACATAGCCGCGCTGTGGCGCCGGGGCGACCGCGCGGCGCTGACCCGGCTGCGCGCGGCCCACATGGGCTACGTGCTCCAGACCGGCGGGCTGCTGCCCTACCTGACCGTGCGCGAGAACCTGCTGCTGGCCCGCCGCCTGCTGGGGCTGGAGGTTCCCGGTCCGGCCGACCGGCTGGCCGAGGCGGTCGGGGTCGCCGACCTGCTCGGTCGCCGGCCGGCGCAGCTCTCGATCGGCCAGCGCCAGCGCGTCGCCGTGATCCGGGCGTTGGCCCACATGCCGCGGATGATCCTGGCGGACGAGCCGACGGCGGCGCTCGACGCCGGGCTGGGGGAAAGGGTGATCGACACGCTGGTGGCGGTCAGCGGCGCGGTGGGCGCGGCACTGGTCCTGGTCACCCACGACGAGGAACTGGCCTGCCGGGCTCAGGGCCGGATCGTCCGCTGCCAAGCCCGACGCGGCGCCGACGCGCCCGGCAGCGTGGTGGCCGCATGATCGCCTCCCGGATCGGCCAGATGTTCCGGCTGGTCGTCGCCGACCTGCGGCGCGACTGGGCCATGGCGGTGTGCCAGGTGTTCGCGCTGGCCGCCGTGCTGACGCCGCTGCTGGTGCTGTTCGGCCTTCAGCAGGGCGTGCTCGGCCAGATGCTGCGCGACCTACAGGCCAACCCCGCGATGCGCGAGATCGTACCCCGGGTGACCGGGACCAACCGGTTCGACGGGGCCTGGCTGGACGCCGCCCGGCGCCGGGCCGACGTGGCCTTCGCCGTCGGCGACGCCCGCACCCTGGCGGCGGAGGTCGAGATGGTGCCCCTCGCCCGCCCGCAGGCCGAAGCCGTGCTGGGCGTGCTGGTGCCGACGGGACCGGGCGACCCGCTGGCGGCCTCGGCGGGGGAGCCCTGGGCCGCCGGGCTGGACCGGGTGGTGCTGTCGTTCGGCGCCGCGCGCGCGCTGGGCGCCGCGGCCGGCGAGCGGATCCAGCTCCTGGTGCCGCGCCGGCGCGACGGCACGGACGAGACCCGGGCCCATGCGGTCACGGTGGCTTCCGTCCTGCCGCCCGACCGCATGGCCGAGACAAGGCGGGCCGTCCTGGTGGACGACAGGCTGGTCCTGCACGTCCAGCGCTACCGCGACGGCTTCGCGGTGCCCGAACTGGGCTGGCCGGGCGCCCCCGCCGGGACCGAACCCCAGCGCTTCGAGCGGTTCCGGCTCTACGCCCGGACCATCGACGACGTGGCGCCGCTGACCGCTTGGCTGCGTTCCGGGGGCGTCGAGCCGGTCAGCCGGCTCGACGAGATCGCGCCCATCCAGGCGCTCAATGCCAACCTGAGCCTGATCCTGGCGGTCATCAGCGCCTTCGCCGCGGCCGGATCGATCGTGGCGCTGGCCGCGACCCAGTGGAGCGGAGTGGAGCGCAAGCGGCGCGAGCTGGCCCTGCTGACCCTGATCGGCTACGGCCGGGGCTGGCTGATCAGCCTTCCGCTCGCCCAGGCGCTGCTGCTGGCGGCGCTGGGATCGGCCCTGGCGGTCGGCCTGTTCGCGGCGGCGGCCGGGGTTATCAACGCCCATTTCCCGGCGATCGGATCGGTCGCGGCCGGCGCCTGCCGGCTGTCTCCCGACCAGCTCCTGCTGGCCGCCGCCGTCACCTGCGTGCTTGCCATGGGGGCCGCCCTGCTGGCGGCGGCCCGCGTGACCCGGATCGAGCCGGCCGCCGCCCTGCGGGATACCTGAGCCATGAAGATGCGATCCTTCCCGTCCCGTCTCGCAGCCCTTCTCCTGGCAGCGGCTCTCTGGCCGGTCCCGGCGGATGCCGCCGCAACGCCCTGGCCGGAAGACCTCTACAACCCGGCGCCGGCGGCGGGCGACCTCGTCCTGCCGATGCCGTGCGGCGGCGCCATGGCTTTCCGGCCCGTCGTGGTCCCGGCGAAGGACCTGCTGGACGACCGCCGAATCACGGTCGGCGGAACGGAGGAAGCCGCCGGCTACAAGGAGAACCAGCGGGCGGACTTCATCGCCGGCGGCTTCAGCGATCCCAAGGAGAAGGGCAAGCGCACCTATTTCATCGGCAAGTACGAGGTCACGCGGCTTCAGCTCGCCTCGCTCGGCGGCACCTGCCCGGAGCCCGACGGCGAGGCGCGCCTGCCCGCCGTGTCGCTGACCTGGCGGGAGGCATCGGACTTCGCGGACGCCTACACGGTCTGGCTGCTGGCCAACGCCCGCAAGGATCTCCCGAAGGAGGCCGGGCAGGCGGGCTTCGTCCGGCTGCCGACCGAGACGGAGTGGGAATATGCCGCCCGGGGCGGCGCCCTGGTTTCCGAAGCCGACTTCGCGGCCCCCCTGTTCCCCATGACCGAGCCGCTTTCCGCCTACGTCTATTACGGCGGGTCCGAGTCGTCCAACAACGAGCTGCAATGGATCGGGCTGCTCCGGCCCAACCCGCTCGGCCTGCACGACATCCTGGGCAATGCGTCGGAATTGACCGGCGAGCTGTTCCGGCTGAACCGGCTGTCCCGCCTGCACGGTCAGGCCGGCGGCTACGTGGTGCGCGGCGGCGACTACCTGACCGGTGCGGCGTCGATCCGAAGTGCCGCGCGCGACGAGTTCCCGCCCTACGACGACCGCGGCCCGCGCCGGCAGAAGACCGTCGGCTTCCGCGTCGTCCTCGTGCCGCCGGTCCTGCCTTCGCCCGAGCGGGTGCGCGAGGTCCAGGCGGTCTGGGGCAAGCTGCCCGAGTCGGGAGGCGGCACCCTGTCCGAGCCGGTGCAGGACGATCCCCTGAAGGAGATCGAGACGCTCGCCGGCGCCGTCCAGGACCCGCAGGTCCGCCAGCGGCTCAAGGGACTGGGCGCCGTGGTCGCCGCCAACATCAAGACCCGCAACGACCAGCGGGACCGGGCGGCGCGGGCCAGCCTGAACCTGGCGACCTGGCTCGCCGGGAACCTGCGGGTCGACACCCGCAAGATCCTCGGCCTGGAGGAGACGGCGGCGCTCGGCAACGAGGCGGTCCGGAGTCGGATCCCCAACGACATCGCGGCGCTGCGCGGCACCATCGGATATTACAGGGACACGCTCCGATATCTTCTGAACGATTATCCCAGGACCGTCCGGGAGGAGCAGGCCCGGGTGCTGCGCCAGGAACTGGAGACCCGGCAGGCCGCCGGGCAGGCCGTCCTGGTGGAAGCGGTCGCGCGGGACAGCGAGCGATACCAGCGGGACGGCGATCTGCCGGCCGACCAGGTGGAGTTGCAGCTGCGGCGGGAACTGTGCGCCGGCGAAGTCGGCAAGGCATTCCCCAGCGCATGCCAGCCGTTCCGCCGCTGATGGAAAACCGGGAAAGATTACGTCCGATTCAAATGCATAGTACAGCCACATACCACCATGGTAAGTTCCCGCGGCCCGGCACACTATGCATAATGGTAGTCTCGCGCCGGCGGACACAGAGGCTTGCATGAAGACCATCGTTCGGCTGATCGCGATCACACTGTCCCTGAGCTTGGCGCTCGGCGGCTGCGTCACCACCCAGGGTGCGGACGGCCAGGCCGTCTCCGGCAACTGCGAGGACCCGAGCCTGTCCGGGGCCGAGAGGCAGCTCTGCCTGGACAACAAGTCGTTCAACAATACGGTGCTGGGCGGCGCCCTGGCCGGCGGCGCGATCGGCGGCGGTGCCGCGGCGCTGGGCTGCCTGGCCGCCAAGGAGAACCCGCTGACCTGCGCGCTGATCGGCCTGACGGTCGGCGCGCTGATCGGGGCGGCGGACGGTTACGCCACCGCCAAGACCCAGGAGGCATCCCGGCAGAATGTCCGCACCATCGATCTGGTGACGGCCGACATACGCCGCGACAACGAAAAGCTCGAATCGATGCTCCGCAGCAGCGAGGCCGTCTCGCGCGAGAATCGGACGCGGCTGGCCCAGGCCGAGCAGCAGCTGAAATCCGGCAGGATCACGCTGAAGCAGGCCCAGGCGGAGAAGGCCAAGGCCGAGGCGGGCAGGAAGCAGATCGAGGCCACGCTGACTTCCATGGAGGACGCGAGGAAGGCCTATGAGAAGACGCAGCAGCAGACCGGCCAGAGTTCCCCCGCCTTCGCCAGGGAAATGCAGGACATGGAAAAGCAGATCGCCCAGATGCGCCAGCAGCGCGACGCGTTGAATCAGGCTATCACCACGAGCCGGATCGGCTGAGGGAGCGCATGATGAGAACCTGGACCAGGAACATCGCCGCCGGCCTGACCTTGCTGTTGCTGGGCGGCTGCGCCGCGGTGGAGACCTATGTCGGCGAGCGTCGGGACTTGGCGGCGGGCGGTCCCGAGGCCCGCATCCAGGAGGCCCAGGGCCGCCAGGCGCAGGCCCGCGCCACCAATACGGCGCTCCAACGCCAAGTGGCCGAGGTCCAGGCGCAGCAGGCGTCGCTGTCCCGCGACCTTCAGGCATCCCAGGCGCAGCTCGGCGAGCTCAACCGGAAGCTGGCCGGCACCCGCTCGGCCACGGCGGCGCAGAGGCGCGACTATGACCGGCTCGTCGCCCGCCAGAAGCAGATCCGTCAGGAACTGGACGCGCTGGCCCGCCAGCCGCAGCCGGTTTCCGCCATCGACGCCTCGGCCCAGTCGCTCAAGCTCCAGCAGATGCAGGACGAGCGCGACGCCCTGCAGCGCCAGATCGACGCCCTTCAGCAGGCCCTGTCCTGAGGGCCGACCGAACGATGACGAGGCAAGGACCGGCATGAGGACAGGCACCATCCTGCGCCAGCAATCCACCGAGGGGCTGGAGCCCTACGGCGCCTTCAACCAGCCGGTCTACAAGAGCCACGGCCAGATCCGCACGGCGCTGCTCAACGAGCTGGGGCCGCTCTACGCCGATTACTTCCCGCGCCCGGACTCCGACCCCGACGGCAAATGGATCGGCTGGCTGACCCAGAAGGAGGGGCAGCCGCGCCGCTGGGTGGACATGACGCCGGAGGAGCAGCACCGGGTCGAGCCGATCAAGAACCAGGTCCTGGACGGGCTGTCCGCCTATGTCGCCAAGCTGCGGGAGGCGCCCGGGAACTCGCCGCGCAACAACTTCTCGCGCGTGCTGGAGAAGGCGCAGGAAGTACCCGGCCCCGACTACCTGTATTTCGTCGGCGACCAGCCGATGATCGCCTTCTGGGGCTTCAAGGGCGTCGGTCGGCCGAACGGTGTCAACCCGCTGCGCCTTCCGCCCACGACCGTCCGCTTCGATCCGCCGGCCGCCCCGGCCGGTCCGGCGATACCGGGCGGAACGGCGGTGCCGCCGGCCGGCGTGCCGGTGGCGGCCGGCCGGCCCTGGTGGCACTGGCTGCTGATGGGGCTGGGGGCGCTGCTGTTCCTGCTGCTGCTCCTGTGGCTCCTCTGGTGGCTTTTCGCGCCGCGCCTCGGCCTCCCGCCGTTCCCCGTCCTGCCCTGGCAGCAGGAGGAGATCGTGGAGCCTCCGCGCGATCCGCCGGTGCTCCAGGTCGTCCCGGCGGAGCCGGGCGTTCCGGTCGGACCGGGCGTCGGGGTGCCCGGAGCCGGTGTTCCCGGGGTCGGGATCCCGGCGCCGGCCATTCCGGAACCAGGGGTTCCCGTTCCCGAAGCTCCTGTCCCGGAAGTGCCCTCTCCGGGCGGCGGGACGCAGCCCCTCCCCGATGCACCGCCCGCCGAAGTTCCGCCGGAGCCTGCGCAGGTGCCGCCGGACCTGCCGGAACTGCCGCCCGAGGGCCGGCCCGCCGGGCCGCCGGGCGCTCCGCTGGCGCTGCCTGCCGGGCCGCTCGATCCCGGTCCCGCCCGGTTCATGGAGGGGGTCTGGCGCAGCCGGTCGGGCCTGCGCGACGGGGAGGGCCGACCGCTCGAGCAGCTCTACCGCTTCGGCCAGGACGGCAAGGGCGAAGTCACGGTCCGCGGCCCCGGCGGCACGGTCTGCAAGGCTCCGGCCGAGGCGGTGATGACGGCGGGCCGGCAGCTCTCCATCCGGGAGGGCCAGACCCTGACCTGTGCCGACGGCCAGACCATGAGCGGGGCCGAGACCAACTGCGGCACCCGGCCGGACCAGACCGTCGGTTGCACCGGCACCAACAAGACGGACGGCAGCGAGTTCGACGTGCGGATGGAAAAGGTGGAGCCGTGACCCGGACGAGGGACCAGGGGTGACCGAGCAGATCCTGGCGCGCGGCCGCCTGTCCGACCATACGGGCCTCGCCGTTTTCAACAAGCCCGTGTTCGAGAGCCATGGGCGGCTGGTCGAGACGGTGCGTCAGCATCTGGGGCAGCGCTACGCCGCCGTCTTTTCCCGGCCGGAGGTCAGGCCCGACGGCGAGGTGGTCTGGTGGACCACCCAGGAAGGGGCGGTGCGGCGCTGGACCGAGCTGGGGGCGGAGGAGCGTGCCCGGTTGGACCCCGCCCGGCTGGAGATGGGCGCGGGGCTGGAACGGCTGGCCTCCGACCTGGGCCGCTCCGGCATCAATACCCGGCTGGGCAACATGGCGCCGATCCTGGCGGCGGCGCCCGAGATCCCCGGGATCGAGCACCTGTACGTGGTCGGCGACCAGTTCGCCCTGGCCTTCTGGGGCTTCCGCGACGGCACCGGCAGCGTGAACGCCTTCGGCCGGATCCCCGAACCCGTGGTCCCGCCACCCGCCGCCCCCGTGGTCCCGCCGGCGCCGGTCCGGGGCTTTCCCTGGCTGAGGCTGCTGCTGGGCGCCCTCCTGCTGGCCCTGCTCGCCGCGCTGTTGTGGTGGTGGCTGGCCGGCCGCACGCCCGAGCCGGTCCCCGAACCCGTTCCCCCGCCGGTCGTTCCGCAGGTGCCGCAGGCGCCGCCGCCCGTGGAGCCCGAGCCTCCTCCCGCGCCGGAGCCGGTTCCAGAGCCTCCGCCCCCGCCGCCGCCCGAGCCTGAACCCGTTCCCGAACCGGAACCGCCGCCCGAGCCGCCCCGCGCGGCCGTTCCGCCGGCGAAACCTCCGGAGCCGCCCCCGTCGCCGGCGGAGGCGCGGCTGCCGCAGTGCCCGCAGGGCGTGAAGCCGAGCGACCGGCGGAACCTGGTCGTGGTGTTCGACGTCTCGCTCAGCATGGGCTTTCCGGCCGATGTCGATCCGGCCCAGCTGAAGAGCCTGGTGGAGCGGATCGAGCGGGGCGACATCTTCGCGCAGTTCCAGCTGGCCCAGCTCCAGGCCCGGTCGCGGGTCTCGCGGATCGACGTCGCCCGCTCCGCCATGACGGGCCTGATCGACGGGCTGGACCCGTCGGTCGATATCGGCCTGGTGAACGTGGGCACCTGCCCGGCCGCGGAGACCATCGGCGTCTTCCCGCCCAGCCAGCGCGGGCGCCTGCGCTCGATCGTGCAGAACGCCGAGCTGATCCCCGAGACTCCCCTGGCGGACGGGCTGGTCAAGGCCGGCGAGCTGATCCGCAGGGGCGGCGGCACCGGCATGATCGTGGTGATCTCCGACGGCGAGGACAGCTGCGGCCAGGACCCCTGCGCCACCGCCCGCCGGCTCGCCCAGACCCTGCCGGGCGTCAAGGTGAACCTGCTGGACGTGTTCGGGTCCGGCGAGCGGAGCTGCATCGTCGCCCCGTCCGGCGGCCGGATGTTCACGCCCCGGTCGGTGAACCAGGTGGACGACCTGCTGAACTCCGCCGCCGAAGGCGTCGAGGACGCCAGCTGCCGCCCGTGACGGCTATTTGGCGACGTCGGTCAGGCCGACCTTGAAGAGCCGCATCATCAGCAGGATGAAGCCGACGCACAGGACCAGCAGGATGAAGGCATAGGCGGCGCCCTGGTTCCAGTTCCCGCCCTCGAAGAACCAGTTGTAGATGATCTCGGTGAACCAGCGGCTGTTGGGTCCGCCGAGCAGGGCCGGCACGGCGTAGCTGCCGGCGGCCAGCATGAAGGTCATGATGCAGCCGACCGCGATGCCCGGCTTGGCGTGCGGGATGACGATCCGGCGGTGGATGCGCAGCCAGCCGCTCCCAAGGTCGCGCGCCGCCTCGATCTGGTTGCGGTCGAGGGATTCGATCGCGTTGTAGAGCGGGAACACCATGAACAGGATGTAGACATAGACCATGCCGACGATCACGCCGGCCGGGCTGCCCAGGAAACGGATGGGCCGGTCGATCAGGCCGAGATTGACCAGCAGCAGGTTCAACGGACCGTTGAAGGCCAGGATGATGTACCAGGCGAAGGTTCGCAGCAGCTCGTTGATCCAGAACGGAATCACCAGCAGAAGGACCAACATGGGCAGCGTCCGGGGCCGGGCCACCTGGGCCATGAAATAGGCCACGGGATAGCACACCGCGAAGGTCAGCGCCGTCACCAGCGCGCTGGCCCAGATGGTCTGGAGGAAGATGCTCCGGTGGATCGCGTTGTTCCACAACGTGACGTAGTTCTGGACGGTGTAGACGTCGTCCGGCCCGCCGACGCGCGACGGCGGCAGGCTCGGCCGCAACGAGAAGTCGATCATCAGGATCTGGGGCAGGACGACCAGCATGACCACCCAGAAGGCGCACAGCGCCACGATGATCGCGGTCAGGACCGGGCCGTAGCGGCGCAGCACCTCGGTCATACCGAATCCCTCATGGGCGAATTCCTCATGCGGCGTCGTCGGACGGCGGCAGGACCACGGCGTCCTCCGGCCGGAAGCTGACCGCGGCCTCGGCGCCGGGCTGCCAGCGCGGTCCGGTGCCGTTGCCGGTATTGGCGGTCTGGAACAGGATCGGGCGTTCCTGCACCGGTTCCAGGAAGATGTTGACGAAGGCGCCCTCGAAGTCCTGGTGGCTGACCCGCGTCCGGATCAGGTTGTTCTCCGCCGTGCCGTCGTCGGCGCGGACCCGTTCCGGCCGGACGAACAGGATGGCCTGGTCGCCCTCGCGCAGGTCGCGCGGGTTGCGCCCGATCAGCTTGCCGGCGGGAGTCTCGATCGCGGCCCGGCCGCCGGCCGCCGCCATGACCCGCCCGGTGAAGCGGTTGCTCTCGCCGACGAAGCTGGCGACGAAGGCGCTGGCCGGGTCGTCGTAGATGGCCCGCCCGTCGCCGACCTGCTGGAGCACGCCGCGCGACATCACGCCGATCCGGTCGGACATGGTCAGCGCCTCCCCCTGGTCGTGGGTGATGTAGATGAAGGTGACCCCGGTCCGCTTCTGGATCTCGCGCAGTTCGGAACGCATGTGCTGGCGCAGCTTGAGGTCCAAGGCGGACAACGGCTCGTCCAGCAGAAGCACCGCCGGCTCCACCGCGAGCGCCCGGGCGATCGCGATGCGCTGGCGCTGGCCGCCGGACAGTTCGGTCACCTTTTTCTCCGCCGTGTCCGGCAGGGCCACGAGGTCGAGCAGTTGCTGGACGCGGCGCCGGCGGTCGGCGGAGGCGACGCCCCGCACCTCCAGGCCGAAGCCGATATTCTCCGCCACCGTCATCAGCGGGAACAGCGCCAGGTTCTGGAAGATCAGGGCGGTCGGCCGCTTGTTGGGGCCGATGCCGGCCATGTCCCGGCCGCCGATCCGGATCGCCCCCGACGTCGGCTCCATGAAGCCGGAGATCATCCGCAGGATGGTGGTCTTGCCGCAGCCCGAAGGCCCCAGGAAGCTGAAGAATTCCCCTGCCGGAATGGTCAGATGCACGTCGGAGACCGCCGTCAGCGCGCCGAAGCGCATGGTGACGTGGTCGAGTTCGATATCCTGGCTCATGGTCCCCCGTAGCCGGGGAACCGGAGCCCGAAATCGGGATCGGGCACCGGCTCCCCTCCGTTCCTTACGCCGCCAGGAAGCGGTCCTGGTACTCGTTGCGGATGGAGACGTACCACGCCTCCTGGATCGGCCACCACCACAGCTTGTCCAAGGCGTCGCCCGGATAGGCGTCGGCGAAGAACTGCTTGTTGAAGTCGCTGAGATACTGCTCCGCGCCCTTGGAGGTCGTGTTGATACTGGTGTGGTTGGAATAGAGCGCGCCGGCCTGTGGCGTATAGTACCAGTTGATCCACTCGTAGGCCTGCGCCAGGTTCTGCGCCCCCTTGGTGATGCAGAAGCCTTCCATCCAGGCGAGCGCGCCTTCCTTCGGCGCGACGAAGCGGACCGGCAGGTTCTCCTTCCGGAGCGTCGCCGCGGAACTGTCCCAGGTCTGGCCGATCACGCAGCCGTTGGTGCGGAAGGCGCCCTGGGCCTCGTTCTCGTTGGACCAGAACTGGCCGACCGACGGCTTGTTCTCGGTCGCGACCTTGATGATCGCGTCGAAGTTGGCCCGGGCCTTCGCCTCCTCGGTGAACTGCTGGCGCACCGGATGGGGCAGCTTGCCCTGGGATTCCAGCCACAGTGCGATGCCGATCAGGCTGGAATGGCCGCGCACGGTGACCTGGCCCTTGTATTCCGGCTTCCACAGGTCGCCGTAGCTGGCTTGGCCGTACTGGAGCTTGGCGACGGTATTGTCGAAGGCGATCGCCTCGGTGCCCCAGTCGCTCGGCGCCAGGTAGCGCTTGCCGTCGACCACGCCGCCCATGCCGGCGGACCCCTTGACCGCCGAGTCGATGCAGCCGTCGAAATTGACCTTGGACTCGTCGAGCGGCTGGACCAGTTCGTACTCCACATAGTTCGGCACGCGGTCGACGGTCGGCATGATCACGTCGAACCCGGCCCCGCCAGAGGCGCGGAGCTGGTTCAGCAACTCGTCATTGGTGCCGTATTCGGTCAGGACCGCCTTGATGCCGGTCTTCTTCTCGAAGTCGGCGATCATTTCGGGGGAGATATAACCGGACCAGGCGAACAGCTTGACCTCGCCCGAGGCGGCGCGGGCATTGCGCACGATGAAGGGGCCGGCCGCGGACAGCGCGCCCGCCGCGGCGGCGCCCTTGAGCAGGGTGCGGCGGGTGAAGGCCCGGGCGGCACGCTGCGTCGCCTGGCTGGACAGTTTTTCCGCTGAATCAGTCATGTCTCTTGTTCTCCCAGAACGGTTCCGTGGCCGCCAGACTATGCCGCAGGCCCGAGCCGAGCGGCAATTTCAGACGCCGCGGTTTAGAAAATTTTCATCAATGTGTCATGGCCCGGCCCTGGCGTGCAAGGCCGCGAAAGGCAATCATATCAACCGCTTTCACTGTCCGGAGACGCGCCGATGAGCGGCCGCCCTTCCCGCAACGTGCTCCTGATCCTGGCCGACCAGTGGCGCGGCGATTGCCTGTCGGCCCTCGGCCATGCCTGCGTGCGCACGCCGCACCTGGATGCCCTCGCCGCCGAGGGGACGCTGTTCCGCCGCCATTTCGGACAGGCGAGCCCCTGCGGGCCGGCGCGCGCTTCCCTGCTGACGGGGATGTATCTCCAGAACCACCGGTCCGTCGCCAACGGCACCCCGCTGGACGCCCGGCATACCAACCTGGCGCTGGAGGCCCGGCGACTCGGCCATGCCCCGGCCTTGTTCGGCTATACCGACACCTCCCCCGACCCGCGCCGCCACGATCCGGCCGACCCGGCGCTGCGCAGCTACGAGGGCGTGATGCCGGGCTTCGACCCGGCCTGCCTGCTGACCGAATCGATCGAACCCTGGGCCGAGCACCTGCGGGCGAAGGGTTATCCGGTGCCGGAGCAGGCCCGGGAAATCTACCGTACGGCCGAGCCCTTCGGACCGGCCGTCTACCGGGCGGAGGACAGCGATACCGCCTTCCTCGCCGACCGCGTGACCGCTTGGCTAACGGGGCGTGGCCGTCAGCCCTGGTTCGGCCTGGCCGCCTTCATCCGGCCGCACCCGCCCTGGGTAGCACCCGATCCCTATCACCGCCTGATCGATCCCGCCGCGACGCCGCCGGCCGTGCGCGCCCCGGACTGGCGGACGGAGGCGGATGGGCATCCCTGGCTCGCCTGGCACCTCGCCCGCCAGCGGACCGACTGCTGGGTGGCGGGAGCGGACCTGGACCCGCGCACCCTGGATGCCGGCACCCTGGCCCGGCTGCGCGCGACCTATTACGGGCTGGTCGCCGAGTTCGACGCCCAGGTCGGCCGGATCCTGACACTGCTGAGAAAGACCGGCGCGCTGGACGACACGCTGGTGATCGTCACGTCCGACCATGGCGAGATGCTGGGCGACCACTGGATGCTGGGCAAGGCCGGCTATTTCGACGAGGCCTACCATGTCCCGCTGATCGTTCGGGACCCGGATCGATCCGGCGGCGGCACGGTGGATGCCTTCACCGAGCATGTGGACCTGATGCCGACGATCCTGGAGTGGTTGGGCGGCACCCCACCGGCCCAGTGCGACGGCCGCTCGCTGCTGCCGCTGCTGGGCGGTTCCCCCGTTCCGGCGGATTGGCGCCGCCATGCCCACTGGGAATTCGACTTCCGCGACGTGGCCCGGGGCGAGGCGGAGCGGGCGCTGGGAATGCGTCCCGGCCAGTGCGTGCTCAACGTGCTGCGCGGCGAGCGCTACAAGTATGTCCACTTCGCCGGGCTGCCGCCGCTGCTGTTCGACCTGGACGCCGACCCCGGTCAGTTCCGGAACCTGGCCGACGATCCCGCCCATGCGGCCCTGGTCCGCGACCATGCCCAGGCGCTGCTGTCCTGGCGGATGGAGAACGACGAGCGGGTGCTGGCGAACATGCTGCTGACCCCGGGTGGGGTGGTGGGCGGATGACGACACACCCCCCCTGGGGAATGTCATCAAACGTGATCATGGCGGCTGGGAAGGCGGCGGAATGTTCACATCCCTCCCCCCTGTCATGTCAGCGAATGTCATCATGGCGGCCGGCCTCGGGTCCAGCCCCGGGGGTGACGTTCGTATTCAAGCTTCAAAGATCCGGCACCGGGATGCGGATCGGAGTTTAGCGCGAACTGATAAAGGAATCGCTTCCTGGAACGGCATCCTGAATCCGGGCTTGCCATGGCCCGGACATGCCAAAGGGGGCCGAAAGCCCCCTTTGATAGTTTGATCTCCGACGCAGTCCGCCTTGGCGGCACGACCCCATTAAGTGGCCTCGGCATCGAAGTGGCAGACAAATAGACCTATGCCATGACCGGGTCAAGGGCTTTTGCATAAATATGTCGCAAGGAGGTACCGGGCAGTGCGTCCCCTGCCGCCGATATAGGCGCTTCGGCATGGTGGATCGGGCATCCCGACGATCAACACAACCTGGCTCTCCTGTCGGACCGGGGGCAAGGGAAGTTTCCGGTATTGGCCACAGATGAACACAGATAGGCTCAGATAAAGATAACTGAAATAATTTCAATTCGCCAATTAATTTCATAAATTTCATAATGTCGGCTAGTAAAACGTATAGCCGGCTTTTGATTTTGCGATGCATTGAGTTCCAAAACTCAACAGTCGAACCTCAACACCCTTGGCGACATAGCAAGCACCCCATGACCGACAGTCTGGATGTAGCGGAAAGCTCCGGGTTGTCGGACTGCCCTTTTCATGCATAATGCAAAATTACGAATTCGGCGTAACGCGCCGTCGTCAAGCCAAGGGCCCGGGACGGAACGAACGTCCACGAGAGCCGGCACGCAGAAAGGGAGGAAAATCCATGAAGCGCATTGTCCTGAACGCATTGGGGCCGCTGGTCGGCGTGCTGCTGGCCGGAGGGGTGTTTTCGCTGCCGGCGGCAGCCCAGACGGAGCTGAAGTTCGGCCATGTCGGGGCGCCGGGATCGCTGTTCGACCAGTCGGCCAACGAGTTCGCCAAGCGGGCCAACGAGAAGCTGGGCGGCAAGGCCAAGGTGGTCGTGTTCGGCTCCAGCCAGCTCGGCACCGACGAGCAGATGTTGCAGAAGCTGCGGCTGGGCACCATCGACTTCGCCCTGCCCTCCACCGTGATGTCCACCGTGTCGGACGTCTTCGGGCTGTTCGAGATGCCGTACCTGGTCAAGGACCGGGAGCACATGAAGCGGATCGCCGACGACGTGTTCTGGCCGTCGCTGGCGCCGGCGGCGGAGCAGCAGGGCTACAAGATCGTCGGCCTGTGGGAGAACGGGTTCCGCCACGTCACCACCAACACCCGCCCGATCGCGAAACCGGACGACCTGAAAGGCATCAAGCTGCGCGTTCCGGGCGGCAAGTGGCGGGTCCGGATGTTCCAGAGCTACGGCGCGAACCCCAGCCCGATGGCGTTCTCCGAGCTGTTCGTGGCGTTGCAGACCGGCGTGATGGACGGGCAGGAGAACCCGCTGACGCAGATCCACAGCTCCAAGCTCCAGGAAGTCCAGAAGTTCCTGTCCATGACCGGGCACGTCTATACCCCTGCCTATGTGACCGTGGGCGCCCGGAAGTGGGCCAGCCTGCCGGCCGACGTGCGGCAGGTTCTGGAGGAAACGGCGCGGGAAACGCAGGACTTCGTCTACGAGACGGCGGCGCGCATGGACGAGGAGTTGCAAGCCAAGCTGCGCGACGAGGGCATGCAGGTGAACGAGGTGGACAAGGACGCCTTCGTCAAGGCGAGCGAGCCGATCTACCGCGACTTCTCCGGCGAGGTCCCGGCCGCCAAGACCATGGTCGAGAAGGCCGTCGAACTCGGCAAGTCCTCGTAAGGACCGGGAATCTTCCGACATGGCGAATCCATCATCATCCCTGGCGCTGATGCGCACGGGTTTCGAACGTTTCCTCGCCGCCATCGTGATCGTTCTGCTGGTCGGCATGACGGCGGTCGTGTTCGGGGCGGTGGTGTTCCGCAAGCTGGGCGCCTCGCTGGTCTGGTATGACGAGGTCGCGTCGATCCTGCTGGCCTGGCTGACCTATTACGGGTCGGCCCTGGCGGCGCTGAAGCGGTCGCATATCGGCTTTCCCGGGCTGATCGCCGCCATGCCGCCGGCGCTGCGGCTGCCGGTCGTCATCCTGGCCGAGGTCATCGTCATCGGCTTCTTCGTGCTGCTGGCCTGGGTCGGCATCGAGGTCCTGGGCTACCTGGAAGGCTTGACGCTGGTCAGCCTGCCGTGGGTGCCGGTGTGGTTCACCCAGTCGGTCATTCCGATCGGGGCCGTGCTGTTCATCATCGCCGAGCTGATGAACCTGCCGGAGATCCTGCGGGAGGCGCGCGGGCATGGGCCGATCCACGATCCCGAGATCCCGGCCGAGCTGCTGAATCCCGACCTGGTGAAAGATGCCCGGGGAGCCGAACGATGACCCTGCTCTACATGGCGGCCGGGCTGTTCGGCCTGGTCCTGATCAACGTGCCGATCGCGGTGGCGCTGGGCGTGGTGTCGGTGATCGCGATGCTGCTGTCGTCGGGAACCGCGACGCTGCCCAACATGGCGATGGTGCTGTATGACGGCGCCACCAGCTTCCCGCTGCTGGCGATCCCGCTGTTCATCTTCGCGGGCGCCATCATGAACTCGGCCGGCATCTCGCGCCGGCTGATCGCCTTCGCCTCGGCGCTGGTCGGGTTCGTGCGCGGCGGGCTGGCCATGGTCAACGTGGCGACCTCGCTGTTCTTCGCGGAAATCTCCGGCTCGGCGGTGGCCGACGTGGCGGCGATCGGGTCGATCCTGATCCCGGCCATGAAGAAGCGGGGCTATCCCGCCACCTTCGCCGCCGCCATCACCTCCTCTGCGGCAACGCTGGCGGTGATCATCCCGCCCTCGATCCCGATGATCCTCTATGCGGTGATGTCTGGCAGCTCGGTGGTGCAGCTGTTCGTGGCCGGCATCGTGCCGGGCCTGCTGGGGGCGGCCGGGCTGATGGGGCTGGCCTACGGGTTCGCGGTGCGGCGCAACTACCCGGTGGAGGAGATGTTCCGGGTCAGCCGGGTGAAGGAAACCTTCCGCGAGGCCGTCTGGGCCTTCAGCATGCCGATCATCATCCTGGGCGGCATCTTCGGCGGCTGGTTCACCGCGACCGAGGGGGCGGCCCTGGCTGTGGTGGCGGCCCTGTTCCTGGGCACCGTGGTCTACCGCGAGCTGGACCTGCCGCACCTGTACGACGCGATCTTGGAAGGCGGCATCCAGACCGCCGTGGTGATGCTTCTGGTCGCCACCTCGGCCCTGATGGGCACGTACCTGACCGAGCAGCAGGTGCCGCAGCAGCTTGCCCAGGCGGTCGCCGACTTCACCAACAACAAGTATGTCGTGCTGGCGCTGCTGAACGTCATCTTCCTGCTGGCCGGCCTGTTCCTGCACTCGGCCGCGGCGATCATCCTGATCGTGCCGATCGTCATGCCGCTGGTCAACCTGGTGGGCATCGACCCGGTGCATTTCGGCATCATCGTGACGCTGAACCTGGGCATCGGGCAGCAGACCCCGCCGGTCGCGAGCGTGCTGGTGACGGCCTGCTCGATCGCCAAAGCCGACATCTGGGCCGTCAGCAAGGTCAACGTCTACTTCATCGGCGTGCTGATGGCGGTCCTGCTGCTGTCCACATACGTGCCGATCGTGCCCATGGGTCTGGTCGAGCTGTTCTATCGATAAGCAAGAGGGGGGAACCTCGTGGAAAACCTGATCCTGACCGAGCATCACGGCCCGGTGGTCACCATCACCCTGAACCGGCCGGACAAGCTGAACGCCTTCACCAAGGCCATGTGGCAGCGCCTGGGCGAGGTGATGCGGCGGCTGTCGGACGACGATTCCGTCCGGTGCATCGTCCTGCGGGGCGCCGGGGACCGGGCGTTCAGCCCCGGCAACGACATCTCGGAGTTCGAGAACGAACGCTCGAATTCGGAGCAGGCCAGCGCCTACGGCAAGATCATCGCCGGCACGCTGGACGCGATGCGGACATGCCGTCACCCGACGGTGGCGCTGATCAAGGGGATCTGCGTCGGCGGCGGGCTGGAGATCGCGGGAAGCTGCGACATCCGCATCTGCGGCACGTCGAGCCGGTTCGGCGCGCCGATCAACAAGCTGGGGCTGGTGATGGGCTATGCCGAGCTGGACGCGCTGATCGCCCTGGCCGGCCGTTCCACCGCGCTGGAGATCCTGCTGGAAGGCCGGATCTTCGGGGCGGCCGAGGCGAAGGAGAAAGGACTGGTCACCCGCGTGGTGGACGACGCCGAGGTGGACAAGGAGGCCATGGCGACCGCCCGGCGGATTTCCGAAGGCGCGCCGCTGGTCGCCCGCTGGCACAAGAAGTTCGCCCGGAGGCTGGCCGAGGGCTCGCCGCTGAGCGAGGCGGAGATGGACGAGGGATACGCCTGCTACGATACGGAGGATTTCCGGATCGGATACCGCGCCTTCCTCGACAAGGTGAAGCCGGATTTCAAGGGACGTTGACCGATGCTTGCTGATCGGAAGGGGCCGCTGAAGGGGCTCAAGGTCGTCGAGCTGGCCCACATCATGGCCGGCCCGGTGTGCGGACTGTTCCTGGCGGACCTGGGGGCCGACGTCATCAAGGTGGAGAAGATCCCCGGCGGCGACGACAGCCGCCGGTTCCTGCCGCCGGACATCGAGGGCGAATCCGCCGCCTTCATGATGATGAACCGCAACAAGCGCGGCATCGCGATCGACCTGAAGACGGCGGACGGCAAGGCGGCGCTGGAGCGGCTGCTGATGGACGCCGACGTGGTGATCGAGAACTACCGGCAGGACACCATGGACCGGCTGGGGCTGGGATACGAGAGCCTGCGGGAGCAAAACCCCCGGCTGATCTATTGCGCGGTGTCGGGCTTCGGGCGGACGGGCCCCTATGCCGACCGTGGCGGCTTCGACCTGATCGCCCAGGGCATGAGCGGGATCATGAGCATTACCGGCGAGGCGCCGGGCCGGCCGCCGGTCAAGGTGGGCGCGCCCCTGACCGACATCACGGCGGGGATCCTGGCGGCGCTGGGGGTGGTCAGCGCCGTCGTGGCGCGGGCTTCGACCGGCAAGGGGCAGTTCGTCGATACCTCGCTGTTCGAGGCGGGGATCGTCCACACCTATTGGCAGTCGGCGATCTGCTTCGCGACCGGCGTCTCCCCCGGGCCGATGGGGTCGGCCCATCCGCTGAACGCGCCGTACCAGGCGTTCGAGACGGCGGACGGCTGGATCAACGTGGGCGCGGCGAACCAGACCAACTGGCTGAAGCTGGTGGACGTGCTGGAGGCGCGGGAGTTGCTGGACGATCCCAGGTTCGCCGACAACCGGCGGCGGATGAACAACCTGGAGGATCTGGTGGAAGGGCTGACCGTCCATTTCCGCCGGCGGACGACGGGCGAGTGGCTGGACCGGCTGAACGCCGCCGGGGTGCCGGCCGGGCCGGTGCTGTCGATCGCCGAGATGCACGAAGATCCGCAGACGCTGGCGCGGGAGATGGTGGTCGAGGTCGACCACCCGGTCGCCGGGGCGGTCAAGGCGCTGGGACTGCCGATCAAGCTGTCCGACACGCCGGGCGGTGTCTTCGGGCCGGCGCCCAGGTTCGGGGAGCACACGGCGGAGGTGCTGGCGGAGCACGGGTTCGGCGAGGAGGAGATCCGGCGGATGACGGAGGCGGGGGCTGTGGGGGGTTGAGAGGGGTTGAGCCACAGATAACGGCGATGGGCTCAGATGGGTGACGATAAGATAATTCGGCGATACTCGATCTTGGGTTTGCCGAAATTGAGCAACAATGCCGTGGAGATGTTGCTGGCCTTCAGGTAGTTGATCGTCTGGGCGACATGGGCGCGGGACAGGGCGTCCGCGCATTTCAATTCTATGATCATCCTGTCGTCTGCGACGATGTCGGCGATGTAGCGCCCTACATCTTCACCTTTATAGAATATCGGGAATCCCACTTCTTCGCGGACAGGTATCTTCCTCCGCATCAGTTCGCCGACCAGCGCGCGCCGATAGACCGCTTCGAGGAAGCCATGTCCCAGCACATTGGCGACCTCGAACGCCGCCCCGAGCACGGCATGTGACAGGGGATCCCGCTCATCGTTACCCATCTGAGCCCATCGCCGTTATCTGTGGCCAAAATCTCTTGGAACTTAAGCAGGCAAGTGATGGAGCGGCAATGCGGTCTCGTAGCGCACCTGTTTCAACGCGAAGCTAGATTTGATGCTGGAGACGCCGGGTATTCGGGTCAGGTGGGTCTTGAGGAAGTGTTCGTAGGCCGCGAGGTCGGGGACGACTACGCGGAGCAGGTAATCTGCTTCGCCCGTCATCAGGTAACATTCCAGAACTTCGGGCCTATGCATGATCGCGGCCTCGAAGGCGTCGAGGCGTTCTTCGATCTGCTTTTCCAGCGTGACGCTGACGAACACGTTTACCGGAAGGTCCACGGTCGAGGGATCGACCAGCGCCACGTAGGTTCGGATCACCCCGCTCTCCTCCAGGGCCTTGACCCGGCGCAGGCAGGGCGAGGGCGACAGGCCGATGGCGGAGGCCAAGTCGTTGTTGGCGATCCGGCCGTCCTTCTGGAGGCGGGCGAGGATCTTCCGGTCGATGGCGTCGAGGCGGGGTTTTGGCATGGGATGGCGTAAAGATGCTTTGTTGTAGCATGGGGTGCCAAAAGCATGGCAGGCGGCAGCGCAGTTCGCAACCATTTGCCCGGGCGCCGGTGTTATGGTGAGGGTCCGTCCTCATCCTGGGAAGCGAAGCAAAAATGGTTGACTCAACGACCATCGAACACGATGCCGATACCGTCGAATGCCTGCGCGAGTTGGAGCGCAAGATCCTCTGGCTGGCATCCTGGACGATCCATAATGCCAACCATGTCCGGCCCAACCTCGACGGGCTGAAGGTAGGCGGTCACCAGGCTTCGTCGGCATCCCTGGCGACGATCATGACGGCGCTGTATTTCGCGGCCCTGCGGCCGGAGGACCGGGTCGCGGTCAAGCCGCACGCCAGCCCGATCTTCCATGCGATCCAGTATCTGATGGGCAACCAGACGCGCGAGAAGCTGGAGAATTTCCGGGGCTACAAGGGTGCGCAGAGCTACCCGTCGCGGACCAAGGACGTGGACGACGTCGATTTCTCGACCGGGTCGGTGGGCATGGGCGTCGCCCAGACGCTGTTCTCGTCCCTGGTGCAGGACTACCTGAAGGCCCGGGGCTGGGCCTCCTCGATCCCGGAGGGGCGCATGGTCGCCCTGATCGGCGACGCCGAGATGGACGAGGGCAATATCTTCGAGGCGCTGCTGGAAGGCTGGAAGCACGGCCTGCGCAACACCTGGTGGATCGTCGACTACAACAGGCAGAGCCTGGACGCGGTGATCCGGGAAGGGTTGTGGGAGCGGCTGGAGGGCATCTTCCGCAACTTCGGCTGGGATGTCGTGATCCTGAAGCACGGCCGGCTGATGCGGGAGGCGTTCGCCGAGGAGGGCGGCGACCGGCTGCGGGAGTGGATCGACACCTGCCCGAACCAGCTCTATTCGGCCCTGACCTTCCAAGGCGGTGCCGCATGGCGCCGGCGGCTGATGGACGACCTGGGCGACCAGGGACCCGTGTCCCGGCTGATCGAGCGGCGCTCCGACGGGGAGCTGGCGGACCTGATGGGCAACCTGGGCGGCCACGACCTGCCGTCGCTGCTGGAAGCCTTCGAGGCGGCGCGCCGGCATGACCGGCCGGTGTGCTTCATCGCCTATACGGTCAAAGGGTTCGGGCTGCCGCTGGCGGGGCACAAGGACAACCATGCGGGACTGCTGACGCCGGCGCAGATGGAGGCGTTCCGCGATGGGCTGAAGATCCGGCCGGGGCACGAGTGGGACCGCTTCGAGGGGCTGGGGATCGGCGAGGACCGGCTGTCGGCGTTCCTGGACACGGTGCCGTTCTTCGCCAAGGGGCCGCGGCGCTATTCGGCGCCGGTGGTTCCGGTTCCGGAGGCCCTGGAAGTTCCGACGCAGAAGGCGCTGTCCACCCAGGCGGGGTTCGGGCTGATCATGAACGAGCTGGGGCGGGCCAAGGAGGGGCTGGCGGAGCGCATCGTGACGACGGCGCCGGACGTGACGGTGTCCACGAACCTGGGATCGTGGGTGAACCGGCGCGGGCTGTTCGCCAAGGAGGCCATGGCCGACCTGTTCAAGAAGGAGCGCATCCCGTCCACATACAGCTGGGACTTCTCGCCCGACGGGCAGCATTTCGAACTGGGCATCGCCGAGGCGAACCTGTTCACCATGCTGTCGGCGCTGGGGCTGTCGCACTCGGTGTTCGGGGAAAGGCTGCTGCCGATCGGCACGGTGTACGACCCCTTCATCTACCGCGGCGCCGACGCGATGAACTATGCCTGCTACCAGGACGCCCGGTTCATGCTGGTGGCGACGCCGGCCGGCGTGACCCTGGCGCCGGAAGGCGGGGCGCACCAGTCGATCGGGACGCCGCTGGTCGGCATGGCGCAGGACGGTCTGGCTTATTTCGAGCCGGCCTTCGTGGACGAGCTGGGCGTCATCATGCGCTGGGCCTTCGACTACATGCAGCGGAACGGCGAAGGGCAGCCGGACGAGCGGAACTGGCTGCGGGACGAGACCGGCGGCGCCGTCTACCTGCGCCTGTCGTCGCGCACCCTGGAGCAGCCGGGCCGCGACATGGCGCCGGAGCTTCGGCAGGACATCATCGACGGCGCCTACTGGATGCGGCGGCCGGGGCCGAACTGCCAGGTGGTGGTGGCCTATACCGGCGCCGTCGCGCCCGAGGCGATCGAGGCGGTCGGGCTGATGGCCGAGGACCGGCGCGACGTGGGGCTGCTCGCCATCACCTCGGCCGACCGGCTGCACGGCGGCTGGAGCGCCGCCCAGCGGGCGCGGGAGCGCGGGCTGGTGCATGCCCGGTCGCATATCGAGCGGCTGCTGGACGGCGTGCCGTCCAACTGCGGCATCGTGACGGTGATCGACGGGCATCCCGCGACGCTGGGCTGGCTGGGATCGGTCCACGGCCACCGGACGCGGGCGCTGGGCGTCGAGCATTTCGGCCAGACCGGCACCATCGCCGATCTGTACCGGCATTTCGGCATCGACGCCCAGGGCATCGTGCTGGCGGCCCAGGCTACCGCGGCCGGCCGGCCGATCCGGCATCTCCATACGATCGGGGGCCGCTGAGGGCAGCGGCGGGGAAGAGGTCCGGGGTTTCGGCCAGCATGCGGGCGAAGCGCGCGGCGGCCGGAACCATGCCGAAGACCAGCGGCGGCGGAATGACCCCGGTCCTGCCCGCCGCGACGGCGGGCAGGTTCCGCCAGAGGGGGCTCGATAACAGGGTCGGCCGGGCGTCGGGCGGGACCGGATCGATCACCAGCAGGCTGGCGTCGGGATGCACGGACAGGCGGTCGATGGGGACGGTGGCGAACCCCCAGGCGTTGGTCGGACCCGTCCAGGCGCTGCGCAGTCCGCTGCTCTCCAGGACGGCTTCCGCCAGGCTGCCCTGGCCATAGACGCGGACATGCCTCGCGTCCATGAAGCTGACGGCCAGGACGGGAGGGGGGTTCGCCACCTTCAGGCGCGCCCGGGCGGCGGCGAAGGCGGCTTCGGCGCGGCCGATCAGCGCCTCGCCGGCAGCTTGGCGGTGCAGCAGGCGGGAGAGCCTGCGGGTGCCCTCGACCGCGTTCTCCCAGGGCCGGTGGTCGGGGGTGTAGGTGGGCAGCGACAGCGTCGGGGCGATCCGCTCCAGCTGGGGGCGCAGGCTTTCCTGCTCCCCGACGATCAGGATCAGGTCGGGGGCGAGCGTGCTGAGCAGTTCCAGGTTCGGTTCCAGGCGGAGACCGAGATCCACGACGCCGGGATCGAGGGGCGGACCGCCGACCCAGATGTCGTAGACCTTGGCCTCCGGCACGGCGAGGGGCCGGACGCCGAGAGCGATCAGGGTGTCGGTGAGGCCCCAGTCCAGCGCGACGACGCGGCGAGGGGGCGGCGGCCCGTCGCCCGCCGCGGCGGGCGTGGCCGCGAGCGCGGCCAGGACGGCCAGGGGCGCCAGGAGGCTTCTGAGGATTCGGAGGCGGAGGGTCACCGGCGGGACCGGACGCTGCCGATCACGGTGCGGTGAGGCGCCGGCCGGGGCCGAGGCCCGGACCCGGGGCTTTTCATCGAACTTCTCCCTGCCTGTCATTGTTGGCCGGGCGAACTCTTAGGGACTGAACGGTTTAAATGCAACTCACTATCAATTGCATTACTGGATTAACTCCGGAGGAGCGCCCCGATGCCGCGGGAGCCGGAGCTCGCCGCGGCGGGAGGAAGGGCCGCGCTATTGCCGGGGCAGCGCGTAGGCGATGACGGCGTCGCCGGCCTTGGTGCCCAGCGAGCCGTGGCCGCCGGCGGCGACCAGAAGATACTGGCGGCCGTCCTCGCCCAGGTAGGTCATGGGCGTCGCCTGGCCGCCGGCCGGCAGGCGGCTTTCCCAAAGCTGCTCGCCGGTGGTCACGTCGTAGCCGCGCACGTAATAGTCGATGGTGCCCGACAGGAAGGCGACGCCGCCGGCCGTCATCATCGGGCCGCCCAGGCTGGGCACGCCCATCCTGAAGGGCAGCGGCAGGGGCGAGGCGTCGCGGACCGTGCCGTTCTTGTGCATCCAGAGGATCTCGCCGGTGGTCAGGTCCGCCGCCGAGATGTAGCCCCACGGGGGAGCCTGGCAGGGCAGCCCGAGGACGGAGACGAACGGGGCCAGCTTGACCGCGAAAGGCGCGCCGAAATTCTCGTTGAGCGCCGGCAGGCTGTATTCCGGCCGGTTCTCGCCCTGGACATAGAGCGTCGTGTCGTCCTCGCGCGGGATCAGCTGCGAGACGAAGGCGAGATAGGCGGGCGTCGTGAAGGCGATCTGGCGCCGGGGATCGACCGCGACGCTGCCCCAGTTGAACACGCCAAAATTGCCGGGGTAGATCAGGGAGCCCTGGGTGGAGGGCGGAGTGTAGCGGCCCTCGTAGCGCAGCCGGTGGAACTGGATGCGGCAGGCGAGCTGGTCGAACAGGGTGGCGCCCCACATGTCCCGGCCGCCCAGCGGCGGCGGGTCGTAGGAGAGCGCCGAGACCGGCTGGGTCGGGGCGGTATGGTCGCCCTCGGCGGCACCCTGGGGTGCCGGCTGCTCGGTCACCGGCAGGATCGGCTCGCCGGTGCGGCGGTCGAGCACATAGAGATCGCCCTGCTTGGTCGGCTGGACCAGGGCCGGCACCGTCTGCCCGGCGACCGTCAGGTCGATCAGGCTGGGCTGCGACGGCACGTCGTAGTCCCACAGGTCGTGGTGGACCGTCTGGAAGTTCCAGCGCACCTGCCCCGTCGCGAGGTCGAGGGCGACGACGGAGGACGAGAACCGCTCCACCGCCGGGCTGCGGTCGCCGCCCCACTGGTCGGGCGGCTGGTTGCCCAGGGGGATGTAGACCAGGCCCAGATCCTCGTCCACGGCGGAGATCGACCAGGAATTGGGCGAGTTGGGCGTGTAGGTCTGCCCCGGCGGGAGCGGCGCGGTATCCTCCGGATCGCCGGAATCCCAGGCCCAGACGATATTCCCGGTGTTCACGTCGAAGGCCCGGATGACGCCAGAGGCCTCGTTGACCGAGACGTTGTCCAGGACGGTGCCGCCGACGATGATCAGGTCGCGGGTGACCACCACCGGGGAGGTCGAGTAGTAGGAACCCGGCTTGACGTTGGGCATGTTGCGCCAGAGGTCGATCTGGCCGGTGCCGCCGCCGAACGCGGTGCAGATCGCGCCGTCCTCGGGGCTGAGGGCGATCAGCCTGCCGTCGGCGGTCGGCATGAACAGCCGGGCGGGGCAGTTGTCGGCGGTTTCCGGCGCGGTGTTGGCCGCGACCGGCATGTCCGGGACGGGTGAGTCCTCGGGCTCGGCCGGGGCGGGCGAGGCGGGAGCCGGGGCCGCCGTCTCCTCGGAGGCGGGATGGTAGGACAGGCCGCGGCAGGTCAGGTGCTGGAGCGCCAGGTCGCCGCGGATCTCGGGATCGTAGCGCCAGATCTCCTCGCCGGTGGTGGCGTTCAGGGCGATCACGTTCTGGTGCGGCGTGCAGAGGAACAGGCGGTTGCCGATCTTCAGCGGGGTGACCTGGAAGGTGGTCTCCTCCGGATCGCCGGGCCGTCCGCGGATGTCGCCGGTATTGTAGGTCCAGGCTTCCTGGAGCTGTGAGACGTTGGCCGGGGTGATCTGGTCCAGCGGGGAATAGCGCTGGCCATAGTCGGTGCGGCCGTAGGCGTGCCATTCGCCGGGCGGGACGTCGGGCTTGCCGGTGGGTGTATCGGTGGCCGCGTCGGCCGGGGCTTCGGCACGGGGCTCCGGGGCGGTCCCCTCGATCCGGTGGGGATCGGTGAACCAGGACACGGCCGCGACGGCGACCGCCACGGCGAGCGACGCCGCCAGCGGCAGGGAGGCGGTGCCGGTACGGCCGCCGAGGGGGCGGGTCACCCAAGGCAGCAACAGGAGCAGGCCGACGACGACGAACACGGCGCCGCGCGCCGCCAGCGGCCACCAGTCGAATCCGACCTCCCACAGGGACCAGGCCAGCGTGCCCAGGAGCAGCAGGGCGTAGACCCGGAGCGCCGTCGGGTTCCTCCTGAACAGAAGGAATCCGGAGATCAGGAGGGTCACCCCGGCGATGGCGTAAAACCAGGAACCGCCCAGCGCGATCAGCCAGACGCCTCCGCCCGTCAGGGCGAGGCCCATGAGAAATAGGAGTATGGCCATCGCCATCGGGACGAACGGCCGCCCCCTGCCCTGCCTGTCGCGCTGCATGAGGTCACCTCGGAACTGCGGTATCAGTCTGGGTAACCCCTGGTCGGCAGGTTGGTTTCTTCGGGGAATGGATGGGGCGGCGGCGACATGGAAAAGGGCCGGCCCTCGCGGGCCGGCCCCTTGCCGTCTGTGATCGTCGTCTTCGGTGCGGGGCCGCCTAAGCGACCCCGCGGTAGTTCCGGTTTCCGCCTTGTGGAGGGGCGGGGTTACGGAGGGTTGCTGCCGCCGAAGATGAAGTCGTTGGCCGACAGGGTGATGTTGCCGACGAGTTCGATCTCGTGGACCATCGGCTTGTTATCCCCCGACATCTCGGTCCAGGCGACGATCGTCGTGTTGCTTCCTACCGAGATATCGAGATCGGTGAACCGAGCCACCCCTTCGACCGACTGCAGGTCGATCTTGTCCTGACCGATGGTGAAGTCGAAGACCACGTCCCGGTTGCCGACGCCTGCACCGGTATCTTCGGAGCTGAACACGAAGGTGTCGCTGCCCGCTCCACCCGTGAGTTCATCGACGCCCGTACCGCCGGTGATGATGTCGTTTCCGGCACCAGCCTTGATGACATCGTTACCGGCACCACCCCTGATGATGTCCTGGCCTGCGCCGCCGGTCAGGATGTCATCGTTGTGGCCACCGTTGAGGATGCCCTTCTCGGTGGCAGTGCCGACGTAGGTCAGCGTTGCCGACACCTTGCCGAGGAAGCCGCTGGCATCGACCTCCTTGACGGTCGAAGTCAGGTTGTCCAGCGCGATGCTGCTCTTGCTGGCCGAAGTCGCGTCGTCTAGGGCTTTCTGGGCGTCCGTGACATCCTGACGGAGGTCGCTTCGCTCGGTCACCTCGCCCTGAGCGTCGGACAGAGCCTGACGGAGATCGCTCCGCTCGGTCACCTCGCCCTGAGCCTCGGACAGAGCCTGACGGAGATCGCTCCGCTCGGTCACCTCGCCCTGAGCGTCGGACAGCGCCTGACGGAGATCGCTCCGCTCGGTCACCTCGCCCTGAGCCTCGGACAGAGCCTGACGGAGGTCGCTCCGCTCGGTCACCTCGCCCTGAGCGTCGGACAGAGCCTGACGGAGATCGCTCCGCTCGGTCACCTCGCCCTGAGCCTCGGACAGAGCCCGACGGAGGTCGCTCCGCTCGGTCACCTCGCCCTGAGCTTCGATGACGGCTTGGCTAAGTGCCTGCCACTCTGGATCAAGGTCGTAGGGACCAGGGTTCTGAGCCTCATAGGACGCGAGTGCGCCTTTAGCGTCTACGAATGCGTCGTCCAGATCCGCATCGCTGCCGTCGACCAGGTCAGCGTCCAGGAGTTGCTGGGCAGCCGTGACCGCGTCGTCCAGATCCGCATCGCTGCCGTCGATCAGGTCGGCGTCCAGGAGTTGCTGGGCAGCCGTGACCGCATCGTCCAGATCCGCATCGCTGCCGTCGATCAGGTCGGCGTCCAGGAGTTGCTGGGCAGCCGTGACCGCGTCGTCCAGATCCGCATCGCTGCCGTCGACCAGGTCGGCGTCCAGGAGTTGCTGGGCAGCCGTGACCGCATCGTCCAGATCTGCATCGCTGCCGTCGACCAGGTCGGCGTCCAGGAGTTGCTGGGCAGCCGTGACCGCATCGTCCAGATCCGCATCGGTGCCGTCGATCAGGTCGGCGTCCAGGAGTTGCTGGGCAGCCGTGACCGCGCCGTCCAGATCCGCATCGGTGCCGTCGACCAAATCCGCAGTCAGAGCATCCTGCGCCGCAGTATTGGCTTCCTGGAAGTAGGCGAGATCCTCACCATCCATGCTGTCCGACAGGCGGAGGTCCGTAAGGCCCTGATCGGTGCTGGTGATCTTCGAACCGTCGAAGGTCACGGTCGAGGAGCCCTCGACGTTCAGCGCGATGTTGCCGACGTTGGTCAAGGTCGCCGAGTAGGACTGGCCGTCCTCCAGGGTCGCCGAGACATAGGTCAACCCAGTCTTGGAGCCGATGACCTTGTCGCCTTCGGACAGGTTCTTGCCGAAATCGACGGACAGCAGGCCCGAGTACGCGTTGGCCTTGAGGCCGGCTTCGGTCCAGCCGGTGACGTTGCCCGTCCAGCCGGCGGCGTTCACCTCGACATCGTCGGTACCGATGTTGACGATGCTCAGGCCCGACGGAGCGGAGATGCCCATCAGGTCATTGCTATCGATCTGATCGAGGTCCGCGATCTCGTACACGACCGGGCCGGAGATCTTGCCGGCGTCCAGAGCGGCGCTGTCATCGATGGCGAGACGGATCTTCTCGACACCGGTGATTTCCGGTCCGGAGACCTCCACATCCGGGAGATCGGTGATGCCCATCATGCCGGACAGTACGGCGGTGACCGTGTCGGCGTTACCGGAGCCGGTGACCTTGGTATCGTTGAGCGTGCCGAAGTAGGTGGCGGTCAGCGAAGCTTCGCCGGTCAGACCTGACGCGTCGAGGTCGGTGCCCGGCGCAAGGATGACGTTGAGGCTGGCGCTGCCGGAAACATTGACCTTCGCATCCGTGTCCAAGCCGAACAAGACGATCCGGCTGTTTTCGCCCGTGGTGGTCAGGTTGACCGTTTCGACATTCACGATGTTCAGCAGGCCCGTCGATGCGGCCTCTGAGTTCCAATCGAGGGTCAGCCCGTTGATCGTCGCGTTGAGGGTGTCCACACCGGCGCCGCCGTCCACCGCGTCGGCATTGTTGAGCGTCGTGCCGAAGCTCATGGTGTCGTCGCCATTCCCGCCGGTGACCAAGACATTGCCCGAACCCGCGGCGAAGGACACGTTCAGCTTCCCGTCGATCATCTGGTTGCTGACGATAGAGCCGACCGCCGGGCCGACGTTGAGCAGGGTGACTTCCTGATCGCCGGAGACGTTCAGCCTCACCGAACCCGCTTCGCCGGTAATGCCGGAGGCGTCGACCGTGGCAGCGGCTTCGGTAGCGGACAGGTTGACGGTTTCGACGTTGGCGATCTTCAGCGCGCCGGTCTCGGCGGTCAGGCCGTCGATATCGGCGTTGACTGTGTCGTTGCCCAGGCCGCCGTTGACCACGTCGGCATTGTTGAGGGTAGCACCGAAGCTGATGGTGTCGTCGGCCGTGCTGCCGATGACCGAAACGTCACCGGAAGTTTCGGCGAAGCTCGCCGTCAGCGCCGCGGTCATTTGTCCCGCGTTCACCGTAGCGACGCCGGCGCCGATGTTCGCCAAGGTGGTGGCGAAGGCGCCCCGCACCATGACGCTCTTGACGTCGGAGACGTCGGTGAAATCGAGCCCGCCGGTGGCAGCGCTGCTGGTCAGGTCGAACGCTTCGACCTTGCTGATGATCGGCGATACGACGGTACTACCCAGCGTGACTTCCAGGCGATCGGAGGTCGAGGCGCCGCCGGAGAACTCGTCTCCGGAGTTCAGCGTGCCGACAGTGCCCTGGAACACGTTGATGCCGGTCGGCGAAACGCCGGGAGCCGCGAAGGTGGTGTTGGTGTCGTCGCCCACGGTCAGGGTCAGGAAGCCGCTGGCGACCGCCAGGTTCACCTCGGCCGTGGCGATGTTGCCGGGAGCCGCACCGGTCAGCGTGAAGGTGACCTTGCGGTCGCCGTCGCCGTTGGTGGCGTCGAAGGTGATGTTCCGGAGCAGCGTGCTGATCAGATCGTCGGTGGCGTCCTCGTTGAAGGTGATCAGCAGCGGTGAGGCCAGGCCGCCGGTTATGGTACCGATGTTGATCTCCGACGAATCATCGGTGACAAGCACGAAGCCGCTGACGACGCGGGCACCGTTGCCGGACAGGGCGAGGACGTCGGAGGCATCGAAGGTGCCGGACAGCTCGACCTTGAGCGTGGAGCCCGCGACCGGGACGCCCGAGGCGACCAGATTGGCCGAGGCGTTGCCGCCGCCGATCGACGCCGGTTCATCCGCAACCAGCATGGAGCGGTCGTCGTCGCTGAGGCCGGTCAGCTGCAGGGCGCTGGAAGCCGTCACCGCGATCTTCGCAGAAGACAGCAAGCTCGTGGCGCCGTTAGCATCGGAGGCGGTCACCGTCACGGTGCGCTCGGCGACGGTGTCGGCCGAGAGCTTGACGCTCTTCAGCAGGGTGGAGACCAGCTCGTCGGTGGCCTTGTCGTTCAGCGTGATGACCAGAGGCTTGTAGCCGGCCTCGATGCCCTTCGACGGATCGGCCACCGTGTAGGTACCGCCGGTGACGGAGCCGATCAGGGTCTGGTCCTTCGTCGTCGCGGCATTGCCGTCGGCGTCGATGATGATCGACTTGTTGGCTGCGTTGCCCGTCAGGATGACGTTGCTGTCGCCGATCGTCAACGCGTCCAAGTTGGTCGCGGCGGCGCCGGAGGCGATCGACACGGTCAGCTTGCCGCCCGCATAATTCTGCTCGGCGTCGGAAACTGTGGCACCGGCGAAGATCGCGTTGGCGGCACGCTGAACGATGGTCGTATCGGCCACGCCAGCGAACACAGGTGCGTCGTTGACCGGGATGATTTCCACGGACGCGGACGTCGCGATCTGGTCCTCGCCGTCGGAAACGTTCACCACGAAACTGACCGGGCCGTTGTAGTTGGCGATCGGCTTGAAGCTCCAGGTAGTTTCATCGATCCTGGTCAGATCGCCGAAGGCCGTGTCGACCTCGACGTCGGTGACGATCAGGTTATCGCCGTCGGCATCCGTCACGTTGGCCAGCAGCTGCTTGGCGGTCATGACGAGCGTCGTGTCTTCCTGGATCGCGTCGAAGGTGACCGGGCCGCTGGCCTCCGGCCAATCGTTGACCGATTCGACCTGGAGGGTCGCGTAAGCGACGGTCTGGTGCGCACCGTCGGAAACGGTCACCTCGAAGCTGACCGTGCCGTTGTAGTTGGCGGCCGGGGTGAAGCTCCAGGTATCCTCATCGATCTTCACCAGCGTGCCGGCGGCTTCGTCATACGAAACCCCGACGATCGACAGGACGTCGTCTTCGGCATCCTTCACGTTGGCGAGGAGCTGCTCCTTCGAGAAGATGACCGCGGAGCCATCTTCCTGGGTGCTGTCGAGCACCACCGGAGCACCGGCGACCGGACCTTCGTTGCCCGGGGTCATGCTGGTATCGTTGACGGTGGCGGAGGCGGAAACCTCCATTCCGTCCAGGGTTATGGTCAGGGTCTCGGGGCCTTCGGTCGTAAGGTCGGCGACCAACTCGACATTGATGGAAGCCTTGCCGTCCTCGCCGACAGTGAACTCGCCGGTCAGCTGGCCGCCAACGACGTCCTCGGCGCTGACACCCGTGAGGGTATAGGCGATCTTGGTGCCGGGCTCGACCTTGGTGGTGTCGAGGATGAAGGTGACCCACTGGCCCTCATCGGCCGAAGGCGCGGCGGGGCTGACCGCGTAGCTGGGAAGATCCTCGGTGATCGCGGTGTCGACGGCCGACTTGCCGCTCTCGACGGTAGCCGCGTCGTCGGTGACGCCGTCCAGGACCGCCTTGGCGGCGTCGATGTCGCTGAGGTTCCACTCGGCTTTGCGGGCCTTGTACTGCTCGGTGTAGTAGGCGGCGACCTGGGCCTTGTTCTCGACCATCACGGCGTCCGCGCCCTGCGCGCCGCTGATGATGTCGATGATGATCAGCCCAATCGGACGGCCCTCCGCGATCTTGCCCGTCCAGTAGTCCAGGCCACCTTGGTCGATACTGTCGCGGTTGAAGAGATTTTTGTAGACCGAACGCAGGAACGGCTCCGGGTCGGCCGAGGGATCGGCCAGGAACGGATACTGCTCGGTGGCTTCCTGCTGCACGGAGAAGCTCTGCGCGATGTCGGCGAGCGACATCGGCGAGCCGTCCTCGCCGGACATCCTTCCCATCCAGTAATCCAGGCCGCCCGGATCACCGGCGCGGCCGAAGTACCCAATGTACAACTTGGAAATCAGGTTGATTGACATCCTAGACTCTTCGTTTGAGCGAAACCCTGCGGGTTTCTGGTGTGACAGGTATCTTTGAACCGTTCGTCCTGCCGAACCGGGGAGCGAGGAAGTCTCGCATCAAGCCGCCTATTACAAGATTCATAGGCCGTTCAGACACCCTAAGATTGCATGAGATGGTTAATACCCGGTTAATCAGCAGATCTTTGAGAGTCGTTCGCAGTCAGCGAGAGATTGGATTCAGTTCAGTTTTTCTGCTGAGGCATCCTGAGTGACTGCCCGTCATGCGGTTCGAAGCTCAATCAACGCTGTGATCAGACTCCCTTGGACTGGCACCCGATGCCGCCTTCGGCGCGGAAAACGACGGCCCGGCCGGGGGACGGCCGTTTCCGTGGTTTCCTGTTAGGCGCCTGGGCAGCAGATGCCGATATGCGCAGTCTTGCCTCCAAGGGTTAATTTTCTGCAACGGGAGGATGGCCTAGCACCCCTAACTTTCGTCTTAGCGACATACAGCAATAAAAAAGCCCGGATCCCGCCGACAGGGCGGAATCCAGGCCAAAATGCTCATGTTTTCGGGAGATTGACTGTTCGAGGTCAGCGGCGGCGGAAAGGTTCAGCCTTTACCGCCATTGATTTTCCCATTAAGGATTACGCTAATTGTGGCTCGCGCGCCACATAGGCCTTTATGCCGAGCGTTTCCTCTGAATTTTGGGGGCGCTGGGCGCGGATGATGTTCCAGAGCCGGCCGGAAACGCGCTCCCAGCCGCAGGAAACAAGCCAGTCCCGCTGCCGGGCCAGCAGAGCGTCGATCTCCGGTCCGCCCTCCAGCAGCCCGGCCAGCCCGCGCGCCATGTCCTCGGGCGAGGTTCCCGGCAGCCGGATCGTCACGGGGGAGACGTCGTCGAAGATCGCCAGGGGCGTGACCGCGACCGGGCGTCCGCTGGCCAGCCCCATGCGGACGGCGGCGCTCGCCGATTCCTGGGTGTGCTGGTACGGGTAGACGACGGCATCGGCCAGGGTCAGCAGGCCGATGGCGACGTTTTCCTCGAGATAGTCGGTCAGCAGGGTGACGGAGTCGCCGAGACCCAGTTCGTCGATGGTCCGCCGCAGCGCCGCGCACTCGTCCGCCGACTCCTGCGCAGGATAGAGCGCGTTGGCCATCAGCAGGTGAAGGTCCGGGTCCGCCCCGCGCATCAGGGAGAAGGCCTGGAGCAGTTCCCGCAGGCCCTTGTGGGGCAGCAGGAACCCGAAGCTGGCGATCACGCGCCGGTCCGCCAGGCCGTATTCGCGCCGCAGCCGGGCGCTGTCGAGGTCCGGCGTGCCCTGCTGTCCCATGGGGAACAGCGCGACATTGTCCACCAGCCCGAATCCCTTGAGGCAGTTGAGGTCGTGGACGCCGTGGACGAACAGCCGCCGCGCCCGGCGCAGCGACTCGACGGCGGCGGAGAGCGAGATGAACAGGTCTGGCTTCCGCACGTCGGCGGTCGCGTGCAGGAAGACATGGACCTGCCGCCCCTGGTCGACCAGCCGGTCGATCAGGCGCGCGAAGGCCGCGAGCTGGAACAGGCCGAAATTGAACTGAAGCACGACCGAATCGGCGCCGTCGGCGATGATCCGGTCGTGCAGCTCGTCGAGCGGATCGCTCCACCCCGCGTCCCAGCAGCGGACGACCTCCGGGCCGTCCGGGTCGATGCACCGGGCGTTGCGGTTGGCCAGCACCGTCAGGCGGCCGGGCGGAATGCCGGCCGCCAGGGCCATGGAGTAGCTGGCGATGCCGCACCGGGCGTTCCAGGTGGAAACCCAGGCGACGCGCGGCACGGGGGTCGGCACCGGCTGGCCGGCGAGCGAGCCGACGGCATGCCGCACGCGCGCCGCGACGGCCTCGGCGCCGTAGGTCCGGCGGATCAGGGCCGCGGCGGCGCGCGTGCGGCGGCGGCGCTCCTCCGGCGGGGCCGAGCGGACCGCGCGCATCGCCCGGGCAAGATCGTCCACGCAGGGTTCGGCCCAGACCGAATGGGGCAGGTTGAAATGGGTCCGGGCATAGGCGAAGCGGTAGTCGACCAGCCAGGCCGTCTCGTCGGTGCAGAAATCGGCCTGCCCGCCATAGGCGGTGACGACGACCGGCATGCCGTACAGCATGGCTTCCGCCATGGGCATGCCGAAACCCTCGCCCCGGGTGGGCGAGACGAAGGCGTCGCACAGCCGGTAGAGCGTCGCCAGGGTCCCGGCCGGCAGGTCCCGGTTGATCAGGAAGACGGGGGCATGGTCGGGATGGCGCGCCTTGAGGTCGGCGAGCTGCCGCTCGATCTCGTTATGGGGATTGGGGAAGGTCTTGACCACGAGATAGACCGGGTCGCGGCGGTCGAACGCCCTGCCCCACGCCTCCAGCAGCACGTCGGCGCCCTTGCGGGGGAAACACGACGAGATGTGCAGGAAACCGAAGCCGGAGGCCCCCTGCAGCTCCGGGATGCGCTCGTCGGACGGCGGGACCGACAGGACGTGGTCGATGCCGGTGCCGGCGACATGGACCGGGGCCGTGACCCCGTTGTCCTCCAGCACCTTGCCGGTATAGCTGCTGAGCACGGTGACCACGTCGAGGGTGCGGTTGAAGCCGTCCACCCACTCGGCGGGAAAGCCGGACTCCTCCCAGCCATAGCACAGCAGGCCCCGGACGACTCCCTTCATGTCGTCCACCCTGGGCGGGTACATGTTGCGCATCACCACGTCGGCCGGCCCTTCCTCAAGGCCGCGCTCCCACATCGCGGCGGCCTCGGGATTGGCGGCCAGGAAAGCCTGGTCGGCGGGGTATCGGCCGGGACCGTCCATGGCGCACAGGGCGACGTCCTCCCCACCGGACCCGGGGCCGCCGCGGCGCAGGCCCAGGGCGACTTCCCGGTTCACGATGGCGAGACTGTAGGAGCTGTCGAACGGACCCTCGATCCGCCAGGAGACCGGCTCGCGGAACGCCGCCGGCTCCGGCACGGTTTCGGGAACGGCGAAGCCGATCCCGTTCAGGAAGGAGATGAAGGACGCGATCAGCCTCTCCGGCCGATAGCGCGCAAGGGCGTCGCGCTGGCCCTGGAGCACCCGGCGGCGGAGCGGCGGCTCCTCCAGCAGCAGGCGCGCCGCGGCGGCGATCCGGTCCGGGGACTTCTCGTCGAACAGGATCCCGCCGGAGCCCAGCGTCTCGGCGATGCAGGACCCGGCATAGGCCAGGACGGGCACGTCGAAGGCGGTCGCCTCGACCAGGGGCATGCCGAACCCTTCGTGCTCGCTCAGGCACAGGAACAGGTCGGCCGCCCGGTAATGGGCGTAGAGCTGGTCCTCCGGGATCTTGCCGGTCAGCACGACCGACCCGTCCAAGCCCCGCTCGGCGATCAGGCGGCGGAGATGGGCGCCGTAGCCGGCCGAGGATTCGCCGCCGACCAGCAGCAGCCGCACCGGCCGGGACAGGCGGCCGGTCAGTTCGGCCACCACCTCGACCAGCTCGTGCTGGCACTTGTTCTCGCAGATTCGGCCGACGAACAGGATGTTGGCCGGCCCGGCCAGCCGCTCGGCCGTGCCGCGGTCCCAGGGAGCCTGGCGCAGCCGCTCCAGGTCCACCAGCAGCGGGATCGTGGCGACGGGACCGTAGCCGAGCGCCACCAGCTCGTCCGCGCTGTAGGTGGACATGGCGACGGCCCCGGCGAACTGCCCGGCCGCCCAGTCCGCGATCTGCCGGCGCCCCAGGTTCGAATAGCGGTGGAACGGGTTGTCGGGGGAGAAGAACCCGGCCGGAGTGATATTGTGGTACGCCAGGATCTTCGGGCTGGAGACCTGCTCGACCCAGCGATGATGATCGTGGCCCATGGAATACTGGACGATGAGCAGCTGGTCCGGGCCGTCCCGGTACTCGTCGATCGAGCGGATCTCGCCCGCGAGTTCGGGCGCCACGTGGACGACGTAGATCTCGGACTCGAGGCCGAGGGATCGCAGCAGCCGGCGGGTGAACAGCATGCCGTTGGTCACGCCGTCACCATAGGCGGAACCGCCATGGAACTGGTGGATCGCGCGCAGATGCTTCATCGCGGCAATTTCCTTCGCAATCTTGTAGCCTGGCTCATAGCCTGGGCTTGTCCTGGAAGCGCGCCGGCCGTTCCGGTCCGGGAGAGATCAGACCTTGCGCGCCACGACCGCGTAGTCCTGCGGGCCGTAGAGAAGGTGGTTGAGGCGCTGCCCGATCACGTCGTCCTGCGGCAGCAGATGGTCGTCGGGGAACGGGTGCAGGCGAACGATTTCCGCATCGACGAAGCCCCTCTGCCGGACCAGGAACTGGAGCACGGCGGGCGGCAGCGGATTGCGGTGGGTCGGGTCGTTGTAGAAGGTCATGCCGCCGACCAGCAGGTTCTCGGGATTGGGCGTCTCGAGCAGCAGCACGCCGCCCGGCTCCAGCACCCGCAGGGTCTCGTCCAGCAGATCCGCCAGCACGTCGAGCGGCAGGTGCTCCGCCACGTGGAAGGCGGTCACGCCGCCGATGCTGCCGTCCGCCAGCGACCGGATATGGGCGAGGGCTTCGGCCCGCCGGGCATCCAGTCCACGGGCGCGGCAGGCGGAGACCGTGACGTCGTTGGTGTCGATGCCGTAGGCCGCGAGGCCATGCTCCCTGAGAACCTCCAGCCACTCGCCCCGGCCGCAGCCGATATCCAGCACGGGCCGCTCCGGCGTGCCGGCGCCGGCCAGGACGATGCGGTCGGCATGGACCGATACCCGCGCCTTGATATCCTCCCGGCTTCCCCGGAAAGCATCCTCGAACTGGGCGTAGAAGGCGTTGAGCCGGTCGTCCACCGCCCCTTCCCTGGGCGGCACGGACGGCCCGGCGCCGGGGTCCTGGTGGCCGGAGGCGGCGCCCCGGACCTCCAGGCTGGCGGACAGGCGACGCTGCTGGAACAGGATCTCCTGGCGGAGCGCCGCCAGCCGGTGCCGGGACTCCTGCTCGGCGGCCTGACGCGCCGCCGCCTCGCCGGACAATGCCGCCTGGACATGCGCTTCCAGCGCCCGCCGGTGCTCGCCCAAAGCCTCTTCGGCGGCTTTCCTGTGATCGCCCAGGGCGGCTTCGGTGGATTCCCGGTGATCGCCCAAGGCGGCTTCGGTGACTTCCCGATGACCCCGGAGCTCGGCCCGAAGCTGCTCCAGTTCGGCCTGGAGGCGCTGTTCCGCCTGCCGGTGTTCGGCAAGGGAGGCCCTGGCCTGCTCGATCTCCGACCGGAGGGCCGCAATCTCCTGGAAGGGACCGCGCATCTCCACCCGCATCACGGCGACGTCCCGCTCGGAATCGGTTCGGAGCTGCTGGATTTCCGCGCGGACGCCGTGGATCTGGCCGAGGCATCCCTGGAGCCCGGCATCGACCTGGCCGCGGAACTGCGCCTCCCGGGCTCTCACCCAAGGCTCCTGCGCGGCGGCGAAGTTCCAGGCGTCGCTGGCGCGGGTCAGCGCGGTATGGGCCGCGGAGCGCGTGTCGGCAAGCCGGGCCAGTCCCCACGCCCAGGCCAGCAGCGAACCGACCAAGGGAACATCGCGCAGCCGGTGCCGGAACGTCCGGCCCTCCGACGGGAAAGATGCCGGAGCAGGAGCGACCGTCGCGGCGACCGCGTCGGGGAGCGTCGACAGCGCGGGGGCTTGGACCGGTACGGTGGGGGCCGGTACGGCGGGGGCCGGAGCGGGAGCGCTGGCCCTTCGGGGGACCTGGAGTTCCGCCTGGATACGGGAAGTCAACTGCGCAGTATCTACGCGGAAGTTATTCGTCTGCAGCATGAACGCTCACCGTGGGACAACTCAAGCTCTGATGCGCATGCATCCTGCGGATCCGTAAGCACTGCCCGCTCCTTCGGTCCGCAAGACATCAGCATGGTTGCCATCATCAGACGCTCTTTTTGGCATTTCATCGAGGCGGCGTCTCCACTGTTTCGACGCGCTAACCCCAAAGAGGAGGTTGTCCTGTAAAATGCTGTCTTCACTTGATCCTTTGCCGGAAATCAGCGCACGTGCAGATCCGGCTGGAGGCGGCACACCCCGGCGAAGACGGGGCCGCGGATGCCGGCGACCTCGAAGGTCGTGATGCGGTCGTGCCAGTGGAAGCACTGGTCCACATGGGACTCCCGGGTATGGAGCGCCGCGGTGATGGTGTATTTGCCGGGGCTGATATCCATCGGCATGGTGAAATCGACCTGCCGGTGCTCGCCCTCCTCTATGGAGAGGGGCTGGTCGAGCAGGTAGGTGTTGATCCCGAAGATGTCCTGGCCGAACCGGTCGCGGATCATGATGCCGACCGTGAAGTCCTCCACGCTCCGGTTCGCGCGGAAACTTACGGAAATGTTCGTCGTCTCGCCCGAGCTGACCACCTCGGCGTTGGAGCCTTCGCCGGCCACGCTGACCGAGAGGATTTCCAGCTCGCGGCTGCCGTAGGAGGTTTCCGCGCCGTTGGACAGCTCGGGCCGCTCCACCTGGATGGCCGTCCGGGCGAGCTGGAAATTGTAGGCGTTGACGACCCGCTCGGGATCGCCGTCCTCGACGACGTGCCCCTGTTCCAGCAGGATCGCCCGGTCGCACAGCACCTTGATCGAGTTCATCTCGTGCGAGACGAAGATGATCGAGCCGCCGCCGGCGCGGAACTCGCGGATCCGCTTCATGCATTTCTGCTGGAAATGCGCGTCGCCCACGGACAGCGCCTCGTCCACCACGAAGCATCGCGGGTCGGCATGGATGGCGACGCTGAAGGCCAGCCGCATCAGCATGCCGGACGAGTAGGTCTTCAGGGCCTGGTCGAGGAACTTGCCGAGCTCGCTGAACTCGGCGATCGCCTGGCGCTTCTCGTCGATCTCCTCGCCCGACATCCCGAGCATCAGGCCGTTGGAGCGGATGTTGGCCCAGCCCGACAGTTCGTGGTTGAAGCCGGTGCCGAGTTCCAGAAGGCCGGTGATCTTGCCGCTGGTTTCCACGGCGCCCTTGTCGGGCAGCAGGATGCCGGTCAGGAGCTTGAGCAGGGTGGACTTGCCGGCGCCGTTCCGGCCGACGATGCCGACCGTTTCCCCGTCCGCCACGGTGAAGGTCACGTCCCGGAGGGCCGTGTGGACCGTGTGGTAGGTGCGGCCGGTCAGGATCTCCTTCAGCCGGTCCGACGGCTTGCGGTAGAGATGGAAGGTCTTGTGGAGGTTTTCGACGCGGATCATCAGAGGAAATCCCGGATATCGCGCTCGAGCGCGCGGAGCATCAGCAGCGAGGCGGCGAGCAGGACGCCGCCGGTCACCGCGAGCGTGACCATGTCGTCAAGCACCGGCATGCCGCCGTGGACGAAGATCTGGTGGTAGCTTTCGATGAACAGCATCGACGGGTTCAGCTCCAGCCAGCCGCGGATCCCTTCCGGCACGATATCCGCCACATAGACGATCGGGGTGAACCAGAACCAGAGCTGGAGCACGATGCCGACGATTTCCTTGACGTCGCGGATGAAGACGATCAGGCAGGCGCAGATCAGCCCGATCGAGAAGGCCAACACCTGCTGCAGGACGAAGATGAGCGGCACGAACAGGATCCCGGCCCCGAGAGGGTGGCCGAAGGCGATCAGGTACATCAGGAAGACGGCCATGGTCACGGCGAAGGTCACCGCCTCCGACAGGACGATGTAGCTGGCCAGCAGCGGCATCGACAGGCGGACCTTGGACAGGATGTGCTTCTTGTCCAGGAACACGGTCGTCACGCGCGAGATCGTGTTGGCGAAGGCGGTCCAGGGCACCACGCCCGCGACCAGATAGACGCTGTAGGCGTAGGTATCCGAGTTTCCGGGCAGCCGGGCTCCCATGATCTGGGAAAAGATCAGGGTGAAGATGGTCACCTGCACCAGGGGCCAGATCAGGACCCAGGCCAGCCCCAGGACGGACCCCGAATACCTGTCGACGAAATCCTGCCTTGTCCAGTTGACGACCGTACCAAAGTTGAAGTTCGAGCGGTCAGAACGTCGGCGCCGCGAAAGCATCGGCAATGTCATCTTGGTTCCTGTATTGAACTTTCCTGCCCTGAGGCCGGCGCCAAGTCCCTGCCGGCCCGGCCACGGCCGGCGGGACTTTTGCACAAGAGACCATCATCGTCACTGACTAAACCGGCTGGGCGGACGCAATGCCCTAATGCTTTTCCGCCGTTTCCGCTCCGCGATGCGGGGACCCCGCCCCGGCGGGCAAGCCGCTCAGCGCAGCCAGCCGCGCTCCTCGATCAGGTCCTCGGTGCGCCGGGCCACCGTCCGCATGTCGGCGCCTTCCGCCCGCCAATGGGCGCGGGCGCGGGCCAGCTCGTCCAGGTGGTCTTCCCAGTCCGGCTGGAACAGGTCTTCCAGGTAGCGGCGCAGGCGCTGCGCCAGGCCGGGGCTCTTGCCGCCGGTCGAGATGGAGAGCAGCAGGTCGCCCCGGCGGACCTGGGACGGCGTGTGGAAGTCGCACAGGTGCTTGACGTCCTCGACATTGACCAGGCGGCCGAGCGCCCGGCAGCGCGCGGCCAGGTCGGCCGCGACGCCGGGATCGAGGTCCACGATATAGATCACCTGGAAGGCGGCGAGGTCGCCGTCGGTCGGCAGGCGGCGGATCAGCCGCTCGCCGGCCGACGCCGCCAAGGCTTCGTCGGGCGCTTCGGAGAAGACGGTCAGTCGCCGCGCCCCGGCCTGGTCCAGCTGCTTCAGCCGCTTGGCCGCCAGTTGCCCGGCTCCGACCAGCGCGACCGAGACGTGATCCAGGTCCAGGACGATGGGAAACACTAGTCGGCCTCCACCAGGTCGCCGGCATTGCCCCCGGCGTCGGCGCCGTCGGGCTTGACCAGGGCGGTCACCCGCTCCACGCCGAGGCGGTTCAGGAAATCGCCGAAGCCCTCGCCCCGGTCGCCGCCCCGGTCGCGCTGGGCCGCGAACTCGGCGAACAGCGGGGCCAGGGTTTCCGGCACGTCGTCCTCGGGAACACGGTCGAGCAGCTTCCAGTTCAGCCGGGTACACTCGAAATCGCCGCCGACATAGAGGGCGAAGTGGCCGGGCATGCGGCCGACCAGCCCGATGTCGCCGGCATAGGGTCGGGCGCAGCCGTTGGGGCAGCCGGTGATGCGGATGCTCAGCCGCTCCTGGGCGAGGCCGTAGCGGGCCATGACCTCGGCGATGCGGTCGATCATCGGGGTGCGGATGCGCTCCGCCTCCGTCAGGGCAAGGCCGCAGGTCGGCAGAGCCGGGCAGGCCAGAGACCAGCGGTGGACCGGCAGCAGCTCCTCGGCGAACTGGACGCCGTGGTCGCGCAGCGTCCGCTCGATGCCGGCGCGGTCCTCCTCCCGGATGTCGGCCAGGATCAGGTCCTGGGTCGGCATCAGCACCAATGCCGGCTGGAAGCGGGTCGCCACCTCGCGCAGCGCCGTCCGCAGCTTGACCGTGTCGGTATCCTGGACGCGCCCGCTGGGGATCGCGAGGCCCAGGTACCACAGCCCGTCGCCCTGTTCGTGCCAGCCGAGATGGTCGGCGACCTGGAACGGCGGCATCGGGCGCGGGTCTTCCAGGGTGCGGCCCAGGACGCGCTCCATCTCCGACTTGAACCAGGGCAGGCCGCGCTCGTCGATGGTGTATTTCAGGCGGGCGTGGCGGCGGTTGGTCCGGTCGCCATGGTCGCGCTGGACGACGACCACGGCCTCGACCGCCTTGATGAGGTCGTCGGGCTCGACGAAGGCGACGAAGCTGGCGAGCCGGGGATAGGTCTTCGGCTTGTTGTGGGTCATGCCCAGGCCGCCGCCGACCGCGAAATTGTACCCGACCAGGGTGTCGCCCTCGTACAATGCCACGATGCCGAGGTCGTTGGTCAGCACGTCGACCGAATTGTCCTCCGGCACGCCGAGGCCGATCTTGAACTTCCGGGGCAGGTATGTCGTGCCGTAGATCGGCTCGATCTCCGGCTCGCCCAGCACCTGCTCGCCGTCCAGCCAGATCTCGTGGTAGGCCCGGGTATGCGGCAGCAGATGGTCTGATATGCGCTTGGCGTCCGCCGCCAGACGCTCGGTGACCGGGCTGCGCACGGGAGCGGGCATGGCCGTCACGTTGCGGACCACGTCGCCGCAGGCGCCCAGCGTGGTGATCATGGTGGCGTTGATGTCGGCGATCGTGCCCTTCAGGTCGGACTTGACGACGCCGTGGAACTGGATCGCCTGCCGGGTCGTGATCCGGATCGTATGGTTGGCGCGCCGGTCGGCAAGGGCGTCCAGGTCCAGGTACTGCCGCGACGTCAGGCGCCCCGCCGGGATGCGGGCGCGGACCATGAATTCCCACTTCTTCTCCGCCTTCTGCTGCTTCAGCTCGGTCGCGGAGTCGCGGTCGTATCCCTGGTAGGTCCCGTGGAATTTCAGCAGGTTGTATTCGTCCTCGGTGAATTTCACCAAGTCGCTGTTCAACGTCTCAGCGATGCTGCCGCGCAGCAGCGCGCTCGCCTGCTTGACGCCTTCGACCTGCGAAAGCTTCGGGGTCGGGGCGGGCTTCTTCGCGGGGAGGTCTTGGGACTGTGACATGGCGACTGACGCTTTATCCATGCATGAGGGGCGGTATCGGGGCCGTGCGAGCATATAAGGTGCTTGAATTTACCAATTCAACACAGAATTTTCGTGTAGATATGCTGAATGACTCAATGCCGCATGTTAAAAGCGTTGCGGCCTTTCTCCAGACTCGCTAACGTGCAATAGCGAGAGTAAATACATCAACGTTTTGTGGATTGTGTTTCGGACATGGACGGACTGGCGAGAACACACCTGACGGACGGGCTCGACGCGCTCCAGCGGCGCTACGGCGGCCTGTCCGGGGCGGAGCTGCTTCGGCCGCTCGTGCGGGACGAATTCCGCGGGCGAATCGCCCTGGTCTCCTCCTTCGGGACGGAAGCCGCCGTGCTGCTGGCCATGGCGGCCGAGGTCGACCCGGGCATCCCGGTGATCTTCCTGGATACCGGCAAGCTGTTCGGCGAGACCCTGCGCTACCGCGACACGCTGATCAAGCGGCTCGGCCTGACCGACGTCCGCACGATCGAGCCCGACCCGGCCGAGCTGAAGGCGGCGGACCCGGAGGGGCTGCTGTGGCAGTCGTCGCCCGACGCCTGCTGCCATGTCCGCAAGACGATCCCCCTGGACCGCGCGCTGCGCGGATTCGACGCCTGGATCACCGGCCGCAAGCGCTTCCAGGCCAGCACGCGGGCGGCGCTGGACGCGGTCGAGCAGGACGACGACGGCCGCTTCAAGGTCAATCCGCTGGCGACCTGGTCGCGCGACAGGATCCAGGCGGAGTTCGACCGCCGCGACCTGCCGCGCCACCCGCTGGAGGCCGACGGCTTCCTGTCGATCGGCTGCATGCCCTGCACCGACCGGGTCGCCCCCGGCCAGGACCCGCGCTCCGGCCGCTGGGCCGGACAGGACAAGACGGAATGCGGCATCCACCTGAGCGCCGTTCCGCGCACCGTATCCTTCATCTGACACCGCCCGTCACAAAGCGGGCCTTCTTGATTGTGGTGGAACCTCGGACGATGACCGACCTCGACCAACTGGAAAGCCAGAGCGTCTATATCCTGCGCGAGGCGTTCAACCGGATCGACCGCCTCGCCGTGCTATGGTCGATCGGCAAGGACAGCAACGTGCTGCTGTGGCTGGCGCGCAAGGCCTTCTTCGGCAAGGTGCCGTTCCCCGTCGTGCAGCTCGACACCGGCATGGAACTGCCGGAGGTCTACGAGTTCCGCGACATGGTCACGCGCGACTGGGGCCTGGACCTGGTGATCGAGCAGTGCCCGCCGGAAAGCGAGATGGACCCGACGCTGCCGCCGGCCACCCGCGCCGCCGCCCGCAAGACCGAGGGGCTGAAGAACCTGCTCCGCCGCGAGCAGTACCAGGGCATCATGGTCGGCATCCGCCGCGACGAGCAGGCGACCCGCGCCAAGGAGCGCGTGTTCAGCCCGCGCGCGCTGGACGGCGCCTGGGACTTCAAGGACCAGCCGGCGGAGTTCTGGGACCACTACAAGACCCGGTTCGCCGAGGGCACCCACGTGCGCATCCACCCGCTGCTGCACTGGACCGAGCTGGACATCTGGCGCTATTCCAAGCGCGAGGAGATCCCCATCGTGCCGCTGTACTTCGCCCGCGAGGGCAAGCGGTACCGGTCGCTGGGCGAGAAGAACATCACCTTCCCGGTGGACAGCAGCGCCGCGAGCATCGACGAGATCATCTCCGAGCTGGAAGTGACCCGCACGCCCGAGCGGGCCGGCCGGTCGATGGACAACGAAACCGAGGACGCCTTCGAGCGCCTGCGCAGCTCCGGTTACATGTGAGATGAGCCCCGTGATCCCCGCATCCCAGCGCCGCCAGGCGCGCATCGTCATCGTCGGCCACGTCGACCATGGCAAGTCCACCCTGATCGGCCGCCTGCTGAACGACACCGGCAGCCTGCCCGACGGCAAGGTCGAGGCGGTCCGCGAGATGAGCCGCCGGCGCGGCATGCCGTTCGAATGGTCGTTCGTGATGGACGCGCTCCAGGCCGAGCGCGACCAGGGCATCACGATCGACACGACGCAGATCCATTTCAAGACGGATCGCCGCCCCTACGTGATCATCGACGCGCCGGGCCATACCGAATTCCTGAAGAACATGGTGACCGGCGCGTCCAACGCCGACGCGGCCCTGCTGGTGATCGACGCCGGCGAGGGCGCGCTGGAGCAGTCGCGCCGCCACGCCTACCTGCTGCACCTGCTGGGGGTGAAGCAGGTCGCCGTGATCGTCAACAAGATGGACATGGTGGACTTCTCGCAGGCGCGGTTCGACCATGTCGCGGCCGAGATCCGGGCCTACCTGAACGGGATCGGCGTGGCGCCGGGCGTGATCCTGCCGATCTCCGCCCGCCACGGCGACAACATCGCGTCGCGCAGCGAAAACCTGTCCTGGTATGACGGGCCGACCGTGATCGAGGCGCTGGACGGCTTCCTGCCGGCGGCACCGGAGGACGAGCTGCCGCTGCGCCTGCCGATCCAGGACGTCTACAAGCCGGACGAGCGCCGGATCCTGGCGGGCCGGATCGAGACCGGCCGGCTGCGGGTCGGCGACACGCTGCATTTCGCGCCGAACAACCGCACCGCCAAGGTCGTCAGCATCGAGGCCTGGAACGCGGCGCCCGCGATCAGCGCCGCCGCCGGCCAGTCCGTCGGCATCACGCTGGACCAGCGCATCTTCGTCGAGCGCGGCCACGTCGCCAGCCTTCCGTCGGAGCGGCCGGTCGAGGCGCACCGGCTGACCGTGCGGCTGTTCTGGCTCGCCTCCAGGCCGCTGGAGACCGGCCGGGCCTATACCCTGAAGCTGGCGACGGCCGAGCACCGCGTGACGGTGGAGAAGATCGTCGAGGTGGTCGACATCGACGACCTGGGCGTGGCGGCGGCCGACCGGGTCAACCGCAACGAGATCGCCAACGTGGTCCTGCACAGCCGCAGCCTAGTGGCGGTCGACCTGGCGATCGACCTGCCCCGCACCGGGCGCGGCGTGCTGCTGGACGGCCACGACGTGGTCGGCGGCTTCATCGTGACCGGGGCCGACGCGGTCGCGGAGCGGAACCTCCAGCGGGTCGAGCATGCGGTGAGCCCGGACGAGCGGGCGCTGTCCAACGGCCATCGCGGCGCCGTGCTGTGGCTGACCGGCCTGTCCGGGGCCGGCAAGTCCACCCTGGCCATGGGGCTGGAGCGGACGCTGTTCGAGCGCGGCCGGCAGGTCTATGTCCTGGACGGCGACGGGGTGCGGCAGGGGCTGAACGGCGACCTGGGCTTCTCCCCCGCCGACCGGTCGGAGAACATCCGCCGGGTCGCCGAGGCCGCCCGGCTGTTCGCGGAGGCCGGCATGATCGTGGTGACGGCGCTGATCTCGCCGACCCGCCAGGACCGGGCGCGCGCCCGGGCGATCGGCGGCGACCTGTTCCACGAGATCCATGTCAAGGCCGACCTGGACACCTGCGAGCAGCGCGACCCCAAGGGCCTGTACCGCAGGGCGCGGGCCGGGGAGATCCCGGAGTTCACCGGCGTCTCCGCCCCCTACGAGGAACCGCAGGCCGCCGAACTGGTGGTCGAGACGGGCAGGCTGGGGATCGAGGAGGCGGTGGCCGAGCTGGTCGGCTATGCCGAGCGGGTCACCGGGCTGAAGTATCCCAGCGACGCGGTCCAGGGCCGCGGCGAGGGGATCTGAACACGGCGGATCAGGAGACCCCGGCGGGGCGCGCCGTCACGCGCCCCGCCCGCTCCCGTCGACAGCCCCCGGTCAGAAGCCGTAGCGCGCGGTGAGGACGAGTTCGTGGACGTTCAGGTCCTCGTCGATCGAGCCGGTCGTCGCCGTCGTCGAGCTGGCCCTGACCTTGCCGAGCTGGGCATAGCGGTAGCCCAGGTCGACCGCGAACTCCTCCGTCATCTGGTACCCGACGCCGGCCATCCCCTGCCAGGAGAACCGGGTCCGGTCCGAGCCGCTGATGCTGGCCACGGTGCCGCCCGCGCCGGGGATGACCTGGTCGTTGACGCTGGTCCGGCTGAAGCCGACGCCGGCGCCCAGATAGGGCTTGAAGCCGCCCGGCAGCTGGACGATCGGGATCTGGTCGAAGTCGTAGTAGGCGTTGAGCATGAAGCTCCGGTTGTCGACCGCGGAGTCGAAGCTGCTGAAGCTGCTCCCCTCGACGACGTAGCGATCGCGCCAATCCACCGTTATGTCGGCCCGGAAGTTGGGGTCGAAACGGTATCCGACGCCAAGGCCCCACAGGGGCGAATAATCGATGTCGTCGTTCGCAGACCAGGAATAACCAAGGCTGCCTCGGACATAGAATCCGGTATCAGCCTCAAAGTAATCCTGGCCAGCCTGGGGTGCCTGGGGATTCGTCTGCGCTTGGGAACTTGCCGCGAATGACGCCATGGCGACAGCAGCAGCAGTCGCAAAGAGAGCTGTTCTGATCATGATTTTGTAATCCAACACTACGGTACGGCCTGCCAGTTGTCTTTGATTTCAGAGAATGCAAGGATAAAAATTCTTAGGGCAGGCAGCAGGAGAGAGGATGCGGGATAGCCGCGGCTCCACTGACGCGCGGGAGCAAGTCTTGTGCTTTTTCTTCTTTTCCTTGGAACGTTTCAGGCGCAGGAAGTTTCTGACGTTGTCGACCTGACATCCGCGGCCGGGAATCCCTATCTCGTCCGCCAGCGCTGGGTGAGGCGGAGGAGGCGGCCGGTGGCCAGGGCGTGGAGGAGCTTCACGGCGGCGGAGGTGTAGACGATCATCATCGCCATGGCGGCGGCCGGGGCCACGTCGCCGGCATCGTCCATGTTGAGCACGGCGATCGAGGCCAGCGTCGTGTCGGGGGAATAGAGGAAGACCACGCCCGAGACCGTCGTCATGGCGTTGACGAACAGATAGATGCTGATGCCCAGGATCGCCGGCAGGCAGACCGGGACGGTCACCCGGCGGAAGGTGGTGTAGCAGGGCACCTTGAGGGAGGCGGAGACGCTCTCGAACTCCGGGTCGATCTGCTTCAGCGCGGTGACCGCGGTCAGGTGCCCGACCGTGTAGAAATGGGCGATGCTGTTCATCACCAGGATCGCCAGGGTGCCGTAGAGGAAGTTGAGCGGGTTGGTGGCCGGATTGAAGAAGAAGATGTAGGCGAGGCCCAGCACCAGCCCCGGCACAGCCATGGGCAGCATGGCGAGCAGGTGGCAGGCGGCGCGCAGCGGGCCGGCGCCGCGGCCCTTCTCGATCGCCCAGGCGCCGGTGAAGATGACGGCGGTGCCGACCACTGCGGTCAGGCCCGCCATCTTCAGGCTGTTCCAGTACGACGCCCAGCCGCCGCCGTCCATCAGGTCGAAGCTGTAGTGGCGCAGGGTCGGTTCGAGATTGTAGGGCCAGAACGTGACCAGGGAGGCGAAGGCCGCCATCCCGAGGATCCCCAGCAGGCCGAAGGCGACCAGGGCGCAGGCGGCGAACAGGCTCCAGTCGCGGAAAGGCTCGGCGCGGGGCTGGAAGCTGACCGCCCGGCCGCTCAGCTGGGCCACCTGGCGGCGCCGGACCATGCGGTCCACCGCGAAGGCGAGGACGGCCGGGACCAGCAGGACGGCGCTGACCACGGCGCCCATCTGGAAGTTCTGCTGGCCGACCACCTGCTTGTAGACGTCGGTCGCCAGCACGTCGTAGGAGCCGCCGATCACCTTGGGCACGCCGAAATCGGTGATCACCAGGGTGAAGACGACGAAACCCGCGCTGACCAGCCCGTAGCGGGCACCCGGCAGGGTCACGGTCATGAAGCGGCGGAACCGGGTGGCGCCCAGGCAGTCGGCCGCCTCGTACAGGCGCCGGTCGGCGACCGCCAGCGCGGTGGTCAGGATCAGCAGCGCGTGGGGAAAGGTGTAGAACACCTCGCCCAGGACGATGCCGATCGGGCCGTAGATCGACCAGCCCATCAGCCAGTCGCGGACCAATCCCTGGTTGCCGAACAGGTAGATCAGCGAGATCGCGGGCAGCAGCGACGGCGCCAGCAGCGGGATCATGGCGACGGCCCGGAACAGACCCCGGCCGGGCATCCGGCTGCGGGTCAGGCCGTAGGCGTAGACGAAGGCCAGCGCCAGGGTGATCGCGGTGGCCAGGCCCGCAACGGTCAGGCTGTTGAGGATCGACCGGACCAGCGCCGGGTCGGCGGCATAGGCCGCGTAGTTGGCGAACCCGACGAACTCGCCGGCGCGGTCCTGGAAGCTCTTGGACAGCAGGACCCACAGGGGCAGGACGATGCTGACCGCGAGGTACAGGGCCAGCACGACGAGCCCGGCGCGCACCACCCAGTCGTCGCGGCCGGCGCGCTGGCGGACGATGGCGACGGCGGGGGGTGGCGCGAGCCCGGCCCCGTCCAGGGTCCTGCCCGTCATGGGGCGGAGCCTTGATGGAAGACGCGGATCCGTTCGGGAGGGACCGCCACCGTCAGGGCGCTGCCCCGGCCGATATCGAGGTCGCGGACCGCGTTGGTGGAGAAGTCGGCGTGGAGACCAAGGGCGCCGCCCGGCCCGGACAGCGCCGTCCGCCAGATGCCGCCCAGGAACTCCATCTCCTCGACGCGCGCCGCGAAGGCGTTCGGCGATCCGGCGCCGATGCCGCGGACCTGGACGTCCTCCGGCCGGATGCCCAGCGTCACGGCGGCATCGCGGGCGAGGCCGTCGAGTCCGGCCGCCTCCAGCTCGATCGTGCCGACCCGCACCCGGCCGGGACCGGCGGCGACACCGGGTATGAAATTCATCCGGCCGATGAAATCGGCGACGAAGCGGCTGGCCGGATGTCGGTAGATCGTCAGCGGCGTGCCGACCTGCTCGATCCGGCCCTGGTCCATGACCACGATGCGGTCGGCCATGGACAGCGCCTCCTCCTGGTCGTGGGTCACCATGACGGTGGTGATGCTCAGCCGGCGGTGGAGCCGCACGATCTCGGTCCGCAGGTGCTGGCGGACCCGGGCGTCGAGCGCCGACAGCGGCTCGTCCAGCAGCAGGAGCCCCGGCGAGGTCGCCAGCGCCCGGGCCAGCGCCACCCGCTGCTGCTGCCCGCCGGACAGCTGCGCGGGATATTTGGGTCCGGCGTCGGGCAGCCCCACCAGGTCCAGCAGTTCCGCCACGCGCCGGTTCCGTTCGCCGCGCGGGATCCGGCGGCTCTCCAGCCCGTAGCCGACGTTGCGCGCGACGGTCAGGTTGGGGAACAGGGCGTAGGACTGGAAGACGATGCCGAAATCGCGCTCCCCGGCCGGAAGGCCCGACACGTCGCGGCCGCCCTGCTCGATCCGGCCGCCGGTCTGCACGTCCAGACCGGCGATGGCGCGCAGCAGGGTGGTCTTGCCGCAGCCGGACGGCCCCAGGAAGCAGACGAACTCGCCGCCGAAGATCTCCAGCGAGACGCCCTCGAGGGCCTGGAACGAACCGAACGACTTGGTGACGTTCTCCAGGCGCAGATAGGGAGCGGCCGGGGTCATGGCGGCGGCCCCCGCCTCAGCTCTTCGGCTCGGTCTTGCCGTCGAAGCGCTTCTGCCATTCCGCCAGCAGCCGCTCGCGGTTGGCGGCGACCCAGCTGAAGTCGTTCTTGATCATGGACTGGATCAGGCCGTCGGGATAGCCCGGGATCGGCTTGGCGACGCCGGGCAGCGCCACGACCGAATAGGCCTTGGCGTACATCTCGTTCGCCTCCCGGCTGACCGACCAGTCGGCCAGCGCCTTGGCGGCGTCCGGGGCGTCGGTGCCCTTGACGATGCCGAAGCTCTCCAGGTCCCAGCCGGAGCCCTCGCTCATCACCAGGACGTCCACCGGGGCGCCGTCGGCCTTGACCTTGGCGCCGCGATAGTCGAACGAGATGCCGACCGCGTATTCGCCGGCGCCGGCCTGGCGGCACGGCTTGGAGCCGGAATGGGTGTAGGTCGCGACGTTGTCGTGCAGCCGGGTCATGTAGTCCCAGGCCTTCTCCTCGCCCATGGTCTGGACCCAGGCCGAGACCGACAGGAAGCCGGTGCCCGAGGAGTTCGGGTTGGGCATGGTGATCTGGCCCTTGTAGACCGGGTCGGCGAGGTCGGCCCAGCTCTTCGGGGCCGGCAAGTTGCGCTTCTTCGCCTCGACCGTGTTGAAGCAGACCGCCGATATCCAGACCCGCTGCCCGACCCAGGCCGGCGGCTCCGCCGGATCGCGGAGATCCTTGGCGATCTGGTCCAGGCCCTTGGGCGCGTAAGCCATCAGCATGCCGTCGTCGGCCAGCAGCTTGAGGCTGGTGGCGGCCAGGCCCCAGACGATGTCGGCCTGGGGATTGGCCTTTTCCGCCAGCAGCTTGGCGGTGATGATGCCGGTCGAATCCCGGACCCACCTGATCTCGATATCGGGGTTCCTCGCCTCGAACGCCTGCTTGAAGGCGGCCAGCTCGTCCGCCTCCACCGCGGTATAGACGGTGAGCTGGGTCTTGGCGTCGGCGGGGGCGGCGGCGAGCGCCATGCCCAGGAAGGCGGCACCCAGCGTCGCGGCGCGGAAAAGATGCGTCATGGCCTGAAGCTGGCCCATGGTGCGGAACTCCCTGGCTGAAAGGCCATGTTCAAATGCTTGTGGCCGTTGGAGCCAAACCTAACGGCTTTGCGTTACGGTTTCATGATGCGGGACGAAATCCCGACCCCGGTTTCGCATCGATTCAGCCGCTTTTCTTTCGCCGCCCCCTGGCGCAAAGTGCGGCGCACAAGGTGCCCGTCGCTCCGGCCAGGGTGGCGGCCGGGGCGGGGCCAAGGAGATACGACGGCATGACGACCAAACCCCCTGCCAATCCCTTCGCCCAATCCTATGACGGACCGGTTCGCGCGGTCATCCTGGACTGGGCCGGCACCGTGGTGGATTTCGGCAGCCGGGCGCCGATGGGCGTGTTCGTGGCGGCCTTCGGCACGGTCGGCGTCACGATCTCCGTCGCGGAGGCGCGCGTCCCCATGGGGCTGCCCAAGTGGGACCACATCAAGGCGATCGGCGCGCTGCCCGAGGTGGCGAAACGCTGGCAGGACGTCCATGGCCGGCCGATGACGGACGCCGACGTGGACGACCTCTACGCCCGCTTCCTGCCGATGAACGTGGAGGTGGTCGCCGACCACGCGGCGCTGGTGCCGGGCGCCCGGACCACCATCGCCGACCTGCGCGCCCGCGGCATCAGGATTGGCTCGACCACCGGCTATTCCCGGCCGATCATGGACGTGCTGATCCCGGCGGCGGCCGCCAACGGCTACGAGCCGGACTGCGTGGTCTGCGCCGGCGACCTCGCCGCCGGTCGGCCGACCCCGCTGATGTGCTACCAGAACATGATCGAGCTGAACGTCTGGCCGGCCGCCGCCTGCGTCAAGGTGGACGACACCCTGCCCGGCATCGAGGAAGGGCTCAACGCCGGCATGTGGACCGTCGCGGTGGCCCTGACCGGCAACGAGATGGGGCTGGCGGTCGAGGAATTGACGGCATTGTCGGAAGACGAGTTGAAGGTCAGGCGGACCGCCGCGTATGATCGGTTGCGCGCGGGCGGCGCCCATTACGTGATCGACGGGATCGGGCAGCTGATACCGGTGATCGAGGACATCGAGCGCCGCCTCGCCCTGGGGGCTGTTCCGTGATCGAGGCCATGACCGACACCGTATCCGAAATCTTCGAGCTTTTCCGCGCCTCCGGCGACCAGGCCTATTTCGGCGAGGCGGTCAGCCAGACCGAGCACGCGCTCCAGACCGCGGCGCTGGCCGAGCAGTTCGGCGCCCCGCCCCACCTGGTCGTCGCCTCGCTGCTGCACGACATCGGCCACCTGCTCCACGGGCTGGGCGAAGGCGTCGCCGACGAGGAGCTGGACGCCCGCCACGAGGCGATCGGCGCCCGCTGGCTGGCGGATCGCTTCCCGGAGGACGTCTGCGCGCCGGTGCGGCTGCACGTCGCGGCCAAGCGCTACCTGTGCGCGGTCGAGCCGGCCTACGCCGCCGCCCTGTCGCCCGCCTCGAAGCAGAGCCTGAGGCTCCAGGGCGGCCCCCTGAGCGAGGACCAGGCCGCCCGCTTCATCCTGGGCCGCTTCGGCCCCGACGCGGTGCTGGTCCGGCGCTGGGACGACAAGGCCAAGGTGCCGGGGCTGCCGACGCCGGGGCTGGACCACTTCAAGCCGTATCTGGCGGTCTGCGCGATGCGGTCGGACTGATTTTCTCTTATTGGGCCACAGATGAACGCAGATGGGCGCAGATAGGTCCGAAAAAACCATCTGCGCCCATCTGCGTTCATCTGTGGCCAAGTCTTTCAGGCTTGACCGGGGGACCAGCTCACCGGATCGCCGACACTTAATCCTAACACCGCGTCCGCCCGGCCCCGATTGACGGCGATCTCGGCGAGGCCGTTGGAGTTCGCGTACCAGAAGGCTTCGCCGGGCGGCACCGCGCCGAAGGTCCGGGCGGGCAAGACGGGCCGGCCGGCGGCGGTCAGCACGGCGTCGGCGGGGAGCGTCGAGGCGCGCAGGCCGGTCATGGCGTTGCCGTAGACGTCGATATAGACGATCTGCGCCAGGTCGTCGGGCCAGTCGGGGCGGCGGACCCGCTCCGCCGGAACCGGCGTCCCGGGGACCGGGCCGCCCAGCGCGAGGCCGGCGGCCACCGGGGCGAACAGGTCGCGGCCGTGGAAGCTGGCCGACAGGCGCTCCGGCCGCCAGTCGATCGCCCAGGCCTCTACCGAATCGGCGCGGCGCATCACCAGTTCGAACAGGCCGTTGTCCGGCCCGACATACCAGCGGCCATCGGCGCGCAAGGCCAGGGGCAGGCGGTCGGTACCGACGCCGGGATCGACGACGCCGAGCAGCACGCCGCCCTGCGGCACGGCGACGCAATAGGCGGCAAGCAGATAGGCGCAGGGATAGGGTCGGAACGCGGGCGCGTCCGCGAACAGGTCGATCACCGGCACTCCCGGCGCGCGGCCCGCCAGCACCGCCTTCACCTGCCCCGTATAGGGTCCGGACAATCCGAAATCGGTAAACAGGACAATCATCGCGCTGGTCCCCTCATTTAGAAACGTTCGGATATACTTGTAAATTCGAGAAGACGGGGCATATCCGTTTGCATGCACTTCTCAAAGTCAAATAAATAGTAGGACCTGTCAATATGAACACCTATTCAATATCGAACCACGGTGGAGGCATACAGTGATGGGCCGGATTTCCAGGCGGTTGTTCGTGCTGGCGACCCTGTGCCTCGCCGTTTATCCGCTCGCTGTCCCCGGTGCCGCCCGCGCCGCCGGCCAGCCCTTCGCCGCCGTCGCCACCACGTCGCAGGTGGCCGACCTGGTGCGCGAGGTCGCGGGCGGACGGGCCGAGGTTTCCAGCCTGATGGGCGAAGGGGTCGATCCGCACACCTACAAGCTGACCCGGACCGACGTGGCGCGGATCGCCGGGGCCGACATCGTGTTCTACAGCGGCCTTCACCTGGAGGGGAAGATCATCGACGCGCTGACCCGCGTCGCCGGGTCCGGCAAGCCGGTCCATGCCGTCGCCGAGGCGGTGCCGGCCGACCGGCTGCTGACGCCCGAGGGGTTCGACGGCAATCCGGACCCGCATGTCTGGATGGACGCGGCCCTGTGGACCCACGCGCTTGACGCGGTGCGCGACGCGCTGGCGGCGTTCGACCCCGAGGGCGCGGACGTCTATCGCGCCAACGCGGCCGACCTGTCCCGACGGTTCGAGCGGCTGGACGCCTATGCGGAGTCGGCGTTGGGGAGCATTCCGGAACAGGCCCGCGTCCTGGTCACCGCCCACGACGCCTTCAACTACCTGGGTCGCGCCTACGGGCTGGAGGTGCGCGGCATCCAGGGCATCAGCACGGAGTCGGAGGCCGGCCTGCGCGAGATCGAGGATCTGGTGGACCTGCTGGTGGCCCGCCGGATCGCCGCCGTCTTTGTCGAGACCAGCGTGTCCGAGCGCAACATCAGGGCGCTCATCGACGGCGCCGCCGCCCGCGGCCATCGGGTCGTGATCGGCGGCGCGCTGTATTCGGACGCGATGGGCGCGCCCGGCACCTACGAAGGAACCTATGTCGGCATGATCGACCACAACGTGACGACCATCGCCCGCGCGCTGGGAGGAACCCCGCCGGCCGGCGGGTTCGAGGGCCGTCTCGCGGCGCTGGGACGGTGAACGCCATGCTGTTCCCTTTCCGAGCCGCCAAGGGCGACGGGCCGTTGGCCGCCTCCCCGCTGGAGGTCCGCGGCCTGACCGTCGCCTACAACAGGAAGCCCGTGCTGTGGTCGGTAGACTATACCGCCCCGTCCCGCGGCCTGATCGCCATCGTCGGCCCCAACGGCGCCGGCAAGTCCACCTTCATCAAGGCCTGCCTGGGGCTGGTCCCCGCGGTGTCGGGCACCGTGCGGGTCCATGGCGGGCCGGTCGGGCGGCGCCGCGCGCTGATCGGCTACGTGCCTCAGCGCGAAAGCGTGGACTGGGACTTTCCGGCCTCCGCCCTGGACGTCGTGGCGATGGGCCGCTACGGCATGATCGGCTGGTGCCGGCCGGTCGGGCGCGCCCACCGCGAGGCGGCGCGGGCCTGCCTGGACCGGGTCGGCATGGCCGACTTCGCCGACCGCCAGATCGGCCAGCTCTCGGGCGGGCAGCAGCAGCGGGTGTTCCTGGCCCGCGCCCTGGCCCAGGAGGCGAAGGTCTATTTCATGGACGAGCCGTTCGCGGGCGTCGATGCCGCGACCGAGCGGGCGGTGATCCAGGTGATGCGCGACCTCGACGCCGCAGGGCGCACGGTGATCTGCGTCCACCACGACCTGCAGACCGTCGCCGACTATTTCGACCATGTCCTGCTGATGAACACCCGCGTGATCGGGGCCGGTCCGGTGGCGACGACGCTGACCGCCGAGATGCTGCGCCAGACCTACGGCGGACGGCTCGGGCCGGGCGACATCCCCGGGACCGGGCCGGGGATCGGGGCGGGCGCGGCGCTGCCGGTGCGGACGGGGGCGGCCTGACATGAACCCCGCCGACGTGATCGCGACGCTGACCCTCCAGGCCGGCTTCAACTCGGCCGTGGTGGTGGTCGGCACGGCCTGCCTGGGGGTGGCGGCCGGCGTCATCGGAAGCTTCATGCTGCTGCGCAAGCGCGCCCTGGTCAGCGACGCGCTGAGCCACGCGACGCTGCCGGGGATAGCCTTGGCCTTCCTGGCCGCGACCTGGGCGGGGCTGGAGGGGCGCAGCCTGCCGGTGCTGCTGGCCGGCGCGCTGTTCAGCGGCGCGCTGGGCGTGCTGGCGATCCACGCGATCTCCCGCTACACGAGGCTGCCGGAGGACGCCGCGATCGGCGCCGTGCTGAGCGTCTTCTTCGGCGTCGGGGTCGTGCTGCTGAGCCATATCCAGACCCTGCCGACCGGCAACCAGGCGGGGCTGAAGACCTTCATCCTGGGCCAGACCGCCGCCATGAACCGGACCGAGGCGACGGCGATCGCGGCGCTGGCGCTGGCGGCGGTGGCGGCTTCCGCCCTGCTGTTCAAGGAGTTCAGGCTGCTCTGCTTCGATCCGGACTTCGCCGCCGGCCAGGGCTGGCCGACCCGGCGGATCGACCTGACCCTGATGGGCCTGACCACGCTGGTGACGGTGATCGGCCTTCAGACCGCCGGGCTGATCCTGATCATCGCCCTGCTGATCGTGCCGCCGGCCGCGGCCCGCTTCTGGACCGAGCGGCTGGGGGTCATGGTCGTCGTGGCGGCCGCGCTGGGGGGCGCCAGCGGCTGGATCGGCGCCAGCCTGTCGGCGCTGGTGCCGCGCCTGCCGGCGGGCGCCGTGATCGTGCTGGTGGCCGGCGCCCTGTTCATGGCGAGCTTCCTGTTCGCCCCGGCGCGCGGCGTGGTCGCGACGGCGTGGCGGCAGGGCCGGCTGCGTCTCGCCTATGCGGAGCAGGCGGCCCTGGCCGGGCGGCTGGCCGGCGCCCCGCCTTCCCCGGCGATGCGGCCGTGGCTGCGGCTGCGCGGCTGGCTGCGCGGCGGGGACCTCACCGACAGCGGCCTGGCGGCGGCCAGGGCCGCCGAGCGGAACCGCCGCCTTTGGGAGCGCTTCCTGATGCGCTACCCGACCTTGATCCCGGGGCAGGCCAACTGGGGCATCGACCCGATCGACCGGGTGCTGCCCCGCGACCTGGTGCGGGAGCTGGAGGGGCTTCCGGCGGAGACGGCGCGATGATCACGGCGCAGGAATTCCTCCAGATCGACCTGCCGGCCATGACGGCTGCGGTCCTTGCCTGCGTCAGCTGCGCGCTGGTCGGCAATTTCCTGGTGCTTCGGCGGCAGAGCCTGCTGGGCGACGCGATCAGCCATGCCATCCTGCCCGGCATCGTCGGCGGCTTCCTGCTGACCGGCTCGCGCTTCGGCCTGGGCGTGATCGGCGGCGCGCTGGCGGCGGCGGTCGTCGCGGGCGTGCTGATCGAGTCGGTGCGCAGGCTGGGCCGGCTGGACGGGGGTGCGGCCATGGGCGTCGTGTTCACCGTGATGTTCGCGGGCGGCGTGGTGATGATCGAGCAGGGCGCCGCCCGCGCGGTCGACCTGGACGCCGACTGCGTGCTCTACGGCCAGCTCGAGGGAATCCTGTGGCTGGCGCCGCAGGGCTGGGCCGACCTGGCGGACCCGGCGGTCTGGGCCGACCTGCCGCGCCAGGTGGTGACGCTGGCCCTGGTGACGGCGCTGTGCGTCGCCTGCGTCGTCGCCTTCCGCAAGGAGCTGGCGCTGACCTCGTTCGATCCGGCGCTGGCGACGACGCTGGGCATCCCCGCCGGGCTGTTCCATTACGGGATCGTCGTGCTGGTCGCCGTCGCCGCCATCGCCTCCTTCGAGGCGGTCGGCTCGATCCTGGTGGTCGCGATGCTGATCTGCCCGGCCGCGACGGCGCGCCTGCTGACCGACCGGCTGCCCGTCCAGCTCTGGCTGAGCGTCGCGATCGGCGGCCTGACCGGGGCGGGCGGCTACCTGCTCGGCGCCTTCGGCCCGTCGCTGCTCGCCGGCGGCCCGGCCGAAGCGCTGAACGCCGCCGGGATGATAGCCACCCTGGCCGGCATCCTGCTGGCCGCCGCCATCCTGTTCGCGCCGCGCCACGGCGTGCTGGCCCGCAACCGGGGGATGGGGCGTGCGCCCGGACGGGCAACGGGATTGTTCCGGATGCGGTGACCCGTTAGGCTGATGCGGCCGGCACTCCGGTAGCAATACGATCCGACGGTTCATGACCAGACCTGCCGAGCAAGACCCGCGCTTCAGGCCGACCAGACGGTCCATGGCCCAGTTCGCCGCCGTCGTGGTGCTGGCCGCGGGCGGCACGCTGCTGCCGTCGGACGGCGGCATCGGCATGATCGCGCTGAAGGCGGCCTGCGCCGCCACCCTGATCGGGCTGGTCGTGACCGGGATGGCCGCCGGCGAGCGCAGGGTGCGCGTGGCGCGGGCGGCGGAGCGGCGGACCGACCATGCCCGCCAGGTCCTGGTCGACGCGATCGAGTCGCTGCCCGAAGGCTTCGCGATCTTCGACCGGGCCGACCGGCTGGTGATATCCAACCAGCGCTTCCGCGAGCTGAATTCGCCGGCATCGAGGACGACGGCCCCCGGATCGGCCCCCGGATCGGCCACCCGGGCGTCGCCGGCGGAGGGACCCGCGGAAGATCCGTCCGAAGGCCTGGAGGAGGACGGGCGCCCGATGCCGGACGGGCGGTGGCTGCGGGTCGAGGGACGGCGGATCGAGGGCGGTTACCGCGTGGCCGTCAGCACCGACGTGACGGAGGGACGCCGCCGGCAGGCCGAACTGGCCCGCCGCACCCGGCTGCTCGACTCCGTCCTGAACGCCCTGCCCGAGGGGATCTGCCTGTGGAGCCCCGAGTCGCGGCTGATCGGGTGGAACGCCAGGCTGGTCGAGCTTCTCGACCTGCCGCCGGACCTGCCCGCGGCGGGCCGCCCCCTCGCGGAGTTCGTCGCCTTCCTGGACGGGCGGGGCGAGGCGGCGCTGTCCGGCGTTCCTCCCGGCGCGGTCGGCATGACGGGCGTCCGCGAGACGCTGCGCCATGACCATGTCCGCCCGGACGGCCATGTGCTGGAGGTGACATCGGCGCCGATGTCCGACGGGGGCCGGTTGGTTTGCTATGCCGACGTGACCGCGGCGCGGCGCGCCGGCCGGGATCTCGCCGACCGGGAGGAGCGGTTCCGGCGCCTTTCCGCCGCCACGACGGAAGGGGTGCTGATCCACGACGGCGCCACCGTGATCGACGCCAACGAGGCGGCGGCGGCGCTGTTCGGGATGACCGTGGGCGAGCTGATCGGATGCCCGGCGGACCGGCTGGCGGCGCCCGAGGACTGGGCGGGGCTGCGCGACGCCCTGGCGCTGGAGGGCCCGGACGGTCCGATGCCCGATCGCGGGATCCGGCTCCTGCGCCGGGACGGCCGCCGGTTCCTGTGCGAGGCGTCGCGGCGCCGGGTGGCCTGGCAGGACCGGACCGCCGCCGCCCTGACGCTGCGCGACGTCACCGTGCGGCAGGACGCGGAGGACCGGCTGCGCGCCACCCTGGCGAAGGCCGAGCGGGACAGCCGCACCCGGTCGGACTACCTGGCCGCGATCGGCCGCGAGGTGCGCCCCGCGCTCAACGGCGTCCTCGGCACGATCGGCGTGCTGGCGGAAAGCCGCCTGACCGAGTCCCAGCGCGCCCAGGCCGTGGCGGTCCGGGAGCTGGTCGAGAACCAGATGGCGACCCTGACCGACATCATCGACCTGGCCCGGCTGGAGGACGGCCGGCTCCGCATCCAGGACGAGGGCTTCGACCTGGTCGAACTGGTCGAGGGGCTGGTCGAAACGCTGGCGGGGCAGGCCGCCGCGAAGGGCATCGATCTCGTCGCCGGCGTCCCGGCCGGCGTGCCGTCGGCCCTGAGGGGCGATCCGAAGCGGCTTCGGCAGGTGCTGGCGATCCTGGCGGGAAACGCCGTGAAGTTCACCGAGCAGGGCGGCGTGTCGCTGACCGTCACCGCCCCGGCGAGCGCCGCCGACTCCGTGACGGTGCGCTTCGAGGTCGCGGATACCGGAATCGGCATCCCCGACGCGGCGCAGCCCCACGTGTTCGACGGTTTCGGAGCGGGCGGGGCGGGAGCGCCCGGCCGCCACGGCGGAAGCGGGCTCCAGCTCGCCATCGCCAAGCGGCTGGTCGGCCTGATGGGCGGTGCCATCGGGTTCGACAGCGCCGCCGGGGTCGGCAGCCGTTTCTGGTTCACCGTGCCCCTGGCGCACCGCCCGGACGGCGCCGGACCGGCCGAAGCCGCCTCGTCGCTGGCCGGGAAACGCATCCTTCTGGTCGAAGGGAACGGCGTCAGCCGCGAGGTGCTGACCCGGCAGCTCGCCGACTGGGGAGCCGCGGTCCACGGGGTCGCCAGCGGACGCGCCGCCCTGGAGGTGATCGCGTCGCCCGGGAGCAGGCGGCCCCGGGGCGGTGCCGCGTTCGATACCGCCCTGGTCGACGACACCACCGCCGACCTGCCGGTCGCCACGCTGGCGCGCCGCCTGCGCGACGCCGGCGTCGGGCGCCTGATCCTGCTGTCCGGCATGGGCCGGCCAAGCCAGACGACCGGGCAGGGAACCCCCTGGCCGGCGCTGGAAGCGGCCGGCTTCTCGGCCGCGGTCCGCAAGCCGGCACGCCAGGCATCGCTGCTGGCGGCCCTGCGCGGCGAGCCGGTGATGGAACTGGCCTGGCCGCAGGCCGCCGCGCCGGAAGAGCCGGCCGGCGACGGCGCGGCGGCCGGGGGCGATACCCTGCCAGCGGATGCGCCGCGGCTGCTGCTGGTCGAGGACAGCGTCACCAACCAGCTGGTCGCCGGCACGCTGCTGAAGGTCGCCGGGTACCGGGTCGACGTGGCGGTCAACGGGCTGGAAGCGGTCGCCGCGGTCCGCCGGACGCCCTACCGGCTCGTCCTGATGGACATCGCCATGCCGGAGATGGACGGCATCGCCGCGACCCGGGCGATCCGCGCCCTGCCCGCGCCCGCCGGCGATATCCCGATCATCGCGATGACGGCCAACGCCATGGTCGGCGACCGCGAACGGTTTCTCGACGCCGGCATGAACGATTACGTGCCGAAACCGATCGAGCGGGTTCATCTGCTCGACACGATCGCCCGCTGGCTGCCCGCCCCCGTCCCGGCGCCGCCGGCCGGCATCGCGGAGGCGGCACCTCCGGCCGCGGACGGGGCCGCCGAATCCGAGCTGCTCGACACCGGCGTGCTCGACCAGCTCAAGCACGACCTGGACGAGACCATCCTGCCGGACCTGATCGACGCCTTCCTGTCGGAAGCCCGGGGGCGCGTGCAGCGCATCGTCGACGGCGCCGCCGGCGACGCGCTGCCGGTGGTGGCGCGGGAGGCCCATACGCTGAAGAGCTCCGCCGGCACCTTCGGCGCCGTCCGGCTCGCCGATGCGGTCCGCGCGATCGAGCGCGCCTGCCAGGCCGGCGACGGGGCGACGGTGCAGCGGATCAGCGCGGAGGTTCCCGCCCTGCTGGAGGCGACGGCGCGCGCCTATGACGGCCTGGGCATGGTCGCGCGCGCCTGAGATCCCCGGTGGCCCCTCCGGCGGCATCCGCGGGGGTTCGCGGCACGCCGGACGGCCACGAGGAAGATCGGCTTGACGTCATGCCCGTCCCATCGGGGAAGCTCGGTGCGCGGGCCCTCGGCGCCGCCCCGGGCCGTCACCTCCTGCCGGAGGAAGTGGCCGAGGTGGGGACCCGCGGCGGGCGGGATCGCCGCGGCGGTGTCGCCGTGGAAGGAGAAAGCGCCGCTTGCCGGTGATCCCGGAAGCGGGGGCGGCATGGAAAAAGGGAGGAAGACCGCCGTCTTCCTCCCGCGTTTCGAAGTCTGGAGATCGATCTCTTGTTGTCTCAGGGCGACGATCGGCAATGCTTCGTCACCCGGACGGGATGATCAATCCAGGAGGCTGATGTTGACCGCCGCTTCCTTGCCGTTGTTTCCGCGCGCCAGTTCATAGCTGACCTTCTGGCCTTCGTTGAGGCCTCGGATACCCGAGCGTTCGAGAGCGGAGATGTGGACGAAGACATCCTTCACGCCATTCTCGGGTGCGATGAATCCGTAACCTTTGGTAGCATTGAACCATTTAACCGTGCCAGTCGCCATGACTGTAACTCCCTGGTCGTCTTAGGCTAGTACAGCCCGCATTCCCTGACGATGAAGGCTGTGTTGTCGGGCCGGAACCCAACTTCGTGATCGATGGTGGAGCAGTCCGCTCCTGGCATTTATTGCGGTGCAGCGAAAACCCGAACCATGGATGACTTGAAAATTACGCTACCGACTTGATTTGTTTCGCACAAGCGCAGAGTCCGCGGATATGTCTTTTTGCTCGTTCAGCTATGGTCCAATGTGATCTTCCCTATGTCTAAAGAGAACGACTTGGAAATCAGCGCCGACTAGTCGCGGCGGCATTTGAGATCGACCTGACGAGCGCGCAACCTCGCGGACAACGCATGGTCCGCAAGGAGAGAGCCGGCGACGGAAGCTGTGATTACAAGGGTTTGGATTGCCGGGGTACGGTCAAGCCCGGCCTTCGGCTTCCCACGCCATGCGCTTGCGATAGATGGTCGATGCGCTGATGCCGAGCAGGGCGGCCGCCCGGGGTATGTTGCCGTCGCAGGCGGCGATGGCTTCCTCGATCGCTTCCTTCTCGACCAGCCACAGGGGGCGGATCGGCCGGGGTTCCGCCAGGGCGGCGTGGCCGCCCTGCGGCTCCAAGACCTGGGCACCGGGATCCGGCGATCCAAGGCCCCGGGGCGCCGGGACCTCCTCGGGCGGAGCGGCATAGCGGTGCGGCGACTGGAGCTGGAGCGCCGAATGCTGGTTCAGCGGCGGCGGCAGCATGGCCGCCGTCACCTCCGTCCCGTCGTGGAGCACGACGACGTTGCGGATCACGTTCTGGAGCTGCCGCACGTTGCCGGGCCACTGGTAGTGCCGCAGCACCTCCTCGACGGCGGGATGGAAGTGGCTGAAGCCCTTGCCCTCCTCCGCCGCGTAGTCGATCAGGAACTGGCGCGCGATGTCCAGCACGTCGTCCTCGCGCTCGCGCAGCGGCGGCAGGTGGATCGGGATCACGTGCAGGCGGTAATAGAGGTCTTCCCGGAAGCGGTTCTCCTCCACCTCGCGCAGGGGATCGCGGTTGGTGGCGCACAGGATGCGCAGGTCCACCTTCTCCATCCGGGTGCCGCCGACCTTCTGGAAGGTGCCGGTCTGGATGAAGCGGAGCAGCTTGGTCTGGAGGCCCAGCTCCATCTCGCAGATCTCGTCCAGGAACAGCGTGCCGCCGTCGGCCCGGGCGGCCGCCCCCTCCCGCTCGGCCACGGCGCCGGTGAAGGCGCCCTTCACGTGGCCGAAGATCTCGCTCTCCATCAGTTCCTTCGGGATGGCGCCGCAGTTGATCGCGACGAACGGCTTGTCGCGGCGCGGGCTCTGCCGGTGGATCGCCTCCGCGCAGACCTCCTTGCCGGTCCCGGACTCGCCGGTGATGAACACGGTGGCGCGGCTGGCCGCCGCGCTGTCGATGATCCGGTAGACCGCCTGCATCGGGAACGAGCTGCCGATGAAGCCGTGGAACTTGCTGCGCGCGAGTTCGTCCGTGAAGGTGTCGACGATCTGGGCGAGGCGCAGCCGCTCGACCGCGTTGCGGACGGTGACCAGCAGCCTATCCGCCGTGAACGGCTTGACGACGAAGTCGTAGGCGCCGTACCGCATCGCCTCCACCGCGAGGTTGACGGAGGCGTGCGCGGTGATGACGACCACCGCGGTCGGGATCTGCTGTCCGGAGACGTGCTTCAGGATCTCCATGCCGTTCATGTCGGGCAACTGGAGGTCGAGAAGCACGACCTGGGGCACTGTGTCACCCAGGGCGTCCAGGGCGGCAGCACCGGTTTCCACGGTTTCGACCGCGAATGCTGCCTTCTTCAGGTATTCGGCGTAGACACGGGCCAGGGAGGGAGTGTCTTCGACCAGCAGAACCTTGGCGATGACGATGACCTTCCTGTCGCTCGGAACAACATTGATACAATGCACCCTACCCGATTTCGTCGAACCGGAGCAACGTTCCGGTGGTACGGCTGACGGATTGCACGAACGGACAATCCCTGCCACGGTTAGGCGGCCGCGGCGCGGGGGATCGCGCCGGGCAGAGCGACGGCTTTGAACCAAAAGACAAAAATTGGAGGAATAATGCGCTTGGCCAACAAAATCGCCATCGTCACCGGCGCCGGATCGGGCTTCGGCGAAGGCATCGCCCGGACCTTCGCGCGCGAGGGGGCCAGCGTCGTGGTCAACGATCTGGACGAGGAGCGGGGCCGCCGGGTCGCCGACTCGATCTCTTCGGCGCGGGAGGGCGCCGCGATGTTCTTCAAGGCCGACGTCACCGACGACGCGGCGGTCAAGGCCATGGTCGAGGCCGCCGGGGAGCGGTTCGGCGGGCTGGACATCATGGTCAACAATGCCGGCTACACCCACCGCAACAAGCCGATGCTGGAGGTGACCGAGGCCGAGTTCGACCGGATCTACGCCGTCAACGTCAAGGCCCTGTTCCTGGCGGCCCGGCACGTGGTGCCTGCGCTGGAGCGGCGCGGCGGCGGCGTGATCCTGACCACGGCGTCCACCGCCGGCCTGCGGCCGCGCCCGGGGCTGACCTGGTACAACAGCTCCAAGGGGGCGGCGATCGTCGCCACCAAGTCCATGGCGGTCGAGCTGGCGCCGCTGAAGATCCGGGTCAACGCGCTGTGCCCGGTGATCGGGGACACCGGCATGATCCAGGACTTCATGGGCGAGGACACGCCGGAGCGTCGGCGCCAGTTCACCGCGACGATCCCGCTCGGCCGGATGAGCCGGCCCGACGACATCGCCAACGCGGCGCTCTACCTGGCGTCGGACGAGGCCGGGTTCATCACCGGAGTGGCGCTGGAGGTGGACGGCGGCCGCTGCATATAAGTTTGGTTGCAATGGAAATCGTAGCGGCTACAAGGGTCGGCGTACCGGCATCCCGCCAGGAGAACTGAGTGCCGATTTTCAACGATCTTCCCGAGGACGCCGCCCGGCGGATCGCGGACCTGGAGGAGCGTCTGCGGGCGGAAACCGCGGCGCGCCTGCGGGCCGAGGACGCGGCCGGCGACTGGCGAAGCCGGTACGAGGCGACGGTGATGGCCGCCGGCCACGTCTTCTACGACTGGGACGCGCGGACCGACGCCGTGTCCTGGGACGGCGGCTGCGAGGAGGTGCTGGGCTGGACCGCGGAGGAACTGGCCGAGGGCGGCCTTGCCCGTACCATCGAGCTGATCCATCCCGACGACCGCGCCGCCTTCGTGCGGGAGATCGCCCATGTCCGCGCCACGCGCAAGCCGTTCCACCTGGAATACCGGTTCCGTCACAAGGACGGTCGCTGGATGACCATGCAGGACGACGGGCGCTTCTTCTTCGATGCCGGGGGCGAGCCGCTGCGCATGCTGGGATTCCTGGTCGACATGACCGGACGGAAGGCGATCGAGGCGGAACTGCTGCGCCAGGCCGCCGAGCTGGACGCGGTGATCGAGAGCATACCCGACGCGGTCTATGTCGGGACTTCGGCCGGCATCGCCCGCTGCAACCGTCGCGCCCTTGACATGCTGGGCCTGGACAGCCTGGAGGACCTGAACCATCCGGTGCCGGAGCTGGCGGAGATGATCCAGGTCCGCGACGCCCGCACCGGGGTCCCGCTGCGCCCGGAGGAACAGGCCTTCCTGCGGGCCCTGGCAGGGCACCGCACCGTGCGGGACGTGCTGGTCCGCAACGTCAGGACCGGCCGCGACCTGGTGCTCCGGTCGGCGGCGGCGCCGATCCGGCTGGGCGATTCGATCCTGGGCGCCGTCGCGATCAACACCGACGTGACCCAGGCCAGCGACGACGGCCGGCGGCTGCTGGAAAGCGAGCTGCGGCTGAGGCTGGCGGTGGAGGCCGCCGACCTGGGAACCTGGGTGATCGACCCGGGAAGCGGCACGGTGGAGGCCTCCGAGCGCTGCAAGACCATGCTGGGGCTGGCGCCCGACGCGCGGATCAGCATCAACACCAGGCTGGAGCTGATCGACCCCGATCACCGCAGGGCGGTGAGGGAGGCGCTGCGGCGCGCCTGCGCCCCGGAGGGCGACGGGCGCTTCGACCTGGAGTTCCGGGTCCGCCGGCCGGACGGTTCGGTCCGCTGGATCGCGTCGCGCGGCCGCAGCCAGTTCGTCGAGTCGGACGGCGTCCGCAAGGCGGTGCGGATCGACGGCACCGTGCGCGACGTGACCCGCCGCCGCCGCGCCGACGAGCACCAGAAGACCCTGCTGGCGGAGCTGAGCCATCGGGTCAAGAACACGCTGGCGATCGTCCAGGCGATCGCCTCGCAGACCCTGAGGCGGAGCCCGGACCCGGAGGACTTCGTCCAGTCCTTCTCCGGCCGGCTCGGCGCGCTGTCCCGGGCCCACAGCCTGCTGACCGACCAGAACTGGGAGGCGGCCTACCTGCCCGACCTGGTCGCCCAGACGCTGGAACCCTATCGGGCCAACGGCACCGCCATCCACCTGGCGCTCCAGCCGATCGCGCTCAACCCGGCGGGCGCGGTGGCGCTGGCCATGGTGTTCCACGAGCTGACCACCAATGCGGCCAAGTACGGCGCGCTGTCGGACCCCGGCGGGAGCCTGTCGGTCGACTGCGTGCTGGAGATCGCGCCGTCGGGACGCCGGCTGGTGGCCCGCTGGGCCGAGACGACCCGGCGTCCGGGCGACCCGGCGGCCCGGCGCGGGTTCGGCATGAGCCTGATCGACCGGACGATCTCGGGACAACTCGACGGGGAGGTCGGTTTCGACTGGCGCCCCGACGGGCTGCTGTGCCGCATGGTGCTGCCGTGGGAGTCCGTGGCGGGACCCTGAGGACGGCTTCGCGCCCCGGGGCCGGATGCCGCTACAGCCAGCCCTTCCGGCGGAAATAGACCAGCGGCAGGATCGCCGAGACGATCATCAGGAACAGCGCCAGGGGATAGCCCCAGAATTCGTCCAACTCGGGCATGAAATGGAAATTCATGCCGTAGACGCTGGCGATCAGGGTCGGCGGCAGGAACACCACGGCGACCACCGAGAAGATCTTGATGATGCCGTTCTGCTCGATGTTGATGACGCCGAGCGTCGCGTCGAGCAGGAAGTTGGTCTGGTGGCTGAGATAGCCCGCATGCTCGCCGAGCGACCGCAGGTCGCGGTTGAGGCTCTTCAGCAGGGCCTTCTGCTCCTTGTCCAGCCGGCCGGCGCTGACCGTCGCCAGGTAGGCGACCAGCCGGTCGAGGCCGGCCAGGCTGTCGCGCACCTTGTTGGTGACGTCGCCGACCCGGCCGATGTCGCGCATGACCTCGCGCAGGGAGTCGGGCTTGCGCACCTTCTCGCGCGACTTGGCCGGCAGCGGATCGTCGAACACGCGGCGGCCGATCCCGTCGACCCTGGTGCCGATCAGCTCCAGCACGTCGGCGGCGCGGTCGACCACGGCGTCCAGCATGCCCAGCAGCGCGCTCTCCGGCCCGGCGATCAGCTCGGGCTGGCGCTGGAGCCGGGAGGCGAAGGTGTCGACGCTCTTGGGCTCGACATAGCGGACCGTGACCAGGTGGCCCGGCGTCAGGATGAAGGTCAGCACGCCCAGGCCCGGATGCTCGGTGTCGGCCCGGGTGATCACCGGGGTGGTCAGGTAGGCGCTGCCGTTCTCGACATAGAGACGGCTGGAGACCTCGATCTCCAGCATCTCCTCGTGGGTCGGCAGGTCGATGCCGAGGAGCCGGGCGATGACGCCCCGCTCCTCCTCGGTCGGATGCAGCAGGTCGATCCAGACCGCGCCGTCCGGCAGGGGAGCGCCGATCTCCAGCGGCTCCTTGAAGACGCCCGTCCCGGTGCGGCCATAGGCGGTGATCATGGCGCCGGGACCGTCACGCCGTTCTGCCGGCAGGTCGCGGTCAGCGTGTTGAGCAGCAGGCAGGCGATGGTCATGGGGCCGACGCCGCCCGGCACCGGCGTGATGGCGCCGGCCACGCGGGCGGCCTCGGCGAAGGCCACGTCGCCGACCAGCCGCGTCCTGCCCTCAGAGGCCGCGAGGGGATCGAGCGAGGGGACCCGGTTGATCCCGACGTCGATCACGGTGGCGCCCGGCTTGATCCAGTCGCCGCGCACCATCTCCGGCCGGCCGACCGCGGCCACCAGGATGTCGGCGCGCCGGCATTCGTCGGCCAGGTCGCGGGTGCGCGAATGGGCGGTGGTGACGGTGCAGGACGCCGCCAGCAGCAGGCTCGCCATGGGCTTGCCGACGATCGACGAGCGGCCGAGGACCAGCGCCCGCCGGCCGGAGAGGTCGTCGCCCAGCACGTCGTTCAGCAGCATCATGCAGCCCAGCGGCGTGCAGGGCACCAGGCCGGGAAGCCCGAGCGCCAGCCGGCCCGCGTTCTCCACGTGGAAGCCGTCGACGTCCTTGTCCGGGTCGATCGCGGCGATCACGGCCGCGGGGTCGATCTGCGGCGGCAGCGGCAGCTGCACCAGGATGCCGTTGACGGCGGGGTCGCGGTTCAGCCGCTCGACCAAGTCGATCAGGGTCCTCTGGTCCGTGGTGTCGGGAAGCCTGTGCTCGAACGAGCGCATGCCGGATGCCACCGTCGCCTGGCCCTTGTTGCGGACATAGACCTGGCTGGCCGGGTTCTCCCCGACCAGCACGACCGCGAGGCCGGGTTGCAGCCCGTGGGCTTCGCCGAGGGCGGCGACCTGGAGGGACAGGCGGTCGCGCAGGCGCTGGGCGAAGGCTTTGCCGTCGATGATGCGTGCCTGACTCATGGCTTGGAACTTCCGGACGGATCGGTTGGAACGGACAGGGTGGTCAAACGGGTCATGAGGTCGGCGGGATCGCCGGCGACATGCAGGATCTTGTTGCGGTCGGTGGCGCCCGCGACCAGCGTGATGGCGGATCCGGGCACTTTCCACTGCTTCGCCAGCAGCCGGACCAGGGCTTCGTTGGCGCGGCCGGAGTCGGGCACGGCGGTCACCATCACCTTGAGCACGGCCTGCTCCCGCCCCGCCGGCCCGGTTCCGGTTCCGATCCCGACGACGGCGTTGCGCGACGCCCTGGGCGTCAGCCGGACGGCGACCGTCACCCCGCCGGCGGCCGGCCTGAACGGCATCACACCAGGAACGCGTACTCGCGCAGCAGATTGCGGATGAAGAAGATCAGCAGGATGACGACGATCGGCGAGAGGTCCAGGCCGCCCAGGTTGGGCAGGATGCGCCGGATCGGCCCCAGCACCGGTTCGGTCACGCGATAGAGGAAGTCGCCGATCACGTAGACCGCTCGGTTGCGGGTATTGACCACGTTGAAGGCGACAAGCCAGCTCAGGATCGCGGAGGCGATCAGGATCCAGACATAGAGCCCCAGAATGGTATCGATCAGCAGGAAAAGAGATTGCATGGTCTACCGGGCCGCAGGACAAAAAAATGCGCTGCACCCTACCCTCCCCACCTGTCTCAGGCAAGCACCGCAAGCCCGCGCGACCGCAAGCATATTTCGACGCAGGACGCTTGACAGACCCGGTTCCGCCCACCATTATCCGGCCCACTCCACCGCGACGGTTCGTGGCGGTGCGGGGTTCAGGTGTGGGGCCGTAGCTCAGCTGGGAGAGCGACGCGTTCGCAATGCGTAGGTCGGGAGTTCGATCCTCCTCGGCTCCACCAATCCTCCTATTAAATTCCTTGTCGCGGGTTACAGGCAAGGCAGGTCTTGCGAACCTGTCGGCGATTCCCCATCGAAGCTCCTGCCTCCAAGCCTCCGATAGTTTCGAAGCCTGCTGGCAAGCCGGGAGCGGCATCCTCCACACCGGCGGCGTTGCGCCCCTCACCAGTTGCCTGTAAATTCAATTTTGAAGGCAACTGCCGGACCGGAGGGGCGCCATGCGGGAGCTTGGGCTGGCCATACAGACCCTGTTCGCCGACCTGGAGCAGCGCAGCCTGGACGCCGAGTTCGATGCGGCTTTCCCCGCCACCGGGAGCTTCTCGAAGAAGGAACGCAAAGGCCGTGGCTACTGGTATTTCCAGGGCTACGAGGATCGCCAACGCTACAGCCGCTATGTCGGTCCGGCCGACGACCCGGAGATTGCGGCCCGCGTCGAACGTTTCCGCGACCTGAAGGCGGATTTCACCGAACGGCGGCGGATGGTCTCCGCCCTCAAGGCCGCCGGGTTGCCGACACCCGATGCCTTCACCGGCGACCTCGCCGAGGCGCTTTGGCAGGCCGGTCTATTCCGCCTCCGGGGTGTCCTGGTCGGCACGCTGGCGTTCCAATGCTATGCCGGAATGCTCGGCGTACGGCTTCCCGCCGCCCATCTACGCACCGGCGACATGGACATTGCCCAGTTCCACTCGGTATCCATTTCGATCGAAGACAGTTTGCCGCCCATCCTGGACGTGCTCCGGCAGGTCGACCCCAGCTTCCAGGAAGTGCCGCATCAGGCGGACGCCCGACAGGCCACGGCGTTTCGGAACCGCAAAGGTTTCCTGGTGGAGTTCCTGGTGCCCAACACCGGCAAGGACGAGCACCAGGGCAAGCCTGCCGCGATGCCCGCCCTGGGCGGAGCCGCCGCCCAGCCCCTGCGGTTCCTCGACTTCCTGATCCATGCGCCGGTCCGGTCCGTGTTGCTTCACGCCGGCGGCGTCTCCGTCCGGGTACCAGCGCCCGAGCGGTACGCAGTCCATAAGCTGATCGTCGCGGCACGGCGACGCGCCGACCCGGGCGGACGGCTGAAGGCGGACAAGGATGTCGCCCAGGCCGGCATCCTGATCGAGGCCATGGCTCCCAGGCGTCACCATGATCTCGCCGACGCCTGGATCGAGGCATGGTCGCGGGGACCGAAATGGCGAAGCGCCCTGGTCGAAGGGCTGTCCCGGCTACCGGACGAGCAATGGGAAATGCTGGCCGCCGCCATCCGTCGGGCCGGCGGGAGCCGGGGGGTCAGGGCGGAGGACATGGGCTTCCTGAACGACGGACCTGTCGGCGCGGGAACGGTGGGCGATGGCTTTCAGCCGCCGTCCAAACCGGGTTCTTCGCGCTAGCTTCGTCGGCGGTTCGTCGGCTCCACGACCACGTTCGGGGGAGCGGCGCCCCCGTCCGCTCCCTCGGCCGTGATGATCCGGCGCAGGTCGCGGCGGGATATGCTCCGCATCGGTCCCGGGGCGGCCCCGCCGGCCGTCTCCGAGTCGATCTCAGCGCGCACCTTCGCCTCGGCCCCGGGGTCGATCAGGCCAAGGCCGGCGGCGTGCTCGGCCATGGCGAAGCTGTCCGAGGCCAGGACCATGCTGCTTCCGGCCGCGGTGACCGCCCTGGCCAGTTCCTCGATCTCGGCGATCCTGGCCGCGTCGCGGGAGACGTTGCGGATATAGACGGCCAGCACCCGGCCGGGATGCTCGTCCACGACTTGGCGGTAGACCTCCGGGTCGTGCTGGCCGCTGTCGCCGACCAGGACGAACGGCAGGTCCTTGTAGAGTTGCAGCATGTTGCCGATCAGTTCGCGCTTGTGGTCCTCGGCCTTGCGCGGCAGCGGGCTCTTCCAGGTGATGCCCCATTCCCGCAGGAACAGCACCGGCCCCACGGGAATGCCGTGCATCCGGAAGAACTCGTCCAGCACGTCGTAGATCCCCCAGGGGGCGCGCGACACGTAGAGCATGGGGTTGCGCTCGTCGCCGCCGGCCCCGTCGTGGAGCGCGCGGTACAGGGCCGCCGCTCCCGGGAAGGCCACCCGGCTTTCCGCGTCCTGGACGAACAGACGCCACAGCATCTTCAGCTTGCCGGCGACGCCGGTGAACATCACGGTGTCGTCGATGTCGCTGATCACCACGTAGCGGCACCGCTCCGGCGGGACGAAGATGTCGGCCCGGGCGTGGACCGGCTCCGGCTGGTCAAGGGTCAGGTCCATGGCCCGCCAGGACTCCCCGGACGGCGGCAGCGGCTGCTGCCGCAGATGAACCCTGAAATACCCGTCCTTGTCGGTCTCGACCCGCTGCTCGGCCCCGCCGAACCGGGCCGTGACCACGGCCCCGGCGACCGCGCGCCGGGCGATCCGGCGGCCGATGTCCCGCAGGTGATCGGCGATGTCCTCCTCGCCGCCGCCATGTTGGGTGCGCGACTGCCTGAAGACCCTGCCGATCAGGAAGACCTCCTCCCGCGAGCCGTAGCCCCGATAGGGCTGGAGCACCACGCCGCGCTTGCCGTGGGCGGTGCGCACCGGCCGAGCCGCCAGATTCAGGATCCGCGACGCCGCCCGCCTCCATCTTCTCGTCCTGCCGCTCGCCGCCATGGTCCGCCCCCGCCGCCTCAACGCCCTATCAATGGTTCGGAAAGCGAAACATTCCCGGCGCGGTCCTGTTTCCATCGCCTCTGTAAAACGGCGGGCGGGGTTCGTACCTATGGTCAAACCTTAGAGGAACCAGAGATGCCAAAGCCCGTGGTCGTGACGATCCCCCACCAGCTCGGACGCGAGGAGGCCAAGCGTCGCCTCCAGGGCGGGATGGGGCAGGTGCGCTCCCAGCTTGCCGGCGTGGGCGCCTCGGTGGAGGACCACTGGTCGGAGAACCAGATGCGCTTCGAGGTCGCCGTCCTGGCCCAGACCATCGGCGGCCGGATCGACATCCAGGACGATCTGGTCCGGCTGGAAGTCGATCTTCCCTGGGTGCTCGCCATGCTGGCGGAGAAGATCACCGGCCGGATCGCCAAACAGGGAACCCTGATGCTGACCAAGGGCTGAGCGGCATCAGGCCCGGAGGGCCGCCATGTCGCGCAGGGGCTCGGCCTGGGGATTGGAAACGGTGCGGCTGACCAGGATGTCCACAGGCCGCACGGCGCGGCCGTAAAAGGCGGCGTTCCAGGCGTCGCGCGTCGTGATCACCGAGCCGTCCAGGCTGATCCCGCCATAGAGCCCCCGGGAGCGCGAGAAGGCCAGGATGTCCGACGTCGCGACCCGGGCGCCGGCCCCGACCGGTCCGGCCGCCACGCCGACGTCGGCGCCCAGCTTGAGGCTGTTGCCGAGCATCGCGTCGCGGCCGCGCACGCTGCGGATCATCAGGATCACCTCGGCGACCTCAGCCCCGGCCTGAAGCCCCACGCTGCCCGCGGCCACCGTGTAGAAGGCGGGATAGCTCCAGCTGCCGCCGGCGCTGTCGCGGGTGATCAGCACCCCGTTGCCGCCGGCCCCGCCGAAGATGAAGCCGGCGCGCAGGAAGGTCGGCACGATCAGCAGGCCCTGGGCCGCCGGCAGGTTGTCGCGGAACCAGGCCATGTCCGGGTCGCGCGTGAAGTTGGACAGGGTCGTCGTCGCGGAGGCGACCAGGTCGGCGGGAGCCTCCTCGGTCCGCGGCTCGACCGACGAGCAGCCCGCGACGATCAGGGAGACCGCGGCCCCCCGGGTTCCCAGCACCAGAAAGCGGCGGCGTGACAGAGTGGCATGCATGATGGCTTCTCCTCCCGCTTGAGTGATCGATGACGGCGATCGCGCCGGGTCCGTCAGTTCGGACGCCCAGCCGGCTGCTTGGACAGGCTGCGCTGCATCGCCTTGCGGCCGTCGCAGTCGCGCTCCTGCTCGGCCCGTTCCGATCCGTCCTCCGGAACGGGGCACTCCCGGGGCATCGCCGGGGCATCGCCGCCGGCAACGACTTCGTCCTGAAGGGCCGCCATGTGGCGGGCCAGCGCCTCGTGCGCCTCGGCCTCCATCTCGCGGTAGTGGCGGATGACGCTGTCGCCGAACGCGGTCAGGCCGGCGCCGCCGCCCTTGCGGCCGCCGACCATGGCGTTCACCACCGGCTGGCGGAAGGTCTGGTTGAGATCGTCCACCAGAAGCCAGGCGCGCCGGTAGGACATGTCCAGCTCGCGCGCGGCGCTGGAGATCGACCCGCAGCGCCGGATCGCCTCCAGCAGCGCCACCTTCCCCGGCCCCAGCGAACCTTCCGGCTCGAAATCGATGCGCAGCCTCAGCTTCGCCATGCGGTTGATTCCTCAACTCTGTTCTTCGTACCGACGCCCTGCCGGTCCCTGGCCCGCAGGATCGTCAGAGGGCGACGTTCCGTCCCGCCGGACCGGGGAACACCCGGTCGAACGCGACGCTCTTGACCAGCGCGAAGACCGGGGTGCCGACACCCAAGCCCAGGCGCTCGACCGAATGGCGGGTGACCCGCGCCAGCAGGAACGATCCGCCCAGGTCGATCCTGACGTCCCGCGACGGTCCGGCCGCCTCGCCCAGCTCGACGATACGCCCTTCCAGCATATTGTGCACGCTGATCCGAGAGGGGGGCTCCAGCGCGAGGATCACGTCGCGCGCCTGGATGCGCACCCGGAGCGGCTGGCCGGCGCGGAGGTCGAGCAGGGGCACCGTCAGGATTCCGCCGGGAAACCGAAGCTCGGTCAGCCCGGTCGCCGCGTCGTGGCCGGCGACGGTGGTGTCCAGCACGGCGCCGGCCTCCAGGCCGCCGATGGTGCCGCCCACGTCCAGCCGCCCCGACAGCTCCGCCACCGTGCCGGCCGCCCTCACCCGCCCGTCGGCCACCAGCACCAGGGTGGTGGCGAGCCTCACCACCTCGTCGACCGAGTGGCTGACGAACACGATGGGGATGTTCAGCTCGTCCCGCAGGCGCTCGATATAGGGCAGGATCTCCGCCTTGCGCTCGGCGTCGAGGGAGGCCAGCGGCTCGTCCATCAGCAGGATGCGGGGCTGGGCCAGCAGCGCGCGCCCGACCGCGACCCGCTGCTTCTCGCCGCCCGACAGGCTGTAGGGCCGGCGCTTCAGCAGTCCGCCGATGCCCAGCAGGTCCACCACCGGCTCCAGCGCGATTCGCCGCTCTTCCCTCGGCACCCGGCGCATGCCGTAGAGCAGGTTGTCCTGAACCGACATGTGGGGGAACAGGCGCGAGTCCTGGAACACGTAGCCGGTCCGCCGCCGCTCGGCCGGCACGTCGATCCGCCGCGCGCCGTCGAACAGCACGGTGCCGTCCAGCAGGATATGCCCGGCATCCGGTTTCGCGAGGCCGGCGATGGCGTTGATGACGGAGCTCTTGCCCGACCCGCTCCGCCCGAACAGCGCGGTCACTCCCCGGCTCGGCGCCTGGAACCTGATGTCCAGGTCGAAGGTCCCCTGCCGCCGCCGGATCGCCACGTCGAGCATGCTTCTGTGTTCCCCGGGAAAGTTGAGTGATGGTTGAGTGCCTTGTTGGGCCACAGATGGACGCAGATAAACGCAGATAAGAATAAAATTATAGCTGATGCTTGAAATCGAAGTATATCAATGAATAAATATAACTTTTATATCTGTGTTTATACGTGTCTATCTGTGGCCAAAAATCCTAGAACCGCCCCATCATCCGGCGCACCCGGCGGCCCAGGTACTCGGACAGGATCAGGGCGCCCAGCGACAGGGCGAAGGACAGGGCCACGAGCCGCGCCGCCTCCGCGTCGCCGTCCGGCGTCTGGGTGGCGGTGTAGATCGCCAGCGGCAGGGTCCTTGTCTCGCCCGGGATGTTGGACACGAAGGTGATCGTCGCCCCGAACTCTCCCAGGCTCGCCGCGAACGCCAGCACGGCGCCCGACAGCACCCCCGGCAGCATCAGCGGCAGGGTGATGGTCAGGAACCGGTCGATCGGGCCGGCCCCCAGGGTCCGGGCCGCGGCTTCCAGCCCGGTATCGATCGCCTCGATCGCCTGCCGGATCGCCCGGACCATCAGCGGGAAGGCCATGACGCCCGCCGCGACCGAGGCGCCGGCGGAGGTGAAGATCAGCCGGATGCCGAAGGTCTCCAGGAGCCACGACCCGATCGGCCCGCGGGTTCCCAGCGTCACCAGCAGCAGATATCCGATCACCACCGGCGGCAGCACCAGCGGCATGTGGATGATGCCGTCGAAAAGAGACTTTCCCCAGAAATCGGTGCGGGCCAGGATGAAGGCCGCCAGGATCGCGACGGGCAGCGCGGCCAGCGTGCTCCAGGTCGCGACCCACAGGCTCAGGCTCAGCGCCTCGATCTCCAGGGGGGTCAGCATCCGCGTTCCGTCAGCCCTGGGTGGCCGGAGCGGGGGTGAAGCCGTACTTCCGGAACACGTCGAACGCGTCCGGCGACTTCAGGAAGGCGAGGAAGGCGGCAGCGTCGGGCGCCTTGCTCCCCGCGGTCAGGGCCGCCGGGTAGATGATGGCGGGATAGCTGTCGTCCGGGAAGGTGCCCACGATCTCGACGCCCTTGTCCACCTTGGCGTCCGTCTCGTACACGATGCCGTACAGGGCCTCGCCGCGCGACACGAAGGCCAGGGCCGAGCGGACGCTTTCGGCGCGGACCAGCTTCGGCTCGACATTGTCCCACACGCCCAGATGGGTCAGCGCCGCCTTGGCATACCTGCCGACCGGAACGCTGTTCGGCTCGCCGGTCGCCAGCCGGCTCTCGCCCAGCCGCTGGAGGATCGGGAAGTCGCCCTTCCCGATGGTCATCGGGCTGGCGACCGCCTTGGGGGCGATCAGCACCAGGCGGTTGCCCAGCAGGTTGGCGCGGCTGTCCGGCCTGATCAGGTCGCGCTTGGCCAGATAGTCCATCCAGTCCAGGTCGGCGGAGATGAAGATGTCGGCGGGGGCCTGCTGCTCGATCTGCTTGGCGAGCGCCGAGCTGGCGGCGAAGGACAGCCCGACCTTGTTGCCCGTCTTCCGCTCGTAAAGCTTCGCCACCTCCTCCAGGCTGTCCTTCAGGCTGGCCGCGGCCATCACGAGCGTGTTCCGGGCATGGGCATCGGGAGCCGCAGCGGCGCCGAAAGCCGTCAGGGCGGCGGCGAGAACCGCCGCGAGGAAGGTGCGCCGGTTCGGAAAGGCTGCCGAAATCTTCATGTCCGATGCCCTTTCAGCAGAGTTGTATCCGATCATATACAACGGAAAAACCGCGTCTTGTAAACCGCTTTCCCGTGCCGGCCCGGTGCCGTCGCTGTACGATAAGGCCATGATGCCGCCTGAAACCATTCCCGATCCGACCTCCCGCCCGAGCATGCGGGGATTCGCCGCGCGTGCCGGCCTGGAGCAGGCCTGGGCCTGGATCGACGCCCGTTCCCCCGCACGCGACGCCGAAACGGTCGAAATCCGGGAGGCGGTGGGCCGCCACGCCGCGTCCGACCTCGCCGCCGGATGCGACCTGCCGCCGGCCGACCGGGTCGCGGCGGACGGCTTCGCGGTCCGCGCCGCCGACACGGTGGGCGCGTCCGACTACAACCCGATCCCGCTGGAGCTTACGGGTCAGCCGGTGGCCGTGTCGGTCGGCGACGCCGTGCCGCCCGGCACCGACGCGGTGGCCGCAATCGATCGGATCCGTTCCGATTTCGGTATGATCGAGCTGGTGGCCTCCGTCGCCGAGGGCGAGGGGATCGAGCGGCGCGGCGACGATGTCGGGGCCGGAACGATCGTCCTGGCGGCAGGAAGGCGAATCCGCGCGTCCGATGCCGCCCTGCTGGCGGCCCTGGGCATCGACACGGTCGCCGTGGTGCGCCGCCCCGTGGTCCGCATCGTCCCGGTCGGCCGTGAGATCGGGGACGCCGGCGATCTCGACTCGCCGATGCTGGCGGCGCTGGTCGAGCGGGACGGCGGCATCGCCGACCGCCGCCCCGCCGTGCCCGGCGGAGCGGACGCCCTGCACGGACTGCTTGCGCGACCTGGCGCCGACCTGATCCTGGTGGCGGGCGGCAGCGGCCTGGGCGAGACCGACCGGTCCGCCGAGGCGCTGGCCGCCGCCGGGTCGCTGGATATCCACGGCATCGCCCTGCGGCCCGCGGATAGCCTGGCGCTGGGCATGGCCGGCGGCGTGCCGGTCGCGATACTGCCCGGCCACCCGGGCCGCTGCTTCGCGGGGTACCAGGCGGTGGCGGGGCGGGCGGTGCGGCGCATGGCCGGCGGAAGCACCGGCTTTCCGTTTCCGCAGGCGACCCTGGTCACGGCGCGCAAGATCGTCTCGCCCGGCGGCTGGAGCGATTTCTGCCGAGTCCGCCTGACGGGGGATGGCCGCGTCGAGCCGATCGGGTCCGGCGGCCTCGCCAGCCTGTGGTCGGTCGCCCGCGCCGACGGCTTCGTGCTGGTGCCGGCCGACCGCGAAGGGTACCCGGCCGGCAGCGCCGTCACCGTCCACCTGTTCGATCTCCCTGCCGGGGACTGACCGGGACCATGGCGGCGACGTTCCTGCTCTACGCCGGCGCGGCGCTGGCCGAGATCGCGGGCTGCTTCTCCTTCTGGGCCTGGGCGCGTCTCGGAAAGTCCGCCTTCTGGCTGCTGCCGGGGATGGCCAGCCTCGCCGCCTTCGCCTGGATCCTGACCCGGATCGACGCCGATTTCGCCGGCCGTGCCTATGCGGCCTATGGTGGGGTATATATCGCGGCGTCGCTGGGCTGGCTGTGGGCGGTGGAGGGCGCGCGCCCCGACCGCTGGGACCTGGCCGGCACGGCCCTGTGCCTGGCCGGGGCCGCGGTCACCCTGTTCGGCCCCCGAAACGTTTGAGGCGGCGTGCGTGAAGTTGGTTTTTCCCGAGGTGAGTGATGTCTGAGTCAGACCTGCGGCAGAAGCTGCGAGCCGCGGCCCGGCAGGAACAGTTCCTGGAGGTGGTCGGGCGCGACGAGGCCACGGCCCGGTTCCACCGGCACCTGACCCTGGCTCCCGTCGGGTCCGAGACCGTCCCCCTCTCCGCCGCGCTGAACCGGGTGCTGGCCCGCGACGTGGTGGCCGGGGTCGACGTTCCGGGCTTCGACCGCTCCGGCGTCGACGGTTTCGCCGTGCGATCGGCCGACACGGTCGGCGCGACGGAGGAACGGCCCCGCGTGCTGACCCTCAACGCCGAGGTGCTGACCCCCGGCCAAGCCCCCGCCATGGCGGTCGAGCCCGGGACCGCGACCCTGATCGCCACCGGCGGCATGGTGCCGCGCGGCGCCGACGCGGTCGTGATGGTCGAGCATACCGACGTGATCGACGGGGCCGTGATCGACGGGGCCGTGATCGACGGGGCCGTGATCGACGGGGCCGTGATCGACGGGGCGGATGACGCCGTCAGGGTCGAGTTCCACCGCCCCGCGGCGCCCGGCCAGTTCATCGCCTATGCCGCCAGCGACATCGCGCGCGGCGAGACGGTGCTGCGCGCCGGCCGGCTCCTCACCTCGCGCGAGATCGGCGTGCTGGCCGCCATCGGCCGCGCCGAGGTCGAGGTCTGCCGCCGCCCGCGCGTGGCCGTCCTGTCCACCGGCGACGAGATCGTGGCACCGGGCGATCCGATCGTCCCCGGAAAGGTCTATGATTCCAACGGCGCCATCGTCGCCGCCGCGGTCGCCGAGCTGGGCGGCGAGCCGGTCCCGATGGGCATCCGCCCGGACGACGAGGCGGCGCTGCGCGACGCTGTGGAGCAGGGTCTTTCCGGCTGCGACATGATGATCCTGTCGGGCGGCACCTCCAAGGGCGCCGGCGACCTGTGCTACCGGGTGATCAGCCGCTTCACCGATCCCGGCATCGTCGTCCACGGCGTCGCCCTGAAGCCCGGCAAGCCGCTGTGCCTCGCGGTGACCGGCGGCAAGCCGCTGGTCGTGCTGCCCGGTTTCCCCACTTCCGCGATCTTCACCTTCCACGAGTTCGTGGCCCCCGTGATCCGGGCGCTGGCCGGCCTGCCGCCGGAGCGCGGCGAGACCATCCCCGCCACCCTGCCGATCCGCCTGACATCGGAACGGGGCCGGACCGAGTTCTCGATGGTCTCGCTGGTCCGCACCGACGCCGGGCTGGCGGCCTATCCGCTCGCCAAGGGCTCCGGCGCGGTCACCGCCTTCAGCCACGCCGACGGCTTCGTCGCGATCCCCCAGCACGAGGAGGCGGTGGAGGCCGGCACCGGTGTCACCGTCCAGCTGATCGGCCGAGGCGTCGAGCCGGCGGACCTCGTGGTGATCGGCAGCCACTGCGTCGGCCTCGACCATCTGCTGGGGCTGCTCCAGCGGCGCGGCGTCACCGTCAAGGTGCTGAACGTGGGCAGCATGGGCGGGCTGACCGCGGCCCGGCGCGGCGAGTGCGACCTGGCCCCGGTCCACCTGATGGACCCGGCGACCGGCCGGTACAACGAACCCTTCCTGGCCGAGGGAATGACGCTGCTCCCGGGATACCGCCGCCTCCAGGGCGTCCTGTTCCGCCCCGGCGACGTCCGCTTCGAGGGCCGCGACGCCGCAGGGGCCATGGCGGACGCCGCGGCCGATCCCGGCTGCCTGATGATCAACCGCAACCCCGGCAGCGGCACCCGCATCCTGGCCGACCGCATCCTGGCCGGCGCCCGCCCCGCCGGCTACCAGGCCCAGGCCAAGTCCCACAACGCGGTCGCCGCCGCGGTGGCGCAGGGCCGGGCCGACTGGGGCCTCGCGATCGAGACGGTGGCGGCCGACTACGGGCTGGGCTTCCTGCCGCTCCAGCCCGAGCATTACGACTTCGTCGTGCCCGCCGGCCGCTTGGACCGCCCGGCCGTCCACGCCTTCGTCGCCCTGCTGGCCGACACGGAGATACGGCGCTGGCTGGAGGCGAAGGGCTTCAGCGCGGCACCGTCTCCCCGCTGAGCAGGCCTGTCGGCAGGCCGTCCATGCTGCGGGCGTTCTTCTCCCGGCGGTAGGCCTCCAGGCCCTCCTCGCCCTTGGCCGCCGCCCAGCGGTCCAGGTTGCGCCGGTCGTCGCGGTAATCGAACAGCGGCACGCCGTACCCGCAGGAGGTCTGGACCAGGTCGACGTCCAGCACGACGATTTGCCGCGCGCCGGTCGGCTCCTCCCCGCCGAACGCCTCGGACAGCATCCGGGCATAGTCGTCACCGCCGCGATGCAGGACCCGACCCCTGCCGTACAGGCGGAGGATCGAGGGCGCGCCCTCGAAAGCGCAGAACATGATCGTCAGCCGCCCGTCGGCCAGCAGGTGGGCCGCCGTCTCGTTGCCGCTGCCGGTCTGGTCGATATACGCGGCCGCGCTCTCCCCGAGCACGCGGAAGGCGTTGGCCGGCTTCGGCGATAGGTTGACCCGCGTCCCCTCGGCGGCCGACGCCGTGAAGAAGATGTGCTGCCGCGCGATGAAGTCGCGGTGCGCGCCGGTGATGTGGGGGAACTGCTTCGCCATGCTGCCGTCGTGCTCCCGGTTCTATCGCTCACCTTACCGTGTTTCGGGCGGAGTCGAACAGGGCGATCACCTCCGATGCCGCAAACATCCTTTCCCGTCCCGTGACCGCGACCGGCACGACGATTCCACGCGCCTCCAAATGTCCCACGGACGTGTTCATGCTGGCGAAAGTACCGACGCCGAGGCCCGCCAGCGCGTCCCTCACGGTGAATGCCGGCCGGGTCAGCACCCAGGGAACGAGCCGGTGGACCAGACTGTGCGAGCGGACGCTCGCCGTGGCGGCCTGCCACCGCCCCAGGATTTCCGCCAATCGGTCGAGCCGCGAAAGGTTGCGTTCGGCGGTCTGCGCCGCGAACGACAGGAGAAGCCTTGTCCAATGCGTCAGGTCCCCGGTCAGACGGCCCCGCTTGAGGCCGTCGATGTAGAGGTCCTTGTTCGAATGAACCGCCTCCCCGATGAAGCAGCAGGCATTGGCGGTCGCCGATTTCCACTTCAGCACCAGCGGGACCAGCAACCGCCCGACCCGGCCATTGCCATCCTCGACGGGATGGATATGCTCGAACATCCAGTGCGACAGAGCCTGCCGGACCAATTCAGGCCCACCGGTATCGAGCGTGAACCTTTCCCAGTCCTCCAGCGCCGCACCGAGCGAGGCCGGCCTCGTGTAGAAGAACATGCCGTTGGGAGAGTCATAGTCCGCCGTGCAGTTGGCATAACGCTTCCATCGGCCGGCCGTGGCCGAGACATGCGGATCGGGAGCGCGCTCGAGCAGGCGGCGATGGATTTCCAGGATGGCGTCCCGAGGGGCGAACGCCATTCCTTGCAATGCCTCGTAGGCGTCGGCGCAGGCCGCGACCTGTCCGGCATCCAGGGGGTCGGGCGCGCGGTTCAGGGAGGTCTCGTATTCCAGCAGATCGGTGAAGGTGGTGGTCGCCCCTTCCGCACCGGAGGAATGGACGGCATCGAGCCGGGCGAAGAGCCGGCCGACCGTTCCCTGGACCGGGCGCTCGGCCATCCGGAATCCGGCCAGCGCGCGGTCGAACGCGCCGACCGCCACCGTCGCGTGCTCGACGGCCGGCCAGACATCGTCCAGCGCCGGCAGGGGCGGAACGGGCGGCCTGTAGCAGGAGAGAAGCCTGCCCCCTCCGCCTTCGTCCGCCTCATGAAGACCGAAACCTATCATGGGGCGCAGTCTTATTATAGTTTTCTGGTGAAAACCATAATGACATGCGGGGTCATGAAAGCTTCGTCCTGCCGATCGGGTCGGAAGCTCACGGCGCCACGCGCTCGACCAGGCGGCGCAGGCTCAGGCCCTGGACGATGATGGTGAAGACGACGACCACGTATGTGGCGGCCAGGATCATCGACTTCTCCTCGACTTCCGGGATGGAGAGCGCCAGCGCCACCGAGATGCCGCCGCGCAGGCCGCCCCAGGTCAGGATGGGGACGGTGCCCCGGACGAACGGCGTCCACCGGTCCAGCGCCAGGACCGGCAGGGACACGGACAGGAAGCGGGCGCCCAGCACCAGCGGGACCGCGGCCAGCGGCAGCCAGCCGTAGGAGGTGTCCAGGCGCAGGACCAGCACCTCCAGGCCGATCAGCAGGAACAGGATGGAGTTCAGGATCTCGTCCGCCAGGGTCCAGAAGCCGAACAGGTAACGCTCGGTCAGGTCGCTCATGGCATGCCCGGGCCCGCGGTTGCCGATCAGCAGTCCGGCGACCACGACCGCGATCGGCCCGCTCATCTCCAGCCGCGACGCCAGCGCGTAGGTCCCGGTCACCAGTCCCAGCGAGATCAGGACCTCGACCGAGTAGTTGTCGATCTGCTTCATCGCCTTGTACGCCGCGAAGCCGGCGGCGAGCCCGAGCGCCGCTCCGCCCAGCGCCTCCAGCACGAACAGTTCCGCGACGCCGCTGAAGCCGGTGGCGCCGTGGCCGGACCCGGCCGCCACGGTCAGCGCGATGGTGAAGATCACCACGCCGACGCCGTCGTTGAACAGGGACTCGCCGGTCATGTCCATTTCCAGCGACTTCGGCACTTTCACCGCCTTGAGGGTGCTCAGCACCGCGACCGGATCGGTCGGGCTGATCAGCGCGCCGAAGACGAAGCACCAGCTCAGCGGCACCGGAACCCCCACCAGGTCCGAGACGAACCACAGGCCCAGCGCCACGATCGTGGTCGAGAGCAGCACGCCGAAGGTCGCCATGACGCCGACCGCCCAGGCGCGGCTGCGCAGCGCCGACAGGTTGACGTGGAGCGCCCCCGCGAACAGCAGGAAGGCCAGCATGCCTTCGAGCACCGTCCGCTTGAAATCGACCTGCCTGATGATGTCCGCCAGATCCTGGTACAGGGCGGTTTCCGGAAAGGACAGCTCGACCAGGAGCAGCACGATGGAGGCCGCAAGCCCCATGACCAGCAGCCCCACCGTATCCGGCAGGCCGAGGAAGCGCTGGTTGAGCCAGCCGAACGCCGCCGTCAGGACGAGCAGCACGGCGATCAGTTCGAAGGGAGAAAGCATCTATCACCGGGGAGAATGGGAAGGCTGACAGGACTGTCGGCCTTCCTAACCGCCGGAACCCGGAAAACGTCCTGCCGGACGGCTCCCGGCCGTCGTCAGGGCGCCTCGGCCAGCTTTCGGGCCCGGGCCGCCGCCCTGCCCACGGCGGCGTCCACCCCCTTCAGGAAATCCGCCTCCCCGCGCCAGAACGGCAGGGGACCCAGCGTCGCCGCCAGCACCGCCGGCGCGTCGGGCACGGACGCCGCCCCGAAGAGGTCGGCGGGGACGGGGCGGCCCTGCCAGAACTCGGCCGCGCCGGCGCGCAGCGGCGCGGGCGGCTCCGGCGGGGGTTCCGGCACCGCCGTCCCGGCCGGCCCGCCGAGCAGGGCCACGAAATCGTCGCGCGAACGTCCGCGCAGGCGGAACAGCAGGAAGGGATCGGTGTCGAAGCTCTCCGCCAGCAGGTAATAGACGGCCGCCAGGTGCTTGCACGGATTCGACCAGTCGGGGCAGGAGCACCGGGTCTCGAGATCGTGCAGCTTCGCGGGGAACAGCGGAACGCCGGCCGCCTTGAAGGTGTCCTCCAGGGTTTCCGGCATCTCCCCCGCGATCAGGCGGGCGGCGCTCCAGGTGTCCTCCGACAAGGCCTCGGCCACCTTCTGCCATTGGGCATCGCCCAGCGGCTTCATCCGGATCTCGACCTCGTAGGGCCATGGCCTCGATCCCTGGACCTTGGCGGCGACCACTCCCGGATCGATCGAAAGGTCGATCACCTGCCCCTTGCGGGCATAGGTCCGGCCCCGGCCCAGCCGCCCGCCCAGGTCGAAGGATTCCAGCACCTCGATCCAGCGCCGGCCCCACCAGCTCTCGGCGAATCCGCCGCGCTTGCTGCGCGCCTTGATCCCGCCCTTGGCCTCGCGCGGCCGGGTCGGCCCCCATTCGTACCAGGACATGGCGGCGTCCCTCCCCTATTCCACCGCGTCGCGGCCCAGGCTCAGCAGGTCGCGGAGCTGCGACGTGTCCAGTTCGGTCAGCCAGTCCTCGCCGGTGCCGACGATGGACTCGGCGATGCTCCTCTTGGCCTCGATCATTTCGTCGATCTTGTCCTCCAGCGTGCCCGCGCACAGGAATTTGTGGACCTGAACCTGCCGGGTCTGGCCGATGCGGAAGGCCCGGTCGGTCGCCTGGTTCTCCACGGCCGGGTTCCACCATCGATCGTAATGGAACACGTGGCTGGCCGCGGTCAAGGTCAGGCCGGTGCCGCCCGCCTTCAGCGACAGCAGGAAGACCGGCGGCCCCGAGCCGTCGCCGGCCTGGAAGCGCTCGACCATGCGGTCGCGCTTCGCCTTGGGCACGCCGCCGTGCAGGAACGGGACCTCCCGGCCGAAACTCTCCTGAAGGTGGCGCCGGATCATCTCGCCCATCTCGGTGAACTGGGTGAAGACCAGGGCCTTCTCCCCCACCGCCAGCACCTCCTCCATCATCTCGGTCAGCCGGGCCAGCTTGCCGGAGCGGCCCTCGATCGCGGTGTTGTCGCCCAGGAACTGGGCCGGGTGGTTGCACACCTGCTTCAGCTTGGCCAGGGTCGCCAGCACCAGCCCCTTGCGCCGGATGCCCTCGGCCTTCTCCATCTCCGCCAGGGATTCCTCGACCACGGCGGCGTAGAGCGACGCCTGCTCCCGGGTCAGGGTGCAGAACACCTTCATCTCCAGCTTTTCCGGCAGGTCGTCGATGATGGTGCGGTCGGTCTTCACCCGGCGCAGCACGAAGGGGGTGGTCAGGCTCTTCAGCCGCGCCATGGCCTGCTCGTCGCGCCGGGTCTGGATCGGCGTGAAGAAGTTCCGCTTGAAGGCGGCCCGGGTGCCGAGGAAACCGGGATTCAGGAACTCCATCAGCGACCACAGGTCGCCCACATTGTTCTCCACCGGCGTGCCGGTCAGCGCCACCTTGTACCCGGCCGGCATCGCGCGGGCGGCCTTGGCCTGGCGGGTCTCGGCGTTCTTGATGTTCTGCGCCTCGTCCAGGATCACCCCGGTCCAGGGGATCGACTTCAGCGCCTCCGCGTCGCGCTGGAGCAGGGCGTAGCTGGTCACGACGATGTCGTGCTTCAGGCACTGGCGGCGCAGCGCCGCGGCGGTCTTCTCGCGCGCGGCGCCGTGGTGGACCATCAGCTTCAGGCCGGGGGTGAAGCGCGCCGCCTCCCGCTGCCAGTTGCCCACGACCGAGGTCGGGCAGACCAGCAGCACGGTCGGCCTCTTCTCCGCGGTCTCCCGGTCGTGCTGGACCAGGGCCAGGGTCTGGACCGTCTTGCCCAGGCCCATGTCGTCGGCCAGGCAGGCGCCGAGCCCCCAGCGGCGCAGGAAGGCCAGCCAGGAATAGCCCCGCCCCTGGTAGGGCCGCAGGGCGGCCCGCAACCCCGCGGGCGGGGGCATGTCCGCCAGCGGCTCCCGGCCGGTCAGGCGGGCCAGCAGGTCGTCGATCCAGCCCTCCGCGGCGATCCCCTCCACGTCGGCGTCGTCGCCGCCGCCCAGCGCCAGCCGGACGAGGTCGCGGACGCTGGCCTGCTCGCCCCGCCGCTTCAGGCGCGCGGCGGCCTGCCGGATCTCCTCGGCGTCCAGCAGCACCCACTGGCCGCGCACCCGGACCAGCGGAGTCTTGAGCCGGGCCAGCGCCGCCAGGTCCTTGGCCGACAGGGTCTGGTCGCCCAGGGCCACTTCCCAGTCGAACTTGACCAGATCCTCCAGGGACAATCCGCCGCCGCCCTGCATGGTCGACGCGCGGACCTTGGCTCGGGCGCTGATCCGGGTCTTCGTCCCCCGCGCCGTCCACCAGGCCGGCAGCAGCACCCCGAAACCCGCCTGTTCCAGCCCGGCGGCGAAGCGGGTCAGGAAGTCCACCGCCCCGGCGGCGTCGGTCTCGAATCCCTCGGGGATGCCGCGCTTCAGGCTGGCCTCGATCGGCGGGCACAGCCGCCCGGCCTGGCCGAAGCTCAGCAGCAGGAACTCCCGCAGGTCCGCCTTGCCGCCGGCCAGCCGCGCCAGTTCGCCGCCGCCCTTCCACAGGTCGGACGCGGGCACCAGCAGACTGGGATCGTCGTGGGGCTGCAGCAGGTAGCGCACCATCCACGGGCCGGCGGGGCTGACCACGGCGGGTGGGCCGCCTTCGTCGCCGGGTGCCTCCTCGACGGAAACCGCCGGCTCCTCCAGCCGGAAGCACAGCCGGACCGGGCTGCCCGCAGCCAGGGCCACCGGCCGGCGCCACTGGGCGAGCCGCGCCTCGAACCCGCGGACCGCCGCCTCGTCCGCCCGGATCCGGGCGTCGGCCCCCGTGAGCGCCGCCAGCCAGCGATCGTCGAGGGTCTCCCCCGCCGGCTTCGGGATCCTGTCGGGCTCGGCCCGGACCAGGAAGTCCACGACGGTCGCGACGAATTCCGACAGTACCGACGCCGGCCCCCTGTCCGGAGGTGCCGCGACCGGAACCCCGCCGGCATCCCTGGCCGGACCCGCGGCGCGGGCGGCATCGGGCATGCACCGCGCCAGCCGGGCCAGCGCCTGGGAGTCGCGGCCCAGGAAGACGGGGCGCCAGCGGGCGAAGAGACCGCCGCCGGCACTGACCAGGTCGGGAAGCACGGCGCCGCGCGCCGCCACGGCGCCGGCGAACCGCAGGGCCATGGTCCAGTAGACCAGGTCGGGACCGGCGAACAGGCCGGGGCCGAAGGTTCCGTCCGCAGGGCATTCGGTCAGAAGCCGGATCATGTCTTCCGGACCCAGCCCCACCGCCGCCGTATCCCAGGGCGCCGTATCCCAGGGCGTCGGGGCGAGGGGCTCGGCGGCGTCGGGCGGCTCCTCGACCACGGGGCTCGACGCCAGCGGGCCGCCCGGTCCGGTGGGCAGCCAGAGCGTCATGCGGTCCACCTCGGCCCCAAGCTCCATGGCGTCGGCCAGATCGTCCAGCGCCTCCGCGCCGATGTCGAACGGATTGGAAGGCGGCCGCGGCTGCTTCGGCTTCCGCCCGTGCGGGGACGCCAGCGGCGCCGCGGCGGACCGCGCGGTCTCGCCCCAAAGCCAAAGCCGGCCGTCCCGGAATGCGGCATGAAGGAATACGCTCATGGCGCGACCATAGCCGTCCGCCCCGCTCAGATCATCCGCTGTCCGAAAAGATCCTCCTCGATCAGCCCGATCTCCTCGGTCAGGTCGAAGTACCGGCCGGTCCAGGCCTCGTCGCCGCGCTTGCAGCCGTGCTCGTTGACCTCGCAGGTATGGGCCGTGCAGATCGGGCGCAGGTGCGGGGCGACGGTGCAGCCGCGCGGGCCCATGAAAGGCAGGGCGGGATGCCAGGTCGGCTCCAGCCGCTCGCCCCAGTATTCCAGCGCGAAGTCGCGCGTCAAGTCGCAATACATCGGCGCGCAGCAGGACAGCGGCCTGGCGCAGCGGCTGCCGGCGCATTCGGGTTCGGTGTGGGCGGCCAGTTCGGCATAGAGCGCGATCAGGCGCTGCCGCGGATCGTCGGGCATCGGCCTGTTCCTGGAAGCGGTCCCCGATGGTGCGGCGGCGGCCGGCCGGAATCAAGGCCCTGCTGCCCGATCTATCGGGGCATCCGGCTGAATCCGGCCAACCCTTCTGTAAGGCAACCCAACGAATGCCCATCTGTTAATAGATGTAACCGTCAGAAAGCGGACCCGGCGCCCGCCGCCGCGACCGCTCGGCCCTCGTCGATGCAAGGAACCGCAATGAAGTCGCAGAAAAGTCAGGTTGGATCGATCGACGATCTCAACGCTCTGGTCGACGAGTATCTCGCCAAGGGCAACAAGATCACCCAGTGCCCGCCCGGTCCGTCGGAAGAAGTCGTCTACAAGAACCAGTACCGCAAGCGCCCCAAGAAGCCCGACGCCGCTGCCGCGCCCGCCGAGGCGCCTGCCGACAGGACCGACGCCCCGGCCACGTCGGAATAGCCGGCCGAACCCGATCCGGCATCCCGCCGGGGCTCAGCCCCGGCGGGCCGCGCCGATGATCCCCGCCATCAGGTCGCGCGCCTGCTTCAGGCGGTCGTGCTTCAGCCCCACCACCGGAAAGCTGCCGGAGGTCATCACGCTGACCACGGCGTTGACATGGTCCAGGTGCTCGTCCAGGTCGGGCGACGGCCCCCGTCCCCGGCGTTCGAGGATGAGATGGTCGCGCATCGCGACCAGGCAGCGCAGCACCCCCACGACTTCCTCGTGGTGCTGCTCCGGCTTCTCCTCCAGGACCCGGTCGAGCGTTTCCAGCGCCTTGATGCAGCCGTGCCGCTCGATCACCTCCGGCCCGATCATGACGGCCGCCTCACGCCGCGCGTCCCGAGGTCGCGATCGACCCGGCGGCGCGGGGCCGTTCCTTCCGGTTCCCGCCGGGTCAGCCGGAAATACTCGTCCGGGCGCTCCGCCGACCGGTTGCCGGCCTGGAAGATCGCTTGGCGCATGACCATCCCTCCCGCCAGGATCGCGAGCGAGCCCAGCACGGAAAGCCCCCGGCTCGGCCTCTTCGACAGCGCGTTGACCGCGTGGCAGGCCAGCGGCAAGCCCAGGCCGAGGGCGAGCGCCCCGGCCTTGTAGCCGGAGCCGATCGGCCCCTCGCGCAGGGTTTCGCCGACGCCGGCCTCGTGGTGGCGTCGCTCCGCCAGGGCCGAGGCCACCAGTTCCCCGGCGGCGGCGATGGCGGCGAGGCCGTCGAGCCGCCGGCAGTTCTCCGGATCGCCGGCGACCTGCTCGCCGAGCGACAGGGCCGCCGCGGCCGTCGCCATGGCCGAGGTGCCGAACTGCACCGCCATGGCGCGGGGGGCCGCCGCCCACAGGGGCGTGCTGGTGGCGCTGAGCAGAGCCGCGGTGTAGGTGCTCATGCCGGCGCCCAGGAAGGCGGCCGGGACCTGCACCATGTCAGCCGCGCGCCGCAGGCCGGACCGGCTGCCGTCGCGCCGCCGCTCGCCGGCCATGTGGCCCAGGGCGGTCAGGCCGCTGGCGAGGCCGAAACCGGCCAGGACGAAGGACCCGAACGACATGGGCGAACTGGTCCGGTAGATCCGCAGCATGTTGTAGAAGCGTTCGGGCGTCTTCAGGTCGGCGACCAGCAGCGGCGGCCCGGCCAGCGCGCCGGCCAGCGCCAGGTAGCGGCCGTTGCGCACGATCGTCTCGTCCCGTCCGTCGCCCAGCCGGTCGGCCAGGGTCGCGACGATCTGCGACGACCCGGCGATCCCGGCGAGATAGACGTAGGTCGCGATCTTCCAGTCGAACGGGCTCGGCTTCAGGGATGCCTGGCCGTAATAGGTCTCGCCGTTCCATTCCGTTCCGGCGGCATCGGGGATCGCCCTCATCGGTCCCGCCCCCGTCCGGCCGACATCAGGGCCGCGGCGGCGAGGGTCAGCCCGGCCATGGCGGCGAGGCCCGACAGGAAGCTGGGCCGGACCCGGTCGCTCGCCCGGGTGGGCGCCGCCGGCAGGTTGTAGACCTCCGGCCGGTCGGTCAGCAGAAAGAAGGCGTTCAGGTGCTTCAGGCCGCCGGTAGCCCCCGGCGTATCCGGCGCGCCGTAGAGATAGGCGTCCGTGGCGCCCTTCTCATGAAGGCTCCCGACCCGCCGCCTCGCCCGGTCGAACAGCTCCTCGACCTCGCCGAACTGGATGCTGTCTGTCGGACAGGACTTGGAGCAGGCGGGCTCCAGCCCGCCCTTCAGCCGGTCGTAGCAGAGCGTGCATTTGTGCGCCTTGCCGTCCGCCAGGCTCAGCTCGACCACGCCGAACGGGCAGGCCGGCACGCAGTAGCCGCAGCCGTTGCAGATATCCTGCTGGACCACCACGGTGTCGAACTCGGTCCGGAAGATCGAGCCGGTCGGGCAGGCCTCCAGGCAGGGAGCGTTGGCGCAGTGCTTGCACACGTCGCTCATCATCAGCCAGTTGCTCTGGAACGGCGCCATATCCCGGGCGCGGTCGTCACCGCTGCCGATCTTCTCGACGAAGGCGACATGCCGCCACGTGTTGGCGCCCAGATCGCCCGTGTTGTCATAGCTGTGCCCGGTCAGGCCCAGATTGTCGGCCGGCAGTCCGTTCCATTCCTTGCACGCCACCTCGCAGGCCTTGCAGCCGATGCACAGGGTCGTGTCGGTGAAGAAGCCGTAGCTCTTGCCAGGCTCGATCCGCGTGCCGCAGGTCAGTTCCGACTCGTCCGGGATCACCCCGTTCGGGAAGGACTCGGCATAATCGAGTGCCCGGGGGTGGACGCCCATCAGTCTTCTCCTCCGGAATGGCCGGGTCTCATCAGGCGCCCGCGCCTGACGTTGCAGACCAGCGCCTTGTTCTCGTGCATGCTGGTGTTGGGATCGCCGACGACCGCGGTCAGCACGTTGGCGATGTCGCCGGTCGCATAGCCCTTCCAGCCGAAGTGCCAGGGCATGCCGACCTGATGGACGACCCGCCCCTCCGCCAGGCGGAACGGCTGAAGCCGGTCGGTCACCAGCGCCCGCGTCTCGATCTCGCCGCGCAGCGTCGAGATCACGATCCAGTCGGTGTTCCCGATGCCCAGGTCCCGCGCCAGCTCCGTCGGGATCTCGGCGAACCCCTCCGGCTGAAGCTCCGCCGTGACCGGGACCGAGCGGGTCGGCGTGCCGCCGGAATGGTGCTCGGTCAGCCGGTATGTCGTGAAGGCATGGGGGAAGCGCGGATCGCCGGGCTCCGCCAGCTTGTTGTCGGCCTCCTCCCAGCGCTTGGCGACCGGATTGGACTGCCGCCCGTAGAGCGGATTGCGGACCGGGCTTTCCAGGGGTTCGTAATGGGTCGGCAGCGGGCCGTCCTTCAGGCCGGACGGGGCGAACAGCGACGCCTTGCCGTCGGCGATCATGATGAAGGGGCTGCGGCCGTCCAGAGCCTCCATGCCGACCGGGTGCCTGCTCCAGTCCGGGTCGTATCCCGGCGCCTTGGTCTTGGGGAAGTCGATCGAATCGTCGCCGGTCCAGCTTTCCTTTTCCGCGTCCCACCAGACCAGACGCTTCTTTTCCGACCAGGGCTTGCCCTCGGGATCGGCCGAGGCCCGGTTGCACAGGGTGCGGCGGTTCTCCGGCCAGGCGAAGCCCCAGCCCAGGTGGGTCCCCGGTCCCTCCGGTCCGTCCGCGCGGCGCGAGCGGGACCGGTTGTCGCCCTCTTCCGGGAAGACGCCGCAATAGATCCAGCAGCCGCAGGCGGTGGAGCCGTCGTCCTTGATGTCGTTGATGCCGGTCAGCTGCTTGCGCCCGGCCCAGGTATAGCCGTTGATCTCCTTCAGCACGGCCTCGGCGGACGGGTCGCGGTCAGGTCCCCTCTCCGGATAGTCCCAGGTCAGGTTCCGGATCGGCAGGTCCCGCTCCTTGTCGCTGTCGGCGTACAGCGCCTTCAGGCGCAGGCCCAGGTGATAGATGAACCACAGCTCAGACTGGCTGTCCCCGGGGCCGTCCACCACCTTGTCGTGCCACTGCAGCAGCCGGTGGGTGTTGGTGAAGGTGCCGTCCTTCTCGCCGGCCAGCGAGCCCGGCATCAGGAAGATCTCGGTCTTGATGTCCTCCGGCTTCAGGTCGCCGTCGCGCACCAGATGGCCCTGGTACCAGAAGGAGGCGGTGTCGGTCTCGGCGCAGTCGCGCACCACCATCCAGTCCAGCTCGGCCATGCCGGCCTGCACCATCTTGGAATTGCTGCCGCCGATCGCCGGGTTCTGGCCCAGGAAGAACATGCCGCGGATCACCCCGTCGCGCATCGCCAGCGTCTGGGGAAGCTGGCTGTGGTCGCCGACGATCTTGGGCAGCCACTCGTACCCGAAGCCGTTGGACGGGGCCGCATGGTCGCCGTACCAGGCCTTGAGCAGGCTGACCATGTATTTGGGGAAATTGTGCCACCAGCCGGTCGGCGTCTGCTCGGTCTCCAGGAACTGCTCCAGGTCCTTGTGCGGCCGGTAGGCGTGGGGTTGCTGAAGGTAGCCGGGCAGCATGTCGTACAGGGTCGGAATGTCGGTGCTGCCCTGGATGCTGGTGTGCCCGCGCAGCGCCAGCACGCCGCCGCCCGGCCGCCCGACATTGCCCAGCAGCGCCTGGATGATCCCGGCGCCGCGGATCATCTGGACGCCGGTGCTGTGATGGGTCCAGCCGACCGCGTAGCAGATCGCCCCGGTCCTGTCCCGGCCGGAATTCCGGGTGATCGCCTCGCACACCTTCAGGAAAGTGGAGGCCGGGCAGCCGGTCACCCGCTCGACCATCTCCGGCGTGTAGCGGGCATAATGCCGCTTCATGATCCGGTAGACGCAGTTGGGATGCTGGAGCGTGCGGTCGTGCGGCGCCGGTCCCTCGCTCGTGGTCTTGGAGCTGTCGTTGAAGGACTCGGTCGTGGTCGCGTGGTGCTCGGCCAGCGACGACGGCACCTTCATGCCCTCGTACTGCCAGGTGTCGAGCACGTAGCTCTTCTTTTCCTCGTCCCAGCCGGAGAACACGCCGTCCAACTGCTCCGGGTCCTGGTAGTCGGGCGAGATGATCATCGCGATGTTCGTGTATTCAAGGGCGTATTCCTTGAACCACAGGTCGTTTTCCAGGATGTAGCGGATGATCCCGCCCAGGAACGCGATGTCCGAGCCCGCGCGCAGCGGGGCGTGGATGTCGCACAGGGCCGAGGTCCGCGTGAAGCGCGGGTCGGCATGCACGATCGTGGCACCCTTCTCCTTCGCCTGCATCACGAAGCGGAAGGCGATCGGATGGTTCTCGGCCATGTTCGACCCCATCACCAGGATGAAGTCGGAATTGGCGAGATCCCACTGGGCGAGCGTCGCCGCTCCCCTGCCATAGGTGGCACCCAGACTGGGCACCGACGAACTGTGTCAGACGCGGGCCTGGTTCTCGATCCAGACCATTCCCAGGCCGCCCGAGAACAGCTTCTTGATCAGGTAGTTCTCTTCGTTGTCCAGGGTGGCGCCGCCGAGCGAGCCGAGGCCCAGCGTATGGTTGACGATGGTTCCGTCGGGCAACTTGTGGACGAAGGTCTCGTCGCGGGTCCGCTTGACCAGATGGGCGATGCGGTCCATCGCCCAGTCCATCGGCTTCTCCTCCCACCGGTCGGAGTGGGGAGCCCGGTACAGGACCTTGTCGATCCGGTCGGGCATGGTCATGAGGCCCAGGGTGGCCGCCCCCTTGGGGCACAGGGTCCCCTGGTTGATCGGGCTTCGCGGGTCCCCCTCCACATGGATCACCCGGCCGTCCTTGGCATACATCAGCTGGGCGCAGCCGACGGCGCAGTAGGGACAGATGTTGGTCCCGACCGTGTCCGCCTCCTCCAGCCGGGGCCTGAGGCCCCGCGACATCGAGCTTTCCGCCGCCTTGGTGGCGGAGGACTGGCCCGCGACCTGGCGCGGAACGGACCATTCGCGGACGAAGCCCCCGATGCGCTCGGAGATCGTGCGGCTGCGGATGCGTTTCATGGTCCTATCCTCGCTCCCGATCTATTCACCGGCTGCCTTGGTCGGCGAGCCACATGTCCTGGACGATGCCGGCGATCAGGTCGTCGGCATCCTTGTAATGGACGATCACCCGGGCCTGGGATCGCTGGAGGCCCGGCAGGTCCTGCGGCTCGACCGGCGCCGAGGGGGCCAGGACGAACAGCATCGGCTGGCCGTCCTCCGGTTCCATCCTGAACCGCCCTTCCTGGACGATCGTGATGGTGCCGGTCATGGTCTTCAGCGCGGACTTCATGGCCCCGGCCCCTTCGCCGTCACGGCGTCTTCACCGTCGAAACTCCCGGTTTGGTAACGACGGCCGGGGCGGGAGGTTCCCAAGAATGATTCGGGGTTCGGAACCGGCGGCGGATTCGACGGCGCCGATCACCGCGGCATGGTCGTAGCCCAGGCTCCGGAGCGCCGCGACGCACGCCTCCGCCCGGCCGGCCGGCACTCCGGCGAGCAGGCCGCCGGCTGTCTGCGGGTCGAACAGCAGGTCCGGCACGGCACCGTCGGCATGCGGGGCGGCCGCGGCGTTGCCGGGATGCAGGGTGCTGCGGACGCCGGCCTCCAGCATCTCGGCGGCCCCGTCCAGCGCCGGGACGGCGGACGCGTCGAGGCGGATATCGCTCCGGGAGGCCGCCATCATCTCGACCAGGTGGCCGAACAGGCCGAACCCGGTCACGTCGGTGCAGCCGCCGGCCCCGTGCTCCGCCAGGCAGCGCGCGGCCGGTCCGGACGGCTGGTCCATCGCCGCGAGCGCCCCCGCCACCCAGCGCGCCCGCGCCCTGCCCCGCATCGCGCCGGCGAGCAGCACGCCGGTGCCCAGAGGCTTGGTCAGGATCAGCCGGTCGCCCGGCCGGAGGCCGCCCTTGCGCAGCAGGCGTCCCGGCTCGACCGAGCCGGTGACGGTGAAGCCCAATGCCGGCTCCGCCGCTTCCGCGCTGTGGCCGCCGACCAGCAGGGCGCCCGCGTCCCGCAGCACGTCCAGACCGCCCCTCAGCATCTGGAACAGGTCGTCCTCGACGATGTCCGGCCGCCCCGGGGGCACGCAGGCGATCGCCAGAGCGGTCGAGGGCTCCGCCCCCATGGCGTGGATGTCGCCCAGCGCGTGGTTGGCGGCGATCCGGCCGAACAGGTAGGGGTCGCCCGTGAAGGCGCGGAGGAAATCGACGGTCTGGACCGTCAGCCGCCCGGCCGGTGGCGGCTCGATCACCGCGGCGTCGTCGGCGCCGGAGTCCAGCCCGAGCCGGCGCAGCGCGCCCTTCAAGGCACCGGCCGGCACCTTGGCGCCGCAGCCGGCGCAGCGCGGTTCGGCCCCCGGTCCCGGCATGGGTTTCGGCGTCATCGCCGGGACGTCCTGGAACTTCGCCATGAACCGCCGGTCGATCCGGTCCTTCAGCCACCAGGCCCAGCGCCCCTCCGCCGAGAAGCCCCCGCGCGAGGCGACGGCGTAGCGTTCCCCGGTGCTGATCAGCTTGAGGTAGTTCCGCTGCGGCGCGAAGGGCACCGGCGGCCGGCCGGACAGCGCCCGGCGCAGGTTGCCGGTCAGCGGCGGCCCCTGCCGGACCGCGAAGACCCCCGCCTTCTCGCGCGGGTGTTCCAGCACCGCGGCCACGTCGCCCGCCGCGAAAACCCGGTCGTCGTCGACGGAGCGGAGCGTCGCGTCGACCGCGACGAAGCCGCGCTCGTCGAGCGTCAGCCCCGTCCGTCGCAGCCAGGGCGCGGCACCCGCCTGGACCGCCCACAGCGCCTCGTCGAACGCGATCCGCCGGCCGTCGGCGCAGACCAGGGCGCCCGGCTCGACCGCGGCCACCTCGGCGTCGGTGAGCACCTCGACCTCCCGCTCGGCCAGCAGGCGGTCGAAGCGGTCGCGGACCCGCGCGTCGTCGTTGGCCAGCAGCCGGCCCCGCGTCACCAGCACCACGCGGGGCCGCAGCGCCGCCTTTCCTTCCGCCGCCATCAGGCCCCCGAGCCGGTGGTCGATGGACAGGGCCAGTTCCACGCCCGCCGCCCCGCCGCCGACCACCACCACGTCGAGCCGCCGGTCGGCCGCGCGGACCCGCTCCACCACCGCCGCCCAGCGGCCGGCCAGCCTGTCCACCGGCTTGACCGCGGTCGCGTGCTCGGCCGCCCCCGGAACGTCGTGGGCCCGCGGCGTCGACCCGATGTCGAGCGACAGCACGTCGTAGCGCACCGGCGGCCGGCCGGACAGCAGCACGGCGCGGTTCGCCCGGTCCAGGCCCGCCGCCTCGGCATGGATCAGCCGCGCGCCGGCGAACCCCGCCAGCCTCATCAGGTCGATATGGCAGGCGTCATGGTCGTAATGGCCGGCGATGAAGCCCGGCAGCATGCCGGAATAGGGCGTCTCCACGTCCCGGGTCACCAGGGTCAGCCGCACCCCCGGCATCGGGCGCATGCCGAAGCTTTTCAGCACCTGGACATGGGAATGGCCGCCGCCGACCAGCACCAGTTCGGCCGTGGTTTCATTGGATGAAGCGGCGCCGCTCACAGGCGCCACAGCCGGATGCCCTCCGGTGTCGCGGCCCGGTCCAGGCACGACTTGACGTCCACCGCCAGCCCCCGCCCGCCGTCGAGCAGCCGGGCGATGCCGGGCCAGCCCGCCTCGAGGTAGCCGGCGTGCGGGACGGCCAGGATCACGGCGCCGGCCGGCGGCAGGGATTCCAGGGGCAGCAGCTCGATGCCGTAGTCGCGCCGGGCCTCGTCCGGGTCGGCCAGGGGATCGTGCAATGCCACGCAGACGCCGAAGCTTTCCAGCTCGCGCACGATGTCGACGACGCGGGTGTTGCGGATGTCCGGCACGTTCTCCTTGAAGGTCAGGCCCAGGACGGTGACCCGCAGGCCGCTCCCGCCCCCCTCCCGCATCAGCCGCTTGACGGTCTCCTGCGCGATGAAGGCGCCCATGCCGTCGTTGATCCTGCGCCCGGCGAGGATCACTTCCGGCTGGTATCCCGCCTGCTCCGCCCGGTGCGTCAGGTAATAGGGATCGACGCCGATGCAGTGGCCGCCGACCAGGCCGGGGGTGAAGTTCAGGAAGTTCCACTTGGTCCCCGCCGCCTCCAGCACGTCGCTTGTGTCGATGCCGAGGCGCTGGAAGATGCAGGCCAGCTCGTTCATCAGGGCGATGTTCAGGTCGCGCTGGGTGTTCTCGATCACCTTGGCGGCCTCCGCCACGGCGATCGAGGGCGCCCGGTGGATTCCGGCGCGCACCACCCCGCCGTACAGGGCCGCGACCCGGTCGAGCGCCTCCGGGCTGGACGCCGAGACCACCTTGGTGATCGTCTCGAACCGGTGCTCGCGGTCGCCGGGATTGATCCGCTCCGGCGAATAGCCCACCGCGAAATCGCGGCCGAACGCCAGCCCGGACCGCGCCTCCAGGATCGGCACGCATTCCGCCTCGGTGGCGCCGGGAAACACCGTCGATTCGAAGACCACGAGGTCGCCGCGCTTCAGATGGTCCCCGACGGTGCGGGACGCGGACAGCAGCGGCCCCAGGTCGGGCCGTTTCGCGTCGGAGATCGGCGTCGGCACCGTGACGATGTGGACGGTCGCCCCCGCCAGGGCGGCGGGGTCGTCGGTCAGTTCCAGCCCGGCCTCCGCCAGCGCCTCCGCCGTGACCTCCCCGGTCCGGTCGAGATGCCGGCGCAGTTCGGCGATGCGGCGGGAATCGATGTCGAATCCGATGACCCGATGGCCGTTCCGGCCGAAGGCCGCCGCGATGGGCAGTCCGACATATCCCAGCCCGACGATGGAGATGGCGTGATCGCTGCGCATGGACCCAATGTCTTTCGGTCTGCAGGAGGGCGGGAAGGGACAGATAGCAGATAGGCGCGCCTGCGGGAAATCCTGCCGAGCGTCGACGGAATCGTTCGATCCGTGCTGCGTGACCGAGGCCGCATCGACGTGCCCGATCTGGTCGATGAAGGCGCTGCCGGAACCCGCGGGGATCAGTTCTGCCCGACGTTGGGCTTGTTGGGGCCGCCCCTCTGAAAGAGGATCGCCTGGCTCGCGGTGCCTTCCTGGTGAACGACCGAACCGGGCCTCGGCCTTTCCGGAGCCCGGGCGCGGCCGGTCGGCAAATGGGCAGTATACCGCCCGGACCCCTGGAATCCGAAACTGATTTTCCGCATGGCAGGCGGTGGACAGGTCTGTCCGTTTCCACGGCGTCGGCAAGGAACCCTGAACTTCCTCGACCCGTTCTCCGGGCTCCGGCGCAAGGCGCCTTGGTGGGAGACAGGGATCATGAAAAGCACAGCACTCGCCGCTGCCTTGGCCGCAGGCGTCCTGGCGGGGGTCGCCCCGGGGGGAGCCCGGGCCCAGGACGTCAAGGAAACCGTCTGCGCGCAGGGAACCTATTCGGAACCATGCCCCGAGGTGATCTGGTGTCCGGCGGAAAACTGCGGGATCGGCATTCCGCAGCCCGACGGCCAGCTCGAGATCATTTCCTCGACCGAGAGGAAGATGGAGGGCACCTCGCGCCGCCCGGTCCAGGCCGGCAAGCCGATGACGCTGGAGAGCATCACCGGCCGGGTGATCGTCTTCGAGTGGGAGGACGCAGGCCAGGTCGAGCAGGCGGGATCGGACCTCACCATCAAGGACATCCTGTACGTCGTCATGCCGCCCGCCGGGCCGGGCTGATCCCGGACGGGCACAGGACCGGGCCACAGGCCCGGACCGCGCTCCGTACCGGGGCATCCATCGAACGGCATTTGAACGGGAAGAGAATTTCATGATCAAGCTGCGCATCAACGGGCAGGAAAAGCAGTATGACGGCGATGGGGAGATGCCGCTGCTGTGGTACCTGCGGGACGAGCTGGGGCTGACCGGGACCAAGTTCGGCTGCGGCATCGCGGCATGCGGCGCCTGCACCGTGCATCTGGAAGGCGAGGCCGTCCGGTCCTGCCAGACCCCGGTCAGCGCCGCCGAGGGCATGTCGGTGACGACCATCGAGGGGCTCGACCCCGAGGGAGATCATCCGCTCCAGAAGGCGTGGCGCGCCCAGGCCGTCCCCCAGTGCGGCTATTGCCAGACCGGACAGATCATGCAGGCGGCGGCCCTGCTGAAGCAGACGCCGAACCCCACCGACGAGGATATCGACAGCGTGATGTGGGGCAACATCTGCCGCTGCGGCACCTATACCCGCATCCGCAGCGCGATCCGCGCCGCGGCGAAGGAGGCCTGAGATGGCAGCCACTGGACTGTTCAATTTCAGCCGGCGCGACGTGCTCAGGGGCATCGTCGCCGGCGGGGGCCTGGTGCTGGCCGCGCGGTTCATGCCTTTGGGCAGCTCCGTCGCCCAGACCGCCGGTGCCTACGGCGCGGCCGCCATGCCGCACGGCACGATCAACGACCCCAACGCCTTCATCTCGATCGGCAAGGACGGCATCGTCACCATCGTCTGCCACCGCTCCGAGATGGGCCAGGGTGTCCGCACCGGCATGCCGCAGATCGTCGCCGACGAGCTGGAGGCCGACTGGGCACAGGTGCGCGTGGTCAACGCGCCGGGCGACGAGGAGCGGTTCGGCAACCAGGACACCGACGGGTCGCGGAGCACCCGGCACTTCATGCAGCCGATGCGCGAGGCCGGCGCCGCCGCCCGCATGATGCTGGAGGCGACGGCGGCCAAGCGCTGGGGCGTCGAGCCCGGCGAGGTCGAGGCGCGCAACCACGAGATCGTCCACAAGGCGTCGGGCCGCAAGCTCGGCTACGGCGAGCTGGCCGAGGAGGCCGCCTCCCTGGAGGTTCCGGCCAACGACCAGCTCCGCCTGAAGAACCCCGAGCAGTTCCGCTACATCGGCAAGGCGATGCCGCTGGCCGACGGCTTCGACATCACGGTGGGCAAGGCCCGGTACGGCTTCGACACCTGGATGGAGGGGATGAAGTACGCGGTGGTCGCCCGGCCGCCCGTGTTCGGCGGCAAGGTCGCCACGCTCGACGACGGCGCCGCGCTGAAGGTCCCGGGCGTCGAGAAGATCGTCCGGATCGAGGGCACCTCGGCGCCCGCCAAGTTCCAGCCGCTGGGCGGCGTCGCCGTGATCGCGAGGAACACCTGGGCGGCGATGAAGGGCCGCGACGCGCTCAAGATCACCTGGGAGGACGGGCCGCACGGCTCCTACGACAGCGAGGCCTTCCGCAAGCAGATGGAGGAAACGGCCCGCAAGCCCGCCAAGGTGGTGCGCGACGACGGCGACGCCGAGGCGGCGCTGGGCAAGGCGGCGAAGAGGGTCGAGGCGGAATACTACATCCCGCACCTGGCCCAGGCACCGATGGAGCCGCCGGCAGCGACGGCGCGGATCGCGGACGGCAAGTGCGAGGTCTGGGCCTGCGTCCAGGCGCCCCAGGTCACCCGCACCGACGTGGCGGAACGGCTGGGCCTGAAGGTCGAGGACGTGACCGTGCATGTCACGCTGCTCGGCGGGGGCTTCGGCCGCAAGTCCAAGCCGGACTTCGCGATCGAGGCGGCGCTCCTGTCCAAGGAGATGGGCGGCGCCCCGGTCAAGCTGCTGTGGACCCGCGAGGACGACATCCGGCACGGCTACTACCACACCGTCTCGGTCGAGCGGATCGACGCCGGGCTGGACGACAAGGGCAAGGCGGTGGCCTGGCGGCACCGCAGCGTGGCGCCGACCATCACCTCCATCTTCATGCCGGACACCAAGCACCAGGGTCCGTTCGAGCTGGGCATGGGGCTGGTGGACGTGCCGTTCGACATCCCCAACCTGCGCTGCGAGAACGGCGAGGCCGAGGCCCATGCCCGGATCGGCTGGTTCCGGTCGGTGTCGAACATCCCGCACGCCTTCGCGATCCAGTCCTTCGCGGCCGAGCTGGCGGCGGCATCCGGCAAGGACCAGAAGGACTATCTGCTGGAGCTGCTGGGACCGCCGCGGGTGGCGGCGCTGGAATCGCTCGACACCCTGTGGAACTACGGCGAGTCGACCAAGGTCTATCCGGTCGATGTCGGCCGGCTGCGCCACGTGGTCGAACTGGTGGCGGAGAAGTCGGGCTGGGGACGCCAGCTGCCCAAGGGCCACGGCCTGGGCATCGCGGCGCACCGCAGCTTCGTGACCTATGTCGCGACGGTGGTCGAGACGGTGGTTGCCGAGGACGGCACCCTGACCATTCCCCGGGTCGACGTGGCGGTCGATTGCGGCAACGTGGTCAACCCGGAGCGGGTGCGCGCCCAGATGGAGGGGGCCTGCATCATGGGCCTCAGCCTGGCGCTGTCGAGCGAGATTTCCTTCAAGGAGGGTCGCGTGGTCCAGGGCAACTTCGACGACTATCAGGTCGCCCGGATCGACCAGGCCCCGCGGGAGATCAACGTCCACATCGTGCCGTCGAACTGGGACCTGGCGCCGGGCGGCGTCGGCGAGCCGGGCCTTCCGCCCTTCGCGCCGGCCCTGACCAACGCCATCTTCGCGGCGACCGGCAAGCGCATCCGCCGGCTGCCGATCGGCGACCAGCTCAGGGCCTGACGGCGGGGCGGGATCGGCGATATTTGAACAGCTGTTCAGATTGACAGGTGCCACCGCCGCGCCTATGGTGCCCCGACCATTGGGGAGTAGCTACCCTCCCGCGGGCCGCCCGCGGGAGGGGTTCGCGCCAACAGACTCGGGGATAGCCCGTGGCGCGTGCGGCAACCGGACGTCAGGTCCGGAGGCTCGGCGAGACTGATGGCACGACCGCCGCCCGAAGGCCAACCGGGTGCGGGCGTGCTATCCTGCTTCGTCTGGCCGGAGAAACCCGGATGATCGGCGCCACGTCCTTCGCGCTCGCCTTCAGCCTGTCCATGGACTCCTTCGCCGCGGCATTGGGTCGCGGCGCCGCCCATACGCGCCCCGGCCTGCCGGAGGCGTTGCGCGTGGGGATCACCTTCGGCGCGTGCCAGCTGCTGATGTCGGTGGTCGGCTGGGCGGTCGGCGCGTCCTTCGCCGAGACGGTCCAGGGCGTCGACCACTGGATCGCCTTCGCGCTGCTGCTGCTCATCGGCGGCAGCATGGTCCGCAACGCCCTGGCCGCGGAATCGGACGACGGCGCCGCGGCGAAGCGCTCCGGCTGGCTGTCGCTGCTGGCGACCGGCGTGGCGACCAGCATCGACGCCAGCGCGGTCGGCGTCGGCCTCGCCATGGCCGACCTGGACATCGTCGTGACGGCGACGGTGGTGGGACTGGTGACTTTCCTGATGGGGTTCGGCGGAGTCATGCTGGGCCACGCGGCCGGTCCGCTGCTCGGGCGCCGCGCCGAACTGATCGGAGGGGTTGGCCTGATCGGCATCGGCACCAAGATCCTACTCGAACATCTGAAGTCGTGATGCATATTGTCCGGTACTGATCGGACGAGAGACCATCAAGAGCCTGGAGAGCCTGCCATGTGCTGCCGCACAGCCGTCGAACGAGCCTTTTCCGAGATGAAGGCGTCCGGAGCCCCCGACCGGCACGCGCTGGAAGCCGCACTGATCATCCACCGGTTCCATCATCCGGAGATCCCGTTCGACGAGGCGCTGACCGAGGTGTCGCGCTGGACCGTCGGACGCCTGGTGCACTGACCGCCCGGTCCGGGCGAAACCGGGACGGCATGGGGGCGGCAGGATGCCGCCCCTCCGGTCGAGCCGTTCCTTACGAAGCGACGCTGTCCAGCTCCCGCCGGCGGGCGTCGGGAATGTTCAGGCGGCTCGCCAGGAAGTCCAGGTAGCGCCGTTCGGTCTCCGACCCGCCGCGGATCGCGATCTCCGACGCCAGATAGACCTGTTCGGCGGTGTCCTGGTCCTTGACCTGGCGGATGATGTCGTCGGTCGAGCGGGGCTGGCGGATCTCCTGCTCGACGATCTGCCGCTCCTCCGGTCCGGCGCCGGCCTTGTCCAGGTGCTGGATGATCCGCTGGCGCTCCTCGGCGGTGATCTGGCCGTCGGCGTTCGCGGCGGAGATCATGGCGCGGATCAGCAGCAGCGCCTGGTCCTCGTTCATCTGCGGTTCGGCCGGCACTTCCTTGGTCGGCTGGAACACGCCGAGGGCATCGAAGATCGGAGCGAAGGGACCGCTGGCACCCGACTTCTGCGGAGCCGGAGCCGGGGCGGCGGCCTGGTCGCTGCTGCCGCTGTCGCGGTAGGCCTTGTAGGCGAGGTAGGCCAGCGCAGCCATGCCGGCCTTGCCGCCCAGGCCCATGCCGCCCCTCGTCTTGCCGCCCCCGAGCAGCATCGGCGCCGCCGTCGCGAGCGCCGCGCCGCGTCCGCCGGTCCGGCCGGCAAGTCCGGATACCAGCATCGTGCCGAGCACCTTGGTCAGATTGGCCATGTCAGCCTCCCATGTTTCATGTCGATGGATCGTTAACGATTGCCGGCGCCCGAGGTTCAGCATGCCCCGGAGGCGGGGTCACCCCGAGGCCCTGGCCGGGCGGGCGGCGAGCACCAGCGCCACGAGGGCCGCCAGCGGCGGGACGAAGGCGTCGGGAGCTTCCATCGTCCAGAGCGTGGCGCCGCTGACCAGGCACCACAGGACGGGGATGACCATCAGGCCCCAGCGCCAAGGGCCGGACGCCAGCGCCACGATGCCGAGCGTGCCGACCGCGGTGGGATCCGGCGTCATGGCGAAGGTCTCCACCTGCGCCCAGTCCCGTCCGGCCAGCACGCCGGCCAGCGGCTGGACCGCCAGCGCGAAGGCGAACAGGCCGAGCCGCCAGGGTCGGCCGGCGGCGAGGTCCAGCTTTCCGCCCAGCGTTCCCGCCAGGACGAGAAGCACGGCCTGCGCCAGGAACAGGCCCGCGAACCAGGCCGCCGCCCAGTTGATCGTGGCGTAGCGGTCGTAAAGGAAGCTCCAGGCGACCCAGGCCCAGGCGATCGCCAGCAGGGCCGCGACGATGCGGCCCCGAACCGGGCCGCCGCGCGCCGCCAGCACCAGGACCGCGAGGCCAAGGACAAGCGCCGCCAAGTGCGCCGGCCACAGGGCCTGGTTGTGAAGCTCGAACAGGCGGTAATAGGTCCGCGGCGAGAACAGCAGGAAGTCGGAGAGCGTGTAGGTCCACCACTCCGACATCAGAGATCCTCGACATGGGCCGCCATGCGTCGGCGCATCGCCGCATCCGGCATCGGCCCGCGCGCGGCGGCCATGTTCTCCCGCACATGGTCGACGCGGGTGGTCGCCGGGATCGCGCAGGTGACGGCGGGGTGCGAGATGACGAACTTGAGCAGCAGCTGCGCCCAGGTGTCGCACCCGATCTCCGCCGCCCAGCCGGGCAGCGCCTCTCCTTCCAGCCTGCGGGTCAGGGCGCCCTGGCGGAACGGCCGGTTGACGATCACGCCGATGCCGCGCTCGGCGGCCAGCGGCAGGATGCGCTCCTCAACCTCGCGGTCCAGCACGTTGTAGCTGACCTGGACGAAGTCGAGCGGATGGTCGCGCATGATCCGCTCGAACTCGCCGTGGCGCCGGCCCTCGGAGGTCGTGATGCCGACATAGCGCAGGCGCCCCTCGGCCTTCATGGCGAACAGCGTCTCCAGGTGCCGTTCCCACGAGAGCAGGTTGTGGACCTGGAGCAGGTCGAACCGGGGCACGCCCCAGAGGCGGCGCGACTCCTCGATCTGCCCGGGGCCGGCGGCGGGGGACGAGATCCAGACCTTGTCGGTCGAGAACAGGGCCTGCGGGTGGCCGAGCCGGCCCAGCCCATGGCCGATCACCGCCTGGGACGAGCCGTACATGGGCGAGCTGTCGATCATACGCCCGCCGGCCTCGAAGAAGGCGGCCATGACATCGGCGCACTCGTCCCGGAGGACCGGGTCGTCGCCGACATTGAAGGTGATCCAGGAGCCGAGGCCGACCGCCGGCAGCGCCTCGCCGCTCGACGGGATCGGCCGGGTCAGCGGCGGCCCGGCTTGCGCCCTGCCCAGGGAAGGCGCCAGGACGGCTGCCGCCCCGGTCGCCGCCATCAGGCCCAGGAGGGCGCGGCGGCTGAGGCTCGGCGTGTCGGTCATCGGGCAGTCTCCATCTCGAGGGGAACCGTTCCCCCTGAGATGGACTTCCCCGGCGCCGGAGTCAGGCCGGATCGTCGGGTTTCTTCGCGGCACGCCCTTCCGGCTGCGTCCTGTCCCCGCTCCGGGCCCGCTTGGACCGGGACAGGACCTTGAACCGCTCGAGCTGGTCCGGCTCGTTGTAGCCGCCGAGGAACAGGTCGCCCAGCGCCCGCCGGCTGAGCGCCCGGATGCGGTTGCGGATGGCGTTGCGCAACGCCTCCTGGCTCATCTGGCAGCGTTGGCACAGCTTGCGGAGCTTGCCGCTGGCGTCGCCCGACAGCCGGACGAGCCGGACCGTCACCGGCATGTCCCGGACCTCGGCATATTCGACCACGTTCGGCCAGGCCGCGCGGCGGCCGCGCCGGTCGCGCCAGGTCTGGTCGTCGGCATCGAACCAGCGGCCGTCCGCCAGGCAGCGCACCACCGTGCCGTGCTTCCGCCCGCAGTCCCGGCAGCGTTCGTTGGCGCTGACCGGCGTCGTGTCCGTATAGCGCACGCTCTCGCCCGAAGGATCGAGCTGCGGCCGGTATGTCGCCTTACGCCGTCCTGCGCTGCTCAACTCATGTCCCCTTGACCACCGGGCCACCATGCCACACCTGCGCCGGAGCGGCCATGGGCCTCCCCGCGCCGGGGGATTACGCCTTTGGTGATAGATATACGCGCAGAAACCCGTCCTTGCGTACAGCTCCGGCGGTTTTCCAGAAAAATGCACTCCGGCGATGCACGATTCCCCTTGAACCGAACGCCGATCCCACTCATGTTGCAGTGCAGCAAGAGACGGAGCCGAGCGTTCCTCCGAACGGACGGACCCGGCTCCTCGACGCGATCAAATCATCACCATTTTATCGGGAGACGCTTCCATGAATACGTTCGCTCCGTTCAAGGTTCCGGGCTTCGAGCAGTTCAAGGTTCCGGGCTTCGACTTCAACGCCGTGTTCGACATCCAGCGCCGCAACATCGAGGCCCTGACCGCCGCCGGCCAGACCTTCGCCCAGGGCATGCAGACCGTCGCCCAGCGCCAGGGCGAGATCGCCCGCCAGTCCATGGAGCAGTTCCAGGGTCTGCTGTCGAACGCCGCCCCGACCGGCCAGGTCGAGGACACCATCATCAAGCAGGCCGACCTGGTCAAGGCCGCCTACGAGAAGAACGTCTCGAACGCCCGCGAGCTTCAGGACATCGTCTCGAAGGTCACGAACGAGGCTTCCGACATCCTGAGCCGCCGCGTCGTCGCCAGCCTGGACGAGATCAAGGCCGTCGCCCAGCCGAAGAAGGTCTCCGAGCGCACCGTCAAGGCCGCCTGAGGCAGGGTTCCGGGCCCTGACCGGGCCCGACCCGGAACCGAGAACCTTGGATTGTACCCGTTTGGGACGGTGACAATGTGGGGTTCTCGGTCCCTTGTGCTGGAATAGTGACTCGGTTGTGGTAGTGTCCACTGGCCGAAAGGATATTGAGGGACGGGTTTCCGGCCCTTATTTTCACCGCGACGCGGCGCCTAGCCAGGAGCCGGGATTTCACAGGGAGAACATGATGCGCGATATCGCCATTACCCTCGAGCAGGCTGCCCATTGGCTGAATTGCAGCACCGCCAAGATCAAGGAGTATCTGGCGGCCGGCCGTCTGCGCGCGTTCGAAGGCAAGTCGGGCGATGCCGCCAAGGTGATCTCGCTGAACGCGACCGTGATCCTGGCCGAAAGCCTTCCCCCGGAAGCCGGCATCTTCCAGATCGCCGAGAAGCGCGACTACGACTCGGCGCCCCGTCCGCGCCAGGCCGGCATGGGCCGCGAGCGGCCGCCGCTCGAAGTCGTCCGCACCTCCGGCCCGATCGTCGAGCGCCGCCCGCTGCGCCCCTTCGTGGCCCGCTGATTTTTGCAGTCCGCGACGTGTGGATCGGCCCCCGCCCGACGGCGGGGGCCGATCCATGCCAGTTACGATGATCCTTCGGCGTCGGCCTCCGGCACCAGCGAGATGCCGTTGAGGCCCGCCGTGATATCAGACAGCATCGGCACGTAATCGTCGCCGTGCCCGCCGGTGACGGCGAGCGCGTAGGAATTCCGGACGGCGGCCCCGAGCGGGTTGGCGACGCCGGCCGCGTTGGCGAAGGACGACGTGTAGGTCATGTCCTTCAGCGCGTTGCGCAGCGTGAAGCGGTGGGCGTTCCGGTCGCGCTCCAGCACATATTTGAAGAATGTCTGGTAGAAGCCGCAGTCCATCCGGCCGCCCCGGATCACGCTGTCGAACACCGTCGGCGTCAGTCCCGCCTTGGCGCCCAGGGTCAGCGCCTCCGAATAGAGCGCCGCATAGCCCATCGACAGGAAGTTGTTGAGCAGCTTCATCGTGTGGCCGGTCCCGGTCGGCCCGGTCTCGATGACCCGGCCGGCGAAGCAGTCCAGCACCGGGCGCGCCCGCGCGACGGCGTCGGACCCGCCGCCCACCATCACGTCGAGCGTGCCCTCCCAGGCGTCCTTCGGCGTCCGGCTGAGCGGCGCGTCGATCAGCGTGATGCCTTTGGGCTCCAGCTCGGCCGCGAGGCGGGTGGTCACCGCCGGCTCCGACGTCGAGCAGTCGATGATGAGCAGCGGCTTGCCGGCCGAGGCCAGGCCGTCCGGCCCGTTGATCACCGCCTCGACCTGCGGGCTCCCGGTCACGCAGAGCAGGACGATGTCGCAGGCTTCGGCCAGTTCGCGGGCGCTGCCGGCCTCGGCGGCGCCGCGCTGCTTCAGGTCCTCGACCGGCTCGCGGTTACGGTGGCCGAGCACGGTCAGCGGATAGCCCTTGCCGACGATGTTGGCGGCCATGCCGTGGCCCATCAGCCCGACGCCGATGAAGCCGATACGTTCCTTGCCCATGGATTTCTCCCCTCGATTTTTCTTTGCGGGTGGTGGTGGTTCAACAACGCTTGTCAGAGCCATCCGCTCCTTTTGAAGCGCAGATAGAGCCAAAGGCAGACGGCCAGGATGACCGCGACCGCCGACGGATAGCCGTAGCGCCAGTGCAGCTCGGGCATATGCTCGAAATTCATGCCGTAGATCCCGGCGATCGCGGTGGGCACCGCCAGGATGGCGGCCCAGCCGGCCAGCTTCTTCATCACCTCGTTCTGCCGGATCGAGACGATCAGCAGGTTCGCCTCCAGCGCCGAGGCCAGCAGCTCGCGCAGGTTCTCGATCCGCTCCGTCAGCCGGGTGGTATGGTCCTGGACGTCCCGGAAATAGGGCTTCAGGTCCTCGTCGATCAGCGGCACCTCGACCCGCGCGAGGCGGCCGGCCATCTCGATCAGCGGTGTCACCGAACGCCGGAGGATCTGGAGTTCGCGCCGGATCTCGTAGATGCGGGCGATCCGCTCCGGGGAGAAGGCGGCGGTCAGCACCTCCGCGGCGGTTTCCTCGACCTCCGCCTCCAGCGTCTCGACGATCGGGAAATACTTGTCCACGACGAAGTCGATGATGGAGTAGAGGACGAAATCGACGCCCTTGCCGAGCATCATCGGCACCGTCTCGCAGCGCTTGCGCAGCTCCGCGTAGGAGGAGGAGGCGCCATGGCGCACGGTGATGACATAGCCATGGCCGATGAAGACATGGGTCTCGCCGCACTCGACCCGGCCCGACTTCAGCTCGGCGGTGCGCAGGACCACGAACAGGGATTGCCCGTAGGCTTCCAGCTTGGGCCGCTGGTGCGCCCGGTGGGCATCCTCCACCGCCAGGTCGTGCAGGCCGAACCGCGCCTGGACGGTGTGAAGCAGCTCCTCGCTGGGCTCCAGCAGCCCGATCCAGACGAAATGGTCCGGCTGATCCGGCGGCTCCGCCTGGTCGATGCTCACCGAGCGGTTCCGACGGCCCCCGATATAGAGGGCGCTGTCGACCACCATGTCCATGGAGTTGCCCCGTCGCGCGCAAAGCGCGATCATAGGCACGTATGCGCGAACCTGTCGAGCGACGGCCGCCCGCCCTATTTCCGGCCGGACAGCGCCGCCTCGAAGTCGCCCAGCAGCTCGATCATGTCCTGGTGACGCTCGGCGCCGCGCAGCGACAGGCCCTTCAGCAGGACCTGCTCGACCGCAGCGGGGATCGCGACGCCCAGGCGGGATGGCGGGACGAGGTCGTCCTGCTCGATCCGGGCCAGCGCGTCGGCCGGCATCTGGCCGGCGAGCGTGCGGTAGAGGGTGGCGCACAGGGCGTAGACGTCGGTCCAGGGACCCTGGCGGCCGCCGGCATTGTACTGCTCCAGCGGGGCGTAGCCGCGCTTCAGGATCACGGTCAGGTTCTGCTCCCCCTGGGACAGCGCCATGCGGGCGGCGCCGAAGTCCAGCAGCTTGGAGCGCTTGTCGCTGGTGATGTAGATGTTGTCCGGGCTGATGTCGCGGTGGAGCACGTTCCTCTCGTGGACCCGGGCGAGGCCGCGCATCACCGGCAGGATCACGCTCAGCGCCTCGCCGAACGGCAGCTTTCCGCCCCGCTCGTTCAGCACCTCCTGCAGGGAGCGGCCCTCCAGGTATTCCATCACCATGTAGGCGGTGCCGTTCTCGGTGAAGAAGTCCAGCACGTCCACGATCTCCGGCGTGGTGCGGAACTGGGCCAGCAGGCGCGCCTCGTCCAGGAACTTCTCCATGCCCGTGCGGTAGGGTCCCGCCTGCTCGGCCCCGCTGGGCGCCACCAGCGCGCTGGCCGGCATGCGAACCGAATACATGGAGGGGTAGTATTCCTTCACCGCGACCAGGGCATGCAGCCGCTCGTCGCGGCCGACATAGGTGATGCCGAAGCCGCCCAGCCCGAGCACCCGGCCGATCCGGTAGCGGCCGGTCAGCATGGTGTTGGGAGCCAGGACGAAGCCGTCGCGCTGGCTCGGCACGTGGCGGTAGCCGCAGGCGGGGCAGACGTCGGTATAGCCGGGGACGAAGCAGCTCGGACAGACCCGGGCCTCGGCCGCGGGCGCCCCCAGCCGGGCGGCGCCGGACCCGGCCATGGCGCCGTGGTCGAGCAGCCGGGTCGCCGCCGGCTCGGCGGGCTTCGGGTCCGCGGCGCGGCCCGCCACCCAGTCGCCCCGGCCCTCGGTCGTCCGCGGTTCCGGCTGGGGCACGGCGGCCAGCAGCTCCTGGAGGGATGCCAGCTCCCGCTTGCGCTCGGCCGGATCGGTCAGGTCGGACACCACCAGCGTCTCGAAGCCGTTGCGCCCGACCAGGGCGAACAGCCGGGTGCGCGCCATGTCCAGCGGCCGTCCGGGGGTCAGCAGGCCCTGGGTGCAGAGCTGGGCCAGCTTGATCACCCGCTGCCGCAGGCTCAGCTCGGGGTTGTCGAGCTTCTCCAGGATGCGGTTCTCGGTCAGGAAGTCGGTGAAGACCGCGTCGACCATGTGGAGCAGCTTGGACCGGACGTCCCCGGGAAGCTGGGCGGCGCTCAGCAGGGCGTGGGTGTTGCTGAGCACCTTCATCTTCTGGACCGGATGCGACCCGCTGTCCACGAAGCTGCTGATCAGGCGCGGCCGGGCCGCCATGTCGTCCAGGGCTTCCAGCATCAGGCGCGGCTGGCGCTGGGCCAGGGGCGACTGGGCCAACGCCTGGATATAGTTGATCTTGCGCGCCGGCTCGCCCATCAGGGCCAGCAACCTCGCCATCGCCTCCTTCAACCCGGCGAGGCCGCCCTGTTCCTGGGTGCGGGCATGCCGGGAGGTGATCGCCTCCGCCATCTCGGGCCCGCCCTCGACCCCCTGCTCGGTCACCAGCCGGTCGAGCAGGGCCATGAAGGAGGAAGCCTTGGCGTCGCGCGCCGACGGGCGGCTGTCGCCGAGCTGGACCTGGATGTGGAACAGCGCCGCCCGGCGCGCCTGGGGCAGCCGGCCGGCGTCGAACTGGTGGGCCAGCGCCCGGAGGTTGTCGGGCAGCGAAGCCAGCAGCGCCGAGGTCTCGTCGCCCCGGACAACATCGTAAAGGCGGCACAGGCGCAGGCTGGGATCGGCGTCGGGCCCGAACAGCTCGCGGACGGCGGCACCCGACGCGAACAGGTCGGCGACCAGCCCGTCCAGCACGGCCGCCGCCTTGTCGTCGACCGTTTCATACAGCCAGTCGGTCAGCCGCGACAGCTTGCCGGCCCAGTCGCGGGCTCCCAGCAGCTCGGTGCAGGCGGCGTGGGTCAGGGCGAACCGGGCATCGCCGGGCCTGCCGGCCGGCTTGCCGCCCTTGGCCGCCTTGGCGCCGCGCCCCGCGTCATCCGGACCGGGCTTGCCGAACCGCTCGGCCAGCGGCGCGAAGGCCTGCCGGGACTTGAAGTTCCGCTGGTAGCTGCCGCGCGCGGCACGGGCGCGGGTCGCCAGCTCGTCGATCCGGCGGTTGAGCGCGTTGCGCGCCCCGGCGGAGTCGCCCCCGGTCAGCCGGGCGTGGCTGGCGGCCGCGGTGGTCACGGCGCTCTTCATCAGGGGAATGACGGCCAGCAGCTTGTCCGCCTCGTCGGCGCAGTGGAGCACCTCGCTGACCAGCAGCGTCTTCTGGTCGAGATAGTCGGACAGCAGGCGGCGGATCGTCAGCCGGCTGGACAGCTCGTAATAATCCTCCAGCGATTCGCAGAAGGGCGCCTCGATGCCGTCGGCGATCCGGACCTGGGTCAGCGGCATCGTCGTCTTCATCACCTCGGAGACGACGACGCCGACGCTGCCGCCGTCCTGCCGGAGGATCTTCTTGGTGATCCGGACGCCCGCCGTGGTCGGCTGGAGCATCAGCCGGTCCGCAGCGCTCTTGGCCTGATCCTCGTCATCCAGCAGATGCTCCAGCATCCACTGTTCGTCGCGGAAGATCAGAACCTCGTAAGCGGACTTCTTTTTGCGCAGCATGGCCGGACAGAAGGAACTGAAACGCCGACCCGGCGCGGAACCCCTTGCATCTTCCCCCGGGACGCCCCTTCGGAAGATTGCACCGCGACAAGTCGAATCAATTCCAACTTATTGTTCCGGCCTCGAACAGTAAAGCGCGGCGTGACGGAGGCGGCCGGTTTTCGCCGATTAGCCGCAGGCGGGACCGGCGATACCCGGCCCGGTGATCGCCTTCCGCCGGCGGCGGCCCGCCCGTCTCCGCTCAGTGGCCGTGCCCGGCCTTGGCGCCGGGCTTCAGCTCGAAGCGGCGTCCGCAGTAGGGGCAGTCGGCCCGGCCCGATTCGCTGAGCGTCAGGTAGACCATGGGATGCCCGAGCGCCCCGCCGCCGCCGTCGCAGCCCACAGTTTCCGTCTCCACCTGAATTGTTTCTGTCGGCTGCATTACCTATGTCCCTGTCTTGAATCCGGCGCGCCGCTGGAACGCCGCCCCGGCATGTCCTGACGGCCGCCGGGATGATACAAGACGGCGCTGCCCGATCAACGCGATTGTTGGTACCCGCGTACCGGGGTCGCAGCCCGCGGCGCGGCCTTGAACGACGCCCGGCGGAAAGAAGCCGCCCCGGCATCCCTGAACTGGAACCGATCAGACCATGAATTCGCCCTCCCCCTCCCTCCCGGCCGCCGAACCGACGCTTCCGACCACCCCGCTGCCCGCGCACGCGGTCGAGGTCCGCGGCCTGACCAAGACCTACAAGGCGGCGGGGCGGGCGCCCGCGAAGGAGGCGCTGAAGGGGATCGACCTGGCGATCCCGCGCGGCTCGCTGTTCGGCCTGCTCGGCCCCAACGGCGCCGGCAAGTCCACCCTGATCAACATCCTGGCCGGGCTGGTCAACAAGACCGGCGGCGAGGCCCGGATCTGGGGCCGTGACATCGACCGCGAGGCCCGCGCCTCGCGCGCGGCGATCGGCGTGGTGCCCCAGGAGCTGAACATCGATCCGTTCTTCACGCCGCGGGAGCTGCTGAACCTCCAGGCCGGCCTGTACGGCGTGCCCAAGTCGGAGCGCATCACCGAGGACCTGCTGAAGGCGGTCGGGCTCCAGGACAAGGCGGACGCCTATGCCCGGACCCTGTCGGGCGGCATGCGGCGCCGGCTGATGGTCGCCAAGGCGATGGTGCATTCCCCCCCGGTGCTGGTGCTGGACGAGCCGACCGCCGGGGTGGACATCGAGCTGCGCCAGATGCTGTGGGAGCAGGTCCGGGCGCTCAACCGCGCCGGCACGACGGTGCTCCTGACCACCCACTACCTGCAGGAGGCGGAGGAGCTGTGCGACACCATCGCGATCATCAACCACGGCCAGGTGGTGGCGATGGACAGCACGAAGGCGCTGCTGCGCCGGCTGGACAGCAAGGCGCTGGTCATCCAGCTCGACCGCGACCTGACATCGGTGCCCGCCGGGCTGGACGGCTGGCAGATCGAGCTGCCGGAGCCCCGCCGCCTGGTGGTGCGCTACAAGCCGAGCCGCACCCGGGTCGGCGACGTGCTGGCGGCGATCCAGGCGGCCGGGCTGACGATCCAGGACCTCAGCACGGTGGAGACCGACCTGGAGGACATCTTCCTCCAGCTGACCCGGGGTTCCCACGATGCCGAAGCCGGCGACCCGACCCTGCTTCCGGGATCGCGGCGCTGACCGGGGCCGCGCGGGAATGGCGCCGCCGTCCCGGGCCGGGAGCCCGCGGGCCCGGATCGCGCTGCTGGCCGTCCTGCTTCTGGCGGCCGGATGCTCCGCCACTTTCCAGCCGAGGGGACCGGCGATGCGGGCGCCGGACCTGACGGCGGAACGGATCGTCACGCCGGACGGCGTGGCGCTGCCGATGCGCGCCTGGCTGCCGGAGCCGGACGGGCCGCCGCTCCGCGCGGTGGTCCTGGCGCTGCACGGGTTCAACGACTACTCCAACGCCTTCGAGGGGACCGGAAGCTTCTTCGCGGCCCGCGGGATCGCGACCTACGCCTACGACCAGCGCGGCTTCGGCGCCCACGAGAGGCCCGGGATCTGGCCCACCGCCGACACCCTGATCGCCGACCTGCACACGGCGGCGTCGCTGGTTCGGCGGCGGCATCCCGGCCTCCCCCTGTACCTGCTGGGCGAGAGCATGGGCGGGGCGGTGATCCTGAGCGCGCTGGCCGGGCCTCCCCCGCCGGGGACCGAGCCGCTGGAGCCCGCGGGCACGATCCTGTCGGCCCCGGCGGTATGGGACCGCGACTCGCTCACGGCGCTCCAGCGCGCGGCGCTCTGGATCAGCTACCGCACGGTCCCGTGGCTGCGGCTGACCGCGCCGCGCGAGCTGAAGATCCGGCCGTCGGACAATATCGAGATGCTGCGCGGGCTGAGCCGCGACCCGCTGGTGATCAAGGGCACCCGGGTCGACGCGGTCGAGGGGCTGGTCCGGCTGATGAGCCGCGCCGCGGCGGCGGTGCCCGAGCTTCCGGCGCCGGCCCTGGTGCTCTACGGCCTCAACGAGCAGGTGATCCCGCGCGCGCCGATCGAGAAGGCGCTGGCGGCGCTGCCCCGGCACGTGGACTCCGCGGTCTACGAGGAGGGCTACCACATGCTGATGCGGGATCTCCAGGGAGAGACCGTGCTGCGCGACATGGTCAGCTGGATCGGGAATCCCTCCGCCCCCCTGCCCAGCGGCGCCGACCGGCGGCCCTTCACCAGGATGGCGGGCAGCGGGACGGCGGGCAGCGGGACGGCGGGCTCCGGCGCGGCGCGCACCGAGATGGCCGGCCCTTGAGTGGACCTTATCGGCCCGTCGCGGGTTTTCCCTTGGCGGTGGACATGGATGGAAGGAAGCGGCATGGCCGACACGCTACGCGACGGCCCGGGAGCGGCCGGCCGGACTCCGGAGGCGCGGTCGAGGTTCCGGCCGCTGGCCGGGTTCCTCGCCGGGTTCGTCGGGGTCCTGGTGTTCCATCAGGCGATGCTCGGGCTGCTTCACCTCGCCGGGCTGACCGCGGGCCAGCCCTGGGCGTTGCGGCCGGTGCCGCCGTTGGGTTTGCCCGCCGTGCTGTCGGCGGCGTTCTGGGGCGGCGTCTGGGGCATCGCGCTGTCCGCGGCGGAGCGGTTCTTCCCGCGCGGGGCCGGTTACTGGCTCGCGGCCTTCCTGTTCGGCGCGGTCCTGCCGACGCTGGTCGCCTGGTTCGTCGTCCTGCCGCTGAAAGGGATGCCGGCCGGGAACGGCTGGCAGCCGGCCGGGATGCTGACCGGCGTCCTGGTCAACGGCGCCTGGGGCCTGGGCACGGCGTTCATCCTGTCGCGGTTCTCCACCGGGCGGCGGAACCTTACCAAGGCGGTATGAGCGTATCGGATGCTCCGTCGCGGAACCGCTTGGACAGTTGAACAATCAACTGTTTTTCGGGAAAACTGCGGACATCCTCCAGAACATCCCCGTGCGCCCCCGACATGATGCATACCGTTACGAGCCTAGGCGATTCCGGGCTGCTGCTGCCCGCCTCCGTCTGCGTGTTCGCCTACCTGCTGTGGCGGGGCGCCCATTCGGTGGCGCTGCTCTGGGCGGCGACGCTGGCGATCGGGCTCGGCACCACGCTGGTCGCCAAGCTGGGCTTCATCGCCTGCGGAGGCACCACCGGCCTGCTCGACATCGAGAGCCCGAGCGGGCACACCAGCTTCGCGGCGATCTTCTTCGGCTGCTGCGCGCTGATCGCCGGCTTCGGCCGGCCGGCTTGGCAGCGCCTCGCCATCCTGGCCACCGCCGGGACGGTGATCCTGCTGGTGGCGCTCAGCCGGGTCGCCCTGCGCGCCCACACGGCGGAGGAGGTGGTCGGCGGCCTGGCGATCGGCTGCGCCTGCGTCGGCCTGTTCGCCTGGGCCCATGCCCGGATAGATCCGCCCGCGGTGAGGCTGCGCCCGGTCGCTGTGGTCTTCGCCGTGCTGGTGGTCCTGCTGAACGGGCACAGCCTGAGCGCCGAGCCGCTGATCCGCGACATCGCGCACAAGCTGCGCATCACCATGAATGTCTGCGGCTAGGGATCAGGGATCCGGCCGGCGCGGCGGCGGATAGACGATCGCGACCACCTCGATCTGCTCCGGCCCGGCGGGGGTGCGCAGGTCGACCACGTCGCCGACGCGCGCCTTCAGCAGCGCCTTGGCGACCGGCGAGATCCAGCTGATGCGGCCCCGGTCCAGGTCCGTCTCGTCGATGCCGACGATGGTGACGGTGCGTTCCTCGTCCCGCTCGTTGGCATAGGTGACGGTGGCCCCGAAGAAGACGCGGTCGCGGTTCTTCTGGGCCGAGGGATCGACCACCTGCGCCGCCTCCATCCGCTTGGTCAGGAAGCGGATGCGGCGGTCGATCTCGCGCAGGCGCTTCTTGCCGTAGATGTAGTCGCCGTTCTCCGACCGGTCGCCATTGCCGGCGGCCCAGGACACGACCTCGACCGTCTTCGGGCGCTCGACCCGCATCAGGTTCCTGAACTCGTCCTGGAGTCGCTGGAACCCCTCGGGCGTGATGTAGTTCTTGACGCCTGCCGGCCGGGTTTCCTTCTCGTCCGGCAGATCCTCATCGGCGTCGCTTTCGCGGACGAAGGCCTTGCTCATGGGGTGCGGCTTTTTCCAACTGGTTGCATCGGCGCGGGCGGTGCAGGGTGGCGCCCGACGTCATGCTGATGCAAGGGATAATCATGCCGGGTGGAAGAATGCCGGGCGTCCTGGCGCGGATCCTGGTCGGCCGGGGGATGCGGTCGTTCGCCGACGGCTTCGTGGCGCTGCTGCTGCCGATCCACCTGTCCCGGCTGGGATACGGCCCGGCGGAGGTCGGGCTGGTGGCGACCGCGACCCTGCTGGGATCGGCGGCGCTGACCCTGGGGCTGGGCTTCGCCGGGCACCGGGTGCCGCTGGGCCGGGCGCTGGCCGGGGCGGCGCTTCTGATGGCGGCCACCGGCGCCGGTTTCGCCGGGATCGAGGCGTTCTGGCCGCTGCTGCTGGTCGCCTTCGTCGGGACGATCAATCCGTCCAGCGGCGACGTCAGCGTCTTCCTGCCGCTGGAGCACACGCTGATCGCCCATCTGGTGGACGACGCGGAGCGGACGGCGGTGTTCGCGCGCTACAGCCTGATCGGCTCGGTCGGGTCGGCGCTGGGGGCGCTGTCGATCGGCACGCTGCACTGGTTCGACCAGGCCGTCCCGGAGGGCGCGGCCACCCAAGTGCTGTTCGCGCTTTACGGTGTCCTCGGGCTCGCCACGCTGCTGCTCTACGCGGGAATGCCGGACGTGGCGCCGGCGGCGGAACATCGGCGCACGGCCTCCCTCGGACCGTCGCGCCGGCGGGTCTGGGGTCTGGCGGCCCTGTTCTCGGTGGATTCGTTCGGCGGCGGCTTCGTCGTGAATTCGCTGCTGGCGCTGTGGCTGTTCCAGCGGTTCGGGCTGTCGGCCGCCGCCACCGGGACGATCTTCTTCGTGACCGGCCTGTGCTCCGCCGTCTCGTACCTGGTGGCGGTCAGGCTGGCCCGCCGGATCGGGCTGGTCAACACGATGGTCTTCACCCATCTGCCGGCCAACATCCTGCTGATCCTGGCGGCCTTCGCGCCGACGCTGCCGGTCGCGGTGGTCTTCCTGGTGCTGCGCAGCCTGCTGTCCCAGATGGACGTGCCGGCCCGCACCTCGTACGTGATGGCGATCGTGGAACCGGCCGAGCGGCCGGCGGCGGCGAGCCTGACCGCGGTGCCGCGCAGCCTGGCCTCCGCCCTGTCGCCGGCCCTGGCGGGAGCGATGCTGGGGGCGGGAACCTTCGGCTGGCCGCTGGTCTGCGCCGGTGCCCTCAAGATCGCCTACGACCTGACGCTGCTCGCCTGCTTCCGCGCGGTGAAGCCCCCGGAGGAGCGAACCCCTCCGGAGGCTTCGGACTAGACGCCCGGCCGGCTCAGATCTTGGCCGATTCGCCGCGCGAGCCGATCTCGATGTACTTGCGGGTGATCGGCTCGACCAGGTCGGCGACCTGGCGGGCCATGTTGACTTCCTCGTCCAGCGACTGGCGGAGGCCGGTCAGGTTGCTGAAGCCGGCGGCGTCGCCCATCACCAGGAGGGACTTGTAGGAGGCGATCTCGTAGTTCTCGAACGCGGTGTTCGCCAGCATGTTCTTGATGATCTCGTCCGACGCGACGGAATGGGCGATCGCGGCGGCGTTGCCCATGAAGCCCTGGACGGCTTCCTTGAGCGCGGACGGGCTCTCGGACAGCTGGCTCATCACTTCTTCGAGGCGGACGCGCTGCTGCTCGGTTTCCTGGATGTGCCGGCGCAGGAGCTGTTCGAGTTCCGGATAGTTCTCCAGCCGCTCCACCTGCCGGTTCATGATCTGAAGCGCCTGCTGCTCGAGGGCATGGGCGTTGTGCAGGCCGGTCGTGAAGATATCGCGCGCGGCATCCGTAGTCGAAGCCATGGTAGGAACCCTCCGTTGGTGTATCTGCGGGCATCAACCGGGCGGACCGTGCGGTGGTTCCCGACGCCGGAGGGTGATTTTCAGCCCTCCGCGCCTGTTTCGGTATTCGCGGACCGTGCCCCTTTCCGGGGCGGGCCGCAGGGATACATCCCTTCTCCTCGACGACATCTTCTCGATGACGGGTCCCGGGCGACGGGGCCCGAAAAGGAGGAACACCATGCTGCCGCTTCCCCTGCCGCCGAATCCGATGAATCCCTTCGGCATCGTGTCCGGAGCCATCGCCGTCACCGCGACCATGGCGGGACTGGGCGTCGGGCTGGCGCTCGGCGCCGCGATGCTCGCCGCCGGCTCCGCGATGTCCCGCAACCGCTGAGGAGGACTCCCATGATCCGGACCATGATGAACGGCGCCGTGCATTTCGGCGGCGGGATCGTCCTCGGCGTGCTGACCATCTTCGCCCTGAAGGGCATGGCCGAGAAGGGAATGACGGGCCGGGACGACCGCATGGGCATGACCGGCGGAGCGGGCCGGGGGATGGGCGGAACCGGTTCGGCACCGCCGCCGGACTCGACCGCCGGCCGCGGATTCGACAAGGCCGAGGGCATCTAGGCCGGGGCCGCCAAGCCCCGGAACTCCCCCGGCCCGTGTTGCCCCGCCCGGCGTAATCCGTTGGCGCTGTATCCCGGAGGGAGTCCGGGATGGATTAATGCCCCTCGGATCAACGACCGGCGGTTCCCGGAAGCACGCCATGCCGATAGCGGATCTCCTGGCCGAGTACTTCACGGTCACCGGCGACGTCATCATGGTGACGGAGACGGAACCGTTCGCCGAGCCCGGCCCGGTGATCACCTATGTGAGCCCCGCCTTCGAGCGGCTGACCGGCTATCCCGCCGAATACGCCGTCGGCCGGTCGCCCCGCTTCCTGCAGGGCGGCGGGACCGACCGTGCCGCCCTGGCGCGCATCCGGGCAGCGCTGGAGCGGCGCCGGCCCATCCGGGAGGATCTGCTCAACTATCGCCGCGACGGCACCCCCTTCTGGATCGAGCTGGCCATCCACCCGATCACCGACGCGCGGGGCAGGCTTCGGTGCTTCCTGAGCGTGCTGCACGACATCACCGAGCGCAAGCGCATCGAGGCGATGCTGCGGGACGCCGAGAGCGAGGCGCGGCAAGCCCGCCGGACGGCCGAGGAGGCCACGCTGGCGCGGTCGCGGTTCTTCGCCGCGGCGAGCCACGACTTGCGCCAGCCTTACCAGGCGATCCGGCTGCTCCACCAGCTCCTGGCGGACCGGCTGGTCGATCCCGCCCACCGCGCCCTGGCCGAGAAGCTGGGGGAGGCGATCCAGGCGGGAGAGTCCCTGCTGAACGTCCTGCTGGACGTCTCCGCGCTGGAGGCGGGGACCATCCGGCCGCGGATGGCCGACGTGGCGGTGGAAGGCCTGCTGACGCGGCTGGCCCACGAGATGGAGCCCCAGGCCCAGGCGGCCGGGCTGCGGTTCCGGGTCCGCCCGTGCCGGGCCTCGGTCCGGAGCGATCCGGTGCTGCTCCAGCGGATGATCTCCAACCTTCTCAGCAACGCCCTGCGCTACACCCCGTCCGGCGGCATCCTGCTCGGCTGCCGGCGGCGGGGCGGCGCGATCCGCATCGAGGTCTGGGACACCGGCATCGGGATCCCGGAGGAGAATCTCGGCGACGTGTTCGAGGATTTCATCCAGCTCGGCAACCCCGAGCGCGACCGGAGCCGGGGGCTCGGGCTGGGGCTCGCGGTGGTCGCCCGCATGGCGAAGCTGCTGGACCACCGGATCGAGGTCCGGTCCGTGCCGGGGCGGGGCTCGATGTTCGCCGTGACGGTGCCGCTGTCGGAACGCCGCGGCGGCGCCGAGGTCCCCGCCGCCCCCGCGCCGGGCAAGCGGAGGCTGGAAGGCAGGACCGCCATCGTGATCGACGACGATCCCATCGTGCTGGAGAGCCTGGCCCTGGTGATCGAGAGCTGGGGCATGTCGGCGGTCCGCGTCGTCAGCCTGGACGAGCTGCACGCCGCGCTGGCCGGCGTGACGCACCCTCCCGACCTGGTCCTGGCGGACTACCGGCTGCAGGGCGACCGCAGCGGGTCCGACGCCGTGGAGCTGGTGCGGAGCCGCTGCGGGACGCCCGTCCCGGCGCTGCTGCTGACCGGGGACACCCATCCCGACCGGCTCCGGGAGGCGGCGGCCCACGGCTACCGCATTCTGCACAAGCCGATCCATCCCGCCGTCCTGCGGGACCAGGTGGAACTGCTGCTCGATCAGGCCACCTTGCCGAGCGGGAGCGCCGCCGTCCCGCCCGCACCGTCCTCGGCCGCCGCGCTGGCATCCTCCGAATCCACCGGGACGTAGTCGAACCGGCCCTTGGGCGCCGGCCCGGCGCGCAGCAGCGCCAGCCCGGACGCCATGTCGCGCCGGCCGGCGGCCCGGCGGTCGCGGACCGACGCGGGCGAGTAGTCCAGCGTCTTGACCGCCAACTCATGGGCGGCCGCCTGGTAGGCCAGATGGAGCAGCCGGACCGACGGGCCGTCCGGGTCCTGCCGCTCCATCAGGGCGAACTCCCTCCGGAGGGCGGCGACGCTGCGCCGGGTGGCGCTGGAGAACAGGATGTCCTGGCTGCGTTCGAGCGCCGCGTCCAGGGAGGCGGGCCGCGGGCTGCGCAGGCTGAACAGGTCTACCGCGATGCAGGTCAGGTCGCGGGGGAGCGGTTCCCGGAACGGGTAGTCGAGCGGCAGGTTGTTGGTGTAGCCGGGATCGCACAGCAGCCGGCCTTCGATCTCGACCGGCGGGAAGGCCGGCGTGATGGCGGCGCTGGCCAGGATGTGCTCCGGCCCGATCCGGTCCCGGGCGGTGTCGAAATAGACCTCGTCGCCGGTTTCCAGATCGACGCAGGCGGCCGTGAACCGGACCTGGCCGCCGTTGAGCCGGTCGAAATCCACTAGGCGCTCCAGGGTCGCGCGCAGCGGGGCCGTGTCATAGAGCGCCACGTCGTTCGGGACCCACGGCAGCGCCGACCACAGCCCGGGATAGCGGTGCCTGAAGATGTTGGGCCGGCCGAACAGCGCGGCCAGGGCCGCGTTCATGCCGTTATAGATCTGGCGCTGCTTCAGGCCGGGAAGAAACGGCGTGCTCGAGGTCGGCAGGGTCGCCTCCTCCCAGAAGCGGGTCAGCTTCGCGACCCTGTCCTCCGGGGCGTTGCCCGCCAGGATGGCGCCGGTGATCGCCCCGACCGAGGCGCCGATGATCCAGCCCGGCCGGACGCCCTGGTCGTGCAGTTCCTCGTAGGCGCCCGCCAGATAGGCGCCCAGCGCGTTGCCGCCCCCGAGGACGAGCGCGATATCCCGGGTTCCGCCTGGCATGGAGGACAAAGGCATGTCGATTTCCTTCTGCGTTTCTGGAAGAGCGGGGGTGTCGTCCCGGAAGTCTCTTCGCACTTGCGAGATGGCGTCGGCGGAGGCAACAGCCAAGGTCGGAGGTCGTTCCATGGGGCTAGCCCCGACGCCACGGCGCTCCGACCTTGTTCCTTAAAAATTTATTTAAATATTGGATTAGCCTCGACGGTGTCGGGGCATCCCTCGAAACGACCAAGAAAAGGAGACGCGCGATGGAGAACGGTGAGTTGGAGAAGGACACGGGCGACAGGCTCGAGATGGAGCGGCGGAAGTTCCTGGGGCGGTGCGGGCGCTTCGCGATCGCCACGCCGCCGGCCATCACCCTGCTGATGTCGACCAGCCTGACCTCGCAGGCGATCGCCAAGTCCGGCGGCAAGGGCCATCCCAACAACGGCTTCGGCAACGGCCCGCGCGACGGTATTCCGGGGCGGTCCTGGAAGAACCACGGCGACGCGGATCGCTGAGGCCCGCAGGCCTCGTTGGAGAACGCACCGGTGCAGGAAAACCGACCGATGATCGCCGAGGGCGTCTCGCTCGCCTTCATCGGGGAGCACGGGGTGCTCTTCGACGAGGCCAGGCAGGAACTGTTCGAACTGGACGGCGGGATGGCGTTCGCCTGGAGCCGCCTGGCCGAGGGAGCCGCGATCGGCCGCATCGCCGAGGAGATGGGCGGTCCCGGCCTGCCCGACGGTGAGGTGCGGGCCTGGCTGGGCCAGGCCGTCGCCGAATGGACCCGGCTGGGGCTGATCCGGCCGCCGGCGGTCCGCCAGCACCTGGATATCGGCGGAACCCGCGTCGAGATCCGCTATGCCGCCGCCTTCCTGGCCGATCTGGCCGCGCCGGACTTCCGGCATCTGGAGGTGGCGCGGGGCACGGTGGACGACGGCCCGGATTGCCGGTTCGACGTGGCGGAGGAGGACGGCACGGTGGTGATCCGCCGCGGCGCGCTCGCCCTCGCGACCTGCCGGCCGGATGAGATCGTCCCCGCCCTGAGGGGAGCGCTCACCCTGGAAGCGGTCCAGCGGGGCCGCCACGCGGTGGCGCTCCACGCCGCGACGCTGGCCGCGGGCGGCCACGCCCTGCTGCTCAGCGGCTGCCCGGGCGCCGGCAAGTCGACGCTGGCCGTTGGGCTGGCAGCGGCGCTGGCCCGGTCCGGCCTGGGCCTTGCCGGGGACGACGTGGCCCTGCTCGGCGCCGACGGGCGGGTGACGGCGCTGCGCTTCGCGCCGGCGCTCAAGCCGGGGTCCTGGCCGCTGCTGGCGGGGATGCGCCCCGACCTGCTCGACCTGCCGGTCCATGTCCGCTACGACGGCCAGCAGGTCCGTTTCCTCGACGGCCTGCCCTCCGCCGGCGGTGGGCCGCTTCCGGTCCGCTGGATCGTCGGCCTGGACCGCCGCGACGGGGCCGGACCCGCGCTCGAACGCTTGGACCCGCTGGAGACGCTGCGCGACCTGATCGGTGGCGCCGCCTCCGCCGACGATCGCCTGGGCACCGGCGCCTTCCAGGCCCTGGCCCGCATGCTGGACGGCGCCGGGTGCTATCGGCTGACCTATGCGCGGCTCGACGACGCCGTGGCCCTGCTGGCCGGATTGTGCGGATCATGAAAATCATGGGGATGACGCCCTCGCCCTCCCGGTTCGACGCCCTGGTCTCCTGCCTGCGGGGACGGCCGCCGGCCGATGCCGACTGGGTCGGCGTGATCGGGGAGGCGAACCGTTACCTGGTCGTTCCCGCCGTCCGCGCCGCGCTGGCCGGTTGGGCCGGGCCGGAGGTTCCGCAGGACGTGCGGGAATACCTGGACTTCATCCACGGGCGGAACCATGAGCGGAACCTGCTGCTGCGCGCCCAGGCGGTGGAGGCCGTCGAGGCGCTGAACCGGCACGGCATCCTGCCGACCCTGCTGAAGGGGGCCTGCACGCTTCTGACGGCCGCCGAGGACCGGCTTGGCGACCGCATCCTGTGCGACCTGGACATCCTCGTGTCGGCGGGCGAGGTTCCGGCGGCGCTGTCCTGCCTGGCGGCGCTCGGCTACGAGATCCAGCCCGGCGAAGCGCAGGACCATGCGCCCGCGGCGCTGGCGCGGCGCCGCGACGTCGGCATGATCGACCTGCATGTCCGGCCGCCCGGGCCGGAGAGGTTCCACCATCCCGACAGGCTCGCCCGGAGCGGCAGCATCCTGGCGATCGGCGAATCAGGACAGGCCCTGCTGCCGAGCCCGGAATTCCGGGTGCTGCACCTGATCGCGCACGACATGTTCCACGACAAGCTCTACCTGCGCGGCGATTTCGAGCTGAGGCGCCTCGTCGACCTGGACGGGATCGCCAAGGCCCATCCGGGGCTCGACTGGGACGAGGTCGCCGGCCTGCTGGACGGCCGGGAGGCCCGGCACGCCCTGGAGTCCCAGCTGGTGGCGCTGGGATCCCTGTTCGGCGCCGACGTCCCCGCCGTCCCGCTCAGCCACCCCGTTCCCCATTTCCAGCACTGGCGCCGCCTGCAGCAGGCCCGGCACCCTGGCCTCCGGACCCTGCTGCGGGGGATCTACCGGTCGTCGCGGCGGCTGGCCGGCGCCGAGGCGGCGGTGACCGCGGGCTGAGCACCCCCGGGGGAATGTCAGCAAGCGTCTACAAACGTCGCGGCGCCGAAACCGGTCCGGCGCTTTCCGCCGCGCCGCGATCATCGAGCCGCACGGCACGCCCAATACGGGTGACGAGGCCACCGCCGTGAAGAAGGTGCCGGTCTAGAGCTGTACCCGATCAGGTCGATCCGCCCCGGGGCAGCCGATCAGATGCGTTGCGCCATGGGCGCAACCTACGATCGTCGGCCCGCATCACCTCCGCCCTGCATCGAGCCGTAGGTTGCGCCATGGCGCAACACAGTTCGGCGAGTGGAGCGGCCGGCTGCGAGGGCCGGAGCGGTTCAATCTGATCGGGGGCCGGTCCCGGACTTCAAGTACCGATGGCAGGCAGGGTCAGTGACATGAATGACCTTCCGTATACATCGCCGTATCCTCAGTCTGGATTGAACCTATCAGGATTAGATATAAATTAATTGCATCGATCCGCCGGTAACATCTTTAGACCCGGTAGAAATCAGAGAGCCGTCCAAGTCAGGATAAGCTGAATATGCAGTCGCGGCTTAAAGTAAATTCCGCCTTTTTGTCTTTCACACTGATCGGAGTGCTGCTGCTCGCGATCCTGTTCCGGTTCATCGACGATCAGCAGGACAGGATCGGCAACTTCGAGGAAGAGGCCGAGTTATCCTTTACGCAAGGCATGACATTGGTCAGCCTGATCAGAACCGCACAGCTTGAAATGGTGCGGGTCGGCGTGGCTTCCAAGGAGGGTTCCGCGGGGCTCCGGTCCGGCCGTCCCCAGGATGGCGCCGACGAGTACGGGACTGCCCTGCTCCGTTTCGAGCTCACCCTCGCTCGGGCGGGGGATCTGGCAAGAGCGCTGCATCTGACGGCCGAAGCCGAAGCGCTGAACGCCGTGGGCAGGAGGTTTCATGCCCTTGCCGTCCGTCATGCCGACCGGACCTCGCGTCTGGCCGATGACAAGACCGGACCGCCATCCGGAAGCGCCGATGCGGTAGAGGGCCTCGACGGCGATGCGGCGCAGCTGGAGGCCGAATTGGAAAGGCTCGCCACCGCCGTCATGGAGAAACCGGCCGGATTGCTGGAGCCGCTGCGGTCGGTCGCCGACGGGGTCCGCACCTTGTCCATGTCCGGCATCGCGCTCGGCGTGGCGGGCTTCCTGCTCGGTGGCGCGATCTCGGCGGTGGTGCGCAACGCCATCATCCGTCCGATCCTCGACATCGCTGCCTTCATGACCGCCGTCGGCAAAGCCGGCGCGAAGTGACCGGCATACCAGTCATGGGAATGGACGGGCATCCGATGCAGCAGAAATTCCTCAGCAAAAAAGTCTTCTTCGCCGGGGAGGTGATCTTCAAGGCCGGGGACCCCGGGAGCGTCGCCTACCTGATCGAGAAAGGCAGGGTAGCCATCCACCTCGACCACGAATGCTCCCGGGAGCCTCTTACGATCAAAGGAGACAGCGAGATTTTCGGCGAGATGGCGCTTATCGACGGCAGCCCCCGGTGCGCTTCCGCGGTGGCCATGGCCGACACGACCTGCATCCAGATCACCGATCACCATATGAGCCAGATCATGGAGACGGTCCCGGTCTTCGTGAAGGCCCTGCTGCACATCCTGATCCTTCGCCTGCGTCAGTCCAACAACACGGTGCGCGATCTGCGAAGGGACGATGCGGCAGGCTCGGTAAGGACCGCGCTTGGTGACGAGCGGTGTTGACCCGCTTCCGCCGCCCCAAGGGCGCACCGGTCGCCGGCGACACGTTCGACGCCTTATCGAAGCTTGGCCCCGCGCGCTACTCGAACCTCACCGAGACTTCCGGGTTGCCGGGCATTCCCTCGTAGCGCGCCGTCACCGTCTGCCCAGGCCTGGGCCTCGACGAGCAGGTCCCGGGCGCACAGGGCGTCTTCGAGGCTGCCCCCTGCCGCCGCCGGCCGCCCGACCGCCTCAGCTGTTCCGCAGGACCTGAGGCAGGATCTGTTCCAACGCTTCGATGCGCGCCCTGGGCGCCGGGTGGGTGGATATGAAGGCGGGCGCGGTCCGTCCCCCGACGCGCTCCATCCGCCGCCACAGCTCCACCGCCTCCCGGGGGTCGAAGCGCGCCCTGGCCATGGTCAGCAGCCCGAGTTCGTCGGCTTCCAGCTCCTGGCGGCGCGAGTAGGGCAGTTCCAGCCCGAACTCCACCCCGACGCCGAGCAGCGCCGCGATCTCGTTTGCATAGGCGACGTCCCCGATCTGGAGGGCGGCGCTGACCAGACGCAGGCCCAGCTGCTTGGCCGCCGCGACGCTCAGCCGTTCCTGGGAATGCTCGGCCTGGTTATGCCCGATCTCGTGGCCGATCACGGCGGCGAGCTGGTGCTCGTTGGCGGCGACCCGGAACATGCCTTCGAACACGCCGATCTTGCCGCCGGGGAGCGCGAAGGCGTTGGGTTCGTCGCGGGCGAAGACGACCATTTCCCACCGGGCCGGGTCCTCGCCGGCCGCCTGGAGCAGGCGCCGGCCGACCGCCTGGAGGGCCTGCTGCAGATCCCGCGCCTGCGACACCGGCGTCTGCGCCCGGATGCGCTGCCAGCTTTCCACCCCGAGCTGGCGGACGGTCTCGTCCGAGACGAGCCGGATCGGGAATCCGCCGATCTCGTCGCAGCCGGCGACCAGCGGCGCCGCGGCGACGCCGGCAAGCAGGCCGAGCATGCGGCGGCGGTTCAGCGGCGGGGAACAGGAGCACATGGAGAATAGATAGCCTGACGGGGGAGCGGAGCCAAGCCACCAACGGGCGGACGGGCATGCGGGTTGCGCGGGGCCGGTCCCGGCGCCCGGGTCCTTCCGGGAGCGTTCGCCCGGGCGGACTGTTGGGCCGGGGGCTGAAAGACGTCACCGACCTGGAAGGGGAACAGGCCCATGGGCCATCTGGTGCTGCTCGGAGACTCCGTGTTCGACAACGCCGCCTATGTCGGGGGCGGCCCCGACGTGGCGGCGCAGGTGCGCGACCGTCTGCCGTCCGGCTGGCGGGCGACGCTGCGGGCGGTGGACGGCAGCCTGATCGGCGGCGTGGAACGGCAGCTCGACCGGCTTCCGGCGGATGCGACGCACCTGGTCGTCAGCACGGGCGGAAACGACGCGCTGGGCTACGCGAGCGTCCTGGAAGCCGGGGCGCGGTCGGTGGCGGAAGCGGTGGAAAGGCTCGCCACCATCCGGGAACGGTTCGGCCGGGATTACGAAACCATGCTCGACCGAGTGCTGGAGCGGGGCCTTCCCACGGCGGTCTGCACGATCTACGACACCCGGATCCCGGAGCCCCGCCGGCGCCTGGTGGTGGCGGCGCTGTGCCTGCTGAACGACCGCATCACCCGCGCCGCCTTCGCCCGCGGGCTGCCGCTGGTGGACCTGCGCCTCGTCTGCGACCGGGACGAGGATTATGCCAACCCCATCGAGCCGTCGGTGCGCGGCGGGGAGAAGATCGCGGCGGCGATCGCCGGCCTGGCGGTCGGGCCGATGTCGGGGGAGCCGGGCGGCGGCGGGGAGCGGTCGGTGGTGGCGGCGCGGTGAGGAGGGGGCCGGGCGGGCCGACTCTCGGAGGGACGAGAAAACACGTCCACGAGGCATTGCGCGGCGGCTTGGCATGGGCTATGGTCCGTCCCGTCGCTGGACCCGTAGCTCAGCTGGATAGAGCGCTGCCCTCCGAAGGCAGAGGTCGTACGTTCGAATCGTATCGGGTCCGCCACTCTCCAAAGAATTCAGGGTCGCCGTGACGGTGAAGTCCGGGGCGGCCTTTTTCAGTTCCCCCTGGTATGGATCGGGCGGACAGGCATGTGGACCCCGCCGGATCACTCCAGCGGGGTCGAAGCATTCATCTCATCACCCTTGGGGTTGGGCGAGGATGTCGATGTGATCCACGCCTGAACGGCGGTATGCTTCCATCACTGCCTCGACATTCCGGCCATGGTCCGTGACGGTCCCGTCGTGATTGATGACAGAGATCCCATAGCCATGCTTGTTGAGGAACCGCAGGTAGTCGGGACCGGTGCAAAGCGAGATACCCGACATCATGTCGGGGCTGAACTCACTGGCGATAACCGGACGGCATCGGGTGAGGGTCTGCTCGAGCCCTTCCATGGCAGCTCCCTCGGCACCCTCCACGTCAATCTTGATGAAGTCGACCGCAGCAGGTGCGACAGCATCAAGATTGATGACCGGTACCGTCGTAGCCCCCAGGATGCCGCCCAGATCCTCCGAAACCGCCGCCGTGGTGCCATTGGAGTGCGTGACGTTCAGCGCCAGGATGCCCGGCTGCCGACCCGCCGCCACCTGCAGCACCGTGACGTGTCTGAAACCGTTCAACCGACGGCTTGCCTCGATCATCCTGGCATTGGCAGGATTAGGCTCGACCGCCAGGACATGACCTTCGGGGCCGACCAAGTGTGCTGAGAGCATGGTGAAGAAGCCGATGTTCGCGCCGATGTCGAGCACCGACATTCCAGGCTTGAGGAACCGCTTGAAGACGGCCGTGACGTGCGGCTCATAGCTAACCCGCCTTGACACCATGTCCAACAGCAAGGTCATCCGACTGCACGAAGATGTCGAACCCGGGACCGCTGACCTTCTCGACGCTCGCTTCGTGCCGTTCATTGAGAAAGCCCCGCGAAGCGAACTCATGGCTGTTTACGTAACCTTTTACGACGACACCGAGTTCAGCCCCGGCCTGGGCGAAGTGTCCTGCGCGTTCTTCGGGGTTGGGGTTGCGACCCAGCAATAGCCGGAAACAAGCACGAATGTCGGCTTCAGTCGCAACAGGATCAAACGCGTCATTCAACCGATCGTGAGGGGAATTGGCTGGTTCAGGCAGTGTCATAGGAGATGGTCCAGCTATGATGGCTCGATAAACAAGATGATCGAAAGTGGTAACAAGAACCTGAGTATCAGGCACCTCTGGACGATGATTGACGCTGACCATGATTAGGCGCAACTACTTTGTAGCAGCGCGGCGTCATTTGGATATGAAGGTTTTACTCACATCCCTCCGGAGCATCGCAGCTAAACATCATAACGAAATCCAGGCTGCTCTCCCGGTAGTGAACCGGAGCAAGTTTCGCCGACGGGTCCGGTATAAGACCTTGTCGAAAGAACAGTGTCGGCCAAGACCCGGCGATCAAGGATCCGCCTATACCGGCGCGTCATTCACCAGAAGGTGTGCTCAATAATCCGGCGGCGTGGGAGCACCTGGAAGCCTTCGGCCCGCCTCTTGCGCTCGACCTCGATCTCGAAGCCAGGATGGGTCATGCCGCCGACGTCCGGGTTCGATCGACGTCTTGTCCACATGGTCGGCATGAAAAGAGGCATCGGTCACACGGATCGATTCAGCCGGACGCCCGCCCCTTCTCCCTTCACCCCTCCTCCTGCAAGGCGCTGAATACGGTGGTCTGGCGGCGGTGGAGGCTGGCGGCGTCGCCGTGGAAGCGGCCGCATTCGTCCCTCGGGACCAGGGGAAGGATGCGGAGCGTGGTCAGGGCCAGGGCGGGGTCGGCGGTGGAACCCGGCCAGTTGCTCCAGAGGTCGCAGACCGGCTGCCAGCCGTCGAGCAGCCATCCCAGGCGCTCGACCGCCTGCCGGAGGGCGGGGCTTCGGGCGTCCCAGTCGTCCAGGAGCGGGCCGGGGTCCGCCGTCATGGCGTCGGCCTGCCGGATCAGGTCGTCGCCGATCGCCACGGTCAGCCGGGCGACATCGGCGATCAGCACGGCCGCGTCGCCGCCGATGCCCTCGATTCGGGCAGCGAAGCCGCGGACCCGGCCGAACAGGGTGCGGAGCGGCCCCCGGCCGTCCTCGGCATCGACGCCGAGCGGCAGGACGAGGGAGGCGGCCTTCTGGATGCGGTCGAACAGGTTGCCGGGCTGCAGGGCGGCGCGCGCGGCGGCCTTGCCCGCGGGCGTCGCCAGCAATAGCGGCGTCATGGGATAGCCGTTGACGGTCAGCCCGGGGGATGGGATCAGGCGGCGCAGCAGGTGGAAAGCGGTCACCGTCGCGACCTGGGCGCGGTCGGCCAGCAGCTCGTCGGCGTCCTGGAGCATGGATTCCCCGGCGAGGCCGCTGCGGGCGACCCGGTAGGCGGCGACCTGGATCCGCTCGGGCGTGACCGCCTGGGTGGTCAGCACCTCGGCATGGAGCGTCAGGTCGTGGAGGTTGAGGCGCAGGACCTCGGGAAGCGCCCGCCACGGCAGGATATAGACGCCGCGCCCGCCGGAGAAGCCGTAGACCAGCACCTCCAGCTCGCCCTGGGCGGCGCGCCTGACGCGCGCGTTGGCGAGATCCGGCTTCTGGAACGGTACCGCGGCGCCGCGCTCCTCGAAGGTGGCCGGCACATGGTCGCCGGACAGGCGTGTCGTGAACGGCGGCACGGTCTCGTTCATGATGATCGACTCTCCACGGAAGGATGCCGGGCGATGATGCACCCGAGGGATTGAAGAATTGCTTGCGATCGGGCAACCGCACGTGGAGAAGCGATCAACCGCCCCGCACCGGGGCGCAGCAGGACCGGACGATTTCCGACAGGAAGGCCTCCCGGGTGCGGGGGGCCGCCCGCCCGGTCGCATCGACGAAGGCGGTCTGGAGGAAGGTCAGGACGTTCTCCTGGGGGCAGAGCTGCTCGAAGGCGTGGGCCGCCCGCGCCGCGACGCGGAGCGCGCGGTCGGCCAGCGCCGGGTCGGGCGGCGCGGCGCCGCCGGTCCCGGAAGAGGCGCCGGCACCGGGATCGCCCTGGGGAACGGGGCGCGCCAGGGCGGCGATCCGGCGCCGGGTCGCGGCCATCAGGCGCTCGACCGGGACGGCGGTCATGTCCGCGAAGCCGGCGCCGGCGCAGACATCCCGGCCGACCGACAGCATCTCGACCGCCGAGGCCAGGGCGGCGACGAACTCCGATTCGTCCGGCGTGCGGGGCATCGCGGGGAGGCGCTCGATCATCTCTTCCACGTTGGGCACCAGCCTGTCGCGGACCGCCGCCCTGAGGTCTTCGCCCAGCCGCTCGGCGGCGGCCGTCCCGCCGCGGCCCATGGGCTGGGCGCGCAGCACCGCCAGCCGTTCGGCGGCCGGGCGGAGCCCCCGGGCCAGCGCTGCGGGGTCCAGGTCGCGGGCCGCCTCCTCGGCGGTCTCCAGCCCGATGTCCTGGCGGGCGTCGTCGGCGGTGCAGCGCACGATGTCCGACAGGATGCGGACGACCTCCTTGGACCGGTGGCGGCCGAGCGCCGTGGCGAAGTCGGGGAAGGCGCCGCGGGATACGGGGGACCGCGCCAGGGAGAGCAGCATGACATGCATGGCGAGCGCGTCGCCGCCGGCCGCGCGCAGGAACTCCGACACCGCCGGGTCGATGCGGCCCCGGGCGAGGTCCTGGCGGATGCGCCAGAGATCGAAGCGCAGGCCGAGCGCCAGGTCCATCTCCGGAACCATGTCCCAGATGTCGGGATGGATGCGCTTGCCCACGCCGGCGATCGAGGGGTTGCCCACCGCCGCGGCGCGCATCGCCGACAGGGTCCCGCGGCCCGCCTCGAACAGGGGATGGTCGAGCGCCTCGCGGTCCGGCCGGAGCGGCAGCGGGAACTCCGCGGTCGGGCCGCGCAGCAGGGCGGGCACGGTCGCGGGCCTGGTCAGCAGCCCCCAGAACGGCATCAGGATGCGGCGGGGAATCAGCCCGGCCGGCCGCACCCGGGGGTTCCGGTCGGTCAGCAGGTCCTCGAACGGCAGGCAGAACAGCCGCATCGGGGTGATCATCTTGGGCGGCCGCGTCGTCCGCAGGCGGGGACGAAGCGCGTCCTCCAGCGCGGCCCGGGCGGGAGACGGCGGCAGTTCCGCCGAATAGCGGTGGATCCGCTCGATGGTCCTGGCCGGCAGGGTCGCGATCTCCTCCGCCGTCGGCAGCACCATCCCGGAAACCGCACCGGTGGACCCGGTGGTAGCCTTCAGGTCAGAGGGGGAAGCCTGCATCGGATCCGACTTTCTCCGTCCCGTGCGCGGATCGGCACGACAGCGCCTTCGGCCGCTTTCCGGTCATTCTCCAGCCCGCTCCCCGCAGCAATTCATTCGAAACCTTACGACGCATACTATTATGTTCAGGTTAAGGGAAATGCCGGCTTTCGCCCTCAACTCCAGCTTTCCACGACGCCCTGGCGCCGGCCGCGCAGCCGGGACGGCGCCACCGGTTCCAGCGGCTTCGGCGTCCAGACCGGAGTCGGCGTCGCCTTGCCGAACAGCCACCCCTGGCCCAGGGTGACGCCGATGGCGCGGAGGAACTCGCCCTGCCCGGCGGTTTCCACCATCTCGCCGACGGTCTCGATCTCCAGGTCGGCGCACAGCCGGACGAGCCCGCGCAGCAGGGTGTCGTCCCGCCGCGACTCGCCGATCCGCTTGACGTAGGAGCCGTCGATCTTGACCCCGTTGATGGTCAGCGCCTGGAGATACTGGAACGAGGCGGCGCCTGCCCCGAAATCGTCGAGATAGACGGTGAAGCCGCGCCGCCTGACCTCCTGGATCACCCGCTCGGCCCGGACCAGGTCCCGCAGCCGGGCACTCTCCGTGATCTCCAGCGAGAGCCGGCCGGCAAGGTCCCGGTTCTCGTCCAGCAGGGCCAGCAACAGGCGGATGAACACGGCGTTCTCCAGCGACTGGCCGGAGAGGTTGACCGCCAGGCGCAGCGGCGAGGCCCCCGGTTCCCTGTCCCTGGCCCGCATCGCCGCGACCGAGCGCGTGCAGACGGCGAAGTCGAACTTCTCGATGACGCCGATCTCTTCGGCGAACTGGACGTTCTCGAACGGGCTGGTGCCGTCGGTGAAGCGGGCCAGGACCTCGAAATGGTGCAGCGCCCCGGTGGCGAAGGCGACGATCGGCTGGAAGGACAGGTCGAACTTCTCCTCCCGCACGACCGTCGCGAAGTCGTTCATCCGCTGGATCGCGGTATCGACCATCTGCTCGAACGCCTGGGTCACCGATCCGGGCAGCGCGGCGGACGAACCCAGGGAGGAAAACCGGTTCACCGCGAAGCGGACCGCCTGGAGCAGCTCGTCCTGACCCAGCCCGCCGCCGAGCGCCATGTCGTGGGTGCTGAGCCCGAGGTCGATGCCGTTGCGGGCCCCTTCCGCCGTGATGTCGGCCAGACCCTTGCGCAGGATGGTCTCGCCGCCCCGGTGGGTGACGCCGAAGCGGGCTTCCCCCAGCCGGGCCGCGGCATTGCCGTCAACCGCCGAATCCTGCAGCAGCGTGCTGATCCGCTGTACCAGGGTGCTGCACATGGCCGGGTCGCTCTGCGCCAGGCCGACCAGCCCGGGCGCCTCTACCAGCGTCATGTTGGCGCCCTCCCCGCCTGCCCGGCGGGCGGCCTCGACGAAGTTGTCGATGCCGGCGAGCCCGGCGCCGGGCTCGCCGGCGGCCGGGAGCGCCGTCAGCACGCAGGACAGCGATTCCTGCGGACCCGCCAGCCGGCAGGCGCTGAGCGACGCGCGCCGGGTCGCTTCCCGGACGGTTCCCGGGTGCGGACCGGCGGCCGCCATGCGCACCTCCAGCGGTCCGGAGCGCCCCTGCGGCCCCAGCGCCGCGGCGAGATCCCGGACCGCCTTCCGGTCCGCCGGGTCGAACAGGTCGAGCCAGTTCCTGCCGATCAGTTCATCGTCGCGCCGGTCCGTCAGGGTCGAGGCGGCGCCAAGGGCAAAGCGAATCTCGCCGCGGGCTCCCACCTCGATCAGCAGGTCGGCTGCTGCGAATGCGAAGGAGATGAACCTCTGCAGTTGGCTTGTCATCAAACGATCTCTGTGAAACGATTTTGACTCTTCCTTTCCCGATCCTACTTGGAGGTTACTTCGAAAGGTAAAAACCTTTGTTATACATTTGGTGATATGCGGATCCGGCGATTGAAAACGTTACTTTATGAACCCCGATATAAGACTTAACTTTGCAATCTAAAGTAATATCGTCAATAAATATTTCATCACTCGATCCTATCCTGGCGTCGGCAGGGGAACGCTTCTCATCGATTTCAGAGGACTTTATGAGCGTAGACGACAATGCTAATTCGCGGCTCGCGTCGGACAGCCAATCCAGGCGTCTTGCCGTGTTCCGGCTGACCCAGGCCGACATCGATCTGGTCCGAGAGCAGCGATCCTTTGCCGAACAGCGTCTGCCGGCATTGCTGCAGCACTGGCAGTCCCGTTTCGCCGCCTGGCCCGAGATCCAGTCCGCGCTGGCCAACCCGGCCGTCCATGCAGTCCGGGTGCAGCACTGGGTCCGCGCCGTGTCCGGCCGGATCGACGACGACTTCATGCGGTCGGCGACGCAGCTCGCCCGGACCTTCTACGAGAACGGCGTGCCCGGCTACGCGGTCGCCGTCTGCCACAACGTCGTGATCACCGGCATCATCGAGGAGCTGGGCCTGGAGGCCGGGGGGAACGGTCTCGGCTCGCTGCTCCGGTCCGGCGACGCGGCCCGCAAGCTGGCGCTGCGCAACGCGCTTACCAAGCTGGCCTGGCTCGACCTGGAATTGCTGCTGGAGACCTACGCCGAAGCCGAGGCGGAGACCAGGACCGCGGCGCTCCAGGCCATGGCGGAGACGGTGGAGCGGGAGGCCCGCTCGGCGGTCGAACGGGTCGCCATCCATACCGGGGGCATGGCCCGCGATGCCGAGGGCATGGCGGAGTCCGCGGAACGGGTCGGCGCCAGCTCCCGCACCGTGGCCGCGGCGGCCAACCAGGCGCTCGCCAACGCCCAGACGGTCGCCGCCGCGACCGAGGAGCTGGCCGCCTCCATCCGGGAGATCACCAGCCAGGTGGCCCATTCGGGCGCGGTGACCCGGCGCGCCGTGGAGAGCGGCGAGCGCACCCAGGCGACGATCAGCTCGCTGTCCCAGGCGGTCGGCAAGATCGACGAGGTCGCCAAGCTGATCAGCGCCATCGCCGGCCAGACCAACCTGCTGGCGCTGAACGCGACGATCGAGGCGGCGCGCGCCGGCGAGGCCGGCAAGGGCTTCGCCGTGGTGGCCCAGGAGGTCAAGAACCTGGCCAACCAGACGGCGCGCTCGACCGAGGAGATCACCCGCCAGATCAACGAGATCCAGAGCGTGACCGCGACCGCCGTCAGCGCCGTCGCGGAGATCGGGCAGACGATCGGCGAGATCGACCGGGTGTCCGGGGCGATCGCCGCGGCCATGGAGGAGCAGGCGGCGGCGACCCAGGAGATCAGCCGCAACGTCGCCGAGACCACGGTGGCCGCCCACGAGGTCTCGGTCCGGATTTCCGAGGTTTCGAGCGAGGTGGTCCAGACGGGCGACCAGGCCGCCCAGGTGAAGGCCGGCTCCAACGAGGTCGCGGTCAGCATCGACGATCTCCGCCGGGTGCTGGTCCGGGTCGTCCGCACCTCCACCGTCGAGGCGAACCGGCGGCGCGACGAGCGCTTCGACGTGGACGAACCCTGCTCGGTCGAATTCGGGTCCGACCGGCGGTCCGCCAGGATCGCGAACCTGTCGGAAGGCGGGGCGATGATCACCGGCGTGACCGGCATCCGCATCGGCGCCCAGGGCGTCCTGGCGCTGGACCGCCGCGGCGTCCGGGTGCGGTTCGACGTGCTGGACGGCGACGGCGGCGCGCTGCATGTCCGTTTCGCGGCCCAGGACATGGCGGATCCGCGCTTCAGGGCGGCGTTCGAGTCGATCACCGGGGGGCTGAGGCCGGTCGCCGCCGCCTGAGGGGCGCCAAGGGGCGGGACCGTATTGACCCAGGTTAAGGGGGGACGCCCGGCGGTCGGGCAGGATGGCGCCCGACTACACGAGCCACGAGAGCGCCCCCCATGAAGGCAATGGTTCTGCAGCGCCCCGGCGGACTGCTGGTTCCGACAGACCGGCCCGACCCCGTGCCCGGGCCGGGCCGGATCCTGATCCGGGTGCATGCCTGCGCGGTCTGCCGCACGGACCTGCACGTGATCGACGGGGAGTTGCCGGACCCCGTCCTGCCGCTGGTCCCCGGCCACGAGATCATCGGCTCGGTGGTCGAGGCCGGCCCCGGCGCGGAGCGGTTCGCCCCGGGCGACCGGGTGGGGGTGCCGTGGCTCGGATGGAGCTGCGGCACCTGCGCCTGGTGCCTGTCCGGCCGCGAGAACCTGTGCGATCGGGCCCGCTACACCGGCTACCAGATCGACGGCGGCTATGCCGAGCTGACGGTGGCCGACGCCCGCTACTGCTTCCCGATCGACCCCTCCTATACGGACGCCGAGGCGGCGCCCCTGATGTGCGCCGGCCTGATCGGCTACCGGGCGCTCCGCATGGCCGGGGACGCGGCCCGCCTGGGGCTCTACGGCTTCGGCGCCGCCGCCCACATCGTGGCGCAGGTCGCCCGCCACCAGGGACGCGAGGTCTTCGCCTTCACCCGGCCGGGCGACCGGGACGCCCAGGACCTGGCGCGCGACCTGGGGGCGGCCTGGGCCGGCGGGTCCGACGAGCCGGCGCCCGGGCCGCTCGACGCCGCCATCCTGTTCGCCCCCGCCGGGCCGCTGGTGCCGCTGGCGCTGCGGGCCGTGGCCAAGGGCGGCACCGTGGTGTGCGCCGGCATCCATATGAGCGACATTCCCTCGTTTCCCTACGAGATCCTGTGGGGCGAGCGGGTCGTGCGGTCCGTCGCCAACCTGACGCGGCGCGACGGCGAGGAGTTCCTGGCGCTGGCCCCCCGGGTGCCGGTCCGGGCGCGGGTGACGGAGTATCCGCTGGAGCGGGCCAACGAGGCCGTGGCGGCGCTCCGGTCCGGCGCCGTCACGGGGGCGGCCGTGCTGACGGTCGGGAAAAACAGGCCTGCTTGATCGAGGTTAAGGCAGGCCGGCCGGCGCCGCGGCAGTCTTTTCCGTATGGCGGCGTCGAAGTCCCGCCGGATCAGGAAGCGCTCCGGGCAGGGAAAGGCCCGGACCTCATCCTAAGGAGGAACCAACCATGACAGGCACCCTGGAGAAACCGGCCATGAAGACCGAGACCCAGCCTGCGGCGACCGAGGAGAAGGGCGCCGCCGGCCGTGCCAGGCATCCCCTGCTGAGCCTGCGGGACGAGATCGACCGTTTGTTCGACGACTTCTCTGCCGGCATGATGCGCAGCCCCTTCCGCGCGCGCCTGATGGATTTCGAGCCGTTCCGCCGGTTCGAGTCCGCGCTCTCGGGAGCGGTGCCCACCGCGGAGATCGCCGAGAAGGAGAAGGAATACGTCGTCACGCTGGAACTCCCCGGCATCGACCAGAAGGACGTCGAGATCAGCGTCAGCGGCCGGATGATGACCGTGAAGGGCGAGAAGCGCGAGGAAAAGGAGGAAACGGAAAAGCAGCTCCACCTGTCCGAACGGCGCTACGGCTCGTTCCATCGCTCCTTCCCCATCCCGGAAACGGTCGATCAGGACAGGATCGCCGCGGCGATGAAGGACGGCGTGCTCACCGTCACTCTGCCCAAGACCGAGGCGGCTGCGCGGCCGGCGCGGAAGATCGAGGTCTCGGGATCGTAGCCCGCTTCCCTCCAGTCCCGGCCATGAGCCAACCCTGAGGCGGATCAAATGAAAACACCACTCAAGATCACCTTCAAGAACCTGGATCCGTCGCCGGCGCTGAAAGCGCGCATCGGCGAGAAGGCCGCGAAGCTGGAGCGATTCTGCGAGCATATCGTGGCGTGCCGCGTGGTCGTGGAGCGGCCCCACGGCAACCGCCAGCAGGGGAACCTCTACCAGGTGACGGTCGGCATGACCGTTCCGGGCGGGGAACTGGTCGCCGACGGCGTCCACGAGGACGCTCACGCCGCCCTCAGGGCCGCCTTCGACGCGGCCGTCCGGCGGCTGGAGGACCATGTCAGGCGCCAGCGGCTGGACGTGAAGCGGCACGAACCGGCGTCGCATCAGACGACGTGACGGGAGGGGCTCCATGATCAGGAAGATCCTGGCACCGCTGGACGGCCGGCCGTCCGACCGGACCTCGCTGGCGCTGGCGTTCGACATGGCCCGGGTGCTGGGCGCCCATGTCGAAGCGGTCTTCCTGGCCATGGACCCGGCGGCGAGCATCCCGATCATGGGCGAGGCGGTTCCGCCCGAATTCATCGACGAGATGATCCGGGAGAGGGAAGCGGCCGTGGCGGCCGCCGGGCGGGAGGCCGAACGGTGCTTCGACCGTGTCCGTCAGGCGGCCGGGCTGCCGCTGGCCGGGACGCCCGGCACTGACCCCGGGCAGGCGAGCGCCTGTTTCCACAGGAAGCTTGGGAATGTCGACCGGACGCTGGCGAGGATGGCCCGGTGCGCCGACCTGACCGTCGTCCCGCCGGACGACCGCGCCGCCCCGGGCGCCCTGGCCAGGGCCCGCGACGCGGTGCTGTTCGACGCGGGACGGCCGCTCCTGCTGGCCCCCGCGGTTCCGCTCGAGACCCTCGGCAAGGCCGTCGCGATCGCCTGGAACGACAGCGCCGAGGCGACGCACGCGGTCATCAACGCGATGCCGCTGCTGGCCCGCGCGCCCAGGGTCCTCGTCCTGGTGCAGGAGGACCTTCGCCGGCAGGTCGACGGCGCCGTGGATCTCGCGGCCTATCTCGCGTGGCACGGCATCGAGGCCGCCATCGACAGGTTGCCGAGGGTCCCGGAGGAACCGATGGGTCGGGCGCTGGCCCAGCGCGCCCTGGACCTGGGCGCCGGACTGCTGGTCATGGGCGCCTACGGCCGCAGCCGTTTCCGCGAAATGGTCCTGGGCGGCACGACCCGCCATGTGCTGGAGAACCCGGTCCGCATCCCGGTCCTGATGGCGCACTGACGGGACCGCGGAGCGCCGGGACGCGTCATCTTCTCACGTGCCTGGGCTGGAAGCTCCTGACGTAGTTCTCGCTCTGCCGGACATGTTCGGAGTTGTTCGTCCAGAAGTCCGGGGTTTCCAGGTCGATGACCTTCCAGAGCATCTTCAGGAGCCTGTAATAGTTCTTTTGATCCAGCAGCGACTCGACGGCATCGACGTCGAGACCGGCGCCGCGGCGCGAGCCTGCCTTCCGCAGATGATCCTTCACGTTATGCCAGATCTTCAGGATGTCTCCGTGCTGCCCCTCCCGGGAGCTGCGGTGCCTGATGTAGGTTTCCTGGATGACATAGTAGAAGGTCTGGAGCGTGGTGAGCGAGCCCGGGTCCTTGATGGTCATCCGTTCCGGCAGGATATCGCACTGGTCGAGCAGCAATATCTCCGAATTGTCGACGAATTGCATCCGGACGCCTTCGATGTACAGGACTTCACCTTTCTTGACGGAATATCGAAGCGCCATTCTTGCTCACCCGGTTCTGGAGGCGGCGGGGACGGTCAGGCCGCTTTCCGCGCGACGAAGATCATGCCGAACACCGGCTTGCCGGCATTGATGCGAAGCTGCTCGCGGGCGACGGACGCCACCTGGAAGCCGGTATCGTCCAGCACCTCCTGGACGTAGCTCCGGCGATGGGCGAAGCGGCCAGCTGCGGAAACTTCGTAGTCATCAAGGAAACATTCCTCGACCGAGAAGACGAACAGCCCGCCGGCTTCGAGGACCTCGGACACCTTCGCGAAGAAGCCGTCCAGGCGGCCGATATAGCCGCACACGTCCGCGGCGACCGCGACCGAATAGGCGCGGTCGATCTCGCCCAGGGACTCCTGAAGGTTGACGGCCTCGATCTGGTCGTAGACGCGCTTCTCCAGCGCCTTGGACAGCATGTTGCGGGAGATGTCGACGCCTTTCTGGAAGTCGGCGACGTCGCGCAGCATGAGGCCGGCCAGGCCGGTCCCGCAGCCGAGATCGAGGACGGACGCGAAGCGCGACCGGCCGGGAGCGGCCTTCAGCAGGTAGCGGCGGACGAGCCCCGGCACGCGGTACTGCAGCTTCTCGATCAGGTCTGCTTCGAAATGGCTGGCGTAGTCGTCGAACAGCCCCGCCACGAACTCGGGCGGGACGGTATCGATCGCCTCGTTCCGGAGCAATGCCAGCATGTGCCTCGACCGGGAATTCGTGGGATCCAGCTCGACGGCGCGTTCGAACGCCGCCGCGGCGTCGGCGCGGCGCCCGGGGCTGCGGTGCAGGGCATTGCCCATGTTGTGGTACAGTTCCGGCGCCTCGACGAAGGCCAGGGCGCGCCGGCAGACCTCGATGCTGCGCCCGAATTCCTTCAGGGAATTGAGCGTGCTCGACAGGTTGACCGCCGCATCGACCATGTCCGGATGGGCGGCGAGCACCGTCTCGAACAGTTCGGCCGCCGCCTCGTGGTTGCCCTGCCCCCGCATCGCGAGGCCCAGGTTCACGTAGAGCTGGGGATGCTGCCCGGGCTCGGAATTGTTGATCGCCTTGACATGGAAGACGACCGCCTCGTCGAACATCTGGAGTTTCTGCAGGTGGACGGCGAAACTGTTCAGCAGTTCCCAATCCTGGGGCCTCGACATGACCGCGGTCGCCAGGTCCTGGACCGCTTCGCCCAGTTCGCCCTGGCGGGCGCGGCAAGCTCCCCGCAGCGCCAGCAGGTCGGCGTCCTCCGGCAGGGCGTCGAGCGCGGCATCCAACAGCGTCCGGGTCCCTTCCAGGTCGCCGCGCGCCAACAGGATGGCAGCGCGCTGCTTCAGCTCCGCCAGGTCGGCGGGAGCGACCGGATCTTTCAGGGCTACCTCGGCAAGCATCGATTCTCTCCAGCTCCAGGCCGAACCGTCCGGCGGCCGACGGGGTGTTTCAGGCAAAAAGGTTCAGCTTCCATTGCTCCGGGCCCGCCGACACGGACGTGTCGTCGGAGAGCATCAGGAAGCGCTTGGCCATCTTGTCGACGAATTTCGGATCGCTCAGGTCGGAGATCTTCAGGCGTTTCTCGATCGCGGCGGCCTGCGCCTCGACCGACTGGTTGGCGATCTCCAGCGGCAGGCCGAGTGCCGTCGTCACGACATGGCGCAGGCGCTGGTCGCCCAGGATGTCGTAGGCGTTCTTGACGCCGGCCGCATTGTCCTTCAGGTACAGGGCCAGGGGGACCGCCGAGTTCTGGGTGGCCAGGCCGTCGTTGTACCGGCTCTTGACGTAGAGTTCGGCCAGGTCGTCCTTGGTGCTTTCCCGCTGGATCTGCCCAAGCCCCTTCTCGCCGAACTGGAGCAGGCTGGCCGCCACCTTGTAGCGCTTGTCGGGCAGCCTGTTCATCAGGGCGTCGGAATCCTCGGCCTTCTGCGTCAGGGCCTTCCTGATCAGGCCCATCTTGTCCGTTTCCTTGCCGAGATCCACCGCGTCGAGCACGAACTTCGTCAGGCGGCGGTCCTTGAACAGGTCCTCGACGGATTTCACGCCCTGGATCTTGTCGCGGAAGTAATCCACCTCGGCCTTGACGTCCTTCCGGGCAGCCATCTTCTCCAGCGCCGTGTCGCCCTGCTTGAGAGCGAGCTGATAGGCCGCCATGGCCGGCATTTTGTAGAAGACGATGCTGTTGGACATGGTCGGGCTCCCGGAGGGTGGAACGATCCCCCTACGCGCCTTGGCGCAGGTTCTGCGACACCGCCGCCATCGCTGCCGGCGACATTTCGGGCTGCGCCGCGAGCCCCTCGATCATCTGCGTGTTGATGTCGATCAGGAAGTCCACGTCCAGCATGCCGGTGGCGTTGTCGTCGATCTCCCGGATGACGGTCTGCCCGATGGAGATGATCTGGGCGCGGAGCGGTGCCGGCAGGCGGTTCTGGTCGTCCCGCAGCAGGTTGACGATGGTCTGCCAGAGCAGCCTGTTGTCGGACGCCGCCCTGACGAGCTCCAATCCGTCCGGGTTCGCCTTCCCCTCGATCAGGCCGAAAGTGACCCGCTTGAAAAGGTTCGCCTCCTGCGAGCGATAATCCTTGTTCATCATCGCCGCTTGTTTATAGGCATTGAGCTTCGGGTTCATTGCCACTTCCGTTCAGGACCGCTTCCGGTGATGGTTTCTACGAGGGGAGGAAATGCTGGAAAGTACGGGAAGGAACCGGGAGGTTTCCGCCCGCGCCTTCCGGGCCGGTGGCCGGGAAGGCGCGGGCGGGAACGACCCTTAGCGGAACAGGCCCAGCAGGGACTGCGGGGACTGGTTGGCGATCGACAGCGCCTGGCTGGAAAGCTGCTGCTTGACCTGGAGGGACTGCAGGCGGGCGCTTTCCTTGGCGAGGTCGGCGTCGACGATGGCGCCCAGGCCGGTGTTGGTCGCGTCCGCGATCGCGTTGTTGAACCCGATCTGGTTCGTGACCCGGCGGCTGTCGGCGGCCAGCTGGTTCATCGCCTTGCCGAGATTGGTCATGGCGTTGGCCATACCGCCGGTGGAGGCGATCATGGTGGCCGCCTCGGTGGCGTTGGTCGCGTTGCCGAGCTGGTCGTAGACGGCGGACGTCAGGTTCTGGGCGGTGATGGCGATGTTTCCGCCATCGACGTTGGAAATGATCTTCTGGTCGGTGGAGCCGGTGCCGATAAGGTTGATGTCGTTGTATTTGGCATCGGCGATGAAGTTCTTGATGTCCTCCTTCAGCGTGTTGTACTGGTTCTCGTAGTTCGTACGGTCGGAACCGGTCAGCGCCTCGTCGGCCAGCTTGGTCAGGACGGCGCGGACGTCTCCAAGGGACTTGGAGATGTTTTCACCCGCCTTGACCGCGACGTCGATCATGCCCTTGCCGACGGCGAGACGCTCGTTCACCGCGCCGATCGCCTTGACGTCGCTGCGGATTCCTTCGGCGACGGCATAGGACGCACCGTCGTCATAGGCGTCGGCGACGTTCAAGCCGGTGCTGATGCGTTTCTGCGTCGACGACAGGGAGTCGCTGACGCTGTTCAGGTTCTTCAGGGCAACCATCGCCCCGATGTTCGTATTGACTGAGTTGGCCATCCGAGCCTCACGTTTTGGATTGAAACGGCTTTCTGCCGCCGGACTAGATTGATCTCGACTCGTAAATAAAACGTGAATACCTGCGTATTATGACTTCCGTACTATGGAATAGATCTGAGTTTTAAAAGGTAATCATATAATTTTGTTTTGCCGAAACTAGGTCGTTTATCTCTCCATTGAGATTTTTACTCGTGTTGCGGGTAAATTGGCTTCTTGAAGAATGATCGGCTGCAGGTTGACGGTCCTCATATGCAAGAAACGGGTTATGTTTCCTCGATATGTCTCTTTAGGAAGTATGACCAGGAAAACCTGCTACTCGAAGTAGAGCGCTGCGCCGCATGTCCCGCGGGGTGCCGAGAGGCCGGCGATCGGCCGCCTCGGGCGCCGCCATGACGTCAGGCGTCGGCCAGGGCGCCCCGTACCGCCAGGATATCGCTGCGGTCCTCCGACACGAAGCACCTGAAGCCGTTGCCATACAATGTCGTCAGGCATTCCCGCTTTTCATCCGCGGGAAGGTTGCAGATCTCCACGATCGCCACCTGGGTCCCCAGGGCCATGAAATCGACTTGGCGCAGAATCGCCATATCCGAACCTTCGGCGTCGATGGCGACCAGATCGACCGTGTCGAACGAGTGCCTGGACAGGATCTGACCGAAAGTGCTGCATGCCACGGTTTCCGTGGTCAGGTGCTTCCGGATCGACGCGAAGTCGGCATCGGAAACAAGGTTGCCGCCGATCGCGTTCCTGTCGTCGTAAAGCGATGAAATGCCCATCGCCCAAGGGGGAACCAACCCGCTCTCGACGGCCTCGACGGGAACACGCCACATCGGGCGAGGCCGGTCATCCGGTGCGATCGCGCAGTTCTCGAAGATCAGACCTTCGCATCCCTCATAGTTCCTCTTCAGCCTCTGGAACATATCCGGCAGGGGCTCGATGAGGATTCCGTCCCATCGATATTCCTTGATGGCGTGGTGAAGATGGTCGAACAGCAAACCGTCCATCGCGCCGACTTGAACGAAATTGATGTATCCAAGGGAGTTCAGTTTCTTGAACGTGTTCTCCATGAATCTTCTCGTGAACACCCCATCGACCGCGCAACCCTCGCCGATATCGAAGTTTGCCGATCGCGCTCCATCTGTATGCCCGCCGAAAGTGAGATAACCTTTCTTCAGGATGCCCGTCGTCGTCTCGATGAGGAAAGCATCCCTCTTCGTGTTGTCGGCCAACCCCATGATGCCGATTTCTTCGTACGGCAGGAAAGGTTCGACGAATTTCTGCTTGCCCTCGTCGAAAGCCGGCACCCTGCTGTTGCACACCCAATGGCAATAGGCCGGAAGCAGATGCGTTCTTGTCGGCGTGCCATGGACGAGAACATTCAAGGCGGTCTGCTCGATCTCCCGGAAGACGGCGGAACCCAGGCCCTTGGCAATCAGGAGCTGCCATTGCGCCCAGTGCGGCGCGGTGCTCCGGCCGCAAAGCGCGCCTGCGGCCACCACAGGGAAACGGTAGAGTTTCTCGGCGACTTCCTCACCGAAACCCTTTGCGTACCATTCTCGCTGGAATTCCATGAGGTAGGAGTTCCCGATCGCCGGCCCGTACGCCCTGTCCGCGGTGGGCACGACGGCGAAGCCGTCCTCCCTCGCACCCGCCTCGAACAAGTCCAGCACCTGCGCGTTCTGAAGCCAACTGTCAGCGTCGATCCAGAAGATGAACTCGAAGCCGGGAAAATACCTCGGAAGGAACGGACGGCAAACCATGGCCTTGAACCACTCGGGAAGGTCTGCGCCTTTCATTTCCTCGAAGGGCCACTCAGGCCGGACGATGATCGCGCTCTTCCTGTCCAGATAAGCTCTTTCGGAATCCGAAAGGCCGAGGTCGAGAATGCCCAAGGCACGGCCACGCAATCCCTCGACCGTTTCAAGCGATTCGACCAAGCCTTTCAAAAGATCAAAATAAGCGGAGTTGGCACCGGAAACGATAATTTTACTTGATTTCTCAGAATGATACGGGACTGGTGCCACGAGTTTTACTCCAAGATACATCGTAGCTGCCAGAATATTGGGGTATGGTTAAATATGCGTGAACCATCGTTTCCCCGGCGAGCGACGACGATCCGCGAGCCCCGGAGCTCCGGGCAGTCCTCATGTATCCAAACAGGCAACTATCCGTCGGCCCGCCAGCCCTGGAGCACGCGCATGTAGTTCGCCCGCTCGAAAGCGGCCGGGTCGGGGCAGCGCCGCAGGTTCATGCTGCCCTGCATCTGCTCCAGGGAGGCATAGCCGCGCTCCTCCATCCAGCGGCGCAAGCCGTCCACCAGGACGGTCAGGTGCTCCGGTCCGTGGCGCAGCAACGCCGACACCGTCTGCACGGCGTGGGCTCCCGCCATCACCGCCTTGACCACGTCCTCCACCCGATGGACCCCGCCCGACGCCGCCAGCGCGGGCCTGATCCGGCCGGACAGGATCGCAAGCCAGTGCAGGCGCAGCAGCAGTTCCGACGGGTCGGAGAGTTGCACCCGCGGCGTCACCTCCAGCGCCTCGACGTCGATGTCGGGCTGGTAGAAGCGGTTGAACAGCACCACCCCGTCGATGCCGACATCCTCCAGCCGGCGGACGACCGCGGCGACGCTGGAGAAGAAGGGCGACAGCTTCACCGCGACCGGGATGGCGACCGCGCGGCGGACCGCGACGGCCACGCCGAGCAGCCGGTCCTCGACCACCTGCCCCGGTTCGCCGGGATCGGCGGCGACGGCATAGACGTTCAGTTCCAGCGCGTCGGCGCCGGCCTCCTCCATCAGCTTGGCGTAGCGGATCCAGCCCGACCGGCTGACGCCGTTCAGGGAGGCGATCACCGGCACGCCGACCGTGCCCTTGATCCGGCGGATCTGCTCCAGGTAGCCCTCGGGACCCAGCGCGAAACCGTCGAGCGGGGGCAGGTAGCTCAGCGCTTCCGCGAAGCTGTCGGCGGAACGCTCGGCGGCGTGGACGGCCGCGAGCTGTTCGCCGGAGATCTGCTCCTCGAACAGGGAATGCATTACGATGGCGGAGGCTCCGGCATCCTCCAGCCGCCGCACCATGTCCAGGTCGTCGACCAGGGGCGACGCGCCCGGCATGATCGGATGGGGCAACTCGAAACCGAGATAGCGCGTGCGCAGATCCATGACCGCTCCCCTCCGCTCGATAGGTGATCAGTCTGCCGCCGGCTCGACGAACCCCGCCATGTGGCGGTAGAGGTCCAGGCGCAGCCTGTTCTCGGTCTCCGCCGCCTTGAGCAGCCGCCGGAACCGCTCGGGGTCGTCGCGCCGGACGACGCCGAAGCGGGTTTCGTTGGCCATGAAGTCGGCCAGCCGCGCCTTGGGCGGGCCACTGTCCAGCTGGAGCGGCGGCTGTCCCGCCGCCAGCCGGCGCGGATCGTAGCGGAACAGCGGCCAGTGTCCGCTGTCGACCGCCAGCTTCTGCTGGTCGAGCTGGTGGCACAGGTCGTACCCGTGGGCGACGCAGGGGCTGTAGGCGATGATCAGCGACGGGCCGGGATAGGATTCGGCCTCCATGAAGGCCTTGACCGTCTGCGCGTCCTTGGCGCCGAACGCGACATGGGCGACATAGACATGGCCGTAGGCCATCGCCAGCATGCCCAGGTCCTTCTTGCCGACCGCCCGGCCAGCCATGGCGAACTTGGCCGAGGCGCCGAGCGGCGTCGCCTTGGACTGCTGGCCGCCGGTGTTGGAATAGACCTCCGTGTCCAGCACCAGCACGTTCACGTCCCGGTCGGACGACAGCACGTGGTCCAGGCCGCCATAGCCGATGTCGTACGCCCAGCCGTCGCCGCCGACGATCCAGACCGACTTGGGCGCGAGATAGTCGGCCAGAAGCTCCAGCCGCCGTGCGGCGAGGCCGGCGATCCCGGACAGCTGCCGGCGCAGCTCGGCGACCGCCTCCCGCCGGGCCTTGAGCGCTGCCTCCCCGGCGGGCCCTTCCGCCAGCAGCCCCTGCACGAGGCCGTCCGGAAGCTCATGCTCCAGAGCCCGCAGCAGCGACCTGGCCTGGTCGCCGAGCTGGTCGATCCCGACCCGGATGCCGAAGCCGAATTCGGCATTGTCCTCGAACAGGGAGTTGGCCCAAGCCGGCCCGCGCCCGTCGGCATTGGCCGCATAGGGCGTGGTCGGCAGGTTGCCGCCATAGATCGACGAGCAGCCGGTGGCGTTGGCGATGACGGCGCGGTCGCCGAACAGCTGGGTCAGCAGCTTGACGTAGGGCGTCTCGCCGCAGCCGGCGCAGGCGCCGGAGAACTCGAACAGCGGCTCGAACAGCTGCACCTGCTTGACGTTGTGGGGCACCCGCTCGCGCGGGACCTCCGGCACCTGCCGGAAATGGTCCCAGAGCGGCCGGGCCGCCGGGCGGACCGTCTCGGCGGGGCGCATCTCCAGCGCCTTGCGCCGGGGATTGCCCTTGTCCTTGGCCGGGCAGACCTCGACGCACAGGGTGCAGCCGGTGCAGTCGTCGGGAGCGACCTGGAGCAGGTACTTCGCCCCCTGGAACTCGTCGCCGCGATAGTCGAGCGCCGCGAAGCCTTCCGGGGCGTCCGCCAGGTCGGCGGGTGCGGCGGCCTTGACCCGGATCGCGGCGTGCGGGCAGACCATCGCGCACTTGTTGCACTGGATGCACAGCTCGGCGTTCCAGATCGGGATCTCGGTCGCGATCATGCGCTTCTCGTAACGCGTGGTGCCCAACGGCCAAGTGCCGTCCACCGGAAAGGCGCTGACCGGCAGCCGGTCGCCGTGCCCGGCGAGCATCAGCGCCGTCACCCGCTTGACGAAGTCCGGCGCATCGCCGGGAACCGCCGGCGGCCGGGGACGGCCCGTGGGCCGGGACGGAACCGGGACCGGCACCAGATGGGCAAGCGCCTCGTCCACGGCGGCATTGTTGCGGCGGACCATCTCCTCGCTACGGCGGCCGTAGCTCTTCTCGATCGCGGCGCGGATCCCGGCGATCGCCTCGTCGCGCGGCATCACCTCGGACAGGGCGAAGAAGCAGGTCTGCATGATGGTGTTGATGCGGCGCCCCAGCCCCGCGTCACGCGCGACCCGGCTGGCGTCGATCGCGTGGAGCCGCAAACCGCGCTCGATGGCCAGTTCCTGGACCTCGCGCGGCAGCCGGTCCCAGACCTCCTCCGGGGTGCCGGGAAGGTTCAGCAGCACCTGGGCGCCCGGAGCGGCCAGCTCCAGCACGTCGGCCCGCTCCAGCAGGGGGGCGTGGTGGCAGGCGACGAAATCCGCCTTGCGGATCAGCCAGGGAGCCCTGACCGGCTGCCGCCCGAAGCGCAGGTGGGAGACGGTGGTGGCGCCGGCCTTGCGGCTGTCATAGACGAAATAGCCTTGGGCATGGGCGCCGCTGTGCCCGGCGATGATCTTCAGCGAGTTCTTGTTGGCCCCGACCGTCCCGTCCGAGCCCAGGCCGAAGAACACCGCCCGCACGGTGTCGGGCGGCTCGATGTCGAAGTCCGGGTCGAACGCCAGCGAGGAATGGCCCACGTCGTCGGTGATGCCGACGGTGAAGCGCCGCTTCGGCTGCGGCCCGGCCAGTTCCTCGAATACCGCCGCGGCCATGCCGGGCGTGAACTCCTTGGATGACAACCCGTAGCGCCCGCCGATCACGACGGGGCGGACGGGGAACTCCGCCGGGGCGTCCGCCAGCGCCGCGACCACGTCGAGGAACAGGGGTTCGCCGACGGAGCCCGGCTCCTTGGTCCGGTCCAGCACCGCGACCGCCCGGACCGTCCTCGGCAGTGCCTCCAGGAATCCGGCGGTGTCGAAGGGCCGGTAGAGCCGGACGGTCAGCGCGCCGACCTTGTGGCCGCGCGCCGCCAGCCAGAGCGCCGTTTCCCGCACCGTCTGGGCGCCCGATCCCATGGCGACGACGACCCGCTCGGCGTCCGGCGCGCCGTCATAGTCGAACGGGGCGTAGCGGCGGCCGGTCAGCGCCGCGAAGCGGTCCAGGACGCCGCGGACGATGCCGGGGCAGGCCTCGTAGTAGGGATTGCAGGCCTCGCGCGCCTGGAAGAAGACATCCGCGTTCTGCGCGGTGCCGCGGATCACGGGATGGTCGGGGGTCAGCGCGCGCCGGCGCGGGGCGTCGGTCGCGTCCCCGTCCAGCAGGGCCCGGATCTGCTCGTCCTCCAGCACCGCCACCCGGTTCAGCTCGTGGGAGGTGCGGAACCCGTCGAAGAAATGGATGAAGGGGATGCGGGATTCCAGGGTCGCGGCATGGGCGACCAGCGCCATGTCCTGCGCCTCCTGCACCGAGGAGGATGCCAGCATCGCGAAACCGGTCTGGCGGCAGGCCATGACGTCGGAATGGTCGCCGAAGATCGACAGGGCGTGGGTCGCCAGGGTGCGCGCCGCCACATGGAGCACGAACGGCGTCAGCTCGCCCGCGATCTTATAGAGGTTGGGGATCATCAGCAGCAGGCCTTGGGACGCCGTGAAGCTGGTCGCCAGCGCGCCCGCCTGGAGCGCGCCGTGGATCGCCCCGGCGGCCCCGCCCTCCGACTGCATCTCGACCACCCGGGGGACCTGTCCCCACAGATTGGGCAGCCCCTTGGCCGCCCATTCGTCGGCCAGCTCGCCCATGGGCGAGGCGGGGGTTATGGGGTAGATCGCGATGACCTCGCTGGCCCGGTACGCGACCGAGGCCGCGGCCTGGTTGCCGTCGATGACCTCGCCGGCCTGCGTCCGGCCCTCCCCGGAGCTGCGTGCGATGGAGACGGACCCGTCGTCGGGCATGGCATCCTCCCGCTATTTTCCGCCAGCATCGGCGGAAAGCGGGAGCGCCGCATTGATATCGGTCAAGATCGCGGGGGAATCGTCCTCGTGGGCGCCGGCCGGAGGAAGTCGAAGTCGCAGCCCTCGTCGGCCTGGAGCACGCTGTCCAGGTAGAGCTTGCGGTAGCCCCGCGCCGGCGGCGCATGGGGGACCGGCACGGGAGTGCGGGCGGCCAGTTCGGCCTCGTCCACCAGCAGGTCGATCCGGCGCGCCGGAACGTCCAGGCGGATGCGGTCGCCGGTGCGGACCAGGGCCAGCGGGCCGCCGGACGCGGATTCCGGCGTCACGTGCAGGACGATGGTGCCCGACGCGGTTCCGCTCATCCGCCCGTCGGAGATCCGCACCATGTCGGTGACGCCCTGGCGGGCCAGCTTGCGCGGGATCGGCAGGTATCCCGCCTCCGGCATGCCGGGAGCGCCCTTCGGACCGATGTTCTGGAGCACCAGGATATCGTCGGCGGTCACGTCCAGGTCGGGATCGTCGATCCGGGCGGCGAGGTCGGCGGCGCCGGCGAAGACGACGGCCCGTCCCGTGTGGCGCATCAGCCGGGCCGACGCGGCCGACTGCTTGACGATGGCTCCGCCCGGCGCCAGCGTGCCGCGCAGGAAGGCCATGCCGCCCTCGGGATGGATCGGGTTCTCCAGGGTGCGCACGACATCCTGGGGCCAGGGGCCGGGTGCCGCGTCGATCGCCTCGCCCAGGGTCGATCCTGCCACGGTCGGGCAGTCCAGGTGAAGCAGCGGCCTCAGCTCCCGCAGGATCGCGGCGAGCCCGCCGGCATCGTGCAGGTCCTCCATGTAGTGGCGGCCGGACGGCTTGAGGTCGACCAGGACGGGCGTCTCCCGGCCCATGCGGTCGAAACCCTCCAGGTCGATGCGGATGCCCAGGCGCCCGGCCATGGCGGTCAGGTGGATGATCCCGTTGGTCGATCCTCCCGTCGCCAGCAGCACCCGGAGCGCGTTCTCGAACGCCCGTTCCGTCATGATCCGGTCGGGTGTTATGCCGTCGCGGGCGAGGCGGACCGCGGCGGCGCCGGTCGCCTCCGCGTGGCGCAGCCGTTCCGACAGGACCGCCGGGATCGCGGCGCCGCCGGGCAGCATCATGCCCAGCGCCTCGACCGCGAGCGCCATGGTGCTGGCGGTCCCCATGACCGAGCAGGTGCCGGCGCTGGGGGCCAGCCGGTCGTTGACCTCCGCGATCTCGGTGGCGTCGATCTCGTCCGCGCGGTAGCGCGCCCAGAAGCGGCGGCAGTCGGTGCAGGCGCCGACCCGCTCGCCCCGGTGGCTGCCGGTCAGCATCGGCCCGGTGACGAGCTGGATCGCGGGCACGCCGGCGCTGGCCGCCGCCATCAGCTGGGCCGGGACCGTCTTGTCGCAGCCGCCGATCATCACCACGGCGTCCATCGGCTGCGCCCGGATTATCTCCTCCGTGTCCATGGCCATCAGGTTGCGGAGGAACATGCTGGTGGGATAGGCGAAGGACTCATGGAGCGACACGGTCGGGAAATCCACCGGCAGGGCGCCCGCCAGCATCACGCCGCGCTTCACCGCCTCGATCAGGTCGGGCACCGTGCGGTGGCAGGCGTTGTAGCCGCTGTAGGTGTTTACGACGCCGACGATAGGCCGTTCCAGCGCGTCGTCGGAATAGCCCATGGCCTTGATGAAGGCCTTGCGCAGGAACATGGAAAAGCCAGCGTCGCCGTAGCTGGTCAGCCCGCGCGCCATGCCGGTCTTCTTCGTCGTCATCCAGAGCCCCCTACCCTCCCGTGCGGTCCGGGGAGGCTAGGCAGAATGGACGGACCGGTCCAGCGTAATCACCATATAGGCCGCGTCGTCGCCATACGACGCCAGCTTGACGGCCAGCGCCGCGTCGCCGGGATGGACCGCGAAGCCGCGCCGGCGCCAATAGGGCGCCGACCGGTTGACGGCGGTCAGGGCCAGCGCCGGCAGGCCCCGGCGCCCGGCGAGGTCGCGGAGGATATCGACCAGCGACTCCCCCAGCCCGAGCCCGCGCGCCTCCGGCAGCAGGGCCACGTCATGGAGGTAGAGGCAGTCGGCATCGGGGGGCAGCCCGCCGAGCAGGCTGTCGAGCGCCGGCGGGCGGCCCAGCGTGCCTGGATGGCTCACGGCATAGCCGAGCACGCTGCCGTTTCCGTCCCGGGCGATCAGGCAGCCGGCAGGGAACAGGGCCAGGCGCTCGGCCGGCACCTCGGGGGACTCCGGGTAACCGGGGTGGACGATCTCGGCGATCCGCTCGACCGTGGGCAGGTCCGCGGGACCCATGGGACGCCAGTGTGCCGACATGCCGGACCGATCCGTTCCCGGCCGGCGCCTCAGCCGAGCCGAAAGTCGGGAAAGACGTCGGCGAGCGACCGGGCGTCCATCAGGCGATCCATGTAGGCGTCGAGCTGGTCGATGGTCGCCGAGGCGATCAGGCGGTCCACGTCGGCCGGCAGGTCGCCGAACCGGCGCTTGAGCTGTCGCGACAGCATCTCAGCCTTACCTGCGGCCATGCCCGCGGCCCTGCCTTCGGCCTTCAGTTCGCGCTCCCAGATCTTGATCCGCTCCGACAGCATGTCCTGAACCTCCCCTAATCCCGACGGGACCGCCACCGGCCCGTCCCCGCCAACCAGCGCCGCCACGGCCTGGGCCACCACCTCGCCGAAGGCCAGCTTCAGCGAATCATGGTCCGCATGCCCCCGGAACCAGCCGATCACCTCGCCGACCAGTCCGGGCAGCTCGGCGGGCCGGGTGCAGGTCTCGATCCGGAAGAGCAGCGCCACCAGCCCGTCCTTCCGGGCGAGGTCCTCGGCGCCGAGCCTGCCCTCGTCGATGAGATGATAGCGGATGCCCGGCTGCCAAGGCCAGAGCGCCGCGTCGGGGGCCAAGCCCATCAGGCCGGCGGCGTCGAGCGGCGCGTTCCACGGGGCCTCGCCGTTGTAGAGCACCACCGGCAGCACCGGCGGCAGGGGCGAGCCGGGCGGCAGCTTCAGCTCCCGGATGAGATGCTGCCACAGCAGGCCGACATAGACCATGACCCGGATCGCCATCCACCAGTCGGAGCGCGACTGGAACTCCAGCATCAGGTAGATGTGGACGACCTCGCCGGACAGGGTCGGCACGCGCCAGATCAGGTCGCCCTCCCGCCGGCGGCCGTCGCGGGCGTGGAACTTGGCGTTGACCCGTTCGATGCGGGTGAAGTCCAGCCCGGCGGCGACGTCCTCCGGCACGAAGCCGCGGATCAGCTGCTCGACCATCAGCGGGTGCGAGAAGAGGCGGTGGTACAGGCTGTCGGAGGCGGGCATCGGGGCGGGTATCCCGTGGGATTGAACAGACCCTCTCTGCATGCGCCCGCAACCTTGCGCAAGCGGGCGACGCGGCCCGCGACCCTATGACCTATCCCCATCAGCGACTCCTAGCCGCCGATCCTCACTCGCCGATCCTCACCACGGTGCGGCCGCGGACCTGACCCTTGAGGATCTCCTCGGCCAGCCGGGGCAGGTCCTCCAGCGCGACCTCGGTGGTGACCGCGTCCAGCGTCTCCGGCGGCAGCTCGCGGGCGATGCGGGTCCAGGCTTCCTGGCGCCGCGGCTTCGGGCAATTGACCGAATCGATGCCGAGCAGCGACACGCCGCGCAGGATGAAGGGCATCACGGTGGTCGGCAAATCGGCGCCCCCGGCAAGGCCGCAGGCGGCGACGGCACCGCCGTAGGCGACTCCCGCCAGGACGCTGGCGAGCGTGGTTCCGCCGACCGTATCGACGGCGCCGCCCCAGCGTTCGGAGGTCAGCGGCTTGGACGGTTGCGCCAGCTCGTTGCGGTCGACGATCACCGACGCGCCGAGGGACTTCAGGTAATCGGCCTGCTCCGGCCGGCCGGTCGAGGCCGCCACCGTGTAGCCAAGCCCGGCGAGCAGCCGCACCGCGACGCTGCCGACGCCGCCCGCCGCCCCCGTCACCAGGATCTCGCGGGTCCTGTCCAGGCCGTGCCGCTCCAGCGCCATCACCGCCAGCATCGCGGTGAACCCGGCCGTGCCGACCGCCATGGCGTGGCGGGCGGTCATGCCTTCCGGAAGGGGGACCAGCCATTCCGACTTGACCCGCGCCCGTTCGGCGAAGCCGCCGGACCAGGATTCGCCGACGCCCCAGCCGGTCAGGACCACCGCGTCGCCGGGCTTGAAGTCGGGCGAGTCGGACCGGATCACCGTGCCGGCGAAATCGATGCCGGGCACCATGGGAAACCTGCGCAGGATGCGTCCCTTGCCGGTCAGCGCCAGCCCGTCCTTGTAGTTGAAGCTGGACCAGGCGACGGCGACGGTGACGTCGGCCTCCGGCAGGTCGGCGTCCGTCCAGCGCGTCAGGCCGACCTGCGCCTTGCCGTCGGCCTGGTCGGCGACCAGGGCCTTGAAGGAGGCTTGGGAGGCGTTCTCGGTCATGGGCGGTTTCTCCCCTTGGTTGGTTATCGGGACGGGTGTCTCGGCCGGCGCCCCGCCGCAACGCTCGTGTCAGGCATCCGGGACGGGATCGAACGCCGCCCGCTTATTTGTTTGACAAATATTCGGGTGTCAACCGAGCCTGAAGACGACCAACGGCAGCAGACAGAACCGGCATGACCGACCCCGGCGCCCGAGTCACAAGAAAAAGCATCGCCGTCCGTCCCGCGGGGCGGACCCTCTCCCTCGCCCTGCTGCTGGTCGCGGAGGTGGCCGCCATGTCGGTCTGGTTCGCCACGACGGCCTCGCTCGCCGGCATCAAGGCGGAATGGGACCTGGGGCCTTTCCGCGAGGCCCTGCTGACCAGCAGCGTCCAGGCGGGGTTCGTCGCCGGCACGCTCGGCAGCGCGCTGTTCAGCCTGGCGGACCGGATGGACCTGCGGCGCCTGTTCCGCGCGTCGGCGCTGGTCGCCGCGGCCGCCAACGCCGCGATCCTCGCCCTCGACCCGACCGACGCGCTTCTGCCGGTGCTGCGGTTCGTGACCGGCATGTGCATGGCCGGCGTCTATCCCGTCGGGATGAAGATCGCCACCACCTGGGCGAAACGGGACCTGGGGCTGCTGATCGGCCTGCTGATCGCGGCGCTCACCCTGGGATCGGCCTCGCCCCACCTGCTGGCGGCGTTCGGCGGGGTGGACTGGCGGGTGCCCTACGTCGCCGCCTCCGCCGCGGCCCTGCTGGCGGCGGTCCTGATCACGTTCGTCCAGGTCGGGCCGAACCTCGCCAAGGCGCCGCCGCTGCGGCTCGGCAACGCGCTGGAGGCGTGGCGCAACCGGCCGCTGCGGCTGGCCAACCTGGGCTATCTGGGCCATATGTGGGAACTCTACGCCATGTGGGCCTGGTTCGGCGCTTTCGTCCATGCCAGCTTCGCGCTGACGCCGGGCGGGGACTCCTCGACCGCGGCCAAGCTGGCGACCTTCGCGGTCGTCGGCGCCGGCGCGGCGGGAGCGCTGGCCGGCGGCTGGCTGGCCGACCGCTGGGGACGCACCCTGGTCACCTCGGTCTCCATGGCGGTCAGCGGAACCTGCGCGCTGACCATCGGCCTGCTGTTCGGCGGCCCGCCGGTCCTGCTGCTGGCCGTCGGCATCGTCTGGGGCATCAGCATCATCGCCGACAGCGGACAGTTCTCGGCGACCGTGGCCGAACTGTGCGACCGCTCGCTGGTCGGCACCATGCTGACGATCCAGACCTGCACCGGGTTCCTGCTGACGCTCGTCAGCATCCATCTGATGCCGTTCGCGGTGGACGCGGTCGGCTGGACCTATGCCTTCGCCGTGCTCGCCGTCGGCCCGTTCCTCGGGATCCTGGCGATGCTGCGGCTGCGGGCCGATCCCGCCGCCCGGGCGATCGCGGGCGGAAGGCGCTGATCGGTTGCGGGAAACATCGATTTGGACCGAATATCAAAGTATTATCCGGCATTTTGTGACAAATCGGGCACGAACCGGCCGTTCGCTTGATAAAACGATATGGGTAATACAAATTCGCGGCCAAGAAGATCCATGGCAACGGCGAACTTGGCGCGAGGCTATTCATGGCGACACTTCCAGGCGGGTCCTACGACACTCAATACGGCACCAGCGATTCGGATTTCCTGATGGGCGGCAGCCGTCACGATCTCCTGATCGGCGGCGGCGGTGACGACATGCTGTTCGGCAACTGGGGCGAGGACGTGCTCGACGGCGGGGCCGGCGACGATTACTTGAACGGCGGCGCGCGGTCCGACCTGCTGCTGGGCGGCAGCGGCAACGACACGCTGCTGGGCGGCACCTCCGACGATACCCTCATCGGCGGCTCGGGCGACGACCTGCTGAGGGGCGAGCACGGGCACGACCGGCTCGACGGCGGCAGCGGCAACGACATCCTGGACGGCGGCAGCGGCAGGGACGTGCTGAACGGCGGGTCCGGCGACGACACGCTGCTGGGCGGCGGCCACGACGACATCCTGAACGGCGGCTCCGGCAACGACTATCTCAGGGGCGACAACGGCAACGACATCCTGTACGGCGGCTCCGGCAACGACGTGCTGGCCGGCGGCAACGGCGACGACATCCTGTTCGGCGGCAGCGGCGACGACGTGCTGCGCGGCGGCTTCGGCAACGACATCCTGACCGGCGGGGCCGGCGCCGACACCTTCGCCTTCCGCGGCGGCGGCGGCCAGGACGTGGTGATGGACTTCCAGCAGGGCGTGGACATCCTGCTGGTCTCGCGCAACATCAACGGCCTCACGGTGTCGAGCGCCGGGGACTTGGCGGCCCGCGTGACCGACGTCGGCGGCAACGCCGTGGTCGACCTGGGCAACGGCGACACCATCACGCTGATGAACGTGTCGGCCGAGGACGTCCAGCAGAACCCCAACGCCTTCTTCGCCATCGGCTGACGTCGGAAGGGGCGGTGCCCGGCGGGCACCGCCCCTTCCCGCGGTCTACTTCAGTCCCTGGAGATAGGCCACCAGCGCGTCCCGGTCCGCCGCGTCGGCGACGCCGTCGAAGGGCATCCGGTTGCCCTTCACCTTGCCCTGCGGGTCGGCGACGAACTCCTTCAGCGCGGCGGCGTCCCAGGTGAGGCCGCTCCGCTTCATCGCCGGGGAATAGCGGAACCCGTCGGCGGACGCGGCCTTGCGGCCGACGATCCCCACCAGCGCCGGGCCGCCGTCGGTCCCGACGCCCTTGTCGCCGTGGCAGGCGGCGCAGCTCTCGTAGACTTCCGCGCCGCGGGCTTCGTCACCCGCCCGGGCGGCCGGAGCCGCGGCCAGGAGGCCGGCCGCCGCGATCAGAACAGCTCTCATGTCCTCAGGCCTTCATCAGGTGCGTGGGGTTCTTCAGGTACTTGTTGACCACGGCGTCGGCCGCCCAATAGGACAGCGCGCCGACCGCGCCGGTCGGGTTGTAGCCGGCGTTCTGCGGGAACACCGAGGCGCCCAGGACGAACAGGTTGTGGGCGTCCCAGGACTGGAGGTACCGGTTGACCGCGCTGGTCGAGGGATCGGTGCCCATCGGCGTGCCGCCCGTATTGTGGCTGGACTGATAGGGCACCGCGTCGAAATCGCCCTTGCGCGGGTTGGCCGCGATGTGGGTGGCGCCCATCGCCTTGGCGATGCCGGCGCCCTTCTCCGTCAGGAAGGCCGACATCTTCCGGTCGTTGTCGGTCAGGTTGTAGGTCATCCGGATCAGCGGGCGGCCCAGGATGTCCCTGTAGGTCGGGTCCAGGTCCAGGTAGTTGCCCCGGCTGGCATAGTTGGAGCCCTGGCAGTTCATGCTGGCGGCGCGCCGGTACCACTGCGCGGTCGCCTGCTTCCACTCCGATCCCCAGCGCGGCGTGCCCGGCGGCACCGGCCGGTTCAGGATCGGGCGGCCGTTGGTCGAGTTGAGCGCGATGTAGCCGCCGCCCAGGAAGTCCAGGTCCTTGTGGTCGAAATTGTCGCCGTTGAAGTCGTCGATCACCATCCCGAGCGAGCCGGCGCCCATGAAGGGGTTCAGCTCCTTGTCCTGGAAGAAGACGCCGACCGCGGACTGGATCTGGTGGCAGTAGTTGCGCCCCACGACGCCCTTGCCGGTGCGGGGGTCGTAGGGCCGGCCGATGCCGGAATGGAGCATCATGTGGGTGTTGCCGAACACCCAGGCGGACAGCACGACGATGCCGGCCGGCTGCTCGATCTCCTCGCCGGTGCGCAGGTCGACATAGACGACCGCGGTGACCTTCTTGCCCGACTTGTCGTAGACCAGCCGGCTGGCGTAGCAGCGGTCGCGGATCTCGACCTTGGGCTCCTTGGCGAGCACGGGCAGCAGGGTGGTGTTGGGGCTCGACTTGGCGTTGGCCTCGCAGCCGAACCGCTCGCAGTGGCCGCAATACTGGCAGGCGCCGAGCCGGACGCCCTCCGGGTTGACATAGGGCGCGCTCATGTTGCCGGCCGGCGCCGGGAACGGGTGGTAGCCGAGGCCGGACGCGGCCTCGCCGAACATCACGCCGGCCAGCGAGGGCTTGAGCGGCTTGTTCGGATACTCGGCGCTGCGCCAGCCCTCGTAGGGGTTGCCGCCGGGATGGATCTTGCCCCGGATGTTGCCGGCCTTGCCCGACAGGCCGCACAGCTTCTCGAAACGGTCGTAATGGCCTTCCAGTTCGTCGTAGGTGACGCCCCAGTCGGCGATCAGCATGTCGTCGGGAATCTTCTTCCTGCCGTAGCGCTCGGTCAGGTGGCTGCGCAGGGTGTGGTCGCTGGGCAGGAACCGGTAGGTCTGCGCGTTCCAGTGGGTGCCCATGCCGCCGACGCCGTCGCCCGGCAGGAAGGCGCCGAACCGGCGCATCGGCAGCGCCGCCTTGTCCGCGGAGTGGCGGAAGGTGACGGTCTCCTGCGCCGGGTCCTGCATCAGCTCCTGGCGGACCGCGAAGCGCAGCTCGTCGCGGATGTTGGGCAGGGTGAAATCGTCGCCGGGAACGCGGTTGGCGCCGCGTTCCAGCGCCACGACGTTCAGCCCGGCCTTGCTCAGTTCCCGGGCCATGATGCTCCCGGTCCAGCCCATGCCGATCAGGACGGCATCGACTTCCTTCAGTTTCTTGACCATGTCTGCTGTCTCTACCCGTTTATTCCTTGGAATCGCCGGCGTGGCTTACGAGAAGTCCGCGATCGACTGCGGTTCGGCCTCGTAGCGCTTGCCGCGGTACGTCTCGATCTTGTCGGCATAGGTCGCGGGAAGGCCCGGGTAGCCGATCATCCGCCACGACGCCATGCCGCGGTTGCCGCCATACATCGGGTCGGAGAAGAAGCCCTCCATCACCATCTGGAGCAGCGCGTTGAAGAAGGGCTTGGACCCGATCGCGGCGAACTCGGCCTTGCCCTCGTCCATCGCCTTCAGCGCCTCCGCGACCTGGGGACCGTCCAGGCCGTCCAGTTCCTTGCCGTAGGTGGCCTTGACCCAGCTGTTGGCGGCGGCGATGCCGGCCCGGAAGAACTCCAGCGGGGCCAGGGGCGACTGGTTGCCCGTTCCCGGCTGCGGCGTGCTGAACGGGCCGGACCGGTACAGCCGGGCGCCGGCGCCGTAGGCCCCGCCGAGCTGCCGGTCGATATAGGTCACGATGCCGCAGTCCGACCCCGACGGCGACAGGTCGTCGGCCGGGATGATGGCGTCGGCGGCGGCCCCGATGAAGGCCGCTTCCGCGGCGGTCAGGACCTGCATCGGCTCCGGGACGTATTCCGGGGCGGAGGCCGCCGACGCCGCGGCCGGGGCGGGTGCCTGGGGAGCAGCTTCGGGGGCGGCGACGGCGAGGTCGGGGGCCGCGAAGGCCCCCGCGGTGGTCACGGCGGCGGTTCCCGCCGCGGCGCCGATCAGGAACCGGCGGCGGGGTAGTGCTTCGGTCATGTCTCTGCTGGTCCTCGATAGTGTACGCGTGACTGTCCCGGCGGGGCTCACGCGGCCCGGATGGTGGCCAGGAACTGGCGGGCCTCGGCGCTGAGCCGGGCGGACTGGGCGGCAAGCTCGTCGGCCGACGCCACGACGCGGGTAGCGGCGCTGCCGGTCTCGTTGGCGGCCGCGGTGACCGATCCGATGGTGGAGGAGACCTCCTGGGTGCCCTGGGCCGCCTGCTGGACGTTGCGGGCGATCTCCTGGGTGGCGGCGCCCTGCTCCTCGACCGCGCTGGAGACCGAGGCGGTGATGCCGTTCAGCTCCTGGATGCGGGCGGCGATGCCGCGGACCGCGGCGGCGGCCTTCTCGGTCTCGGACTGGATCTCGCCGACCTGGGCCTGGATGTCCTCGGTCGCCTTGGAGGTCTGGGTGGCGAGCTGCTTGACCTCCGACGCCACGACCGCGAAACCCTTGCCGGCCTCTCCCGCCCGGGCCGCCTCGATGGTCGCGTTCAGCGCCAGCAGGTTGGTCTGGGAGGCGATCTGCTGGATCATCTGGACGATCTCGCCGATCCGCTGGGCGGAGCCGGTGAGGCCCGACACGATGGCGTCGGTCACCCGGCCCTCCTCGCTGGCCTTCAGCGCCACCTGGGAGGCGTCGGAGGTCTGCCGGGCGATCTCGCCGATCGAGGAGGACAGCTCCTCGGCCGCGGTGGCGACGGTCTGCACGTTGGTCGAGGTCTGCTCCGACGCGGAGCTGACGGCAAGGGTCTGGCGCTGGGTCTCCTCGGCCGTGGCCGACATGGACTGGGCGGCCGTCCGCATGTCGCCGGCGGCGCTGGAGACGGCGTCGATGACGTGCCGGACGCTTTCCTCGAAGCTGTCGGCGAGGCGGTTCATGGCGCGCCGGCGCTCGGCCTCGGCGGCGGCGCGGTCGGCTTCCTGGCGCCCGCGCAGGGTCTCGGCCTCGGCCATGGATTTCTTGAACACCTCGACCGCCTCGGCCATGGTGCCCAGCTCGTCGCGCCGGTCGCGGCCGGGGATCTCGGCGGCGGTGTCGCCCGCGGACAGGCGGCGCATCGCCTCGCGCAGCCGCTCGATCGGGCGGGTCAGGCCCCGGCCGACCATCAGCGCCATCAGGACGGCGGCGACCAGCACGGCGGCGGTGGCGGTGCCGAGATACCAGCGGGTGCCGGTCTCGACCGCGACGAAGCCGGAGATGTTCTTGACCAGCTCGACGACGGCGACGGGCTCGCCCGCGAAATTCTTCAGCTGGCCGAGATAGAGGGCCACCGGATGGCCGTCCAGCTCGGTCCGGCGCAGCATGTCGGCGCCGCCGAGCGCCGCGGCCAGCTCCTCCGGGGTCGCCAGGGTCTTCCCGGCGAGGCTGCTGCCCAGCGTGGCGAAGGCGTCTCCCTGCAGGCGGTGGACCGCGAAATCGACGCCGAACCGGGACTTGATCCCGTCGACGAAGGCCGGGCCGAAGGTGATGCCGATGTCGATCGCGCCGACGAACCGGCCGTCGCGGGTCACCGGACCGACGCTGTAGACGCCGAGATTGTCGCGGCCGGGCTCGATCCCGGTGACGCCGCGCCCGCTCTGGTTGACCAGCGCCACGGTGCGCCGGCGCTGCGAGACGTCGTCGCCGAAGCTTTTGGGATCATGGACCCGGTAGGTCGTGATCCCCGGCGGCTTGGTGAAGGACCAGGGACCCACGCCGAGGGCCTTGGACGCCTTCTGCGCCTGGGCCAGCGCGGCACCCAGCGCGTCGCGGTCGTCCCGGTCCAGGGCCTCCTGGACATCGGGAAGGTTGCCGACCACGGCGGCGACCGCGGCGGCGGTGCGGCCCTCGTACTCGAAGGCGGCGATCACGCTTTCGTACTGAAGCAGCATCTCGCGTTCCAGGGCGAGGCTGGTGACCTCGGCCTGCTTCATCGTCGCGAAAATGCAAAGGACACCGGAGGCGACGGCCGCGGTCGCCGAAATGGCGACGACCAGCCTCATGGCGATGGAACGGATTTGAAACATGCGCTGTATTTCCTGATCGGGCGCTGGACTGGACGACCAAGAGGAGGAGGCGTCACGGCGAAGCCAGCCGGTCGCCACCCGTTTCGGAGTTCGTCGGGCGGGATCATCAGCAGCAAATCCTTGCCGAATAAATAATAATTCAAGTGATTTGAGAAACAGTCTTTGCTTCCTGTTATTACCTTAGAAGTAATCGCAGTAGTTTTCCCAGTGCGGGATTTTCCCCCGATGTCCATTGATCACCCAATGGGCGTACAAATCTGTGCCGAATGCACAAAAATCATGCTTGAGCCGTCTGTGCTCAGGGCTGCCGGGCAGCACCGCCCTCATCTGAAAGTCAGAGACCGGTCGAATGAATATCATGGTAGGAAAACCGTGCGGGTTTACTTTCCATTTACCTTAATACGGAAAATGAGCCTCAAGTTCAGGATTGACACTTCCCCTCGCCCGCCTCTAATCCATTTGGTGAAAATACAGGGAACTTGTTCGTCAAAAGGGTTTCTTCGTTGGCCATGCCAACCGTCTTCATCAGCTACGCACGGGTCGACGACACCCTCCCTCCGAAGGGAACCGACGACGACGGATGGATCTCCTATTTCCACGAGGCGCTGAGCTACGGCCTCAAGGCTTGGGGCCGCAGCGACCTGAAGATCTGGCGCGACGCCTACGAGATCGACGGGTCCCAGGATTTCAGGAGGCGCATCGAGGAAGGGGTGGACGGCTGCGATATCTTCCTGGCGGTCCATTCCACGGAATATTACGAACGCGACTGGTGCCGGATGGAGCTGGAGCGCTTCCATGCCCGGACCGCCAACCCGCCGCCCGGCCGGGAATGCCTGATCAGGATCGGGATCCACGACGTTCCCCGGGACCGGTGGCCCGCCGAGTTCGACGGGCGGACCGGCTTCGAGTTCTTCAGCGGGAACATGCAATCCGGCGACTACCAGCCCTTCTACTGGTTCGGCACCATTGCCAAGAACCTGTATCTGGAGCGGCTCAGGGAACTGGTCACCGCGATCAACCGGCTGGTGCCCCGGGCGCCCGTCGCCGGCGAAGCGGCCGGCCGGGCACCCGTGGATGCCGCCGCCAAGCCCGGCGGTCCCGTCGTCTTCGTCGCCTGGGCCGCCGCCGACATGGCGGACGCCCGGGCGCGGGTCGTGGCGGAGCTGGCGGCCCGGGGCTTCACGCCCCTGCCGCTGGAACCGCGACCGCTGCCCGACCCCGCGGCGGCGAAGCTGCTGGCGCAGCAGACCATCGACCGCGCCGAGGCGCTGGTCCACCTGATCGGCGAGCAGGAGCATATCGACGGAACCGACGGCACGGTCCACCGGCACCTGGTTCGCCGCCAGCTGGAATGGTCGGGCTCCAGGGTCGACGAGGCGGCTCCGCCTGGAACGCCCTGCCGCATCCTCTGGCTGCCCTCCTTCGCGGGGCTGCGCGACGGCGCCGGCCGGACGGTACACCGCCCGGACGCCATGGCGCTGCTGAACCGGTTCTGCGCGCCGAGGGACAGCGACGTGCCGGAGAACGGCGACCTGCTGACCTTCATCCAGGTCCTGACCGCGCGGCTGCGCCCCGGCGGCGACCCGGAGGCCGGCGGCGCCGGGGAAGAGGGGGACGCGCCCGGGCTGCTCGCCGTGTGGGCCGACCCGATGGACGCGACGGAGGCGGTCGCGGTCGCCCGCAGCCTGAAGGCGGAGGGCCTGAAGCCCAGGATCCCCGATTTCGACGCCGCGGACCCGATGCACGTCCAACTGGCCGAGATCCTGCCGCTGGTATCGTCGGTCGTCATCTGCTGGCGCGACGGTCCCGCGGAGACGGTGCGCGCGCTGCTCAAGACCCTGCGCCGCCCGCGCCCACCGGGAGCGCGGAAGCGCCCCGCCCCCGCGCTGTGGCTGGTGAAGATACCCGGAAGCGCCGACGCCGAGGCGGCCAAGGCCCGGTTCTTCGACGGCGACCTGGAGGAGGCCGAGATCGACGACCCGCGCCGGGCCGCCGAGGCGCTGGGATCCCTGGTGCGGCGGGTCCGGGAAGGAGCGGCACGATGAGCGGCGCCGGCCCCTGGTGCTCGGCGGAGCGCCCGTTCCCCGGCCTGCGGCCGTTCCAGAAGCAGGACTCCGACTGGTTCTTCGGCCGGGATGCCCAGGGCACGGCCTTGTACCGGCTGGTCCGCGAGTCCCGGTTCGTCGCCGTGGTCGGCGCGTCGGGAAGCGGCAAGTCGTCGCTGGTCAAGGCGGGACTGCTGCCGCGGCTGGAGCGCGCGTCGATCCATGGCCCGCCCTGGCACCTGTTCGAGACCCGCCCCGGCAACGCCCCGATCCGCCGGCTGTCGGAGGTCCTGGCCGGCCTCGACCCGGAAGCCCGCGGCACCCCGCCAGGGTCGGCCGGCGAGAGCGACGACCGGCGCATCGCCCGCTTCTCCGACCGGCAGGAGCGGCTGGGCCTGGCGCGCTGGGGAATCGCGCCGCTGCTGAACGGCAGGTCCGACGGCCTGGCCCGGGCGCTGGACCTCGCCCCGGACGCGTCGGCGGCCGGGCGCGTCCTGCTGGTGGTCGACCAGTTCGAAGAGCTGTTCCGGTTCGGCGAGGAGGCCGGGGGGGAGGAGCGCGCCGCCCGGCGGGAGGAGGCCCGCGCCTTCGTCGAGCTCCTGCTGCGCGGGGCGGCCGATCCCGACGGCCGGCTGACCGTGCTGGTCACCATGCGGTCCGACTTCTTCGGCGACTGCGGCCGGTTCCAGGGGCTGGCCGAGGCGGTCAGCGCGTCCCAGTACCTGGTGCCCCAGCTCGACCGCGAGTCGCTGGTCCCGATCATCCGCCGGCCGGTCGAGCGGGCGGGCGCCGGGATCGACCCGCGGCTGGTCCAGACGCTTCTGCTCGACCGGGAGGAGAACGACCGCCTGCCTGTCCTCCAGCACGCCCTGATGCGGCTGTGGTCGATCGCCGGGGAGCGCCCCGGAGTCCGCCACCTCGCCCTGGAGGATTACCGGCGGATCGGCGGGCTGGAGGAGGCGCTGTCGCGCCACGCCGAGGAGGTCCGCGGGGAGATCGAAGGCTGGCCCGGCGGCATTCCCGCCGCGGGACTGGTCGAACGCCTGTTCAAGGAACTGACCGACACCGACCGGCAGAACCGGGCGATCCGGCGGCGGCGCACGGTCGCCGAGCTGGAGGCGGTCGCCGCCGCCGGCCCGGACGGCGGCATCGACCTGGCGCGGGCGGCCGCGCTGCGCCGCGTGATCAACCGGTTCCGCGACCCGGACTGCTCCTTCCTGGTGCCGTCGCCCGTCGAGGTCCCGGAGCTTACCGGCGAGCACCAAATCGACATCGGGCACGAGGCGCTGATCCGCCGCTGGCGGGCGATCGCCGGCGAGGCGCCGAACGCGAACGACGGCGAGGCGGAACAGTGGCGCCGGCTGGGCTGGCTGGAGCAGGAGCGGCGCGACGGCGACAGCTGGCGGCTGCTGCTCTCGGCGGCGCAGGAGTGGGACAGGACCCCGCCGGCGGGCAAGCCGGGCAAGCTGCTTCCCGAGACCGCGGAGAGGAAGCGCTGGCGCGCCCGGGTCAGCGCGACCGCCGCCTGGGCGGACCGCCACGGCGGCGGGCTGGCGCTGGTGGACGCCTTCCTGGCGGCCTGCGAGAAGGCGCGGCTGCGCCGGCGGGCCTGGGCCCGGCTCATGGCCGGCGCGCTGGTCGCGACGGTCTGCGCCATCGTGGCGGCGGGCTTCATGGCCTTCGAAAGGGTGTCGGAGGAGCGCAACCACGCGATGGAACTGGCGCTCCGCTATTCCGACCGGCTGGCCGACGACGCGCTCCGCGAACTGGGCACCGGGGAGATCCGGGCGGCGGCGAACCTGATCGCCGAGGCCTTTCCCGACTGGGTGGACGATCCGCTCCCCTGGCGGGACACCCTGCCCCACCGGGCGCTGGAGCAGATCCTCGCCAGCCGGCCGGCGACACGGGGAGACTGGCTGCTCGAAAAGAACGGCAACGCGGTCTTCGCGCTGTCGCCGGACGGGCGCCATGTCGCGGCCGGTTCGCTGGACAGGCAGTCCGTTTCCCTCTGGGACGCCGCGAGCCGGTCGCTGGTCTGGGAGACCCCGGAACCTCCGGAGGAGACGTTCCGGTTCCACGCCTTTCCCTCGCTCGCGTTCAGCCCGGACGGCAGTCGGCTGGCCACGCCTTGGGCCGAGGGAAAGGTCAGGGTCTTCGAGACCGCGACCGGCGAGGTGGTCGCGGAGTTCGACGGGCATGGCGGGGACGTCAACGCGGTAGCGACGAGCCCGGCGGGAGACCGCGTCGCCAGCGCGGGGGACGACCGCACCCTCCGGCTCTGGCGGATCGGCGCCGCGGACGCCGAGGCGGTGGTCCGGCACAACGCCGGGGTGACGGCCGTCGCATGGTCGCCCGACGGACGCCGGCTCGCGACCGCGACCGAATTCGGCCTCGTCACCGTCCTCGACGTGGCCGGCCCGGAGCCGCGGATTCTGGGGAAGACCGCGCCCCGCTCGGCTTTCATCACCGCCCTGCGATTCTCGCCCGACGGCGGAACGCTCGCGGTCGGCGACGCCCGCGGCCAGGTCTTCCTCGGCCCCGTCCGGCCGGACGACCTGATGGCGGAACCCTTGGTCATCGAGGCGCATACGAGCGCGATACAGGACCTCCTGTTCACCGACGGCGGCAAGCTGCTGCTGACCGGCGGATGGACCGACGGCGCCGCCGCCTGGAACGCCGCGACCGGACAGGCGCTGGGTGTCTTCGAAGACTTCCACGGCGTCGACGTGATGGCCCAGCCGGCGGGAACCGACGATCTCGTCCTGGTCATGCATCACGGTGTCGTGGCTGTAAGGAAGCTGGACGCCCCGACTCCTCCGAAGAGCCGCCTTCGGATACCCGAGTCGAGGGCGTCGGTGATCGCCGCGGGAAAGTCGGGACCCGTCTCGATCCGGTGGGACAGCAGATCGGGCCTGGAGTACCGGGCCGGTTCCGCAGCAGGGACCACGCAGGCGATACTGCCGAGCGGCGGTCGCAATCCGGCCCGGATGGCGCTGAGCGCCTCCGGCGGCTTCACGGCGCTTCAGTTCGCGGAGACCGTCGAGATCGCGCCTCCCGGAGGGGAGCCCTGGGTCATCGACGCGGCCGACTGGGCGCCCGACGGAACTCTCGTCAGCGACGACGGTCGGCGCGTCGTCGGATGGAATGCGGACCGGATCCGCGTCTGGGACGCCGGGTCGGACAAGCCATCCGACGTCGCCCTTCCCGAGGCCGGGATCTCGGCGATCGCCATGGATGCTTCGGGGAAGACCCTGGCTTTCGGCACGGAAAGCGGGCGGGCGGGTCTGGTCGATCTCGACGAGAGGCGGGAACTCTGGTCCTTCCGTGTCTTCGAAGCCAGGATCGCGGCCATCGCCCTCTCCCCTGAAGACGGTATCGTCGCCGTGAGCGCGTTCGGAGAGACGCCGGAGCGGAACGCGACGGCGATCCTCGACCCGCGCCCCGGACGGCCGGCCGTCACGACGGTCGGCAGGTTCGGCGGCATGACCACGCTGGCCTTCTTGGACGGCGGCGAGACGCTGGTCGGATCGGACGGAAACACTGTCATGGCCGCGCGGACATGGGACGGCGCCCACATCGCCAGCGGCGGCGGCTATGACGTCCCGGATATCAGGATGCTCGTGAACGCAGGCGGAGAGGGTCCGATCCCGGCGCTGGGCAGCAACGGGGAGATCCTGAGCCTGGACCGGAAGACGCTCGGCATATCGGTATCGGTCGCGGCGGAGGAGTCGGACATACGGGATGCCTGGATCACCGGCGCCGGCGGAACGGCCAGCGCGATCACGCTCGAAGGCCGCGCGCATCACTGGAAGGGCGGCTCTCCCTGGCCGGCGGTTTCCCGGACCTTCGAGCCGGGATCGACCCTGATCCCGCTGCCCTCCGGATCGCTCCTGGTCGGCGTCGCCCAGGGCGTCGGGATCTGGGACCCCGACCGCGACTCCGTCGAGCCGGTGCCGCGGACCGGGCCGGCGATGCCGCGCGCCGTGGCCCTGGCCCCGGATGCCGGGAGCATCGTCGTTGTCCGGAGCGACGGGGCGGTGGACCATCTCTCGCTCCCCGACGGCCGCCTGCTGAGATCCCTGGGCCACGCCGACGAGGAACCAGCGATGGTGCTGACCGACGGTACGACTGCGGTCCTCCACCAGTCCGACAGGATGCGGGGATGGCGTCTCTCGGACGGCACCGAGATCGCCTTCGTCAGGCCGGAGCAGGGTCTCGCCCGGATGGGCTTTTCAGCGGGCTTCTGGAGGCCGCGTCCCGTCATGGGGGGTTCCGGGAACGGCCGCGTCCTCGTCGCGAACCGGACCGGAGCCCTGGAGGTCTGGGTGCCCGGACCGGACGCCGGATGGCGGTCGGAATGGTGGCGGGCCGCCCGGGCGGAGAACGTCGTGCCGCTGCAATCCGGAGGTGCTCCCGACACCGTCGTGAGTTCGAGCGCGACGCGGATCAGAAGCCGCTTCGGCGGAAGCACGGACGACAACTCCGTCAATCTGCTCCGCCTCTGGTCGCCGGGCCTGGACCGGGTGCTGGCCCATGCCGCGGTCCTGGGCCGGCCGATCTCCCTGCGGATCAAGGACGGCCGGTGGCATGTCCTGGTCCAGCGCGCCGGCGCCCTCCATGTGAAGACGGTGACGCCCCGCAATTCGGACCTCGCGGCGCTCCTGGGCGAGTTGCGCGCCCTGCGGGCCGAAGGGCTCGCGGAGTTCACGCCGGAAGAGCGGGCGCGGTACCGGGTCGATCCGCTGACCTCGCATGCACAGCCGGACCGGCAGGATCAGTCCACCCTTCCCCGGTCGGCGAACCGGGGCGCTTCCCTGCCGGGCCGCGACGGCACCCCGATCGATCGGTGAAACAACTCCGAGCCGTGCCCCGGAATTTCAGCCTCCATATCCGGACATGGAAACCCGTTCGATAGGTGATTACTCAACTATCGAACGGCTGAGGCAAATCCACAGTCCAATAAATTCCAGATAATACATATTTTCGAGACTTCCCCATACATTTGCATACATTGAGGGTAAAAATTTCCTTTCCGGCTTGACACCCGATAAAGAAGTCTGTGAATTCGGCAAATGAAACGCATAACAGCGCAAGTACCCACTCCCTAGTCTGTCATTTATTCATCCTCTTTTTGGTCACACTTGGTCACAGCCTGATCACAACTGTACCTGGAGCGAAGTAATTCTTCGCGCCGGCCAGCATGCCCGGATTTCCATCCGAGGCTAAGGAGACTTACATGGCATATTCTCCCCTGACGCTCAGCTCCCTGGCCAAGTCGGCCGTTCCCGGCGTCGGCAGCGCCAAGCCCACCAACCTGCTGTGGGTCGATGACAATGCCTCGGGCGGCGGCGACGGCTCCTCGGCATCGCCGTTCAAGACCATCCAGGCGGCGATCGACAAGGCGACGCCCGGCACCGCGGTCATGGTCAAGTCCGGCACCTACAACGGAAGCGTCTCGCTGGACGACGCGAGCGGTACCAATGGCAAGCCGGTCTGGCTGGTTTCGGCCGACGGCCAAGGCGCGGCGAAGATCATCGCGTCCTCCGGCAAGCCCGGCATCTCCGCCTACGGCGAGGACTATCTCGTCATCAAGGGCTTCACGATCCAGGGCGGGACCGAGGGCATCAAGCTGACCCAGAGCGGCAGCCACCTGAAGAACTTGACGACCAACATCGTCATCGAGGACAACCATATCAGCGGTTCCAGCATCGACGGCATCAAGCTGGCCCAGGCCCGGTATGTCGCGGTGACCGGCAACACCGTCGAGGATTTCGGCCGGGAGGAGGGCATCGACAACGTCTATGTCCGGGACGCCGTGATCGCCTACAACGACATCAGCGACGCCACCAAGTCCGGCAACCGGTCGGGCATCACCGTCAAGGCCGGTTCGGAAGACATCAAGATCCTCTACAACGACATCAGCGATGTGCTCGACGGCATCATCGTCGGCGGCTACAGTTCGCAGCCCGGCAAGGTCTATCCCGGCGGCATCGACTACCAGGCCAAGGACATCACGGTGTCCGGCAACCATGTCTACGACCTCGCCAAGCGCGCGGTCAACGTCCTGGGCGGCAGCGACAGCGTCATCTCCGACAACAAGTTCGACCCGAACAACAGCTATCCCACGGTGGTGAACGTCGCCTCCGACAATCACGGCAACCGGTCGGAGGATATCCGCATCCTCGACAACATCGTGGAAGCCTCGAAGTGGCTGACGGTCCAGTCCGGCAACGCGTCCGGCCTCGTCACCAGCGGGAACACCCAGGACGGCGGGCTGACGCTGCTCGGCATCGGGGCGGACGCGCTGAGCTACTGAAGAAGATCCGGGAGGATCGGGCCGGGGAATAATGCCGGCCGTCGGCGTCCAGATCGGAGTCTCCCCTGGCCAGCGGAAAGCGGCTGGATGCCGCTTCCACGGTCGCTTGTGCTTGGCTGGGAAACCATGGCGCCGGAGGCCGGCTCGCGAGACGGGAGCAGGCCGCGCTTTCAATCGGCCGCCTTCCGACTTTCAATTGGTCGGGGTCGTACTTTCAATCGGTCGGAACTTTTCGGTGGCACGGACAGTCATCGGAGGCCCCGGCGGCTGGCCGGGGCGTGCGGCGATCGCTTCGCCCTCGGTCTCGTCCTGTATGACCACGACAAGGTCGTGCCCTTCGGCGAACGCCTGTTCGCCGTGCCGATCTCAACGCTCTGGCGGTGAGGTGCCGGGTGCCCGTTTCGGTCGCTTGGGAGGGGAAGGATGGTGCCGGTTGTCAGATTTGAACTGACGACCTACCGCTTACGAAGCGGGTGCTCTACCACTGAGCTAAACCGGCGTCCGTGCCTTGAGCCCCGGTTCCTACCCGGTTCCGCCGCGGGGATCAAGCGTTTTTCGGCAAGAAGCGCATTCCGGGCGGCCTTAACATCTTCCTTACATCCCTTGATCTTGCGCTTACCACCGGCCCGGAAAACCGCATGGAGAATTAACGCGAGTCCCCGCTAGCCTGGTCTCCTGTTTATTCAGGGAGACTTACAGACATGCTCGACCTCGTGTTCCTGGCCGTGGCGCTGGCGTTCTTCGCGGCGTCGGACCGGCTGGCCGGCGCGCTGGAACGGTTGTGAGCGCCGCCGTGTCGATCGACCTCATCCTCGGCGGCATCGTCGCGGCCGGGCTGCTGGCGTATCTGGGCTATGCCCTGCTGCGCCCGGAACGGTTCTGAGCGGAGGAACCGGACATGGACTCCGCCGGAACCCTCCAGATCGCCCTCTATCTCGTCATCCTCACCGCCGCGACGCCGATCCTGGGCGGCTACATGGCGCGCGTGTTCGGCAACGGCCCCGCCCCGTTCGACCGGGCGCTGGGTCCCGTCGAGCGCGGCGTCTACCGCCTGTGCGGCGTCGATCCCCGGGCGGAGCAGCACTGGACCGGCTATGCCGCCTCGCTGCTGGCGTTCAACCTGCTGGGCCTGCTGCTGCTCTACGCGCTGCTCCGCCTCCAGGACTGGCTGCCGCTGAACCCGCAGGGCATGGCCGGCATGGACCCGGACCTCGCCTTCAACACGGCGGTCAGCTTCGCCACCAACACCAATTGGCAGGCCTATGGCGGCGAGGCGGCGCTCGGCTACCTCGCCCAGATGGCGGGGCTGACCGTGCAGAACTTCGTTTCCGCCGCGACCGGCATCGCCGTGCTGATGGCGCTGATCCGGGGGTTCGCCCGGCGCGGCAGCCGGACGGTCGGCAATTTCTGGGCCGACCTGGTGCGCGGCACGCTGTACCTGCTGCTGCCCCTCGCCTTCGCCATGGCGCTGTTCCTGGTGTGGCAGGGGGTGCCGCAGAACCTGGACGCCTATTTCACCGCCGAGACCGTGGAAGGCGGTCGCCAGCTGATCGCCCAGGGGCCGGCGGCGTCCCAGGTCGCGATCAAGCAGATCGGCTCCAACGGCGGCGGCTTCTTCGGCGTCAACTCGGCGCACCCTTACGAGAACCCGACGCCCGCCTCCAACCTGGTGCAGATGCTGTTCCTACTGCTGGTCGCGGCCGGGCTGACCGACAGTTTCGGCCGGATGGTCGGCGACCGCCGCCAGGGCCGGGCGATCTTCGCCGCCATGGCGATCATGCTGGTGGCCGGCATCGCCGTCGCGGTCTGGTCCGAAGCGGGCAACATGGAAGGCAAGGAGGTCCGCTTCGGCATCGCCAACTCCGCCCTTTGGGCGGTCGCCACCACCGCCGCCTCCAACGGCTCGGTCAACGCCATGCATGACAGCTTCATGCCGCTGGGCGGCATGGTAGCGATGGTCAACATGATGCTGGGCGAGGTGGTGTTCGGCGGCGTCGGCGCCGGCCTCTACGGCATGATGATCTTCGTGCTGCTGGCGGTCTTCATCGCCGGGCTGATGGTCGGCCGCACGCCGGAATATCTCGGCAAGAAGATCGAGGCGCGGGAGATCAAGCTGGCCATGATCGCGGCGCTGACCGTGCCCTTCGGGGTGCTGGGACTCTCATCCCTGTCGTTGGTCGTGCCCGGCGCAGCGGCCTCGATCCAGGAGCCGGGACCGCACGGCCTGTCGGAACTGCTCTACGCCTACGCGTCGGGCACCGGCAACAACGGCTCGGCCTTCGGCGGCTTCGGCGCCGACACCCTCTTCCACAATACGGCGATCGGGTTCGCCATGCTGTTCGGCCGCTTCCTGGTGATCCTGCCGGTGCTGGCGATCGCCGGGAGCCTGGCCGCCAAGAAGACGCTGCCGGAATCGGCCGGCACCTTCCCGACCCACGGGCCGCTCTTCGTCGCGCTGCTGGTCGGCACCGTGCTGATCGTCGGCGGCCTGACCTTCTTCCCGGCGCTGTCGCTGGGGCCGGTAGCCGAACATCTGGCGCTCGCCCGGGGCGCCCCCTTCGCGGACATGAACCGATGAGCCACCGCACTTCCGAGATTTCCCTGTTCGACGCCGGCATCGCGGCCCAGGCGGCGGGCGCCGCCGTCGGCAAGCTCGACCCGCGCGAGCTGGCCCGCAACCCCGTCCTGTTCGTGACCGCCGTCGTCGCGGCCCTGACCACCGTCCTGTTCGTCCGCGACCTGGTCATCGGCGGCGGCGGGGGCGGCGGCGCCGGCCTCGCCGTGGCCGGCCAGATCACGGCCTGGCTGTGGGTCACCGTGCTGTTCGCCAACTTCGCCGAGGCGGTCGCCGAAGGCCGGGGCAAGGCCCAGGCGGCCAGCCTGCGCCGCACCAAGACGGAGACCACCACCCGAAGGCTGGCCGACCCGGCCGCTACGGAGTGGCAGTCGGTCCCCGCCGCCGGCCTGCGGGCCGGCGACTTCGTGGTGGTGGAGGCGGGCGAGGTGATCCCCGGCGACGGCGACGTGGTCGCCGGCATCGCCACGGTGGACGAATCCGCCATCACCGGCGAGTCCGCCGCCGTCATCCGCGAGAGCGGCGGCGACCGCTCGGCGGTGACCGGCGGCACCCGCGTCGTGTCGGACCGGATCGTGGTCCGCATCACCGTCAACCCCGGCGAGAGCTTCCTGGACCGCATGATCACGCTGGTCGAGGGCGCCAAGCGCCAGAAGACCCCCAACGAGATCGCGCTGAACATCCTGCTGGCCGGCATGACCATCATCTTCCTGGTGGTCGTGGTGACGCTGGAGGCCTTCGCCCGCTATTCCGGAATCACCCTGCCCGTGGTGTTCCTGGTGGCCCTGCTGGTCACGCTGATCCCGACCACCATCGGCGGGCTGCTGTCGGCGATCGGCATCGCCGGCATGGACCGGCTGGTGCGCTTCAACGTCATCGCCAAGTCGGGCCGCGCGGTCGAGGCGGCGGGCGACATCGACACGCTGCTGCTGGACAAGACCGGGACCATCACCCTGGGCGCCCGGCAGGCGGCGGAGTTCGCCCCCGTCTCCGGCGTGGACGAGCGCGACCTGGCGGAAGCCGCCTTCCTCGCCTCGCTGGCCGACGACACGCCGGAGGGCAAGTCGATCGTGGCGCTGGCCGGACGCAGGTTCGGCTTCCAGCGGGTGGAGACGGCGGGCTTCGCCTTCGTCCCCTTCACCGCGCAGACCCGGATGAGCGGCGTGGACATGCCGTCCGGGCTCGGCACCGAACCCGTCCGCATCCGCAAGGGCGCCGCCGACGCGATCGCCCGCCATGTCGGGGAGGGCGCCGTGCCGCGCGACCTGCGCCAGGCGGTCGAGCGGATCGCCAAGGCCGGCGGCACGCCGCTGGTGGTGGCGAAGGGCGGCCGGGTGCTGGGAGCCATCCACCTGAAGGACATCGTCAAGCCGGCGATCCGGGAGCGTTTCGCGACCTTGCGCCGGATGGGCATCCGGACCGTCATGATCACCGGCGACAACCCGCTGACCGCCGCCGCGATCGCCGCCGAGGCCGGGGTGGACGACTTCCTGGCGGAGGCCACGCCCGAGCGCAAGCTGGAGCTGATCCGCCAGGAGCAGGCCGAGGGCAAGCTGGTCGCCATGTGCGGCGACGGTTCCAACGACGCGCCGGCGCTGGCCCAGGCCGACGTGGGCGTCGCCATGAACACCGGCACCCAGGCGGCCCGCGAGGCCGGCAACATGGTGGACCTGGAGAGCGACCCGACCAAGCTGATCGAGATCGTGATGATTGGCAAGCAGCTGCTGATGAGCCGCGGCGCGCTGACCACCTTCTCCATCGCCAACGACGTGGCGAAGTATTTCGCCATCGTCCCGGCGCTGTTCGTGGCTGCCTATCCCCAGCTGGAGGCGCTGAACGTGATGGGCCTGGGCAGCGCCTCCAGCGCGATCCTGTCGGCGATCATCTTCAACGCGCTGGTCATCGTGGCGCTGATCCCGCTGGCCCTGAAGGGCGTCCGCTACCAGCCGGCGGGAGCCGCCAGCCTGCTGCGGCGGAACCTGCTGGTCTACGGGCTCGGTGGCCTGGTCGTGCCGTTCATCGGCATCAAGCTGATCGACCTGGGCGTCAACGCCCTGGGCCTGGCCTGAGGAAAGAGAGAATGTTCAAGGAACTGAAACCGGCCCTGAAGATGCTGGCCGTGCTGACACTCATCACCGGCGTGCTCTATCCGCTGGCCGTCACCGGGATCGCCGGGGTGCTGTTTCCCGTCCAGGCGCACGGCAGCCTGGTGCAGCGCGACGGCAGGACCGTCGGCTCCGCGCTGATCGCCCAGCCCTTCGCCCGGCCGGAGCATTTCCAGCCCCGGCCCTCGGCGGTCGGGTACGAGGCCGCCGCCTCCGGCGCCTCCAACCTGGGGCCGTCCAGCGGGAAGCTGGCCGAAGAGGTCCGGGCCCGGACCGCGGCCCAGCAGGCGGCCAACCCGGACGCGGCGGCGCGCGGCCCGGTTCCGGCCGAGCTGGTGACGGCGTCGGGCAGCGGGCTCGACCCGCATCTGTCGCCGGAAGCCGCGCTGTGGCAGGTACCCCGCATCGCGAAGGCGCGCGGGATCCCGGAGGCCGACCTGCGGGCGCTGGTCGGCCGCCTGACGGAGGGCAGGACCCTGGGCGTTTTCGGCGAGCCGCGCGTTAACGTGCTGATGCTCAACCTCGCTCTCGACGGGACCTGATGGCCGAAGCCGACCGCCCCTCGCCCGAAGCGCTGCTCGCGGAAGCCAACCGCGAGCGGCGCGGCCGCCTCAAGGTCTTCCTGGGTGCCGCCCCCGGCGTGGGCAAGACCTACGCCATGCTGGAAGCCGCGCGCGACCAGAGGCTCGACGGCGTGGACGTGGTCGCCGGGATCGTCGAGACCCATGGAAGGCGCGACACCCAAGCCCTGCTCGACGGGCTGGAGGTGGTGCCGCGCCGGCCGGTCGAGTACCGCGACCTGACCTTCCGCGAGATGGACCTGGACGCCATCCTGAAGCGTCGGCCGAAGCTTGCGCTGGTGGACGAGCTGGCGCACACCAACGTCCCCGGCAGCCGGCACCTGAAGCGGCACCAGGACGTCGAGGAGATCCTGGCCGCCGGGATCGACGTCTATTCGACCCTCAACATCCAGCACCTGGAAAGCCTGAACGACGTCGTCGAGCGCATCGCCGGCATCCGGGTGCGCGAGACGGTGCCCGACGGCGTGCTCCAGACCGCCGACGAGATCGAGCTGATCGACCTGCCGCCGCAGACGCTGATCAAGCGGCTGGCGGAGGGCAAGGTCTATGTCCCCGACCAGGCGCGCCGCGCGATCGACCATTTCTTCTCCGCCGGGACCCTGACCGCGCTGCGCGAGATGGCGCTGCGCGCCGCCGCCGAGCGGGTCGACGCGCAGATGGTCAACTACATGCGCGCCCACGCGATCCCGGGGCCGTGGCCGACCCGCGAGCGCATCCTGGCCTGCGTCGGCGACGGCGGGGCGGTGATGCGGCTGGTCCGCACCGCCAAGCGGACGGCGGACCGCCGTCAGGCGCCATGGATGGCGGTGCATGTGGAGACCTGGCGCCACGCCGGATTACCGGAGGAGGCCAAGAACCGGATCTCGGATGCCCTGCGGCTGGCCGGGCAGCTGGGCGCCGAGACCAGGGTGATCCAGGGCGAGTCCGTCGTCGCCGAGCTGCTGGACTTCGCCCGCGCCCGCAACGTCAGCCAGATCATCGCCGGCCGGCCGCGCGGCGGCAGGCTGCCGTTCCTGCGCCGGCGCAACGTCACGGCTGAGCTGCTGGCCCGCGCCGACAGCTTCGACGTGACGGTTGTCGGCGGCGAGGACGAGGGGGAGGCCAAGCCGCCGCCGGCCGCCGTTCGCAGGAAGCGCCTGGACTGGAACGGCTACGCCGTCGCGGCCGTGGCGACCGTGGCGGCCTCGGCCTGCGGCTACGGCCTCAGCCTGTTCCTGGACCTGCCCAACATCTCCCTGATATACCTGATGGCGGTGCTTCTGGTCGCGATCCGCCATGGGCTGGGGCCGTCGATCGCCGTGTCGGTCGCCAGCTTCATGTCGTACAACTTCTTCTTCACCGACCCGCTGTTCACCTTCGACATCGCGGACACGCGGAACATCCTGACCGTGGTGTTCTTCCTGATCACGGCCTTCATCACCAGCAACCTGGCCGCCCGCGTCCGCGCCCAGGTGGAGGCGACCCGGCTGAGCGCCCGGCGGACCGCCAACCTCTACGACTTCAGCAGCCGGATCGCCGCGGCGGCCGACCAGGACGACGTGCTGTGGGCCGTGGTCCACCACGTGGCGTCCACGCTGCGCGGCCGATCGCTGGTCCTGCTGCCGGAGGACGGCCGGCTCGCCGTCCGGGCCGGCTTCCCGCCTGAAGACAGGCTGGACGACAAGGCGCGGGCCGCCGCCGACTGGGCCTGGGCCAACGCCCAGCCGGCCGGCCGGGGCTCCGCCACGCTGCCGACCTCGGACTGGCTGTTCCTGCCGCTGAAGACCGGGCGCGGGCCGGTAGGCGTGCTGGGCGTCCAGATCGAGGCCGCGGGCCGGCTGCTCTCGCCGGAGGAAAGCCGCCTGCTCGACACCCTGGCCGACCAGGCAGCCCTGGCGATCGAGCGCACCAACCTGGTGGCCGACATCGAGCACGCGCGCCTGGCCACCGAGACCGAGCGGCTGCGCTCCGCCCTGCTCTCCTCCCTCTCGCACGACCTGCGCACGCCGCTGGTCTCGATCCTGGGGGCCGCCTCCAGCCTGGTCTCCTACGAGGGGACGTTGAAGCCCGCCGACCGGCTGGAGCTGGCCCAGACCATCCAGGAGGAGGCCGAGCGGCTGAACCGCTTCGTGCAGAACCTGCTGGACATGACGCGGCTGGGCTCGGGCCAGCTCAGGCCCCGCACCGATTGGGTGGACCTGCGCGACATCGTGGCGTCGGCGATCGAGCGGGCGAAGAAGCTGCTGCGCCGCCGCACGGTCAAGGTCGAGATCGACCCGGCGGTGCCGCTGCTTCGCCTGGACCCGATGCTGATGGAGCAGGTGGTCTTCAACCTGCTCGACAATGCCTGCAAATACTCGCCGCCGGGAACGCCGGTCACCGTCTGGGCGGTCGCGCGCGGGGATCGGGTCATCGTCGAGGTCTGCGACCAGGGGCCGGGGATAGCCCCGGAGGACCGCGAGCGGATCTTCGACATGTTCTACCGGGTCGAGGAGGGCGACAGCCGGACCGCCGGGACCGGCCTGGGCCTGGCGATCTGCCGCGGCATCGTCGAGGCGCATGGCGGCCGCATCTCCGCCCAGCCCGGCCTGAACGGCGCCGGCACCTGCATCGTCATGCGCCTGCCGACGGCGCCGCCGCCGGAGGTGGTTGAATGAGTTTGATTTTCTATTTTTGGCCGCAGATGAACGCAGATGGACACAGATAAGGAAATTGCCAGGAAACGGACCCCTGTTTCAGGCATGGAGTGCACCTCGAGAATATCCGTGTTGATCAGCACGGCTGTCCGGCACGGAGATTGCTTATTCTGCGAAAGGATTAATCGCGGGCAGAAACACTCCGTTTTCGTCATGGCCGGACTTGATCCGGCCATCGTTCGCGGGAAGCATCGAAGCCTCCATGCTTTGAGATCCGTGGGTCAAGCCCGCGGATGACGAACTGAAGGAGAAAACAGTCGCTAGAAATGTTCTCAATAGTTGATCAGCAAGTACCATGCCGGACAGCCGTGGACTTGATCCGGGTATCTCCCTGCATGGCAGCGCTGATGAAGCCTGCAGGCGATGACCGGGTCAAGCCCGGTCATGACGATAAAGGGAGGAACGCTCTACTGGAAAAGCATCCTTCGGTTGATTTAGCAATTACTGTGCCGGACAGTTGTGATTCATTGCGTGCATCTGTGGATGACTAGAAGCGGGCCCATCCGATGCTGACGATCCTGGTGATCGACGACGAACCGCAGATCCGCAGGTTCCTGCGGATCAGCCTGACCGCGTCGGGCTATCGCGTGCTGGAAGCTGAGACCGGCGCGGGAGGGATCGAGGCCGCCGCGGGGGAGCGGCCCGACCTGGTGATCCTGGACCTGGGCCTGCCGGACATCGACGGGCAGGAGGTGATCACGGCGATCCGCGAGAAGGGCCCCGTCCCGATCATCGTGCTGTCGGTCCGGTCCGACGAGACGGACAAGGTGGAGGCGCTGGACCGCGGGGCCGACGACTACATGGTCAAGCCGTTCGGAATCGGCGAGCTGATGGCCCGCATCCGCGCCGCGTCGCGCCCGCGCGGCGGTGCCGAGACCGATCCGGACAGGCTGGTTGTCGGCGGGCTGACGATCGACCTGGCCCGGCGCCTCGCCGTCCGGGACGGTGTCGAGCAGCGCCTGTCGCCCAAGGAACACGCGCTGCTCAGCCTGCTGGTCCGCAACCGCGACAAGATCCTGACCCACGGCCAGATCCTGAAGGAGATCTGGGGACCCGCCCATGCCCACGACACCGTCTATCTCCGCGTCTATGTCAACCAGCTCCGTCAGAAGCTGGAAGCCGACCCCGGCCACCCGGTCCTGATCATCACCGAACCGGGCGTCGGCTACCGGCTCAGGACGGGCAGTCCCACGGGCTGACCGATAACCAATGGTCTCAATGCCGCGATATGCCGCCGGAAACCAGGTTGTGGGCCTTGCCGGTGTCCCTCACCACGGTGGTGGTGATGCGGCTGTAGGTCATCATGGACGTCCGCATGTCCCGGATGATCGCGGACATGCCCATGTCTATGTCCTCGAAATAGATGATGGTCGCGGGATGGAAGTTCAGGTTGCAGCAGCCGTGGATGAATTTCTCCTGCTTCAGCCTGAACAGGAACAACCCGGTCACCTCGCAGGGGGTGCCGAACAGGCTTTCGCCGACCAGCCTCAGCGTCGTCTTGAGCAGCGGGCTCTTCTCCTTCTTGCCCAGCGCCATGAAGCTGCGATGGCACGCGACCTCGTCGAAGAAGATCCGGTAGACGCGGCCGAAATCCTCGTCGGTCACCAGGACCTTCTTCATTTCCTCGAGCTTGCGCCTGTGGTCCGCCCTTTGGTCTGCCATGTCCGTCTCCCCCGGCCGGCTATTGGATCGTGCCGGGGCCGGGGGCGACGGGGCCGGGTTCCAGTCCCTCCCTCCCCTGCATCAGCGAGATGCGGGCATAGGTCATGGCGCCGGTGCTGAAGTCGGTGGAGACCGCGACCAGGCCCACGTCCACGTCCTCGAAATAGAGGACCGTGGCCAGGCAGCCGTTCATCATGCAGCCGCCATGGACGAACTTGTCAGCCTCCATCCGGAACAGGGCGAACCCCTGGACGATGCAGGTCGGGCCGAACACTTGCCGGCCGACCTGCTCGAACGCGGCTTTCAGCAGGGGAACGTCGACCTGCATGCCGGCGGCGATGAAGTCGCGGTTCATTCCCAGTTCGTCGAAGAATTTCTCCTGCACCCGGGCGAAAGTTTCCGCCGTCAGCAGGGTGTTCTTAAGGTCTTCGAGCTTGCGGGCGTAATCGGCCATGGCGGCATCCGGTGCGGGGGTGACGGCCGGCCAGGATTTCTCCGGTCCGGCACGCCATCGTACACAGGTCGGACAGGGCTGAAACGGGCGTTTGGCCGCACCCCGCCGACCGGGTCTCAGCCGTGCCGCCGGACCACGTCCAGGAAGGCTTCGCCGTAGCGCTCCAGCTTGCTGGCGCCGACGCCGGCGATCTGGCCCATGCGCCAGGCGTCGCGCGGCTTCTGGCGGACGATCTCCAGCAGGGTGCTGTCGTGGAAGATGACGTAGGGCGGCACGCCCTGGGCGCGCGCCAGCTCCAGCCGGCAGGCCTTGAGCTTGTGCCACAGGTCGTCGTCGGCCGGGCCGAGCACGGCGGGGGCGCTGCTGCCGCCGCGGCTGCCGCGCTGGGCGCGCAGCGACTTCTTGACCGCAGCCTGGTTGTCGCGGCGCAGCCGGATGCCCTGCTGGCCCTTCAGCACCGGGGTGGCCGACCGGGTCAGGTGGAGCGCGCCGTAGCCCTCGTGATCGACCTTGAGGTAACCGGCGGCCACCAACTGACGGTAGACCGAGCCCCATTCCTGCTTGCTCATGTCCGACCCGACGCCGAAGGTCTTGATCTGGTCGTGGCCGAACTTGGCGACCTTCTCCGTCACGGTGCCGCGCAGCACGTCGATCAGGTGGCCGGTGCCGAACATCTGGCCGGTCCGGTAGACGGCGGCCAGCGCCTTCTGCGCCGCGATGCTGCCGTCGAAAGTCTCGACCGGCTCCAGGCAGGTGTCGCAGTTGCCGCAGGGTTCCGGCAGCACCTCGCCGAAATAGTTCAGCAGCACCTGCCGGCGGCAGGCGGCGGTCTCGCAGAAGCCGATCAGGGCTTCGAGCTTGTGGCGCTCGATCCGCTTGATCTCGACCGGGGCCTCGCTGGATTCCAGCATCTGGCGCATGGCGACCACGTCGGACAGCCCGTAGGCCATCCAGGCGTCGGCCGGCAGCCCGTCGCGGCCGGCGCGCCCGGTCTCCTGGTAATAGGCCTCCATGCTCTTGGGCAGGTCCAGGTGGGCGACGAAGCGCACGTTGGGCTTGTCGATGCCCATGCCGAAGGCGACCGTGGCGACCACGATCACGCCCTCGCCCTTGATGAAGCGGTCCTGGTTGGCCTCCCGCGTCTGGGCGTCCAGGCCGGCATGGTAGGGCACGGTCTCGCGGCCCTGGGCGGCCAGCCAGGCCGCCGTCTCGTCCACCTTGGCGCGGCTCAGGCAATAGACGATGCCGGCGTCCTCGGCATGGTGGGTCTGGATGAAGGACCAGAGCTGGCGCTTCGGCTCCTGCTTGGGCATCACGCGGTAGGTGATGTTGGGCCGGTCGAAGCTGTCGATGAAGACCTTGGCGTCGCCCAGGTTGAGGCGCGCCTGGATGTCCGCCCGGGTCTGCTCGTCGGCGGTCGCGGTCAGCGCCACGCGCGGCACCGTGGGGAACCGCTCGTGCAGGATCGAGAGCTGGAGATATTCCGGCCGGAAATCGTGCCCCCACTGGGACACGCAGTGCGCCTCGTCCAGCGCGAACAGGCAGACCCGGCTGCGCTCCAGAAGGTCGAGGAAGCGGGGCGTGACCAGCCGCTCCGGCGCCACGTAGACCAGGTCCAGCTCGCCCTGCGCCACCTGCCGCTCGACCTCGGCGGCGTCGCGCCAGTCGAGCGAGGAATTGAGGTAGGCGGCGTTGACCCCGACCTGGCGCAGGGCGTCGACCTGGTCGCGCATCAAGGCGATCAGCGGCGAGACCACGACCGCGACGCCGGGACGCACCAGGGCCGGGATCTGGAAGCACAGCGACTTGCCGCCGCCGGTCGGCATCAGCACCAGGGCGTCGCCGCCGGCTATCACATGGTCGATGATCCGCGCCTGCTGGCCGCGGAAGGCGTCATAGCCGTAGACCCGCTGAAGCGTTTCCAGCGCCGCGTCCCGGCCGTGGGCCGGCCGGCCGCCGGACAGGCGGCCCACGGACGGCCCGCCATGGATGGGTAGGGCTTGGCTCAAAATATTGAGAGGTTTTCGGGTTTCGTACGCAAGCCCTATGCATGGCACAGAAGGCCCCCCGATGTGAACCGGATAATATTCCGGCTCATCCGGTAACCGTAAACCCTTTCCATCAATGCCATAGGCATCACTCGTCGGGGTAAACCGTTCGGTACATCTCCAGGTAGCGCCGGGCCGAGGCGGCCCAGGAGAAGTCCCTGCCCATCGCGGCCCGCTGGACCGAGCGCCAGCGCGCCGGGTCGCGGTAAAGGGCGATGGCCCTGCGGCAAGCCCATGCCAGGTCCTCGACCGTGGCATGGTCGAACACGAAGCCGGTCGCCTCGCCCCGGTCGATCGCCCAGTCCTGGGCGTCGGCCACGGTGTCGGCCAGGCCGCCGACCCGGCGGACCAGCGGCAGCGTGCCGTAGCGCAGGCCATAGAGCTGGATCAGCCCGCACGGCTCCGACCGGGACGGCAGCATGATCACGTCCGACCCCGCCTGGACCCGGTGCGACAGCGGCTCGTCGTAGCCGACATGGACGCCGACCTGTCCGGGATATCGTGCCGCCAGGTCGCGGAAGCCGTCCTCCAGCCAGCCCTCGCCGCTGCCCAGCACGGCGAACTGGGCGCCTTCGGCGACCAGCGCCGGGATCGCGGACAGCAGCAGGTCGAACCCCTTCATGGGCGTCAGCCGGCTGACTACGCCGAACAGCGGCGCGCCGTCGCGCTGCTCCAGCCCGAACTCCTCCCTCAGCGCCGTCTTGCTGGCCGCCTTGTCGTCCAGGCTGTCCACATCGTAGGGCCGGACCAGCGCGGGATCGACCGCCGGGGACCAGACGCCGTAATCGACCCCGTTCAGGATGCCCCACAGGTCGGCCGCCCGGGACGCCAGCAGGCCGTGCAGGCCCCAGCCGCCGTCGGGCGACTGGATCTCCTCCGCGTAGGTCGGGCTGACGGTGCTGATCCGGTCGGCATAGTACAGCCCCGCCTTGAGGAAGCCGATCTGGCCGTAATATTCCAGCCCGTCCACCGTGAAGCTCTCGGCGGGCAGCCGGAGCTCGCCCAGAAGGCCCGCGGGGAAAAGACCCTGGTAGGCGATGTTGTGGATGGTCAGGACCGTGGCCGGGCGCGGGCCGGTCCGCGATTCCAGCCCCAGTTCAAGGTAGGCGGGAGCCAGGCCGGACTGCCAGTCATGGCCGTGGACCACGTCCGGCCGCCAGCGCAGCCCGCCCTCCGGCCCGCCCAGCCGGGCCGCGACCCAGCCGAGCAGGGCGAAGCGCAGGTGGTTGTCCGGCCAGTCGCGGTTGTCGGGCCCCAGGTAGGGATTGCCCGGCCTGCCGTAAAGTTCGGGGGCGTCCACCACGTAGCAGGGCACGCCGTCGGGCGTGCGGCCCAGCATCAGGACCGAGCCGCCCCGGGTCCAGGGATCGGCGAGGGTGCGGACCGGCCTGAGGTCGGCCAGCTTCGCGAGGACCGCGGGATAGCCCGGCACCAGCAGCCGGGCGTCGATCCCGATCTCGATCTGGGCGGCCGGCAGGGCCGCCGCCACGTCGGCGAGGCCGCCGGTCTTGATCAGCGGATAGACTTCGGAGGCGACATGGAGAACGCGCATTTTCCGGTCGTCTCCTCAGGCGCCCAGGCGGGCGAGCATGTCGCGGGTGATCAGCGTGACCCCCGATTCGGTGCGGTGGAAGCGCCGCGCATCCTCGTCCGGGTTCTCCCCCACCACCAGGTGGTCGGGAATGCGGCAGCCGCGATCGACCACCACCTTGGTCAGCCGCGCGTGACGGCCGATATCGCACTGGGGCAGCACGACCGCCTCGGTCAGGCTGGAATAGGAGTTGGCCCGCACCGAGCTGAACAGGAGCGACCGGGTGATCCTGGCGCCCGAGATGATGCAGCCGCCCGACACCAGGCTGTCCACCGCCATGCCGCGCCGGTCGTCGCTGTCGAACACGAACTTGGCCGGCGGCAGCTGCTCCTGGTAGGTGAAGATCGGCCATTGCCTGTCGTAGAGGTTCAGGTCCGGCGTCACCTTGGTCAGGTCCAGGTTGGCCTCCCAGTAGGCGTCGATCGTGCCGACATCGCGCCAGTACGGCGCCGCGTCGGGCTGGCTGTAGATGCAGCTGTCCTGGAACCGGTGGGCCATCACCTTGGCGCGCGGCACCAGGTAGGGAATCAGGTCCTTGCCGAAGTCCCGGCTGGAGGTCGGGTCGGCGGCGTCGCGCCGGAGCTGGTCGTACAGGAACTTGGCGTTGAAGACATAGATCCCCATGCTGGCCAGCGCCTTGTCCGGCTTGCCGGGGATCGCCGGCGGGTCGGCCGGCTTCTCCAGGAAGCTGACGACTTGGTCATGGTCGTCCACATGCATGACGCCGAAGCCGGTCGCATCCATGCGCGGCACCTCGACGCACGGGACGGTCACGTCGGCGCCGCGGCTGATGTGCCACGCCAGCATGGCGGCGTAATCCATCTTGTAGATGTGGTCGCCGGCCAGGATCAGCACGTGCTCGGCGCCGTGGCCCTGCAGGATGTCCAGGTTCTGGTAAACCGCGTCGGCGGTGCCCTGGTACCAGGAGGTCTCGTCGATCCGCTGCTGGGCGGGCAGGAAATCGACGAACTCGTTGATCTCGCCGCGTAGGAAGCCCCAGCCGCGCTGCAGGTGGACCAGGAGGCTGTGGGACTTGTACTGGGTGATGACGCTGATCCGGCGGAATCCGGAATTGATGCAGTTGGACAGCGCGAAATCGATGATGCGGAACTTGCCGCCGAAATGGACCGCCGGCTTGGCGCGCCGGTCGGTGAGCTGCTTCAGGCGGCTGCCCCGCCCCCCGGCAAGCACCAGCGCGATGGCGCGTCGCGGCGCGATCCGCAGTTCACGTTCGATAGCCACGGTGGGTTTCTCCTTGACCCTGTTTGGGGGACCCTGTTTGGGGGACCCTGTGTGAGGACCCTCGCTGGGAGACCTTCTCGTCGGACGCGGTTCCGGACCGGGCCTGGGGCGGGCGGCGCCTCGGGCGCGGACGCGTCCCTGCCGCCACCCTGCCACATCTCGGTGCCGGGAGCCAACTCAACGAGGGAGTGCACAGGGCGGTTGCCGAAGTACCGGCGGGCGAAACGGATTGTCGGCGGCCAGAACTGCCTGAATTTTAGGCGGCTTTCCGAAACGGTCTTGGTCCCGAAGAATTATGACAAAGTCGGGGCACGTTTTGCCCTTTGTTTCCGGTTTCTTCGTTCCCGACGGACCCCGGATTATCGCCCATTTTTTGGGCAAACCTCGGGTTCCGATCCCGTCCGCTGCCCGGCCCGTGCGCGGGCGTCGGCGTGTTATCCGCCGAAACTGCTCATTTTTCGAGCGGCACGGATCTTGAAACGCTGGGCGGGCCTTCGGGCCTCGGCCGGTCTTGCCGATGCCCGCCGCCCGAACCCGTCACAGGATCAGGCTCCGGACCGCACCGCCGATCCGGGCCATGAGATCGAGCGGGCCGTGTCGAACTGATCGAGAGGATGAGTCTAGAATGAGCCGTCTGTTTGCCTTCGCTGTTCCGCTGCTTGCGGCGATTCTGGGAGCGGTCGCCTTGCCGGCCGGCGCGCTGGCCCAGACCGAAGCCCCCACCATCGACACGGGCGATACCGCCTGGATGCTGACCTCGACCGCGCTGGTCCTGATGATGACCATCCCGGGCCTGGCCCTGTTCTACGGCGGCATGGTCCGCAAGATGAACCTGCTGGCCACCGTGATGCAGAGCTTCGCGATCTGCTGCCTCGTCGCCGTGCTGTGGGTGCTGGTCGGGTACAGCATCGCGTTCGGCAACGGGAACGCCTATTTCGGCGACTTCTCCAAGGTGCTGATGGCCGGCATGGACATGTCCGCGCCGTTCACGCTGGGCGCCGGGCTGGAGACCCCGGTCGCCTTCACGATCCCCGAATCGGTGTTCGTGATGTTCCAGATGACCTTCGCGATCATCACCCCGGCGCTGATCACCGGCGCCTTCGCCGACCGCATGAAGTTCTCGGCCATGCTGCTGTTCACCGGCTTCTGGTCGATCCTGGTCTATGCCCCGGTCGCCCACTGGGTCTGGCACCCGAACGGCTTCCTGTTCGCGGACGGCGTGCTGGACTTCGCCGGCGGCACCGTCGTCCACATCAATGCCGGCATCGCCGGCCTGGTCGCGGCCATCGTCGTCGGCAAGCGCCGCGGCTACCCGACCGAGCATTTCGTCCCGAACAACCTGGTGCTCAGCCTGATCGGCGCCTCGCTGCTTTGGGTGGGCTGGTTCGGCTTCAACGCCGGTTCGGCCGGCGCCGCCAACGGCCGCGCCGGCATGGCGATGCTGGTCACCATGGTCGCCGCCGCGGCCGCGGCCCTGGCCTGGATGTTCGCCGAGTGGATCGCCAAGGGCAAGCCGAGCGTGCTCGGCATCATCTCGGGCGCCATCGGCGGGCTGGTCGCCATCACCCCGGCCTCGGGCTTCGTCGACGCGGGCGGCGCCCTGGTCATCGGCATCGTCTCCGGCGTGGTCTGCTTCTGGGGCGCCACCAGCCTCAAGTACATGCTGGGCTATGACGACAGCCTGGACGCCTTCGGGGTCCACGGCGTCGGCGGCATCGTCGGCGCGGTCCTGACCGGCGTCTTCGCCAAGGAAGCCATCGGCGGCTATCCGGGATTGCTGGAAGGCAACGGCGCCCAGGTCGTGACCCAGCTCTGGGGCATCGCCGCCACCATCGTGTGGAGCGCCGTCGCCTCCTTCGTCCTGCTGAAGGTGATCGACGTGGTCGTCGGCCTGCGGGTCAGCGAGGACGTCGAGCGCGAAGGCCTCGACCTCGCCCTGCACGGCGAAGCGGTCCACTGACCCCGGCTGCCCGACCCGGGCGCAAGCAAGCAAGTTCAAGCCGCCGCCGGGGGGAGCCCCGGCGGCGGTTTCTTTTTGCTTTTTGTTCCGGAAAAGATAGAATCATTGACACACCACAGGTGGCGATTGTAAACAAGGGCACGACGGGTGCCGGACGGCGTATCGGAGCTTGTCTTGGGCGCTTTGCTGAAAGAGCGGGATCCACTGGCCGGCGGCTCCTATACGCTGAAGGAGGCGGCGCGCCTGCTTGGGATCGACAGTGCCGAGCGCATCCGTGGATGGGTTTCCGGATACAGCAGTCGGACGGAACCCATCATCCGGCGTCAGTACGCGACCATCGGCGGCGCCCAGGAACTGGGTTTCTGGGATCTCCTGGAAACCCGCTTCATAGATCACTTCCGGAAGGAAGGCGTATCCCTGCAAAGCCTTCGGAAAGCCGCTGAGGCGGCACGCCGTGAGTTGAAGCGTCAGCATCCCTTCGCGATGTCCAACATCAGGTTCATGACCGACCGCCGGCGGATCTTCATGCAATCCGCCGAGGAAACCGGTGATCGCAGATTATTGGACCTGATACACAGCCAGTATGCGATGTACGAGGTGCTGGAAGCGACCCTGGCCAAGGGTGTCGACTTCGATCCGTCCACGGGGCTTGCCGAACGATGGCATCCCCGTCCGTCGGAGTTCCCAAACATCGTCCTGGACCCGCGAATATCTTTCGGCCAGCCATGCGTCGAGCAGGTCCGCATGCCGACCTCGACGCTCTTCCGGGCGTGGAAGGCGGAAGAATTCGACCTCGACGCCGTAAGCGACTGGTACGACGTGGACGCTTCCCTCGTAAAGGAGGCAGTCGAGTTCGAGATTGCGCTGGCGGCGTGAGGATCTGTGCGGACGAACATGTCTCGCCCAGGATTCTGCGTGCCGTTCATGAAATAGCGCTCCCGCGTTCCTGCACGTTGTGCAGCGTGCGAGAACTCCAACTGGGCGGCAGCGAGGACGAATATTGGATCGAGCGCTTCGCCAGTGACGGCGGAGCCGGCATATTGTCAGGCGATCGCAGGATGTTGAAACGGGAGCGTGTCGTCACCGCGATCAGGCAAACAAGTCTGGTCGCGATTTTCTTGCCGAGTGACTGGGCGGGAGCGAAGAGGCATTTCCAAGCCGCCCATATCCTGTTCTGGTGGCCGAAGCTGCAAACCGCCTATGAAACGGCGCCACGGGGGAGCATCTGGGTCGTACCCCGGGATTTCGGCAATCATGCCTTGAACGAGCATATCGTCAAACCCAGCAAGGCAGACCGAGCGAGAGCCCGCATTTCCGAGCCGGCGTGATCGACCCGCGCCACCCCTTTCCTGAAGTTCCATCGCAAGCCCGGCCGATAATGCCGTGAAATTGCCGCCTTGATCAGGCATCGTGTCGGTGTGGACAGGCAACCTCCGAACGATCACCTTGAGCAAACCTCCAGAACGGCCGGCCGACCGATCATCCCGCAAGGCATCCGCCGGCCGCGACACGGGCAGGCAACGGGCGCGTGACCGCAAGAGCTCCGCCGTCCCGGTCGCCCGGCGGTCGATCCTCCGGGTGCTGGGAAGCTGGGCCGTGGTCGGCGCGATCTGGGCCGGCGTGGCCGGAGCATCCGTGGTCGCGTATTTCGCCTACGACCTGCCCGACGTGTCCCAGGTGGCCCAGGCCGAGCGCCGGCCGGCCGTCACCGTGCTGGCCGCCGACGGCAGCACGATCGAGCGCTACGGCGACATCCACGGCACCACGATCAATGCCGCCGACCTGCCGCCGCACCTGGTCCATGCCGTGCTGGCGACCGAGGACAGGCGCTTCTTCAGCCATTTCGGGATCGATCCGATCGGCCTGGTCCGGGCCGCCTTCGTCAATTTCCAGGCCGGGCGCGTCGTGCAGGGCGGCTCCACCATCACCCAGCAGCTCGCCAAGAACCTGTTCCTGACGCCCGACCGCACCATGGGCCGCAAGGTCCAGGAGGCGATCCTGGCGATCTGGCTGGAGAGGACCTATTCCAAGAACCAGATCCTGACCGCCTACCTGAACCGGGTCTACCTGGGCGCCGGCACCTACGGCGTCGATGCCGCGGCGCAGACCTATTTCAACAAGCCGGCGACCGAGGTCAACCTGCGCGAGGCGGCCATCCTGGCCGGCCTGCTCAAGGCGCCGTCGCGCTATTCGCCGGCGGCCAATCCCGACCGCGCGGCCGAGCGGGCCGGCGTGGTCATCGCCGCCATGCTCGACGCCGGCTACATCACCCAGGCCGACATCGAGGCGATGCGGGCGGCCCCGCCGATGCCCCGGCGCAAGCCGGAGGGCGACGGCGACCGTTATTTCGCCGACTGGGTGGCCGACCAGATCGTCGGCTTCATCGGCAAGGAGCATGACGACATCACCGTCCACACCACCATGGACCGGCGGCTCCAGCAGGCGGCGGAACGGCGGCTGGAAGCCTCCCTGTCGGGAGCCGGCCTCGCCGCCCGCGCCGAACAGGGAGCCCTGGTGGCGCTCAGCCCGGACGGCGCGGTCCGCGCGCTGATCGGCGGGTCGAGCTACGCCGAGAGCCAGTTCAACCGGGCGACCCAGGCGCTGCGCCAGCCGGGCTCGGCGTTCAAGCCGCTGGTCTTCCTGGCGGCGCTGGAGAACGGCATGGCGGCCGACACGCTGGTGGACGACGCCCCGATCCGCATCGACGGCTGGCAGCCGGCCAATTTCGAGAAGGGTTTCCACGGCCCGATGCCGCTGCGCGACGCGCTGGCCCATTCGGTCAACACGGCGGCGATCCGGGTGCTGGACCGCACCGGCGTGGAGCCGGTCGCCACCCTGGCGCGCCGGCTCGGCATCACCTCGCCCATGGGCAAGGACCTGAGCCTGGCGCTCGGCACCAGCGAGGTGACCCTGCTGGAGCTGACCGGCGCCTATACCGCCTTCGCCAACGGCGGCCGGGCGGTCTGGCCCTATGCCGTCACGCGGATCGAGGACCGCGCCGGCCGGGTGCTCTACCAGCGCCGCGGCTCCGCCGGGGCCACCCCGGTGATCGATCCGGCGGACCTCGCGGAGCTGAACCGGATGCTGATGGCGGTGGTCGAGTACGGCACCGGCAAGTCGGCCAAGCTGGACCGCATGACGGCCGGCAAGACCGGCACCAGCCAGGAATACCGGGACGCCTGGTTCGTCGGCTTCACCGCCGACTATGTCGCGGGCGTCTGGCTGGGGAACGACGACAACCAGCCGATGAAGCGGGTCACCGGCGGCGGGCTGCCGGCCCGCATCTGGCGCGATTTCATGATGGATGCCCACCGGGGCCTGCCGCCGCGCATGATCCCCGGCCTCGACCATGCCCCGCCGCAGGCGAGCGCGCCGATGCTGGTGGCCGACGACCGGGATCCGGGGTCGGCGGACCCGTCCTCCGGCCCGCTGTCCGACGTGCCGTTGCTGGGCCAGTTCCAGCGCCTGCTCCGGAACCTGACCGGCGGCCAGTAGGACGGGCCATCAGGGCGGGACGGCGGAGCGCCCGCCGCCCCGCCGGGAGGTCAGTCGCCCGACGCGATCCGGTCGACCAATTGCTTGACGGTCGGGATGAAGCCGTTCGAATAGAACGGATCGTCGGCGAACCGGTAGGCGTTGTGGCCGGCGAACATCAGCTGAGTCTCGCAATCGTCCGAGTGGCTGATCTCCTGCAAGGTCTTCTGGATGCAGAAGGAACGCGGGTCGGCCTTCTTGCCGGTCGTGCCCTCCTCGTTCTGTGCCCAGTTGGAGAACATGCAGGCCGACAGGCAGCCCATGCAGTTGATCTGGTCGGTCAGGATCTCGTTGGACTTCTCCGGCGTCACGAAGATCAGCGTGCCGTCGGGGGTCTTCAGGGCCTCCTTGAAGCCGGCCTCGACCCAGCCGAAGGCGCGGTCGCGGTCGTGCGCGGTCAGGTAGACCGGGCGGCCGCGCGGGCCGACGCGGAACTCGGTGTCGTGCTCGCCCACCGGCTTGACCGAATAGGCCACCTGGCGCTCGCCCCGGCCGCGCAGCTCCTGGATGAACGGGTTGTTCACCGCCGACGAGTAGAAGCCGGTCGGCGAGAACTTGTTCAGGAAGACGTCGCCCTCCTTCAAGGTCAGGAGCTTGCGCTTCCACGCCTCGGAGATCGGGCTCTCCTGCGTGAGCAGCGGGCGGGTGCCGTACTGGAAGGCGATCGGCCCCAGGTCGGGGTTGTCGATCCATTCCTCCCACTCGCGCAGGTACCAGACGCCGCCGGCCATGACGATCGGCGTGTTTTCCAGCCCGAAGCTGTTCATCATCTGGCGCAGCGCCAGCACCCGGGGGAACGGATCCTCCGGCGCTTCCGGGTCCTCGCTGTTGGACAGGCCGTTGTGCCCGCCCGCCCGCCAGGGGTCCTCGTAGACGACGCCGCCCAGGTTGTCGGCGAACCTGTGGTACGCCCGCTTCCACAGCGCGCGGAACGCCCGCGCCGAGGAGACGATCGGGTAATAGTGGATGCCGTAGCGCACCGCGATCTCGGCCACCTTGTAGGGCATGCCGGCGCCGCAGGTGACGCCGTGGACCATGCCCTTGGCGCCTTCCAGGATGCCGTGCAGGATCCGCTCGGCCGCCGCCATCTCCCACAGGACGTTCATGTGGATGCGGCCCTGGCCGTTGGAGACCTCGTGGGCGATGCGCGCCTGGGTGATGCCGCCGGCGATCGAGTATGCGACCAGTTCCTCGTGCCGCTCGCGCCGTGTCCGGCCATGATAGACCTGATCGACGGGGTTGCCGTCGTCATCGAAGCTGTCGGCGTTCACGCCGGAAAATGTGCCGACCCCGCCTGCCGCTGCCCAGGCGCCGGAACTCTCGCCGTTGGACACGGAGATGCCCTTGCCGCCTTCGACCAGCGGCAGGACCTCGCGACCCGAGATCAGCAAAGGCTTGAGCGCCTTCAACGAAACCTCCAAAAAGCTGCTTACTTTTTCGACCGGCAGACACGGACTGCCGCACGCCGGTTTCGCTCCGACGGCGGCGGCGGCCTGCCCTTACTGCTCCATATATGAAAAATTTGCGACGCAGAAGAGTGCCGGTCGAATAATTATCGCGAATCCTCCGGCTCAGCCGCCCAGCACCGCCAGGATGTCGCGCGGCCGGTCGGTGAAGACGGCGGCGACCCCGAGCCCCACCAGCTCCTTCGCCCGCCCGGGATCGTTGACGGTGTAGGCCAGCACGGGCCGTCCGGTCGCCAGATATTCCGCGATGCCGCGGGCATTCTCGCGCGATGCGTTGACGTTGATGGTCGCTGCCTCCACCCGGTCGGCGACGTCCCGCCAGTCGCGCGGGCGGCGGTCGATCAGATAGCCGCGCGGCCAGTCGGGCATATGGTCGCGTGCCGTTTCCAGGCTCGGCACCTCGAAGCTGGAGACCAGCGGAGCCGGCCGGCCGGCCGGCCACAGCGCCCGCGCCGCGTCGAGCGCGACCCTGGCGGTCTCGACCTCGCGGCCGGGGCACGGCTTGATCTCCAGGTTGATGCCCAGATCCAGTTCCAGGACCAGCGCCAGCGTCTCCTCCAGCGTCGGGATGCGCTCGCCGGCGAACTCCGGCCCGAAGCGCACGCCGGCGTCCAGATCCCGCAGGTCCGCGAAGTCCAGGCCCGCGACGGCGCCGCGACCGTCGGTGGTGCGGTCCACGTGGTCGTCGTGCATCAGGACCGGCACGCCGTCGCGCGACAGCTTGACGTCCACCTCGACCCAGCGGGCGCCCTGTCCGGCCGCGACGCGGATGCCGGCCAGCGTGTTCTCCGGCGCGTAGGCCCTGGCGCCCCGATGTCCGATTGTCCTTGGAAACGACAGCATGATGACGGGTGGATCCCTGGTCTGTTGAGCGAGCGGGTGGCATGGCGGCGGACGCCGACCTATAGTCCGAGCCGGCCGGTATAACGACAGTCCGGCATAGACCGAGTTACAGCACGAGTCCCCGATCATGAAAAGTACCGCGACGGCGCGCAGCCTGGACGGCCTCGTCGCCGCCGGCGCCCTCGCGCCGGAGCGGGCCGCCGCCCTCGGGCGGGTGGCGGAACGCTACGCCATCGCCGTGACGCCGCATCTGCTGGACCGGCTCGACGGCGGCGACCCCGCCGGACCGCTCGGCAGGCAGTATCTTCCTTCGGAGCAGGAGCTGGAGATCCGCCCGGAGGAGCTGGCCGACCCGATCGGCGACGATGCCCATTCCCCCGTGAAGGGCATCGTCCACCGCTACCCCGACCGGGTGCTGCTCAAGGCGCTGCACGCCTGCCCGGTCTATTGCCGCTTCTGCTTCCGGCGGGAGATGGTCGGCCCCGGCGGCGACGCGCTCGATCCGGCCGAGCTCGCGGCGGCCCTCGACTATATCCGCGCCCGCGAGGAGGTCTGGGAGGTGATCCTGACCGGCGGCGACCCGCTGATGCTGGCGCCGCGCCGGCTGGCCGGCATCGTCGCCGGACTGGACGCCGTGCCCCATGTGGGGGTGGTGAGGCTGCACAGCCGCGTACCGGTCGCCGACCCCGGCCGCATCGACGACGCCGTCGTGGCCGCGCTGAAGGCGTCGGACACGGCGGTCTGGCTGGCGGTCCACTGCAACCATCCGGACGAGCTGACGGCGGAGGCCCGGTCGGCGCTGGCCAGGATCGCCGACGCCGGCATCCCGCTGGTCAGCCAGACCGTCCTGCTGCGCGGGGTCAACGACGATGCCGCCGTCCTGGAAGCGCTGTTCCGCGCGCTGGTGCGCGCCCGGGTCAAGCCCTACTACCTTCATCATGGGGATCTGGCGCCGGGTACCGCACATTTCCGGACCGATCCGGCCCGGGGCCGCGAGCTGGTCCGGAGCCTGCGCGGGCGGGTCTCCGGCCTGTGCCAGCCGACCTATGTGCTCGACATCCCGGGCGGCCACGGCAAGGCGCCGATCGGGCCGGACTACCTGGAGGGCGACGCCGAAGCCGGCTACGTGGTCGAGGACTACCGGGGCAACCGGCACGCCTACCCGCCGAAGCCGCCGGGCGGCGCCTGAAGGGGAAGGCCGGCTATTCGATCGGGCGGACCATGGTCCCCGGCGGCTGGGCGCTGATGGTGCCGGGCAGGGTGCCGAACCCGTCGGGGAAGAGCTGCTTGGCGACGTCGCTGACCAGGAACCGGAAACCGGCCTGACCCGGCATAACGCTGCCGACCATGCGGTCGGTCGCGGTGTTGAGCGGCTCGCCGCCGTCGCAGAAGGCCGCGGTGATGCGCGTGGCCGCCATCAGGTCGCTCTGCTCCGGCGGGGGTTCGGCCTCCACGTCGTCGGTCCGGGTGCAGAGCGCCGGCGCCTCCATCATCTCCTCGCCGTGGAACGCGATGACCATGCGATAGTCCTTGGAGCGGTCGAAGCCCACGCCGGACGTGAAGTTCGTCTGGGGGTCCATCAGCGTGGGCGGCAGGGCTTCCACCACCTTGCGGCTGAAGTCGTCCGGAGAAGATCCCTTCATGATTCCGATGACGATCACGTCGAAGCCGCTTTCCGGCGGCGCCGGGGCGGTGACCGGATCCTGCTGGGCTTGCGCCTGGGGAGCGTCCTGGGCCATGGCGCCGGTCGCCCCGAACGCGATCATGGCACAGGTCAATCCGGCCGCGGCGGCACGGAAACAAGGCGTGCGCATGGTGTTCTCCTCGCTGTCGAGACGGCGGCCGATCGATGCCGCACATCTCGACAAACGAACGATTTCCACGGAAGTTCCGACTCGGAGGGGCCCGCTTTAGGGCAATTGTGCGACCGAACACCAGGTCTGGCGGGTCTTGCCGCCATAGGGACGGGCCAGGCCGGCGGCGATCAGCTGCTCGCCGACGTCGCGGCCGGACCGGGTGAGCACGCGGGCGCGGACCCGTCCGCCGTACTTGTCATGCTGGATATCGTGGAGCGTGACGCCGGGTTCGGCCAGCAGCGTCTCGGTCAACTGCCGGGCCTGCTCCGCCATGTCCTTCTCGCGCTGGCACTTGCCGCGCTTCTCCGGCGTGTCGATGCCGTCGATCCGGACGCGGGTGACGACTTCCTGGTCCAGCCAGACCAGCACCCGGACCTCCAGCGTGTCGCCGTCGATCACCTGCGTCACCAGTCCGGGCACCGGCCCCGACAGCCGCTCCGCGGCCCGGGCAGGTATCGCGGGCATGAAGAGGGACAGCAGCAGGGCGGTGACGAGGAGGTGCCGGCGCACGGGAGCAAATCCATGGGAACGACGGACGGAAATCGGCCGCCTATCGGAAGGATACTCGACGACTAGGAATTACTCAAGTTTAATAGGCCGCATTTCCTACCTACGACCGTATGGCCTATGAATTCCGGGGTATGCGCGGACTCCGACCCTATATTCTGGCCCGCGCATCCTCTCAGAAATCCGTGCAGCGCCCCTTGCTTTCCCAGTCGCCGTACCGGGTCGGCTCGGGTCCGCGCGGACCGCCGATCTCGCCAGGCTTCTGCACGGGCATGCCGTGTTCCGGCGACGCGGCATCGTTCTCGGGAACGGGGTTCTCGGGAACGGGGTCTTCGGAAACGGGATCGGCCGCGGCCGTCGGCTGACCGGCGGCGGCGGGATCTGCCGGCTTGCCGGCTTCTGTGTCGATCTGGCTCATGGAGTGGATATGGCCCTGGCCGCCGCGGACTCCAAGACTTGAACCCCTTGGGCCGGACTGCACATATCGGATGTCCAGCCCGACCCTCGCCCAGGTCGGGACCGCGCAGAGGTGACCTTCATGACGAGCTATTTCCGCACCGCGATCCTGCTGGCCGGCATGACCGCCCTGTTCCTGGCGATCGGCTATCTGATCGGCGGGCAGGGCGGCATGCTGATGGCGCTGCTGTTCGCGGTCGGCACCAACCTGTTCGCCTACTGGAACTCGGACAAGATGGTGCTTCGGATGTACGGCGCGCGGGAGGTGGACGCCCGCTCCGCCCCGCAGTTCCACGGCTTGGTCCAGCAGCTGTCGCAGCGCGCCGGCCTGCCGATGCCCAAGGTCTACATCATCGAGAACGACCAGCCCAACGCCTTCGCGACCGGCCGCAATCCGGAGAACGCCGCGGTCGCCGCGACCAGCGGCCTGCTCCGCCGGCTGAACCACGAGGAGGTCGCCGGCGTGATGGCCCACGAGTTGGCGCACGTGAAGAACCGCGACACCCTGATCATGACCGTGACCGCGACCATCGCGGGCGCCGTGTCGATGCTGGCCAACTTCGCGTTCTTCTTCGGCGGCAACAACCGCAACAACCCGCTGGGCATGGTCGGCACCCTGCTGATGGTCTTCCTGGCGCCGGTCGCCGCGATGATCGTGCAGACCGCGATCAGCCGGACCCGCGAATACGAGGCCGACCGGATCGGCGCGGAGATCTGCGGCCGGCCGCTATGGCTGGCCAACGCCCTGGTCAGCATCCAAGACAGCGCCGCCCGGATCGACAACGTCCAGGCCGAGAACAATCCGGCGACGGCCCACATGTTCATCATCAATCCGCTGCATGCGCGGTCGGTGGACGGGTTGTTCCGCACCCACCCCGCCACGGAGGAGCGGGTGCGCCGCCTGCGCCTGATGGCCGGCGCCGGACGCGGGCTCTGAATTCTTTTCTGGGCCACAGATCAACGCAGATGGACGCTGATGGGCTTCGGCATCCCGCCGGCATGACGGGCTGCGAAAACTCATCTGCGCCCATCTGCGTGCATCCGTGGCCAAGTCATGGAAATCAGTTGTCGCCGGGATAGCTGTCGGCGCCGGGGATGGTGTCCAGCCACTTGATCCGGTGGGCGGTCCAGATCTCGTATTTCGGCGGCGGGAAGCCGGACGGATCGTCGAATCCGCCCAGGGAGATCGAGACGTAATCGCCGCCGTCGCGCCGCCAGAACAGGGCCGAGCCGCAGCGGGGGCAGAACTCGCGCGTCGCGAAGTCGGACGCCCGATACGCGCCGACCTCCCCCCGGATCATCTCGAACCGGTCGAGCGGGAAACTGGCGAAGGCCGGCATCGGCGCGCCGGTCTGCTTCTGGCACTGGGTGCAGTAGCAGATGTTGGTGTCGTTGGGGGCGCCGGTCGTCCGGTAACGGACGGCGCCGCACAGGCATCCGCCCTCGTGGATGGCATCGGTCATCGCTGGTTTCCTCCCCTGGCCGGTTTCCGGATCATGGGCCGGAGCCTCGCGCAGGCCCGCCCCTGCTTCAACCTAGGCTTTCTCATGGCGGCATGAGAGGAATTCATGCCGTGGCCCGCTATACAAACCGGAAGCTCCACGGTATGACGGTTTCAGCGTCAACCGAATTCGGCGCATTCCCCCTCTTCCCACCAGGGTTGCCCGCCCCATGACCACCGGTCCCGACATCCGTCCCGCGATCACGGCCCTGCCCAACAGCCTCATCGGCGTCGTCGCCAACTATGGCCGGGGCCGCGACGGCCTGATCCCGCTGTGGTTCGGCGAAGGCGACGTGCCGACGCCGGGCTTCGTCATGGACGCGGCGTACCAGGCGATGCGCGACGGCCATGTCTTCTACACCTGGCAGCGCGGCCTGCCGGAACTGCGGGATGCCCTGTCGGCCTACCACCGCCGGACCTACGGCGCCGACGTCGGCACCGACCGGATCACGGTGACCGGCTCCGGCATGTCGGCCATCGCCCTGTCGATGCAGAGCCTGATCGATGCGGGCGACGAGGTCGTCGTGGTCTCCCCCGTGTGGCCCAACGTGTTCGCCAGCATCAGGATCATGGGCGGCGTGGTGCGGCAGGTGCCGCTGGCGCTGGAGAACGGGAAATGGACGCTGGACCCGGACCGGCTGTTCGACGCCTGCGGCCCGCGCACCCGGATGATCTTCGTCAACTCGCCCTGCAATCCGACCGGCTGGACCATCGGGACGGATGACCAGCGGCGGATCATGGAGTTCGCCCGCGAGCGCGGCCTGTGGGTCATGGCCGACGAGGTCTATTCCCGCCTGGTGTACGACGGCGGCCTGGACGGCAGCGGCCGCGCCCCCTCGTTCCTCGACGTCTCGGAGCCGGAGGACAAGCTGCTGGTGATCAACAGCTTCTCCAAGAACTGGGCGATGACGGGCTGGCGGCTCGGCTGGGTCGTCGCCCCGGCGGAGATGGGTCAGATCTACGAGAAGATGATCCAGTTCAACACCTCGGGCGTCCCGGGCTTCGTCCAGAAGGCGGGCCTGGCCGCCCTGGAACAGGGCGAGCCGTTCCTGGAGGAGATGGTCGAGCGGTGCCGGACCGGCCGCGACATCGTCTGCTCCGCGCTGGAGTCCCTACCGCGCGTGCGCGTCCAGCGGCCCGACGCGGCCTTCTACGCCTTCTTCTCGGTCGAAGGGGCCGGCGACAGCCTGAAACTGGCGAAGCGCATCGTGGACGAGGCCCTGGTCGGCCTCGCCCCGGGAGCCGCCTTCGGCGACGGCGGCGAGGGCTACCTGCGGCTCTGCTTCGCCAGCTCGCCGGAATGCCTTTCGCAGGCCATGGAGCGCCTGGTCCCCCTCCTGCGCTGATCGGGCGGTTAACCATAAATCGGTTAACCGGTGATTAATTAGCTATGGCATGGCCTCATGCCAACCATGTGGAAGCCGCACTTCTCGCAGGTGCAGCATGCCCCCATATTACCGTTCACAAGCAACGGCGGCCGGCGCATCGAAGCCGGCCTTTTCTATTGAGGACTCACATCATGGCACTGGCAGTTCGCACGTCCGGTTACGCCGGTCGACGTTCGGCCGACTCTTCCGCTGACTTCATGCAGCGGTTGACCGACACCCTGAAGACTTGGAAGTACCGCATCGTCAGCCGTCGTGAACTGATGGACCTGGATGCCCACATGCTGCGCGACATCGGCCTGACCGACCTGGAAGCCCAGACGGAAGCCTCGAAGCCCTTCTGGCGCGCCTGACGTCGCGTAGCGCCGCATGGCCGATCGGATCGAGCCGCGCCTGCCGGTATCAAGTATACTGGGCGCGGCTTTTCGATTCCGGGACCGCCATGACGCCAGAACATTTCCGCACCCTCGCCCGCTACAACGCCTGGGCCAACAGGCACCTCTATGACGCCTGCGCGGCCCTTTCCGACGCCGAGTTCCGCAAGCCTCGGCAGGCCTTCTTCGGCTCCATCCTGGGTACGCTCAACCATGTGCTGGTGGCAGACCGGGTCTGGCTCGGCCGTCTCGAAGGCGTGCCGTCCGGCATCGCCGCCCTCGACCAGATCCTGTACGGGGACCTGGCCGACCTGGCCGCCGCCCGCACCGCCGAGGACGCGCGGATCACGGCCCTGGTGGACGGCTACGGTGCCGGCGAGCTCGGCCGCGACCTTGTCTACCGGACGATGGCGGGAACCGAGCACCGCACGCCGGTGGTCTGGGTGCTGTCCCACCTGTTCAATCACCAGACCCACCACCGCGGCCAGGCCCACGGCCTGCTGTCGCAGACCGCCGTGCCCCCTTCCCCGCTCGACCTGATCTATTTCCTGCGGGAGCGGGAGGCGGACGTCACCGCGGATCGCGCTTGAGGCCGCGCGTCTCCAGTTCCCGGAGATAGGTGGACCAGAGTTCTTCCTGGCGTTCCCCCAGCTCGTACAGGTACTTCCAGGAGAAGATGCCGCTGTCGTGCATGTCGTCGAACTGGATGCGGATCGCGTAGTTGCCGACCGGCTCCAGCCCCATGATGCCGACATGCCGGCGGCCCGAGACGATCTGCTTCTGGTTGGGGCCGTGGCCCTGGACCTCCGCCGACGGGCTTTCGACCCGCAGCAGTTCGGCCGGCAGCGAGAAGCGGCGGCCGTCGTCGAATTCGATCTCCAGCCGCTTTTCCGCCTTCTTCAGCCGCACTTCCACCGGCCAGTGCCGCGTGCCGAACGGATCGGTGGCGAAGGACTCGTCCGCACCGCTGCCTGACGCGGGCGTCATCAGTGGCTCGCCGTCTTGGAGGACTGGCCCCCGGCCGGCTGCGAATGGGTGGGGTGCGCGGTGTCGGCGTCCAACGTCCGCGCCTCGTCCACCAGCATGATGGGAATGCCGTCGCGGATCGGATAGGCCAGTCCCGCCCGGTCGCTGATCAGTTCCTGAGCCGCCGAGTCGTAGCGGAGCGGTCCCTTGGTCAGCGGGCAGACCAGGATTTCCAGAAGCTTGGGGTCGACCTTGGCCGCCGAACCCGGTTTGGTATCGCTCACGTCCTCATCCCTTCGATCTCGTCCCCTCGGCCTCGTTCCCCCGGCGTGGCCGGCGCCCGATACGCGCCTGCCGGCGGCCGGGGTCAGTGCCGCGCCATGGTATCGCCGTCCCGCTTGTCCAGGACAGCCATTTCGATGATGGCGATCATCATGCCGGCCCGTTCGGACAGCGTACCGCATTCCAGCAGGGCCTGCTTCTCCGACGGCTCGAACGGGCAGATCATGGCGAGCGACGTCACCAGACGCTCGTCCGGCGTCGCCTCGATCGCGTCCCAATTGGCCGAGATGCCCTGGATCTTGAAATATGTCCGCAATCCCTCGACCAGCCGCGCCCTGTCGAACAGGGCGGGACCCGGCTCCGCCAGGTCGCCGGCGAAGCGCTCCCACGAGGCCGTGACGCGGCGGTAGCCGCGCACGATCGGCAGCTCGCGCACGATCTCGAACCGGCAGACGCCGGTCAGCGTGATCAGGTAGCGGCCGTCGTCGGTCTCGCTGAAGCTGGTGATCCGGCCGGCGCAGCCGATCGGATAGACCGGCGGCGCGCTGGCGCGGCTCAGGGGATCCGACGGCTGGATAATGCCGATCATCCGGTTGCCGGACAGCGCATCGTCGGTCATCGCCAGGTAGCGGGGCTCGAAGATGTTCAGCGGCAACTTGCCCCGGGGCAGGAGCAGCACCCCGGTGAGCGGAAAAATCGAAATGATTTCCGGCAGTTGGTCGAAGGATGGGTCGAACGGGTTTGGGCTCATGAAAATAAGATAGATGACAACTTCCGTCTTGCCATGACGGTCAGCTTGTCAGTCGGCCCAAAAGCCTCGAAAAATTTCACGAGCTGCTTGCGGGCCTGCTGATCGTTCCATTCCCGGTCACGGCGCACGATCTCCAACAGCTCCTCCACCGCGGCGTCACGCTTGTTGCCGGCGTAAAGCGCCATGGCGAGGTCGAAGCGGGTCTGGTGGTCGTCGGGGTTGCGGGCGATCCGGTCCATCAGCTCCGGAACCGGGCCGGCCGCGGCGCTCTGCTCGGCCAGGTCCAGCGCGCTGCGGACGGCTGCCAGCTCGGGTGCCTTGGCCAGCTCGGGCGGCGCGCCGTCCAGCATCTCGCGGGCGCGGGCGAAATCCTGGGCCGTCACGAGGCAGCGCACCAGCCCGGCGTAGGCGGCGGCGTTGGTCGGCTCGACCCCCAGGATCTGGCTGTAGATCTCGCTGGCGGTGGCGGCGTCCCCCGCCTCCAGCGCCTGGGCGGCGGCGTCGAGCGCTTCCTGGAGCCCGCCGTCGTCGGCCCCGCCGGACAGCTTGGCCAGCCGATCGACGAACTGCTTGATCTGCGACTCCTGCTGGGCACCGACGAAACCGTCCACCGGCCGGCCCTGGAAGAAGGCGTAGACCGCCGGGATCGACTGGATGCGGAGCTGGCCCGCGACCTGCGGGTTCTCGTCGATGTTGATCTTGACCATCTTCACGGCGCCCTTGGCGGCCTTGACGGTCTTTTCCAGCAGGGGGCCGAGCTGCTTGCAGGGGCCGCACCAGGGCGCCCAGAAATCGACGATCACGGGCACCGTGCGCGAGGCCTCGATGACGTCGGCCATGAAGGCGCGGTCGCTGGTGTCCTTGATCAGGTCGGCGGCCGGCTTGGGCCCGCCACCCGGCGCGCCGGGCATATTGAACATGGTCTGCATGGAGGCGTCCTGTTGCTGGAAAGCTGGCTGGTCCGGAATCCGTGTATCGGATGGCTGCGTGTTTAGAGTTGCGTGTTTAGATGAGCCTTGCCGGATTATCCAGCAAGGTCGGCGACCACGGCCTCGTGTCCGGTGGAGGAGAGGAACCTGAGCAGGTCGGCCGAGCGGATCGCCGTCGTCCGGCCGTTGTCGAGCGGATGGTAGTTCAGCAGGTCGTGCGCCATCATGGCTTTTTCCAGCACCACGGTGACCCGGTGCCCGGTGTCGTTGATCACGGCGAAGGGCGTCACCGAGCCGGGCCGGACGCCCAGCACCTCCCGCAGCAGGTCGCCGTTGCCGAACGACAGGCGGGCGGAGCCGATCCGCTTGTCCAGGGTCTTCAGGTCCACCGCGCTGTCCTCCAGTGCGACGACCAGCCACAGGCGGCCCTTCTTGTCCTTCAGGAACAGGTTCTTGCAATGGCCGCCCGGCAGCGTCCCGCGCAGCGCCTGCGCCTCCTCCACCGTGAAGACCGGCGGATGGGAATGGGTGGTGGTCTCTATGCCCAGGCCATCCAGGTACGCTATGAGCTGTTCCGGCGAGGTGGGCAGCATGTCGGTATTGGAGCCGGTGTCGGGGACGTTGTCGGCGTCGGTGTCGGCACGATCGGGCATGGCGGAAACCTTGATGGTCCGGCGGAATGGGGCGCCGCTGTTATAGCCGCTTCCGGCGGTGGCGCAAACCGGGGAGGAGGATTCGAAAAAAGGCCCTTGCAAAGGGGTCGGACTTCCGTATTATCCGCGCTCACCGCTGGTCAACACCCGGACCGGCCGCCGATGCGGGCGTAGCTCAGGGGTAGAGCACAACCTTGCCAAGGTTGGGGTCGAGGGTTCGAATCCCTTCGCCCGCTCCAGTTTCAGACGATGCTTCAGAGTTCGCGAGCGTCCCTTTCGGGGCGCTTTTTTGCGTCTGGATCGGTCGTTGCCGCTTCTGCTGCCATTTCCAAGGCTTCCATCATCCACAAAGTCGCCGTTCGTGGACATTCCTGTAATGTCGCCGTTCGCTGACATTCATTGGAAACCGCCGATGCTCATTCGCACCCCCATCGAGATCGGCCTCGTCCTCCGGACGCTGAACGCGCTGGGACTCGGCCTCTCCGTCGATGCCACCGACGAACTCGGCGGGACCGAGGCGCCGCAAGCCAACTCCATCCCTTCGCCCATCCCCTCGATCGATATCGACGGGCTCCTCGACGATCCCGCGGCGAACCGGTCGTGACCGGCGAACTCGTCGCCGTCTCGGCAGGCCGGGTCATGGGAACGGTAAGGCGCGACCGTAATGGCCGGCTGAGCTTCCTCTGTGACCAGGGTTGGAGGACGGCTCCGGGCGCCTACCCGCTGTCGCATTCCATGCCTGTCGCCGTGGCGGAGCACGGTCATCGGCCGATCGAAGCTTTCCTCTGGGGCCTGCTCCCGGACAATGCGATGGTGCTCGACCGCTGGGCGCGCCGTTTCCAGGTCTCGGCCCGCAACCCCTTCGCCATATGCCGAAAACGAGCATGTCTGCATGAGCCTTGCCGGAGCGATGGGCCTGATCACCGCTCGGTCGCAGGTGCTGAGGTTCGAGGATGAGATCGCGATCGTCGTCGAACGGCATGACCGGCGTTGGACCGGAACTGGTTTCCTGCGGGTTCACCAGGAAGACATCTGCCAAAGCCCTGGGGCTTGCCCCGACCTTGAAGTACGAGAACGAGGGCGGCCCCGGTGCCCGCGCCGTCGTCACCCTGCTCCGCTCGGTTTCGGGACGGCCCGAGGAGGACATGCACCGTTTCGTCGATGCCATGGCTTTCAATTGGCTGATCGCCGGCACGGATGCCCATGCCAGGAACTATTCGCTGCTGATCGGCGCAGCCGGGCGCGGCCGTCTGGCTCCGCTCTACGACATCGCCAGCGCGCCGCCTTACGGCGACCTCGACCCCCAGCGCCTGAAGCTCGCGATGAAGATCGGCGGCGAGTACCGACTCCGCGACGTCGGTGTGCGTCAATGGCGGAAATCGACCGTGGAACTCGGCCTTGATCCGGACAGGGTCCTGGCCCGTGTCGTCGAACTCGCCGGGATGATAAGCGGGCATATGGCGGAGGTTCGTCTGCGCGCGCAGGAGGACGGCCTGGATCACCCCCTCGCCGGGCTGCTGGCGGACGCGATCACGGCAAGGGCACGCCATTGCGCCGGCATGCTTGCGGAACCGGCAAATCGGGGCTGAAGGGCGAGTGCCTCGACCTTCGGGAAGAGGTACTTGATGTTCTTCCGCGCGTCGAAAACCCGTGCTGAAGCAGCATGCCGCTTCGTAGTCAGGCTTTGGGCGGATTTTTCCGGCGACGCTTGATCAACAGCTTCACCTGCTTGATTGTCAGCGACAGATCGTCGTCGGACAACGCGCGGGCATGAACCGGCAATTCGTCTTCCATCCGCAGGCGAGCGCTCTCCGCGTCGGGCGGCGCATCGAACCCCAGCAAATCGTTGGGCGACGTCCCCAGTACCTGGCAGAGGCGCAGAAGGGTGGCGTAGTCGGGACGGCGCGTACCCGCGACATAGTGGCCGTAGCGAGGTTCCGTCAGACCGGCCCGACGCGCCACTTCCGCGTCGGTCATCCCGAGTTCGCGCGCCCGTTCCCGGAGTCTCGTGGTCGGCACATGCATTCCGCATGTGTTGCGCGCGATGCTTGTACCGTCCATGTACGAAATGGCAATAATGCTATTGTCGATCTGACAACGGAGATGTCAGCCATGGGCGTGGCGGATAGACGGGCGCGCATGAGCCCGGCGATGAAGGCATTGGTGGCAGGAGTGTCTATCCCGACCGCAGCGATCGGGGAGGAGGACGGCGCTTCCTTCCTCGCCATGCAGCGATGGCTGCATGCGGCCGATGTGGCGGCGAAATCTACGTAAAGCAGAGTAGGCCACCAGATTTTCGAGCTGTACCCGATCAGGTCGATCCGCCCGATACAGCTGACCCGAAGCGTTGCGCCATGGGCGCAACCTACGATCGTCGGCCCACATCACCTCCGCTCTGCATCGAGCCGTAGGTTGCGCCCATGGCGCAACATAGTGCGTCGAGTGGAACGGCCGGCTGCGACGACCGGAACGGTTCAACCTGATCGGGTACCGCTCTAGCCGGGTTCCTCCTCCAATGTTTCCCCGAGGATTTCCCCAAGACCCCGCAGACGCACCGCCGGATATCCGGGCAGCTTGACGACCAATCCCATCTCGCCACCGACCGCCTCCACATAACTGCGGAGGGTCGAAAGATACATGTCGGCCTGCGCCTTGCCGGCGATCTGGAGCAACTCGCGCAGGCATTCCACATCCCGCTTGAGTTCCCGGTACTTCGCCTCGATGCATTCCTGTCGCTCGGACGGAAGTTCGGCGATCACTTCGTCAATGCTCCGGCCTATCGGATCCGATCCCCTTCGCAGCTCTCAACAGTTCCGAATGGGCGAAAACGGCGGTCCGCCTTGTCGATGAATTTACTGTAGAAGCGCTTCCCGCTCCTGCCGGATTTGTCGCCGACGACCAGAAGAACCGCCATTCTTTCCGGATCAAAGGCGAAAGCGGCTCCCCGTGGATCGCGGGAAGCCCCTCCTTGGATGATCGGAAGCAGCCCGCCCCCCGTCACTTCCCAACCTGCGCCGCCGCCGCGCCCGTCACCGGCACCGCGCCGCTGTCCACCATCTTCAGCTTCCAGTCCTGCGCCTCGGTGCCGTCCAGGTTCAGGTGGCCGGCCAGGAACAGCAGGCGGTCGGTGTCGGCGCCCTTGGCGGTGCAGAAGCGGTCCTGGAGGTAGTAGGGCGGCGTCGCCTGATAGTAGAGCGTCGCCTTGACCGACGCCGCCGTCCCCTTCAGGTCCGCCAGCGGCACGGCATAGACCAGCGTGTCGCCGCCGCCGTCGCGGTAGTCGGGATCGTCGCCGACCGCCGTGGGGGCCACGTCCTCGGCCAGGTCGGCGCCGGCTCCCAGCGCCTTGGCGATGGCGAGCCGCTGGTCGAGGCCCAGGAAGCCGTGGGGCAGGATCCGGTTGTCCTTCACGTCGGCGCAGATCGACAGGAAGCTGGTGGTGAAGTCGCCGGTCGGCTTCGCGTCGTGGCCGCAGACGGGGGCCTGGCCCGCCGGAAGATTGGTGGGGGGAGCCGTCACCAGTTCCTGGTAGACCTGCGCCTGGTCCTGGCGGGTGACCACCTGATAGTGCGGCTGGTGCGCCAGGCTGCCGGCGTTGGCCCGGCCGGAGCAGTCGTCCTTCCACCACAGCTCGCCGGCGACCGGCTTGCCCGCCTCGTCCACGATGACGCCGGCGCCGTTGGTCCGGCCCGAGGCCCACAGCACGTTGCCGTTGGCGTCGAGCACGTCGAACTCGATGAAGGCACGGCGGAAGCCCACGCCCGACGGCAGCTTGTGGCCGGTCTTGCTGGTGACCGCGACGGTCGCCCGGAGATTGCCGCCGTCCGTCTCCACCCCCGTCACCGCGATCGCGGCGGTGCCGCCGGAGGCTTGGTCGAGCATCGCCTGCTCGGTGCGGAGCAGGGGATCGACGCCCTTGGACACCAGCATCGGGTCCTGGGTGCGAATGCCCAGGATGTCGGGGAACTGCTGGGCCATCTTGGTGAAGAAGACGTTCAGCCCGACCAGCGTATGCTGCGCGAAGCCGTCGCGCACGGGCAGGTCGATATCCTCCGGCCCTAGGTTGTTCTCGGCCTGGGGGAAGTTGGAATATTCCTGGATGCTCGCGATCTTGCTGCGGTACGGCTTGCCGTTCTCGTCCTTGCTCGGCATGTGGCAGTCCTGGCAGCTCGCGGGCGTTGCCCCCGGCCCGCCGGGCAGCTTGCCGTCCACGCCCTCGCCGGTGCGGTAGGCGCTGAAGGCCCATTCCGGATATGTCGTCTGCTCGTAGACGTGGGTCAGCACCTTGCCCTTGTCGAGCACCGGCAGATGGACCGTGTGGCAGGTGCCGCAGGTCTCGGAATTGGTGATCGCGGCATGGTATTCCGGCCGGTTGCCCAGCGCGGCTTCCATCGGCTTGACCTTAGGGTCCTTGAAGGGGCCGAAGATCGTGTCCGGCGGCCCGACCAGGAAGCTTCCGGTGAAGGTCCGGGCGAAGCCCGTGTTGTCCGGGTTCAGGAAGGCCTGCCGCTCGGCGATGCAGGCGTTCTGCGGCGCGTCCTTGAACTGCGCCGTCGCCTCCGCTCCCAGCGCCATGCGGTGGCAGGCGGTGCAGGAGACGCCGTCGCGCGCCAGCGCGCCGTAGGAGGCGTGCCCGGCGCCCGGATTGCCGGCGGGGAACGGCACGGCGTTGGCGAAGGACCGCAGGAAATCCTGGCACTGGCCGGTCTCGGCGAACTTGTCCACCGTGAACTGGCGCTGGCCCAGGATGCCGTGGCAGCCCAGGCAGGTGTTCTCCACCAGGTCGGCGCTCTCGGGGTGGAAGGTCTGCGTCTCGCTGGCGAGCTGGGCGAAGAAGATCGGGTCGCGTCCGGCCAGCCCCATGGGCGAGGTCCACCACGTGGCATAGGGCGACAGGTTCAGCAGCTTGGCGCCGTGGGGGTTCGGCCGGGTCATGTCGAACTGCAGGCCGGTGCTGCCGGCGTCGTGGCAGCCCATGCACTGGTCGGAGGTGACGAACTCGCTGGCGGCATTCGGTCCGCCGGCCTTGACCCAGACGCTGTCATAGGTCTGGGACGGCATCTTCGACACCGTCTCCCAGGTCGGCCTGGGCAGCCCGGCGACCTTCAGCCCGGCGACGACGTCGGGATCGAAGGCGTATTGCGGCTGGCCCAGGCGCGCCGAGTCGTCGGTCGGCAGGCTGACCAGCCGGTGGTGGATCTCGGGCGCCGGGGCCTCGAAGAAATGCTGGCTGAGGAAGACCAGCGGCTCGCCCGGCTGGCCCAGCATGTTCTTCAGGCTGGCGAAGGTGTAGCCGTCCTTGGCCGAGGCGTGGCAGTTCAGGCAGTACTGGCCGAACCCCATGTTGGCCAGCGGGTTGGTCGGACCGGGCGGCCAGTCCGGCGCCCAGCCGCTCCAGCCGAACCAGCCCCAGAACCAGCCGTCGTGGGACGCCTGGGCATCGCGCACCATGATGGCGGCGCCGCTGGTCGGCAGGAGATTGAGCGGATCCACCCCGTCGCAGGCCGCCGCCGGTGCCGGGAACATCTCCTTGACCATGATGGCGCCGTCGGGGACCGGCGCCGGGTCCGCCGGGGCGGCGGCCTCGTCGGACGGCCGGTTGACCTTCAGCCACGCCACCATCTCGGGCGAGTACCAGATCACCACCGGCGCGTGGGTCCCGGCATAGGTGCCGACCCATTTGCCGTCCTGGAGGCTGGCGGTATAGGGGCCGGTGTCGCGCACCCGCTTGTCCCGGACCCAGCCGGCCGCCTCGTCCCGGTGGCAGAAATTGCGCAGGTAGTCCCCCAGCTTCGTCTCGTACTGGTCGAGCGGCAGGGCGCCCGGCTTCCGCACCGCCTCGGCCAGCGAGGCGCACAGGGCGCCGTCGGTCGGCACCAGCGGGGTCGGCCGGGCCGCCGTGCAGGCCGGCGCCGCGATGGCGGCACCCGCCGCGAACAACCCGCACAGGGCGAGGGCGGGAACCAGGAGACGGGACAGGAAGGATCGGGACATCCGGGGTTTCCCTTCGGAAGGACGGCCCGGTGCGGTTGAGTCGCGACCGGTTCTTTCTCCAGGGTATTAGACCTTCGGGGTTAAGTCCATCGGGGAGGACGGACCAAAGGTCCGGCACAGCGCGATTGTCACAGCCGCCGTCCCCCGGCTTGTCTGTCCCCGGCCCCGCTGTCATAGTGCCGGGAGATCCCGGACGGCGGCGAAGATCCGCCCCGACATGCGTCATGGCGTCGCGACCCTGTGTCCGTTCCGACCTCACGGACCAAATGGGCAATAGACCGGTAAGGCTTATTGCCTTTCAATCGGCGCATTCTGGTGAGATGACGGCTTGGTGGGAGAACTGGTAAGCATGAAGGCGGTCAAGGGCGCCCTGGAGAGCGCCCGGCGAGGGATCAACTGGCAGGATCATGGCTGAGTTCTTTTCGATGGGCGGCTATGCCGCCTATGTCTGGCCGGCCTACGGGGTCGCGGCCGTCTTTCTCGTGGGCATGCTGGTCGTCAGCCTGCGCGGCCTCCGCCGTCACGAAGCGCTGCTGAAGACCCTGGAGACGAGCCGCCCGCGACGGCGCGACCGGAACCGGCGCGACGGCGCGACCGCCCCATCGGCCCCGGCACCGTCGGGCTTGCCCGCCGCGGAAGGACACGAAGGATGACCCGCAAGAAACGCCGCCTCTACATGCTGGGCCTCGCCCTGCTGGGCCTGGGCACCGCGACCGCGCTGGCGCTGACCGCGTTCGAGGACAACCTGGTCTTCTTCTACAGCCCGTCCGACCTCGCGGCCCAGCAGGTCGGCGAGCGCAGCTTCCGCCTCGGCGGGCTGGTGGAGGAGAACAGCGTCAAGCGCCTGCCCGACGGCCTGACGATCGAGTTCCGGGTCACCGACACCGCCCGGTCCGTTCCCGTGACCTATGCCGGCATCGTGCCCGACCTGTTCCGCGAGGGGCAGGGCGTCGTCGCCGAGGGCCGGCTGCGGCCCGACGGCGTGTTCGTCGCGCGCGAGGTGCTGGCCAAGCACGACGAGAACTACATGCCGCCCGAGGTGGCGGACGCGCTGACCCGCGCCGGCGCCCCCCAGCACGCGACCAAGTCGCTGGAAGCACCCGTGCCGGCGTCCGCGACGGCTCCCCTGACTCCCGCCCCCAAGGAGTAACGCCGTGATCCCCGAACTGGGCCATTACGCCCTGGTCCTGGCACTGTTCCTGGCGCTGGTCCAGGCGACCCTGCCGCTGATCGGCGCCGCGCGCGGCGACGCCGCCTGGATGGAGGTGGCGAAGCCGGCCGCGATCGGCCAGTTCGCCATGATCCTGGTCAGCTTCCTGGCGCTGACCTACGCCTACGTGGTGTCCGACTTCAGCGTGCTGAACGTGGTCGAGAACAGCCATTCCATGAAGCCGATGCTCTACAAGGTGTCGGGCGTCTGGGGCAATCACGAGGGCTCCATGGTTCTGTGGGTGCTGATCCTGGCCCTGTTCGGGGCCGCGGTCGCCCTGTTCGGCCGCAACCTGCCGCCGACGCTGAAGGCGCGGGTCCTGTCGGTCCAGGCGATGATCGGCATCGGCTTCCTGCTGTTCATCCTGGCGACCAGCAACCCCTTCATCCGGATCGATCCGGCCCCGCTCGACGGAACCGACCTCAACCCGCTGCTGCAGGACCCCGGCCTCGCCTTCCACCCGCCGTTCCTGTATTTCGGCTATGTCGGCTTCTCCATGGCCTTCTCCTTCGCCGTGGCCGCCCTGATCGAGGGCAGGGTCGATCCCGCCTGGGCGCGCTGGGTGCGGCCCTGGACGCTGGCCGCCTGGTCCGGCCTGACGCTCGGCATCGCGCTGGGGTCGTGGTGGGCCTATTACGAGCTGGGCTGGGGCGGCTGGTGGTTCTGGGACCCGGTCGAGAACGCCTCCTTCATGCCCTGGCTGGCCGGCACCGCGCTGCTGCACTCCGCCATCGTGGTGGAGAAGCGCGACGCGCTGAAGAGCTGGACCATCCTGCTGGCGATCCTGACCTTCGCGCTGTCGCTGATCGGCACCTTCCTGGTCCGGTCGGGCGTGCTGACCTCGGTCCACGCCTTCGCGGTCGACCCCGCCCGCGGCGTCTTCATCCTGGTGCTGCTCGTGATCGCCACGGCGGGGGCGCTGCTGCTCTACGCGATCCGAGCCCCGTCCATGAAGATGGGCGGGCTGTTCGCCCCGGTCAGCCGCGAGGGCTCGCTGGTGCTGAACAACCTGCTGCTGTCCACCGCGACCGCGACCGTGTTCCTGGGCACGCTCTACCCGCTGTTCCTGGACGCGATCGGCGCCGGCAAGGTCTCGGTCGGGCCGCCCTTCTTCAATTCGACCTTCATCCCGCTGATGGTGCCGCTGGTTGCCGCCATGTCGGTCGGGCCGCTGCTGGCGTGGAAGCGCGCCGACCTGGCCGGCGCGCTGGCGCGGCTGAAGTTCGCGGCCCTGCTGACCGTGATCTGCGTGCTGGGCGCCCTCTACGCCTACCAGGGCGGGCCGGTGCTGGCGCTGCTCGGCGTGGCGATGGCGGCCTGGGCCTTCTTCGGCGCCATCGTGGAGGTGGCCGACCGGGTCAGGCTGTTCCGCGCGCCCCTGGGGGAGAGCTGGCGCCGCGCCAAGGGGCTGCCGCGGTCGAGCTGGGGCATGACCATCGCCCATGCCGGCATGGGAGTCGCGATCGCCGGCATGACCGGGTCGGCCGCCTGGATGACCGAGCGCATCCAGCTGATGCGGCCGGGCGACACCGCGCAGATCGCCGGCTACGAGATCCGGTTCGACGAGGTCCACCAGCAGCAGGTCGCCAACTACCAGGCCAAGTCGGCCACCTTCACGGTGATCCGCGACGGCCGGGTGATCGCGACGATGCACCCGGAGGAGCGCTGGTTCCCGGTGGCCCGCATGTCGACCACCGAGGCCGCGATCCGGACCAACTGGGTATCGGACCTCTATGTCGTGCTGGGCCAGGAGCAGGAGGGCACCGGCGGCTATGCCACCCGCCTGTACCATCACCCGCTGGTCCCGTGGATCTGGATCGGCTGCGTGATCATGGTGGCGGGAGGCTGCGTCTCGCTCAGCGACCGGCGCTTCCGGATCGGCGTGCCGGAACGCCGGCGGAGCCGTCCGCCCGTGCCCCAGCCGGCCGAATAGACCGCCCGTACAGGAACCCCCGAGATGCGTCGCCTGATCTACATCCTGCCGCTGGTCCTGTTCGTGGTCCTGGCCGGGTATTTCGCCGTCGGCCTGACCCGCGATCCCGCGGTCGTGCCGTCGGCCCTGATCGACAAGCCGGTGCCGGAATTCGCCCTGCCGCCTCTGCTGAACGACGGCAGGGGACTGGCGACGTCCGACCTCAAGGGCCAGGTCCAGCTGGTCAACGTGTTCGCCTCCTGGTGCGTGCCCTGCCGGGTCGAGCATCCCGTGCTGATGCGCCTCGCCCGGGAGCAGGGGGTCACCGTCAAGGCGATCAACTACAAGGACAAGCCGGAGGACGCGGTCCGATGGCTGAACCAGGGCGGCAATCCCTATGCCGCCATCGGCGCCGACCAGGACGGCAGGGTGTCGATCGACTGGGGCGTCTACGGCGTGCCGGAGACCTACGTTATCGATGCCGAGGGCCGGATCCGCTACAAGGTCGTGGGTCCCGTGATGCCGGACGAGGTCGAGCGCACCATCCTGCCGCTGATCAGGGAGCTCCAGGGATGAGGGCGCACCTGCGGGCCGGCCTCGCCGCCCTCCTCCTGTCTCTTTCCTTGGCCCTGCCCGCCCTGGCGGTCCAGCCCGACGAGGTGATGAAGGACCCGGCGATGGAGGCGCGGGCGCGCGAGATCAGCAAGGAACTGCGCTGCCTGGTCTGCCAGAACCAGTCGATCGACGACAGCAACGCGCCGCTCGCCCGCGACCTGCGGGTGCTGGTGCGCCAGCGGCTGGCGGCGGGCGACGACGACGCCGGGGTGCTCGACTACGTCACCGCGCGCTACGGCGACTACGTGCTGCTGCGCCCGCCCTTCAAGGCCAGCACCTACGTGCTGTGGATCGGACCGGCGGTCGTGCTGCTGCTGGGCGGGCTCGGCGCGGCGCTGTTCCTGCACGGCCGTCAGCGCGCCGTGGCCGGGGGCGAGACCGCCGCCCCGCTGACTCCCGAGGAACGCCAGCGGCTCGACCGGCTGCTGCGCGAGGATACCTGATACCATGCTGTTCTGGATCGTCGCCGCCCTGATGACGGCGGCCGTGACCGCCCTGGTCCTCACCCCGCTGCTGCGCGCCCGGCACTCGGCCGCGGGCCGCGCCGCCTACGATATGGAGGTCTACCGCGACCAGCTGGCGGAGCTGGACCGCGACCTGTCCCGCGGCGTCATCGACGAGCGGCAGGCCCAGGCCGCCCGCGCCGAGATCGGTCGCCGCATGCTGGCCGTGGCGGACGAGGGGGAGCGCGAAGCGGCTTCCGGCGCCCTGTCGCCCGGCCAGGGCAGCCGCTGGGCGGCGCTGGCGCTGTGCGCCCTGATCCCCCTGGGAGCTCTGGCCGTCTATATCCCGACCGGCCATCCCGACCTGCCGGCGCAGCCCTTCGCTTCACGTGAAACAGCGCCGGGCGGCGGCCCGCCGGGCGAGGTGATGCAGGCCATCGCCAAGCTGGAGCAGCACCTGAGGGAGGAGCCCGGCGATCTCCAGGGCTGGCTGCTGATCGCCCAGACCTATACCCGCATGGGCCGGTTCGAGGACAGCGCCGAGGCCTACCGGAACGCCGTCGGCGTCAGCCAGGGCAAGGACACCGGCATCCTGTCCTCCTACGCGGAGGCCATGACCGCGGCCAACCAGGGCGTGGTGCCCGAGGAGGGGGTCCGCACCTTCGACGCCGTGCTCCAGGCCGACCCGAAGGACGCCCGAGCCCGCTACTACCTGGCGCTCGCCCGGGCCCAGGCCGGCGACCTGCGCGGGGCGCTCGACCGCTGGGCCGCCCTGGCGGCGGAGAGCCCGGCCGACGCGCCCTGGCTCGCCACGGTGCGCCAGCGCATCACCGACACCGCCGGCCAGCTCGGCGTCGACGTCGCCACGGTGATGCCCCAGCCGCTGCCGCCCGCCCAGGCGCAGGCGGCGCCCGGCCCCCGGACCGCCCCCGGCCCGACGCGCGAGCAGATGGCCGGCGCCGCGGACATGACCGCGGAACAGCGCGACGCCATGATCCGGAGCATGGTCGACGGCCTCGCCAACCGCCTGAAGGACGACCCGAACGACGCCGACGGCTGGCTCCGCCTGGGCCGCGCCTACAGGGTGCTGGGCGAACAGGACAAGGCGACGGAAGCCCTGGCGTCCGGCGTCAAGGCCGCCCCCGGCCGGGTCGACGTGCTGACCGCCTATGCCGACGCCCTGATCGCCTCGGGCGGCGACCAGGACGCCCCGCCCGCCCCCGCGGTGACGGTGCTGCGCGACGTGCTGAAGATCCAGCCGGACAATCCCCAGGCGCTCTACTTCGTCGGCCTGGACGCCGCGCGCGCCGCCAATACCGCCGAGGCCTCCCAGCTCTGGGGCCGGCTGCTGATCCAGCTCCAGCCGGGCTCGCCCGAGCATGCCGAGGTCCAGTCTCTCCTGGAAAGGCTGAAGCAGGGCGGCTGATTGCCATCGTCCACAGATGAACGCAGATGGACACGGATCGGGGCAAGTATCTGTGTCCATCTGCGTTCATCTGTGGATAACCGATATAGCGCCCCAGGAAACCGACCTCCCGGACGGCGGCGCGGCTTCGCCTCAAATTGGAGTGATGCGGAAAATCGGATTTGCGCCGCAGCGGCTGCCCGGATAGCCTGTTGCGGTCATACAGGTAGCAATCAGATCGGAAGCATGGGCCTGTCACAGCCGCCGCCAGCGAACCAGATCCCCAGCCCCGACCCCGGGGCGGCCATCGTCGTCGAAGACCTTCACAAGCGGTTCGGACAGCTCGAGGTGCTGAAGGGCGTCTCGCTGGTGGCCCACGAGGGCGACGTGATTTCCATGATCGGGTCGAGCGGGTCGGGCAAGAGCACCTTCCTGCGCTGCATCAACCTGCTGGAGACGCCCGACGAGGGCCGCGTCTGGGTCAACGGCGAGCTGATCCGCATGAAGCAGGGCCGCCACCACTCGGTACCGGCCGACCCGCGCCAGGTCGACCGCATCCGGTCCCGGCTCGGCATGGTGTTCCAGGGCTTCAACCTGTGGAGCCACATGACGGTGCTCCAGAACGTGATCGAGGCGCCGGTCCATGTCCTGGGCGTCCCGAAGGCCGAGGCGATCGCCCGGGCCGAGGCGCTGCTCGACAAGGTCGGGCTGGCCGACAAGGCCAAGTCCTATCCCAGCCATCTTTCCGGCGGGCAGCAGCAGCGGGTCGCCATCGCCCGGGCGCTCGCCATGCAGCCCAAGGTGATGCTGTTCGACGAGCCGACCTCGGCGCTCGACCCCGAGCTGGTCGGCGAGGTGCTGCGCGTGATGCGGCAGCTCGCCGACGAGGGCATGACCATGATCGTCGTGACGCACGAGATGGGCTTCGCCCGCGAAGTGTCGAGCGAGGTCATCTTCCTGCACCAGGGCCGCATCGAGGAACGGGGGCCGCCCGGCCAGGTGCTGGTCGATCCCCAGTCCGAGCGCTGCCGCCAGTTCCTGGCGCGCAATCTCTGATCAATGAAAAAGACCGACAGAACAGCGACGACAAGTCGATGAACAGGAGAGACCGTATCTTGAAGAAGACCCTCGCAGCCGTCGCAACCGGCATGATCCTGATCGCCGCCGCCGGCGTCCCGCAGGCCCAGGCGCAGACCAAGGTGCGGATCGCCACCGAAGGCGCCTACCTTCCCTGGAACGGCATGGACGCCTCGGGCAAGCTGATCGGGTTCGAGATCGACCTGTCGGCCGAGCTGTGCAAGCGCATCGGCGCCACCTGCGAAGTGATGGCCCAGGACTGGGACGGCATCATCCCCGGGCTCCAGTCGCGGAAATACGACGTCATCATGGCCGGCATGTCGATCACCGACGAGCGCAAGCAGGTGATCTCGTTCGCCGGCCCCTACGCCACCGAGCCGACCGTCTTCGCCGCCATGAAGGGCAGCCCGCTGCTCGACCAGAACCTGCCGACCACGGCCGTGGACATGGCCGAGATCAGCGCGGACGAGCAGGCGCTGATCGACCAGACCGGCGCCGCGGTCAAGGGCAAGACCGTCGGGGTCCAGGTCTCCACCATCCAGCAGAACATGCTGGAGCAGCTGATGCCCGGCGTCGAGGTCAGGACCTACGACAAGGTCGACAATCTCGGCCTCGATCTGGTGTCCGGCCGGATCGACGCCATCGTGGCCGACCGCTCCGCGATAGAGGGCCTGATCAAGGCCGGCGACCAGAACAAGGACATCACCAAGTTCGGTCCCGCCTTCTCGCGCGGCGTCCTGGGCGAGGGCGTCGGCGCCGGCGTCCGCAAGGCCGACGCCGAGCTCCAGGCCAAGCTGGACAAGGCGATCAAGGAGGCGACCGCCGACGGCACCATCACGAAGCTGACGACCCAGTGGTTCGGCTACGACACCTCGATCAAGTAAGGGTCCGGGGGTGACCGGAAGCCGGATCCCGCGCCATGCTTGACCTGCTCGCCTGGGGCGACACCGGCTGGGGCGACGAGCTGGTCCGCGGCACGCTGATGACTCTGGCCGTGGCGCTGTGCTCGTTCGCGCTGGGCCAGGTGTTCGGCGCGCTGGGCGCCACCGCCAAGCTCAACGGCGGCATCGTCACCCGCGGCATCGCCGAGGTCTACACCACGGTGGTGCGCGGCGTGCCCGAGCTGCTGGTGATCTACCTGCTGTTCTTCGGCAGCGGCAACGCGGTCATGGCCGTCGCCGCGATGTTCGGCTACACCGACTATATCGAGGTCAACGCCTTCACCATCGGCGTGCTGTCGGTCGGGCTGATCTCCGGCGCCTATTCGACGGAGGTGATCCGGGGCGCCATCCAGGCGGTGCCGTTCGGCCAGATCGAGGCCGGGCGCGCCGTGGGGATGCGCAGGAGCCAGATCTTCTTCCGCATCCTGCTGCCCCAGACGCTGCGCTACGCCCTGCCCGGCCTCGGCAATGTCTGGCAGCTCACCCTGAAGGACACGGCGCTGATCTCGGTCACGGCCCTGGCGGAGCTGATGCGCTCCGCCCAGGTCGCGGCCGGCGTCACCCGCGACCCGTTCCTGTTCTACACGGTCGCGGCGGCGCTGTACCTGGTGCTCACCTCGCTCTCGACCGTCGCGTTCGACCGGGCCGAGCGCTATTCCAACCGCGGCGTAAGGCGGGCCTGAGACCATGAACCTGTCGGTGATGTGGAGTGCCGTGCCGACGCTGCTGGCCGGCGTTCCGGTGACGCTCCAGCTCGTGGCGCTGGCCCTGCTGTTCGGCTTCGTGCTGGCGTCCGGCGTCGCCTGGATGCGGCTGTCGGCCAGCCGGGTCCTGTCGGCGATCGCCGGGGCCTACGTGTTCGTCTTCCGGGGCACGCCGCTGCTGGTCCAGATCTTCCTGATCTATTACGGGCTGGGCCAGTTCCAGGCGGTCCGCGCCAGCATCTTCTGGGAGATCCTGCGCGAGCCCTACTGGTGCGGCATCCTGGCGCTCACGCTCAACACGGCCGCCTATACCAGCGAGATGATCCGCGGCGGCATCCAGTCCGTGCCGCACGGCCAGATCGAGGCGGCGCGGGCCTGCGGCTTCTCCCGCTTCCTGGTGTTCCGCCGAATCGTGGCGCCGATCGCGGTCCGGCAGGCGCTGCCCGCCTACGGCAACGAGGTCATCCTGATGGTCAAGGCCAGCTCGCTCGCCAGCACCATCACCCTGCTGGAGATCACCGGCATCGCCCGCCGGATCATCTCCCAGACCTTCGCCGTGTTCGAGGTGTTCATCGTGGCGGGGGCGATCTACCTGCTGATCAACTTCGCGATCACCCGCCTGATCCGCTACGCCGAGTGGCGCGTGACCCCGCACCTGCGCCGCCCGGCATAGCGGGCGGCACCGGTTCCGGTCAGTCCGGATCGCGCTCGGCCGGAGCGTCCTCGGCGTCGCCTGCCAGGCCCGACGAGATCCGGCCCGGCGAGATCCGGCCCTTGCCCCCGGCCGCGGTTCCCTCGTTCTCGTCGAGCGCCGCGTCGATGCCCATGAAATCCTCGAGGTCGTGGTAGCTCAGCATCTTCTTTCTCCGGTGCGCGATCCTGCGACATTATCGGCCATAGTGCGCGACATAACTTAAAAATGTCATTCATCCCTGCCGGATGCGGCGATAGGCCGGTCGGGACCCCGGCCGATCAGACCGACCGTTCCTCCCGCACCGCAAACAACAGCACCAGACCCAACGCGAGCAATAGCACGATGGTTGCCATTCCCGCCCGTTGACTTTGGAAGGATTCCGTGGCCCACGCGAGGAGAAGCGGCCCCGCGAAGGAGACAGCCCGGCCGGATAACGCGTACAGGCCGAACATCTCCGTCTCCATCCCCGGCGGCGACAGGCGGGCCATCATCGACCGCCCGGCCGCCTGCGCCGGCCCGACGAAGATCCCCAGCCCCAGCGCCAGGACCCAGAAGGCGGTCTGGGACTCGGCGAACAGCAGCGGCACGCCGAATCCGATCAGCCCCGCCAGGCACCAGGCGATGGTCCGCTTCGGTCCGATCCAATCGTCGATCCAGGCGAAACCGAAGGCCCCGGCCGCCGAGGTGACGTTCAGCGCGATCGCGAACATCACGATCTGGTCGAACGCCATGCCGAAGGTCCCGGCGGCATAGATGCCCCCGAAGGCGAACAGCGTGTTCAGCCCGTCGCGGTAGAGGGCGCTCGCGACCAGCCAGCGGACGATGTTGGCATAGCGCCGGATGTGCCGCAGGGTGTCCGCCAGCTCCCGCAGCCCTTCCCGCACCGCCGTCCCGAGCGGGACCCCGGTGGACGGCCGGTCCGGCGTCAGCAGGAACAGCGGCAGGGCGAAGACCGCGTACCACGCGGCCACCAGCAGGGCGGTCGCCCGGACGTTCGCCTGCTCCGCGGTTCCGACCAGGCCGAACAGCGGGTTCTCCGCCTGCACCAGCCCGAACAGCGCCAGCACCAGGCAGCCGAGCCCGCCGACATAGCCCAGGCCCCAGCCCCAGCCGGAGACCCGGCCGGTATAGCCCGGCGGCGCCAGCGACGGCAGCATGGCGTTGTAGAAGACGTTGGCCAGCTCGAAAGTGACGCCGGTCAAAGCCACCAGCACCAGCGCCGGCATCACCGACGACGGCTCCGGCGTGACGAACCACAGCAGCGCCGTGCCCGCGACGGTCAGGGCCGTGAACAGGGCCAGCCAGGGCTTGCGCCGCCCGCCCCGGTCGGCGATGGCGCCCAGCACCGGGCTCAGCACGGCCACCGCCAGCCCGGAAACGGCGACCGCCCTGCCCCACTGGGCGGTGCCCGCCACCTCGGACTCCGCCACCGCCCGGGTGAAGTACACGCTGAAGATGAAGGTGCCGATGACCGTGTTGTAGGCCGACATGGCCCAGTCATAAAGGCACCAGGAGAAGATCCCGCCCCGCCGTTCCACCAAGATCCGCTCCCGTCCCGCCGGTCGAAGCGCGCCGGCCCCGGAAACGGGTCGCGGCCGGTCAGCGCTTCATGATGGCGCCCAGGATACCCCGCGCGATCTGCCGGCCCAACTGCGTTCCGAGGCTGCGCAGCGCGCTGTTGACCATCGCCTCCCCCGGGGACTGGCGCGGCGCCGCGGCACGGGGCTGGCGGGCCGCCGGTTTCCGGGGCGGCGCCGGCTCCATGACCGGCTTCTCCGCCCGCTCGCGCAGGTGCTCATAGGCGGAGTGCCGGTCGATCGGGTGGTCGTAGCGGCCCTTCACCGGGCTGCGGGAGAGCAGGTCGGCCCGCTCGGCGGCGCCGATCGGCCCGAGGCGGCAGCCGGGCGGCGCCATCATCACCCGGTCCACGACCGAGGGAATGCCCTTGGCCTCCAGCAGGGAGACCAGCGCCTCGCCGACCGCCAGTTCCTGGATCGCCGCGGCGGCGCTGAATTTCGGGTTGGCCCGGAAGGTCTCGGCGGCGGCGCGCACCGCCCGCTGGTCGCGCGGGGTGAAGGCGCGCAGCGCGTGCTGGACCCGGTTGCCGAGCTGGCCCAGCACGTCCTCCGGGATGTCGAGCGGGTTCTGGGTGATGAAATAGACGCCCACCCCCTTGGAGCGGATCAGCCTGACCACCTGCTCGACCTTGTCCACCAGCGCCTTGGGCGCGTCGTCGAACAGCAGGTGCGCCTCGTCGAAGAAGAACACCAGCTTGGGCTTGGGCAGGTCGCCGGCCTCGGGCAGCTCCTCGAACAGCTCCGACAGCAGCCACAGCAGGAAGGTCGCGTAGAGGCGGGGCGACCGCATCAGCTTGTCGGCGGCCAGCAGGTTGACGATGCCGCGCCCGTCCGGCGCCACCCGCATCAGGTCGGCCAGCTCCAGCGCCGGCTCGCCGAAGAAGCTTTCCGCCCCCTGCTGCTCCAGCACCAGGAGCTGGCGCTGGATCGCGCCGACCGACGCCTTGCTGACGGTGCCGTAGCGCGGCGCGAACGTCGCGGCGTTGTCGGCCACATGGCCCAGCATGGCGCGCAGGTCCTTCAGGTCGAGCAGCAGGAGCCCTTCGTCGTCGGCGACCTTGAAGGTGAGGTTCAGCACGCCTTCCTGGACGTCGTTCAGCTCCAGCAGGCGGGCCAGCAGCAGCGGCCCCATCTCCGAGACGGTGGCGCGGATCGGATGCCCCTGCTCGCCGAACAGGTCCCACGGCACCGTCGGGCAGCCGTCCGACGCCGGGTCCGCGATGCCCAGGAGCGCCGCCCGCTCCGCGACCTTGGGATTGCCGCCGCCGGGCTGGCTGATACCGGCGAGGTCGCCCTTGACGTCGGCCAGGAAGACCGGCACGCCGGCCCGGGAGAACCCTTCCGCCAGCACCTGGAGCGACACCGTCTTGCCGGTCCCGGTCGCCCCGGCGATCAGCCCGTGCCGGTTGGCGTATTTCAGCGGAAGGACCTGGCTTTCCTCCCCCTTGCCCACGAAGATGCCCTCACCCCCAGCCATGCGCCGCTCCTCTCCCCGGATGTCGCCCGCGATAGAATGCCAGGAATCCGGAGCGGATGCATAGTTCCGTACGGAAGCTTCACGGGAAGGGCAGGAACATGAAATTACCACCCAATAGAGTTGGCGAGAGTTTCAGCAAAAATCAACCTCTTGAGAGCGCAAGCAACCAGATCGACCAGACTTCTCTTTCTAATGAAGATCGAGAAAGAGATTTGCAGTCCCTAAGAGATATCATCGAGGCTTCACTCAAGAATGGCGGTAGCTTTACTGATGAAGATGTTTCCAACGCCATAGAAGCGAAGTCCGTCGCTATGAGGGAAAAAGATTTGCCGGCGCGACTCTCCACCGAAGACTTCCGCATTGCGGAAGAAGAGGATCATGGATGAACACCGATGGGCACGGATGAACACGGATAACATTCTAATGACGTTCGACCGATCCGCCTCCCGGTCAGGACGCCGCGCAAGTCGGTTCCGTGTCCATCCGTGCCTGCCAGCGTGCATCCGCGATCCATCGGCCTGCCCGGCCCCAAGGCCCCCGCCGCCGGCCGGCACCGTGCCGCCGATACCTGGTCGTTGACTCCCCCTCCCTCCCCGGTGCTATTTTCCGGCCGACGCACGGGTGAAAGGCACCCGGAGCGACCATATGCATTGATGCAAGGCCGCGCCGCACCGGACGCGCCGACCGCAACGGGTTTTCCAGGGTTCAGCTTTTGACCAAGAAGAAACTGTTCATCAAGACCTGGGGCTGTCAGATGAACGTCTATGACAGCGCCCGCATGGCCGATGTCCTGGCGCCGCTGGGCTATCGGCCGGTCGAGGCCCCCGAGGGGGCCGACATGGTCATCCTGAACACCTGCCATATCCGCGAGAAGGCTTCGGAGAAGGTCTTTTCCGAGCTGGGCCGCCTGCGGCTGGAGAAGAACCGGCAGGCTGCCGACGAGGCCGGCCGCCGCATGATCATCGCCGTCGCCGGCTGCGTCGCCCAGGCGGAGGGCGAGGAGATCATGGCGCGCGCGCCGTTCGTCGACATGGTGTTCGGCCCCCAGACCTACCACCAGCTGCCCGAGATGGTCGCCCGCGCCAGCCGCGCCGCCGGCGAGCGGGTCCTGAACACCGATTTCCCGGTGGAGAGCAAGTTCGACTTCCTGCCGGGCGAGAGCGCGGACGCCGGCGTCTCGGCCTTCCTGTCGGTGCAGGAGGGCTGCGACAAGTTCTGCACCTTCTGCGTCGTCCCCTACACCCGGGGCGCGGAGTTCTCGCGGCCCGCGGCCCAGATCCTGGCCGAGGCGCGGCGCATGGCGGCGTCCGGCACCCGCGAGATCACCCTTCTCGGCCAGAACGTCAACGCCTACCACGGCGACGGCCCGGCCGGCGGCACCTGGGGCCTGGGCCGGCTGATCCGCGAAGTGGCCGCGATCGACGGCGTGGAGCGCATCCGCTACACGACGTCGCATCCGCGCGACATGGAGGACGACCTGATCGCCGCCCACGGCGAGGTGCCCCAGCTGATGCCGTTCGTCCACCTGCCGGTGCAGAGCGGGTCGGACCGCATCCTGGCCGCCATGAACCGCAAGCACACGGCCGACGACTACCGCCGGCTGATCGACAGGATGCGCGCGGCCCGCCCGGACCTGGCATTGTCGTCCGACTTCATCGTGGGCTTCCCCGGAGAGCGCGACGCGGACTTCGCGGAAACGCTGCGGCTGGTCACCGACATCGGCTACGCCCAGGCCTATTCCTTCAAGTACAGCGCGCGGCCGGGCACGCCGGCGGCGGGGCTGGACGACGCCCAGGTGCCGGAGCCCGTGAAGAACGAGCGGCTGGCGGCGCTCCAGCAGCTGCTCAACGCCCAGCAGGTCGCCTTCAACCAGGCCTGCGTCGGCCGCGTCCTGCCGGTGTTGCTGGACCGGTCCGGCAAACGGCCGGGCCAGCTGATGGGGCGCAGCCCGTTCATGCAGTCGGTCCCGGTCACCGCGCCGCAACGTCTGGCCGGAACGGTGGTTGATGTCCTTATCAGTGCCGCACACGCCAACAGCCTCGCCGGCGAGCCGGTGCTGGCCGACGGCGTGACGGTCTCCGGCCCGGCGGCCCCTGCGCCGCCCGTGGACTTTTCCAACCCCCCAGCCTGGGAGGCAACTGCTTGACGGGGTCACCCGACCGTCGCATCGACCTGGCCTTCGACGACAACCGGCTGCTGCCGCTGCTCTATGGCGAGCATGACAGCCATCTCGCCCGGATCGAGACCCAGCTCGGCGTCTCGCTGATCAGCCGCGGCAACACCCTGACCATCGCCGGCCCGCCCGACGCGTCGGAGAGCGCCCGCGCGGCGCTCGACGCGCTGTGGGAGCGGCTGAAGCGCGGCATGGTCGTCGGCACGGCGGAGGTTGACGCGGCGCTGCGCATGGCGACCGGGGTCGGCGACGGCGCCGCCCGCGAGCTTGCCATGCAGGCGATCGCCCGGCCCGACTTCAACGTCAAGACCAAGCGCCGGTCGATCTCGCCGCGGTCGCCGACCCAGGCGGCCTACATCCAGGCGCTCCAGGAGAACGAGCTGGTCTTCGGGCTGGGTCCCGCCGGCACCGGCAAGACCTACCTGGCCGTGGCCCAGGCGGTCGTCATGCTGACCAGCGGCCAGGTGGACCGGATCGTGCTGTCCCGCCCGGCGGTCGAGGCGGGCGAGCGGCTGGGCTTCCTGCCCGGCGACCTGCGGGAGAAGATCGACCCCTACCTGCGCCCGCTCTACGACGCGCTGTACGACATGCTGCCGGCCGAGCAGGTCGCCCGCCGGCTGGGCAACGGCGAGATCGAGATCGCCCCGCTCGCCTTCATGCGCGGCCGGACGCTGGCGAACGCGTACGTCATCCTGGACGAGGCGCAGAACACCACGCCGATGCAGATGAAGATGTTCCTGACCCGCCTGGGCGAGAACGGACGCATGGCGGTGACCGGCGACACCAGCCAGATCGACCTGCCCTCGGGCACCCGGTCGGGCCTGAAGGACGCGATCGAGATCCTGCACGGCGTGCCGGGCGTCAGCTTCGTCCATTTCGGCGACGCCGACGTGGTCCGCCATCCGCTGGTCGGCCGCATCGTCCGCGCCTACGACCGGCACGACGCCGAGCGCAAGGCCGGCCGGCCCGGAGAGGAAGCGCGCCGGGAAGACGGGCGGCGATGACGGCATCGGCCCACCCGCCGCTGGAGATCTCGGTCGGCCTGGAAGCCGGCGACTGGGAAGACCTGGTCGCGGACGCCGAGGGGCGGGTCGAGGCCGCGGCCCGCGCGGCCTTCGCCGCGGCCGAGCATCCGGACGTCCTGCGCGGCGCGGCGGCGGCCGAGATGAGCCTCGTGCTCGCCGACGACGCCATGGTCCGGACGCTCAACCGCGATTATCGCGGCAAGGACAAGCCGACCAACGTCCTCTCTTTCGCGTTGCTCGACGATGCCGGGGACGCCGATGATGACTTGGCGTCGCATCCGGGAATGCCTATACTGATCGGAGACGTGATCCTGGCCTGTGAAACCGTGCGGCGCGAAGCCGCCGAACAGGGAAAGCCGGTCGAGGATCATCTGACGCACCTGGTAATTCATGGCGTGCTCCATCTTCTCGGTTATGATCACGAGACCGACCCCGACGCCGACCGCATGGAAAGGCTGGAAACCAGCATTCTCGCCGGCATGGGCATCGCCGATCCCTATGCCGGGCCGCCGCCGGACCCCGATCGATCGCCTCGCGATCCGGACGTGTCCGGGTGACGGCGCGGATGGCGGCCCCAAACCCCAAACCATATGACAATGGCAGACATATCCGGCAGTAGGACGCCCCGTGAAGACGGGGCCGACGAGCAGAACTCCTTCACCGGCCAATTTCGCGGCTGGTTGAGGACCATCCTGGGGGGACGCGGCGACACGACGCTGCGCGACACCATCGAGGAACTGATCGAGGAACGGCGGGAAGCCGAGGGATCGATCGCCGCCGACGAGCGGGTACTCCTCGCCAACATCCTCAAGCTTCGGGACCGCACCGTCGTGGACACGATGGTGCCGCGCGCCGACATCGTCGCCGTCGACATCGACACGACGCTGCCGGAGCTGATCGAGCGCATGTCCCAGGAGGCCCACTCCCGGATGCCGGTCTACCGCGAGACCCTCGACGACGTCGTCGGCGTGGTCCACATCAAGGACGTGCTGTCCGCGGTCGCGCGCAAGACGCCCTTCCAGCTCAAGGACATCACCCGCGACGCGGTGATCGTGGCGCCCAGCATGCCGGTCCTCGACCTGCTGCTCCAGATGCGCCAGTCGCGCCAGCACATGGCGCTGGTCGTGGACGAGTTCGGCGGCATCGACGGCCTCGTGACGATCGAGGACCTGGTCGAGGAGATCGTCGGCGAGATCGAGGACGAGCACGACGACGCGGAGGAGCCGATGCTGGTGACCCGCCCGGACGGCACGATGCTGGCCGACGCCCGCGTCCCGATCGACGATTTCCTGAGCCTCGTCGGCCCCGTCCTGGACGACGGGGAGCGGGAGGACTTCGACACGCTCGGCGGCCTCGTGTTCAACCTCGCCGGCCGCGTGCCGAGCCGGGGCGAACTGCTCAAGCATCCCTCGGGCCTGGAGTTCGAGGTGGTGGACGCCGATCCGCGGCGGATCAAGCGCCTGCGGGTCCGCAACCTTCCGGAGCCCGTCGACGCCACCCATGGATGACGCTTCCGTGCGCCTCCGGGGTCGGGGCGGAAGCGCGGACGACGCGGCGGCAGGAGGCGCGGCGCCGCGGGAAGGGATGCTGCGCCTCGCGGCGCGGGTGTCCGCCCTGGCCGGCTGGCGCCGCTACCTCGCCGCGGCGGCGTTCGGCGGCCTCGCGACCCTGGCCCTGCCTCCGGCCTTCGCCGTGCCCGTGCTGCTGCTGGCCTTTCCCGGCCTGCTCTGGCTGCTCGACGGCGCGGCGACCCGCCGGGCCGCCTTCTTCACCGGCTGGTGGTTCGGCTTCGGGCATTTCCTGCTCGGCCTCTACTGGATCTCCTTCGCGCTGCTGACCGACATCGACCGCTTCTGGTGGATGATGCCGTTCGCCGCGGCGGGGCTGCCGGCGCTGCTCGCCGTCTTCGTCGGGCTGGCGACGCTGGGACTGCACGTCCTGGCCCGGCGGCTGCGCCTGGGCGGGCTTGCGCGCGTGCTCGCCTTCGCGATGCTGTGGACGGTGGCGGAGTATCTGCGCGGGCATGTCCTGACCGGCTTCCCCTGGAACCTGATCGGGTATTCCTGGGTGGGATTCCTGCCGGTCCTCCAAAGCGTCGCGGTGATCGGCACCTATGGCCTGGGTCTCCTGACGGTCGCGGTCGCCGCCACGCCGGCCCTGTTCGGCGACCCCGCCGAGTCGCGGCGGCGGGCCGCCGGATCGGTGGCGTTCGGCCTTCTCCTGGTCGCCGCGATCGGCGTCGCAGGCTGGGTCAGATTGTCGCAGAACGACGGGTCCACGGTTCCCGGAATAGTGGTACGCATCGTCCAGCCGAACATCGCGCAGACATTGAAATGGGACCCGGCCGAGCGGGCGCGGAACTTCGAGCGGCTGCTGGAAATGACGGCCGCGAGCCCGGCCGCGGGCGGCCCGGCCCCCACCCACGTGGTCTGGCCGGAAACGGCGGTACCCTTCTTCCTGGAACGGGACGCGGCGGTCCGGCAGGCGATCGGGTCGGTGACCCCGCCCGGGGGCAGCGTGATCACCGGCGCCCCGCGGGTCAGGACGGAGCCGGACGGCACCAACCGGTTCTGGAACAGCCTCCATGCGGTGGACGGCAGCGGCGCGGTGGTCGCCAGCTACGACAAGTTCCACCTGGTGCCGTTCGGCGAGTACATGCCGCTGCGGGGCGTCCTGCCGGTCGCGGCCATCGCGGCCGGATCGACCGACTTCTCCGCGGGGGCCGGCCCGGAGACGCTGGACGTCGCCGGCCTGCCGCCGTTCAGCCCGCTCGTCTGCTACGAGGTGATCTTCCCCGCCGCGGTGAAGAACCCGGAACGGCGGCCGGAATGGCTGCTCAACGTGACGAACGACGCCTGGTACGGCATCAGCGCCGGGCCGCACCAGCACTTCGCCATCGCCCAGGCCCGCGCCGTCGAGGAGGGGCTTCCCATGGTCCGGGCGGCGAACACCGGCATATCCGGGGTCGTCGACGGCTACGGCCGGATCTCGGCCTATCTCGAGTTGGGTACGCGCGGGGTCGTTGACGCGGCGCTGCCGGAAGCGCTTGGGAACACCCCGTATGGTCGAATCGGCGACTGGACATTGGTGTTACTTCTTATGAGTTTTGCCCTCAGCACAACCATCGCTCGACAGACCCCTTGATCGTCGCACATATTTTCGTATGCGCGTGCACAAGAATGCGCTAGTACGTACTATTGAATGCATACACGTGCATGGCTAGTTACAACATTAACATTCAATAGGGGTTTGAGGGCATGCAACCACAGACACGAGGCCGGCGTGGAACCGGCGGGCGGCCCAAGACCGGGAAGCCGAATCCGATCGATGTGCATGTCGGGTCGCGGGTAAGGCTGCGCCGCACTCTCCTCGGCATGAGCCAGGAGAAGCTGGGCGAGGCGATCGGCCTGACGTTCCAGCAGGTCCAGAAATACGAGCGGGGCGCGAACCGGATCGGTGCGAGCCGCCTGTTCGACCTCAGCCGCGTCCTGGACGTCCCGGTTTCGTTCTTCTTCGACGATATGCCGCCCGACTCCAACGCGATCATCCCGGGCGAGCCCGTACACGGCGGTTTCGGCGAGGAGAAGTCGGGTTCGTTCGAGCCCGATCCGATGGCCAAGCGGGAGACCCTGGAACTGGTCCGGGCATACTACCGCATCACCGACCCGCAGGTCCGTAAGCGCTTGTTCGAACTGACCAAGTCGGTCGCCAACGCGGCCAACAACGAAGGCGACTGACCGGCGGCCGGTCTCGCCCTGGCCAAGGTTCCGGCCGGCCCTGCGCAGCCTGGGCCGGCAGCAGGGGCAATGCCGGACGGGCGACCTCGTGAGCTTCCGAAACAATTCCCGCGAATATCCTTGCGGGATAGCCAGTTTGCCGGTTCCGGATCAAGTCACTTGACCCGGATGGTTCGGATTGCGAAAACAGGGATAATGGTCATCACGCCGGTGATGGGCCGATTATCTTCGTATGTCATCAATCCGCAACGTGCCGAGGCAACCTGTGGCTCTACGCAACTACGTCTTCACCAGCGAATCGGTTTCCGAGGGCCATCCCGACAAGGTCTGCGACCGCGTTTCCGACGCCATCGTGGACCTGTTCCTCGGCCATGACCCCTATGCCCGGGTGGCGGTCGAGACCCTGGCGACGACCAACCAGATCGTCCTGGCCGGCGAGGTCCGGGGACCGGACTCGATCACGCCCGACCTGATGGAAAGCGTCGCGCGGCATGCGATCAAGGATATCGGGTACGAGCAGGAAGGCTTCCACTGGGAGAAGGCCGACGTCAAGATCCTGGTGCATGCCCAGTCGGCCGACATCGCGGTCGGCGTCGACGCGGCGGGCAACAAGGACGAGGGGGCCGGCGACCAGGGCATCATGTTCGGCTACGCCTGCCGGGAGACCGAGGCGCTGATGCCGGCGCCGATCTACTTCGCCCACGGCATCCTGAAGAGCCTGGCGGAGGCGCGGCATTCCGGCGCGGCCCCGCAGCTCGGCCCCGACGCCAAGAGCCAGGTCAGCCTGCAGTACGAGAACGGCAAGCCGGTGCGCGCGACCTCGATCGTGGTCTCCACCCAGCATCTGGACGGCCTCGACCAGGCCGAGGTGCGGGAGATCGTCCGGCCGCACGTGATCAACGTCCTGCCGGAAGGCTGGATGTGCGACGAGGAATTCTTCTACGTCAACCCGACCGGCCGCTTCGTGATCGGCGGTCCCGACGGCGACGCCGGCCTGACCGGCCGCAAGATCATCGTCGACACCTACGGCGGCGCGGCGCCCCACGGCGGCGGCGCCTTCTCCGGCAAGGACCCGACCAAGGTCGACCGGTCGGCGGCCTACGCCGCCCGCTACCTCGCCAAGAACGTGGTGGCCGCCGAGCTGGCGGAGCGCTGCACCATCCAGCTGGCCTACGCCATCGGCGTGTCCCGTCCGCTCGCCGTCTATATCGAGACCTACGGGACCGGCCGGGTCGACGAGGACCGGCTGTCCAAGGTCCTGCAGGAACTGGTCAACCTGAGCCCGCGCGGCATCCGCGAGCATCTCGGCCTCAACAAGCCGATCTATGCCCGTACCGCGGCCTATGGCCACTTCGGCCGCGCGCCGGAAGCCGACGGCGGATTCTCCTGGGAGCGCACGGACCTGGTGTCGGACCTGCGGTCGGCCTTTGCCTGATCGTCCTCCCGGTCCGCGCGACGACGCGCCGGCCGACCTGCGGGAGAAAGTCTACGGCCGCCGGCGCGGCCGTAGACTGCGCCTCTACAAGACCGATCTGCTGGAAACGCTGCTGCCCCGGCTGGAGATCGCGTCTCCGGACGGCGGACGGCGCATCGATCCCGTGTCGCTCTTCGCGGTGCCCGACGGTGCCGCAGGGACCGGCATGGGGTCCGGCATCCGGGACGTGTGGCTGGAAATCGGCTTCGGCAGCGGCGAGCACTTGGCCGGCCAAGCCGCGGCACATCCCGACATCGGCATGATCGGCTGCGAGCCCTTCCTCAACGGCGTGGCCAACCTCCTGGAGCACATCGACCAGGGCGGCCAGCGGAACATCCGCATCCTGGCCAACGACGCCCGGCCCCTGATCGATGCCCTGCCCGACGCGTCGATCGGCCGCTGCTTCGTGCTGTTCCCCGATCCCTGGCCCAAGATCCGCCACCACAAGCGCCGCTTCATCGGACCGGAGAACCTGGCCCGCCTGTCGCGCGTGCTGAAGGACGGGGCCGAGCTGCGCATGGCCAGCGACGTCATGGGCGTCGCCATGTGGATGCTGGAGCATGCCTGGCGGCATCCCGACTTCGAGTGGCTCGCCCGGACCGCGGAGGACTGGCGCACCCGGCCCGACGACTGGCCCCAGTCGCGCTACGAGCGGAAGGGCATCGAGGCCGGCCGCAAGCCTGTGTTCCTGCGCTTCCGGCGCAAACCCCGGGGCTGAGCCGGCGGACCGGGCGCGCCACGGGATGCCCGGCCCGCAAGGCGCCGCACGCCCGGGAACCGGCCGGGCAAGGACCGGCAAGGCGCCCGGAAAGTATTGTGGAAAATCCTTGCGGCCTGCCTCAACTCCGCTATATTCCACTCCGTGATCCCATACGATCCGGTGGTCCCGCCAAAACGGGCCATGCCGGTTCGCATCCGGGTGGGCCACTGGCCCACTTTTTTGTTTTTTTGTCTACAGTTTTTTGAACCGGGCTGCTGAAGCCCGGTCATGTTGCCACAAGTCAGGTGGAATGGACGCAACCGACCGGATACAACAGATCATCGCCCCCTCGGTCGAAGCCATGGGCTACGAGATCGTGCGGGTGCAGGTGTCGGGCACGCAGCGGCCCACCTTGCAGGTGATGGCCGAGCGGAAGGACGATGCCGCCATGACCGTCGAGGATTGCGCCGACATCAGCCGCGCCGTGTCCGCCCTCCTCGACGTGGAGGACCCTATTTCTTCCGCCTACACGCTGGAAGTCAGCTCGCCGGGGATCGACCGGCCGTTGACCCGGCTGAAGGATTTCGAACGGTTCGCCGGCTTCGAAGCGCGCATCGAGACACGCTTCCCGCTGGACGGCCGCAAGCGGTTCCGCGGCATGCTGAAGGGCGTCCGGGACGGGTCCGTGCTGATCGAGACCGATACCGGTCCGGCCGCCATCCCGTTCGACGCCGTGCAGCGCGCCAAGCTGATCCTGACCGACGCACTGATCGCCGCCACCGCGGCTCAGCAGTAGCCGGCCTTTTCGCCTCACGTCCGACTGCCTACTCTAACGAACGCCAGGGACTTCTGGAATGGAACTGCTACAAGTAGCCGATGCGGTCGCCCGCGAGAAGAACATCGACCGGGATGAGGTCCTGGAAGCGATGGAGCAGGCGATTCAGAAGGCAGGCCGCTCCAAGTACGGACATGAACACGACATCCGGGCCCGGATCGACCGCAAGACCGGCGACATCCACCTGATGCGCTATCTCGAGGTGGTGGAGGAGGTCGAGAACGAGACGACCCAGCTCACCCTTCGCGAAGCCCAGCGCATGAAGAAGGACGCGGCCGTCGGGGAGTTCCTGACCGACGAGCTGCCGCCGATCGACTTCGGCCGCATCGCGGCGCAGACGGCCAAGCAGGTCATCGTCCAGAAGGTGCGCGAGGCGGAGCGGCAGCGGCAGTTCAAGGAATACAAGGACCGCGTCGGCGAGGTGGTCAACGGGCTGGTCAAGCGGGTCGAGTACGGCAACGTCACCGTGGACCTGGGCCGGGCGGAGGCGATCCTCCGCCGCGACGAGCTGCTCCCTCGGGAGCACTTCAAGAACGGCGACCGCGTACGCGCGTACATCTACGACGTACGGGCCGAGGCCCGCGGTCCCCAGATCTTCCTGTCGCGGACCCATCCGACCTTCATGGCGAAGCTGTTCTCCCAGGAAGTGCCGGAGATCTACGACGGCATCATCGAGATCAAGTCGGTCGCCCGCGACCCCGGCTCGCGCGCCAAGATCGCGGTGCTGAGCCACGACAGCTCGATCGACCCGGTCGGCGCCTGCGTGGGCATGCGCGGCAGCCGCGTCCAGGCGGTCGTCGGCGAGCTGCAGGGCGAGAAGATCGACATCATCCCCTGGTCCCAGGACCCCGCGACCTTCGTGGTCAACGCCCTGGCCCCGGCCGAGGTGGCCAAGGTCGTGATGGACGAGGAGAGCAAGCGCATTGAAGTCGTGGTTCCCGATGACCAGTTGAGTCTGGCGATCGGACGCCGCGGCCAGAACGTGCGTCTCGCCAGCCAGCTGACCGGCTGGGACATCGACATCATGACCGAGAACGAGGAATCGGAGCGGCGGTCGGAAGAGTTCAAGACCCGCTCCCAGCTCTTCATCGACGCCCTGGACGTGGACGACGTGATCGCCCACCTGCTGGTCGCCGAGGGCTTCTCGTCGGTCGAGGAGATCGCCTTCGCCGAGACCCACGAGCTCGCCGAGATCGAGGGTTTCGACGAGGACGTGGCCGAGGAGCTGCGCGAGCGCGCCCGGACCTTCCTCGACCAGCAGAACAGCGAGATGACCGAACGGCGCCAGGCGCTGGGCGTCGCCGACGAGATCGCGGAGATCGAGGGCCTGACTCCGGTCATGCTGGTCAAGCTCGGCGAGAACGGCGTCAAGACCCTGGACGACCTGGCCGACCTCGCGGGCGACGAGCTGCGCGAGATCGTCGGCAAGGACTCCATGACGCCGGACGACGCCAACGCGATCATCATGGCGGCCCGCGCCCATTGGTTCACCGAGGACGGTGAGCCGGCGACCGCCTCGACCGAGCAGCACTGACCCCGGTTCACCAACCCCAATCTCACCAACCAAGGACCGACCCTGCAACGGATGACCTTACTGAACGCCCATCCCACCCTGCCCCACGAGGCAGCCGCCCCGCCCGACGCGTTCGAGCCCGGTCTCCCCGGGCCCGAACCGCTTGAGGAGGAGGCGATCGGCGGACGGCGCAGCCCCCTGCGGCGCTGCATCGTCACCGCCGTCGTCGCCGACCGCCAGGGCATGATCCGGTTCGTCGCGTCGCCGGAAGGCGCCGTCGTCCCGGACCTGGAGGGCACGCTGCCCGGACGGGGGCTGTGGGTCACGGCGGACCGGGAGATCCTGTCCAGGGCGGTCGCCAGGAACCAGTTCTCCAAGGCCGCCCGCCGCAAGGTCAAGGTCGACCCCGACCTGGTCGACCGGGTGGAAGCGCTGCTCAAGCGGCGCTGCCTCGACTCGATCGGCCTCTGCCGGCGCGCCGGGGTCGCGGTCTCGGGGTTCGAGAAGGTCCGCGAGGCCCTGCGCAAGGGCAAGGCGGGCGCGCTGGTCGCGGCCGCCGACGGGGCGGAGGACGGGCGCGGCAAGATGCGGGCGCTGGCCGGGGAGGCGCCGGTCGTCGACCTGTTCGACGCCGCCGATCTCGGCCACGCCTTCGGTCGCGACCACGTGGTGCATGCGATGCTGGCGCCCGGCCGATTGGCCGCGCGCTTCCTGGAGGAGTGCCGGCGGTATGCCGGTCTTCGCCGGGGTGCCTCGGGTGAAGGCAATTGCGGTCCGGCATCGGCCGGCCGGGCAACAGATACAACGACGAGCTAGTCGGACACAGATGACTGACAGTAACGACCAGGACCGCAAGAAAGTCTTGAGCCTTCCCACCAAGGGCAAGCTCGAGCTGAAGAACAAACCCGCCGATGCCGCCTCGGTTCGGCAGAGCTTTTCCCATGGCCGGTCCAAGACCGTGACCGTCGAGGTCAAGCGCAAGCGGACGATCGAGAAGGGCGCCGCCCCCGGCGTGGCCGACGGCGGCGCCGCGGCCCGCCGCGCGGCCGAGGGGCTGCCCCTCAAGGGCGCGCCCGGCGGCAGGGGCCAGCGTGGCCAGCCCGCCGTCCGGCAGCTCACCAAGGAGGAGCGCGACGCCCGCCTGCGCGCCCTGCAGGGCGCGATCCGTTCCGACGAGGAGCGGCGCCAGGTCGAGGCCGAGCTGGCCGAGGCGACCGTCATCGAGGAACCGGTGATCGTCGAGGAGGCGCCCGAGCCCCAGCTCGACGCGGAGGCCCTGCGCCGGCGCGAGATGGAGGAGCTGAAGCGCATCCAGGACGAGGAGCGCGCCCAGGCCGAGGAAGCGGAGCGCAAGCGCCAGGAAGAGGAAGCCAAGCGCAAGGAGGCGGAAGCCGCCAGGCGCCCGGCCGCCAAGGGCCCGGCCCGCGACGAGGACGAGGCTCCGGCCGCGGCCCGGACCGGCGACGAGGACCGCCGCAAGGCTCCGGCCGCTCCGCGCGCGGCGGAGGCCGCGATCGGCAAGGCCGCCGGCCTGATCTCCCGCGCCGACGAGGACGACGACGGCCGCGGCCGCCGCAAGGCGGCTCCGGGTGCCGGCGGCGCCGCGAAGGCCCCGGCCAAGCCGGCCGCGGCTCCCAAGGGCAAGGCGGGCGACCGCCGCCGCGGCAGCGGCAAGATGACGGTCACCCAGGCGCTGAGCGGCGACGAGTCCGAGCGGACCCGCAGCATGGCGGCGCTGCGGCGTGCCCGTGAGCGCGAGAAGCAGCGCCTGAACAGCCGGCAGGAGACCCAGAAGGTCACCCGCGACGTGGTGGTGCCGGAAGTCATCACCGTCCAGGAGCTGGCCAACCGCATGGCCGAGCGCGGCGCCGACGTGATCAAGTCGCTGATGCGCATGGGCGTGATGGCGACCATCAACCAGACGATCGACGCCGACACGGCGGAGCTGGTCGTCGCGGAGTTCGGCCACCGGATGCGCCGCGTTTCCGAGGCGGACGTCGAGGTCGGCCTGAAGGGCGAGCAGGACATCGAGGAGAACCTCATCCCGCGCGCTCCCGTCGTCACCGTCATGGGCCACGTCGACCACGGCAAGACCTCGCTGCTGGACGCGCTGCGCGCCACCGACGTGGCGAGCCGCGAGGCCGGCGGCATCACCCAGCATATCGGCGCCTACCAGGTGCAGCTGGGCTCGGGCGGCAAGATCACCTTCATCGACACGCCGGGCCACGCCGCCTTCACCGAGATGCGGGCGCGCGGCGCCAACGTCACGGACGTGGTGGTGCTGGTGGTGGCCGCCGACGACGGCATCATGCCGCAGACGATCGAGGCCATCCACCACGCCAAGGCGGCCCAGGTGCCGATCATCGTGGCGATCAACAAGTGCGACCTGCCCGACGCGAACCCCGACCGGGTCCGCCAGGAACTGCTTCAGCACGAGCTGGTCGTCGAGGAGATGGGCGGCGACGTGCTGGCGGTCGAGGTTTCGGCCAAGACCCGCATGGGCCTGGACCGGATCGAGGAGGCCATCCTCCTCCAGGCCGAGATCCTGGAGCTGCGGGCCAACCCGAACCGCGCCGCCGAGGGCGTCGTGATCGAGGCCAAGCTGGAGCGGGGCCGCGGCTCGGTCGCGACCGTGCTGATCCAGCGCGGCACCCTGTCGGTCGGCGACATCTTCGTCGCCGGCGCCGAATGGGGCCGCGTCCGTGCCCTGGTCAACGACCGCGGCGCCAGCGTCGACACCGCCGGTCCGGCGATGCCGATCGAGGTGCTGGGCCTGAACGGGACGCCGCTGGCGGGCGACGAGTTCGCGGTGGTCGAGACCGAGGCGCGGGCCCGCGAGATCACCGAGTTCCGCCAGCGCAAGCGGCGGGAGGCGGCGGCCTCGGCGGCGTCGCGCGGCACCCTGGAGCAGATGTTCACCCGCATCCAGGCGGGCGAGGCCAAGGAGCTGCCGATCGTCATCAAGGGCGACGTGCAGGGCTCGATCGAGGCGATCAGCGGCGCCCTGGAGCGCCTGACCGCCGCCAACACCGAGGTGAAGGTGCGGGTGCTCCACAGCTCGGTCGGCGCCATCAACGAGTCCGACGTGACCCTGGCGAACGCGTCCAAGGCGATGATCTTCGGCTTCAACGTCCGCGCAAACCCCCAGGCGCGCGAGATGGCGAAGCGGGACGGCATCGAGATCCGCTACTACTCGGTGATCTACGACGTCATCGACGACGTGCGGGCCGCCCTCACGGGCATGCTGTCGCCGATCCTGCGCGAGCGGTTCCTGGGCAACGCCCAGATCCGCGAGGTGTTCAACATCACCAAGGTCGGCAAGGTCGCCGGCTGCATGATCACCGAGGGCGTGGTGAAGCGCGGCGCCGGCGTCCGCCTGCTGCGCGACAACGTGGTCATCCACACCGGCACGCTGAAGACCCTGAAGCGCTTCAAGGACGAGGTCCGCGAGGTCCGCGAAGGGTACGAATGCGGCATGGCGTTCGAGAACTACGACAACATCCAGGCAGGCGACGTGATCGAAGCCTACGAGATGGAAGAGGTGGCGCGGCAGCTCTGACCGGGCGCCGCCGCGGATAAGGCCTTGCGGCGCTTCCGGGCGCCGCGGGCCTCTTCCCATTTCGGGGCTTTCCGGAGCCCGCGGACAGGAACAGGGCATGAAGCCCGCCGGCGGGCCAGGCAATCCCCCCGTCGGTACCGACCGGCGCCCGGAGCGCGGCCGGTGGAAGAGGAACCAGATCAATGAGCAGCAAACGCGCAGGACGCAACCCGTCGCAACGCCAACTGCGGGTCGGGGAGGAGTTGCGCCATGCGCTGGCGGAAGTGCTCCGCCGCGGCGATTTCCGCGATCCCGACCTGCAGGACCTGAACGTCACCGTGACCGAGGTCCGGATCAGCCCCGACCTCCGCAACGCGACCGCCTTCATCACCCCGCTGGGCGGCGGCCATTCCGAGGAGACGGTGGCGGCGCTGCGCCGCGCCGCGGCTTTCTTCCGCAGCCAGATCGCCCGCGCGGTCAAGCTGCGCTACGTCCCGACCCTGTCCTTCGAGGCCGACACCTCGTTCGAGTATGCCGACCACATCAACCGCCTGCTGCACGACCCCGAGGTCGCGCGCGACCTGGACGATGAGGAAGAGGACGAGGAGGATGCCGCCGAGACCCACAACGGCGGCAGCCATGACGGCATGAACGGCGACGGCCCCGGCCACGACGAGCCGGAGTACGAGGACGAGGACGATCTCGACGACGAGGATGAGGACGACGAGGACGACGCCGAGTTCGAGGAGGAGGAGGACCTCGACGAGGATGACGACGAGGACGAGGACGTCGAGTACGAGGATGACGACGAGGAGGAGGACAAGCCCGCTCCCCTGAAGTCCTCCAAATCCTCCCCCGGCGGCCGAGGCCCCCGTGGCGCGTAAGCGCAAAGGCGTTCCCGTCCACGGCTGGCTGGTCATCGACAAGCCGGCCGGCATGACGTCCACCCAGGTCATGTCCCGGGTCCGCCGCCTGCTCAACGCGGAGAAGGCGGGGCACGGCGGCACCCTCGACCCGATCGCCACCGGCGTCCTGCCGGTCGCCTTCGGGGAGGCGACCAAGACGGTGGCCTATGCCATGGACGGCGCCAAGACCTACCGCTTCCGCCTGCGCTGGGGCGAGCAGACCACCACCGACGACCTGGAAGGCAGCGTCATCGCGACCAGCCCGAACCGCCCGACCGAGGACGAGATCGAGGCGGCGCTGGAGGCGTTCCAGGGCGAGATCTCCCAGGTGCCGCCCCAGTTCTCGGCGATCAAGGTGGACGGGGAGCGCGCCTACGACCTCGCGCGCGAGGGCGAGACGGTCGAGCTGGCGCCCCGCATCGTCCGCATCGACGGCTTCCACCTGATCGGCCTGCCGGACACCGACCACGCCGATTTCGAGGTGGAATGCGGCAAGGGCACCTACATGCGCAGCCTGGCGCGCGATCTTGCCCTCGCCTTGGGCACCGTCGGGCACATAACGCGCCTGCGGCGGCTCAACGTGGGCTCTTTCACGCTCGAAGACGCGATTTCCCTGGACGATCTGGCGGCCATGGAGCATGGTGCCGCCGTCGAAAGACTTCTGCTTCCGATCGAGACGGCGCTGGACGACATCCCGGCGTTCGCCCTGACCGAGGCCGAAGCGCACCGACTGAGACTTGGCCAAACGGTGGCGTTGTTGCGCCGGCAGGATCGCGAGAGGCTGGAAGGCCTCGATTACGATCCGTCGGGCGACGGTGCTGTCGTTTTAGCCGTTTCCGGCGGCAAGCCGGTGGCGCTGGCCCGCGTCGAAGGGGCGGAGATCCGCCCGGTGCGCGTATTGAACCTGTAAGCATCAACCAGACCCGATTGGAGAGACCCGATGTCGATCACTGCCGAGCGCAAGCAGGAGCTGATCAAGGAATACACCACCGGTGCCAACGATACCGGTTCCCCCGAGGTGCAGGTCGCGATCCTGTCCGAGCGGATCCGGAACCTGACCGAGCACCTGCAGACCCACAAGAAGGACTTCCACAGCCGCCGCGGCCTGCTGGTCATGGTCGGCCAGCGCCGCAGCCTGCTGGACTACCTGAAGCGCAAGAATGTCGGCCGCTACGAGCAGCTGATCCAGCGTCTCGGCCTGCGCCGCTAAGGCCAGGGTCTTTCCGCACACCGCCTACCGGACAATTCCGTTTGCCGAAACCAGCCCGGATCCCTGACCGTCCAGGCTTCGCTTCGCGGAGCGGGCGGCGGGCTGCGGTGTGCGCGGCATCGTTCCGCCCGCGAATGATTTTTTCGCGGGCGGAAGATGCTTTCGGCTCCATTTCATTGATGAGCTTTGCCTGCCGGCCCGGACACGCTCCCGGTCGGCTTTTGGCCTGTGCTCATGCGGGCCTGTTTTCACGCGGGGTCGACAACGACTGAGGACCCCGGCCCACGCCATCCAATCCGGGATGGCTTGGGCGTCGGATGGAAGGAAGAAACAATGTTCAACGTCTACAGAAAAGAAATCGATTGGGGCGGACGCAAGCTGGTCCTGGAGACCGGGAAGGTCGCCCGCCAGGCCGATGGCGCCGTGATGGCGACGTACGGCGAGACGACCGTGCTCTGCACCGTCGTCGCGGCCAAGGCGGCCAAGCCCGGAGTCGATTTCTTTCCGCTGACCGTCAATTACCAGGAGAAGGCGTTCGCCGCCGGCAAGATCCCGGGCGGCTTCTTCAAGCGTGAAGGCCGTCCCTCCGAGAAGGAGACGCTGGTCAGCCGCCTGATCGACCGGCCGATCCGCCCGCTGTTCGCCGACGGCTTCCGCAACGAGACGCAGGTCATCTGCACCGTGCTCAGCCACGACATGGAGAACGATCCCGACATCGTCGCCATGGTCGGCACCTCGGCCGCCCTGACCATCTCCGGCATCCCCTTCCTGGGCCCGATCGGCGCCGCCCGCGTCAGCTACAGGAACGGCGAGTACGCGCTGAACCCGCTGCTCGACGACGAGGAGGGCGATCTCGACCTGGTGGTCGCCGGTACGCGCGACGGCGTGCTGATGGTCGAGTCCGAGGCCAAGGAACTGTCCGAGGACGTCATGCTGGGCGCCGTCATGTTCGGCCATCGCAGCTTCCAGCCGGTCATCGACGCGATCATCGACCTGGCCGAGCAGTGCGCCAAGGAACCCTGGGACATGCCCGCGGCCCCCTATGACGCCGCCGCCATCAAGGCCCGCGTCAAGGAGACCGTCGGCGAGGACATCAAGGCGGCCTATTCCGAGATCCGCAAGCAGGACCGCCAGAACAAGCTGGGCGCCGCCAAGCAGAAGGCGCTGGAGGCCCTGACCTCGGACGAGATCCCCGCCGAGGCGATCGCCGGCACCTTCAAGGACGTCGAGAGCGACGTGCTGCGCGGCACGGTCATCGACACCGGCCGCCGGATCGACGGCCGCTCGACCACCGACATCCGCCAGATCGTGGCCGAGGTCGGCGTGCTGCCCCGCGCCCACGGTTCCGCCCTGTTCACCCGCGGCGAGACCCAGGCCCTGGTGGTCGCCACGCTCGGCACCAGCCAGGACGAGCAGATCATCGACGCGCTGGAAGGCGAGTACCGCGAGAGCTTCATGCTCCACTACAACTTCCCGCCCTACTCGGTCGGCGAGGCGGGCCGCGTCGGCTCCCCCGGCCGGCGCGAGATCGGGCACGGCAAGCTGGCGTGGCGCGCGGTGCGTCCGCTGCTCCCGACCAAGGAGCAGTTCCCCTACACCATGCGCATCGTGTCGGAGATCACCGAATCCAACGGCTCCTCGTCGATGGCGACCGTGTGCGGCGCCTCGCTGGCCCTGATGGACTCCGGCGCTCCCCTGCCCCGTCCGGTCGCCGGCATCGCGATGGGCCTGATCAAGGAGGACCGCGGCTTCGCCGTGCTGTCCGACATCCTCGGCGACGAGGACCACCTGGGCGACATGGACTTCAAGGTGGCCGGCACCGAGAAGGGCGTCACCGCGCTCCAGATGGACATCAAGATCACCTCGATCACCGAGGAGATCATGCGCGTCGCCCTGGACCAGGCGCGCGGCGGCCGGATGCACATCCTGGGCGAGATGGCCAAGGCGATCGGCGGCGCCCGCGAGGCGGTCAACCAGAACGCCCCGCGCATCACCGTGATCAACATCCCCAAGGAGAAGATCCGCGACGTGATCGGCTCCGGCGGCAAGGTGATCCGCGAGATCGTCGAGCAGACCGGCGCTAAGATCGACATCGAGGACGACGGCACGGTCAAGGTCGCGGCGGTCGACGGAAAGGCCAGCCAGGCCGCCATCGACTGGATCCGCGGCATCGTGGCCGAGCCGGAACTGGGCGTGATCTACACCGGCAAGGTCGTGAAGGTGGTCGATTTCGGCGCCTTCGTGAACTTCCTGGGCTCGCGCGACGGCCTGGTCCACATCTCCGAGCTGAAGAACGAGCGCGTCGGCAAGGTCAGCGACGTGGTCAAGCAGGGCGACGAGGTGAAGGTCAAGGTCCTGGGCTTCGACGACCGCGGCAAGGTCAAGCTGTCCATGAAGACGGTCGACCAGGCGACCGGCGAAGACTTGAGCAAGAAGGCCGAGTAGCACGGCGTGACGGCGCCGCCCCGGCCGGGGCGGCGCCGTCTCCGCATTGGTCGCGTTTGGAACAATGGCCGGCGAACCTTGTTTGATCTGATCTCAAGGTTCTACCCGTGTGCGTGAAGAAGAAACGGCGGCTTACGGACCGGTCTCCATCAGGGGAGGGCACACGGAACCTGATAGCTCAGGAGGCCATACGTGCAGACTCCTCCCAAGGAGATGGGCAACATCGCCCTGATCAACCATCCGTCGCGGGAGAACCCCTTCCGCAGCGTGGTCGAAGGCAGCCGGATGCCGATCGTGGTCACCGATCCCAACCAGGACGACAACCCGATCGTCTTCGCGAACCAGGCTTTCGTCGACCTGACCGGCTACGATCTCGACGAGATCATCGGCCATAACTGCCGCTTCCTCCAGGGCCCCGACTCGGATCCGGAAGTACGCCGCCTGATCGGCGGCGCCCTTGCCGAGCAGCACGACATCAAGATCGAGGTCCTGAACTACCGGAAGAACGGCACGGCGTTCTGGAACGAGCTGTATATCAGCCCGATCCATGACGACGAAGGCAATCTGCTCTACTTCTTCGGCTCCCAGCTCGACTGCACGCTGCGCCGCCAGGCCGCCGCCCGCATCGTCGAGGCCAACGCCCAGCTGGAGCGCAGGGTCGAGGAGCGCACCCGCGACCTGGAGCAGGCGCTCCGCCACCGCGAGGTTCTGCTCCACGAGCTTCAGCACCGGGTCAAGAACAACCTCCAGGTCATGGCCAGCCTGATCCGGCTGCAGGCCGGCCGCAGCGACAGCGAGGCGATGAAGGTGGGGTTCGAAAACCTGCTCCACCGCATCAATGCCCTGGAGCTGATCTACCGCAAGCTCTACACGGCCGATGCCGGCCCGACGCTGGAACTCGGCGGCTATCTGGCGGAAATCTGCGAGACGCTGGCGAACTTCCACGGCCCGGACCGCGGCATCGTCCTGGACGTGCGGACCCGGCCCTGCCACGTGCCGGTCGAGACGGCCCTGCCGCTCGGCCTGATCCTGAACGAGCTTGTCACCAACAGCTTCCGCCACGCCTTCGCCGACAGGAAGACCGGCACCATCCGGCTGAAACTCGAACCGCTCGACGGGACCCGCTGGGAGTTGCGGATCGGCGACGACGGGGTCGGCGCCGCCGGCGGCCTGGACTGGGAGACCAACAACAACCTGGGCCTCTCCCTGGTCAAGGCCCTGGCCAAGCAGATCCGTGCCACCGTGGAAGTCGACGGCAGCGCCGGCACCCTGTTCACCCTGACCTTCCAAGCCCAGGCGGCGGATGCCCGGGCCGGACGCTCGGCGGCGGGATAGGGGAAAATCGGCCGCAGATGGACACAGATAGACGCAGATAGGAGTTACGATACTCGTTGCAGATGACCAAGACGTCGGCAATCAGGAGTTCATCTGTATTTATTTGCGTCCATCTGTGGCCGAATCTTTACACCCTCATCATGAAATAGCGCCCCGGCCGGACCGTCTCCGGCGGGCGCAGGGGTTCCCACCGGGGCATGCCCAGGTTCTGGTCGCTGACCACGACGCCGCCGCGCGCCATCAGCCTGTGCAGGCGCGGCGCCAGGAAGGCCGCCAGCTCGGCGTTGGCTCCGGGATCGCCGGAGCCGATATCCACGTGGGCCAGCGCCGCCGGCGCGCCGATCACGGTTCCGGCCGTGTCCAGCGTCTCGAACAGGTCGCCCAGCAGCAGGCACTCGGCGGGGGGAATGCAGTCGGGATGGGCGGCGACCTGCCGCTCGAACACGAAGATCGTGCGCTCCGGCAGCAGCGAGCGCAGATGGTCGTAGGTCCGGCCGTTGCCCAGGCCGAACTCCAGCACCGGCCCGGGAACGTCGCGGATCAGGTCCGCGGCGGCGTTGAGGCAGTCGCGCTGGGCGCTGACCCGCCTGATGAAACTGTCCAACCGGCTCATGAACCGCCTTCTGTAGATTACGTCACGTGTGCGGCGGACCGCCGTGGGCGACGGCTTCGCGCAGCTGCCGGGTCGTGTTCTCCAGGCGCTGGGCCAGCACCCTCATGATCTCCACCGCCATCTGCGGAAACTCGGTGACCATGCGGAAGAACAGGTCCTTCGAAATGCACAGCGTGGTCATGTCGGTCACGGCGACCACGCTGGCGGTACGCGGCACGTCGCACAGGATCGCGATTTCCCCGATGAAATCGTTGCGGCCGACCTTGGCGACCGTCAACGGTCCGTTCGGCGTATCGACCCTTACGTCGGCCTCGCCGTCCACGATGATGAACGCGCTGCTGCCCATTTCGTTCTGGGTGAAAAGCATGTCGCCGGCGTGGAAGGCGACTCGCTCGCTGGTGAAGGCCAGCAGCTTCAGCTTGCTGGTCTCCACGTTGGCGAACATGGGGATCCTGCGCAGCAGTTCGACTTCTTCGGCAAGACTCACGACACGCTACTCCCGTTTCCGGCTGCTCATCATCCAGCTGCTCGTCATTCCGCCGCCAGCAACTCGTGCATGACGGTGCCCGGCTTGTCCAGGTCCTGATAGCTCCCGTGCTCGGCGATCTGGCCGCTCCGCAGCACCAGGGTCTGGTCGAACCGCCGGGCGATGCTGGGCCTGTGCAAGACCCAGACCACGCCGCGCCCCTGGCGCTCCTCCAGGATCGCGTCGTGGATGCGGGTCTGGCTGGCGCCGTCCAGCCCGGCGGTCGCCTCGTTGATCACCAGCAGGTCGGGGTTCTTCAGGATGGCGCGGGCCAACGCCACCTTCTGCCGCTGCACCCGGGACAGGCGCGAGCCGGAGACGCCGACATAATGGTCCAGCCCGATCTCCTGGATGGTCTCGCGCAGGTGAAGCTCCTCGATCACCTGGGCCACCAGACGGCCGACCTTGCCGCCGACCTGGGCCTGGCCGTACGCGACCTTCCCGAACAGGATGTTGTCCTGGATGGTCGAGGCCGAGTTGTAGCTGTCCTCGACGAAGAACTCGATGCTCTCGCGCAACCCGTCGGGCAGGTCGCGGGCGAAGACGTGGCGCGCCTCCAGCAGGCGCCGCTCCATCCCGTCGTCGATCAGGCCCAGGCGATGGCGGGCCGGGATCAGCTTGAAGGGCAGCGCCATCAGCCGGCGCTTCTCCTCCGGCTTCAGGCTGTCCACGCCTTCCTTGTCGGCCTTCGCCACCATCGGCTGGAAGTCCGGCAGCTCCTCCGAGCTGATGAAGCTGAACTGCTCGAAGAACTGGTGGCCCGGCGGCAGGTCGGCGAACAGCTCGATCATCGTGCGGGCGACCTGGACGCCCATGTTCAGGAAGTCGCGGGTCAGCCCGACCTTTTCCAGCACGCCCAGCACATAGGTGTTCTCCGCCATGCTGTCGACGGCGAAGACCGGCCCGACCGGGCTGCCGAACAGCAGGTTCTCGGCCACCGTCGCGTTGTTGTTGAATCGGTCGGGATGCCAGATCTCGACCAGCGACCGCATCGCCGGCTGGGCCAGCTCGGCCCTCAGCGCCGCCCGCGCTTCCAGGATGCGCGCGACCACGTCCCCGTCGCCGCCCTTCGCCAGGGTGCCGTTCAGGCCCAGCCGGTACACGTCGTCCGCCAGGTCGACCATGTCCAGCACGGCCAGCGTGCGCCGGCGCAGGCTTTCGGGACCGTCGCAGCCGGCGGCGACATAGTCGATCCAGTCCGCATCCAGCGGGAAGTCGGTATTGCCGGCGGCCTTCGACTCCGCGGCCCGGCGCCGGTGCTCGGCGGCCGACCTCTCGTCGCCCTCGTGCACGGCCAGCGGCCGGTGGCGCAGCCCGTAATACAGGTTCTCGCGCAGGCTGGCGGTGAACATGTAGCTGTTCTGCCCGACATAGGCGATGCGGCGTCCGGTGACCGCCTCCGGCAGATGCGCCAGATCCTGCTCGCCGACCCGGATGCGGCCGGCCGTCGGCATCAGCAGCCGGGCGGCCAGCATCGCGAACTCGTCCCGCCCGGCGCCGCCGACGATCGCCGTGTGCCGGTCGAGCGGCAGCGTGCAGGACACGCCGTCCAGGATCTTCGGCCCGTTGTCCTCCCCGAACGAGACGTTGATGAAGGCCATCTCCCCGGCCAGCCTGGTGTCCGGGCCGGCGTCGGTCGCGATCAGCCCGGCGGCCATCAGCTCGGGCACGTCGAACTGCTCGATCACCTGCTCGTACTTGATCCGGATGTCTTCCTTCATCTGGTAATAGTCCAGCAGCTCCTTCCACGGCCCCGCCAGGTCCTTGTAGGCGGCCAGCACGGCGACCAGCGAGCCGAAGCTGATGCTCCCCTGGATCACCAGATAGCCGCCGATCGAATAGAAGAAGAAGGGCGTCAGCTGGTTGATGAAATTGTTCAGGAACTTGATGAAGAATTTGCGCTGGAAGATCTCGAACCGGATGTCGTACACGTCGCCGAAGCGGTGCGAGATGTCCGCCAGGTGCCAGGCCGAGGTGTCGTGGGCATGGATCTCCTGCACGCCGGAGACCGATTCGCCGATCCGGTCGGAGATCTGGCGCATCGCCCGCACCCGCTGCTTGCCCAGCTGGTTGACCTTGCGTTGCAGCCGGGGAATCAGCCAGCCTTGCAAGGGATAGAGCGAGATCGCCGCCGCCCCCAGGATGGGGTCCTGCATGAAGATGAAGACCAGGTACACCAGCAGCGTGCCGCCCTGGAACACCGGCAAGGCTATCGAGTCGCCGATGAAGCCTCCCAGCGGCTCGACCTCGGCGGTGATCATCGGGATGATCTCGCCCTGGCTGACCTTGCGGAACCGGGGCAGCGGGAAGCGCAGCACCCTGACATACAGCTCGTAGCGGAGCCGCCGGAGCATGCGCTCGCCCAGCCGGCCCTTCAGGGTGTTGATCCGGAACTTGAAGGCGCCGTTGACCAGGACCAGCGTCAGGAACATCCCCGACAGCAGCATCAGGTACGGCACCTGTTCGAACTGGAAACCAAGGAATTCCTTGGGAAAACTCTGCCCGCCGATGGCGTCGTTGACGATCTGCTTCGGCAGTTCCAATGAATAGTAAAGGAACGGGAACGAGGACAGGGTGAGCAGGAGAATGACCACCTGCTGCCGCGTACTATGGCGCAGCACGAAGCGAAAGATGCTCTTTTCCATTCCGCCGATGTCCGAAAAAGCGTTCCTGCTCTGGAGCCGCCCCGGGCAGGAAAAAAGTGGGGTGGAGAGTACCTGATGGTGTGGCACCCGGCAATTCACATGGTCGATACCCTGCTATTCTGCTAGAGACAGACGATGGCATTGACCCCTATGGGTTCCAGGCTTCACAGGTTGGCCGAAACGCCGGAATCCACACCGTGAGCAGAAGCACATGAGCAACCGCATCGGGGCAGGCCGGGAACACATCCGGGAGCAGGCGCGCGAGCACAGCCGCGTCCTGATCTACAGTCACGACACCTTCGGCCTCGGCCACCTGCGCCGCTGCCGGACGATCGCCCACGCGCTGGTCGAGCAGCACAAGGACATGTCGGTCCTGATCCTGTCGGGCTCCCCGATCATCGGCAGCTTCGATTTCCGCAGCCGGGTCGATTTCGTCCGGATCCCCGGGGTGATCAAGCTGCGCAACGGCGAATACACCTCGCTCAACCTGCACATCGACATCGAGGAAACGCTCGCCATGCGGGCATCGATCATCCGCCACACGGCGGAGATCTTCGATCCCGACCTGTTCATCGTCGACAAGGAACCCCTGGGCCTGCGGGGCGAGGTGCTGGAAACCCTCCAGGTGCTCAAGGCGCGCGGCACGCCGCTGGTGCTGGGGCTGCGCGACGTGATGGACGAGCCGTCGGCCCTGGGGCCGGAATGGGAGCGCAAGAAGGCGATGCCGGCGCTCGACAAACTCTATGACGAGCTGTGGGTCTACGGCCTGCCGCAGATCTGCGACCCGCTCGAAGGCGTCCGGGTGCCGCCCTCGGTGCGCCGCAAGATGGTCTATACCGGATACCTCGAACGGAGCGCCCCGGTCCATCCCGCGCTGCCGGACATGCCGGACGAGCCGTTCATCCTGGTCACCCCCGGCGGCGGCGGCGACGGCGAGGCCATGGTGGACTGGGTCCTGCGCGCCTACGAACACGATCCCAGGCTGCCCCACCGCGCCCTGGTCGTCCTCGGTCCCTTCATGCAGCGCGAGCTCCAGAACGAGTTCGCGGCCCGGGCGGCCGCCTTGCCCAAGGTCGAGACCCTGACCTTCGAGGCCCAGCTCGAAAGCCTGATGGCGAAAGCGATCGGGGTCGTCGCCATGGGTGGCTACAACACCTTCTGCGAGATCCTGTCGTTCGACAAGCGGGCGCTGATCGTGCCGCGCATGGTCCCCCGGCGGGAGCAGTATATCCGCGCCAGCCGCGCGCAGGAACTGGGACTGGTCAGCATGCTGCCCGACGACGGAGTCCGCGACGCCGCCGCCATGGCGACCGCGCTGCGCCAGCTGCCGCAGCAGCAGGTCCCCTCCGACGTGATCGTCCCCGGCCTGCTCGATGGGCTGGAGAACGTCGACCGGCTGGCAGCCCGCCACCTGGCGGAACCCCGGCGCCCCGCGCGGCGCGCCACCCTGCGCCGCAGGGCCTGACCCATGCTTCACCGGATCGCATCTCGTGGGTCCGCCTTCGCCGCACGGCGAACGCCGATGACTCCCGGCAACGCCGACCTGCGGTCGATCGAATAGGCTGTTGATCTTGACCGTCTGCGTCGTCGTCAAGGGCTGGCCCCGCCTGTCCGAAACCTTCATCGCCCAGGAACTGGTGGGGCTGGAGCAGCGCGGCCTCGACCTCGCCCTGTACTCGCTGCGCCACCCGACCGACAAGGCCACCCACGCGCTGCACCGCCGGCTCCGGGCGCCGGTCACCTACCTGCCGGAATATCTCCACGACGAGCCGGCCCGGGTCGCCCGCGCGCTGAAGGAAGCCCGGGCGCTGCCGGGCTGGAAGCGGGCGCGGGCGGTCTGGCTCCGGGACCTCGCGCGCGACCGCACCCGCAACCGGGTCCGCCGGTTCGGGCAGGCGGCGGTGCTGGCGGCCGAGCTGCCGCCCGGCACCAGCGGGATCTACGCCCACTTTCTCCACACGCCCGCCAGCGTCGCCCGGTACGCCGCCCTGCTGCGCGGCCTGCCCTGGAGCTTCTCCGCCCACGCCAAGGACATCTGGACGATCCCCGAGTGGGAGAAGCGGGAGAAGCTGGCCGAGGCGCGCTGGGGCGTCACCTGCACCCGGCTCGGCCATGCCCACCTGGCGGAGCTGGCGCCCGTGCCCGACCGGGTCACCCTGCTCTACCACGGGCTGGAGTTCGACCGTTTCCCGGCGGAGGTGCCGGCCCGCCCTCCCCGCGACGGCGGCGACCCGTCCGACCCGCTGGTCCTGCTCTCCGTCGGCCGCGCCGTGGAGAAGAAGGGGTTCGACGTGGCGCTGGAGGCGCTGGCGCGGCTTCCCGCCGGCCTGCACTGGCGCTGGGTCCATATCGGCGGAGGGACCGGGCTGAAGGCCCTGAAGGCCGAAGCCGAACGGCTGGGCCTCTCCGACCGGATCTCGTGGCGGGGCGCCCAGCCCCAGGACGTGGTCATCCGGCACTATGCCGAGGCCGACCTGTTCTTCCTGCCCAGCCGGCTGGCGCGCGACGGCGACCGCGACGGCCTGCCCAACGTGCTGATGGAGGCCCAGGTCATGGGGCTGCCGGTCGTCGCGACCCGGATGGCAGCCATTCCCGAGCTGGTGATCGAGGGCGAGACCGGCGTCCTGGTCGATCCCGGCGACGCCGCGGCGCTCGCCGACGCCCTGGCCGCCCTCGGGCGCGATCCCGAAACGCGCCGCCGGCTGGCGGCGGCCGGCGGCAGCCGGGTCCGCGGACTGTTCGGCGCCGGCGCCGGGCTGGACCATCTGGCCGGGCTGCTGGCCGCCGGCGGTCGGGAGTAAGGGGACCGGCCCGGCATGCGGATCGCCTTCTACGCTCCCCTCAAGGCGCCGACGCACCCCACGCCCTCGGGCGACCGCCGCATGGCGCGGCTGCTGATGGCGGCGCTGCGCCATGCCGGGCACCGGGTCGACCTGGCCTGCACCTTCCGGAGCTGGGACGACGGCGGCAGGCCCGGCCGGCACCGCCGGATCGCCGACCTCGGCGGCCGGCTCGCGGACCGGCTCGCCGCAAGGCTGCGGCATGATCCGCCCGACCTGTGGTTCACCTACCACCTCTACCACAAGGCGCCGGACTGGCTGGGTCCCGCCGTCAGCGCGGCGCTGGGCATCCCCTACGTGGTCGCCGAGGCGTCCTTCGCGCCCAAGCAGGCCGGCGGTCCCTTCGCCCTCGGCCATGAAGCGGCGCGGACCGCCATCGCCCGCGCCGATGCCGTGGTCTCGCTCAACTCGGCCGATGCGGAATGCCTTTACCCTCTCCTCCGGTCGCCCGGCCGGCTGACCCTGCTGCGCCCCTTCGTCGAGCCGCCGGCCCCGCGTGACCGCGCGGCGGACCGCGCCGAACTCGCCCGCTCGCTGGGGCTCGATCCGGAGGTACCCTGGCTGCTGGCCGTCGGCATGATGCGGGGCGGCGACAAGCAGCGTTCCTTCCGCATCCTGGCCCGTGCCCTCGAACGGCTCGGCGGTCACGACTGGCGGCTGCTGGTCGTCGGCGACGGGCCGCGCCGGGTCTGCGTCGAGGAAAGCTTCGGCCGCGTCGATCCCGGCCGCCTCCGCTTCCTGGGCGCGCTGCCGCCCGACCGCCTCGCCGCCTGCTACGCCGGCGCCGACCTGATGGTCTGGCCGGCGATCAACGAGGCCTACGGCATGGCGCTGCTGGAGGCCCAGGCCGCTGGGCTGGCCGTCGTGGCCGGACGGACCGGCGGCGTGCCCGACATCGTGCGCGACGGCTCGACCGGCCTGCTGACCCCCGTCGGCGACGAGGCCGCCTTCGCCGACGCCGTCGCGGCGCTGCTGCCGGACCCGGCCCGGCGGAGCGCCTTCGGCCTGGAAGCCGCCCGCGTCGCATCGGCCGAGCACGGCTTCGACGGCGCGTCCCGCACGCTCGATACCCTGCTCCGCAGCCTCGCGAGGTCCCGATGACCGACCTTCTCCTCCTGCGCCACGGTCCGACCGCCTGGAACGCCGAGGGCCTGATCCAGGGCCGCACCGACATCCCGCTGTCGCCCGAAGGCGAAGGCGTGGTCCGTTCCTGGGTCCTGCCCGACCGGCTGCGCGACCGGGCCTGGGTCGCCAGCCCGCTGAAGCGCGCCGCCGCGACCGCCGCGATCCTCGGGCTCGATCCCGTGCCGGACGCCCGGCTTGTCGAGATGGACTGGGGGGCGTGGGAAGGCAGGACGCTGGCCGGCCTGCGGGCCGAGCTGGGCGACCTGATGGCGGCGTGGGAAGCGCGCGGCCTCGACTTCCGCGGCCCGGGCGGCGAGAGCCCGCGCGAGGTGCAGGACCGCCTGCGCCCCTGGCTGGCCGAGGTCGCCGCCGCCGGCCGGCCGGCCGGAGCCGTCGCGCACAAGGGGGTGATCCGCGCGATCTATGCCATGGCCGCGTGTTGGGACATGACGGACAAACCGGCCCATAAACTCCTCGACGGCTGCGCCCACCGCTTCACCCTGGCGGCGGACGGCACCCCCACCGTCGCCGAACTGAACATCGCGCTGGAGATTTGACTAAATTCCTATAATTATGTATGCTGGCGGCACAGGGGGCTTGGAAAATGATGACATTTGATGACATTCTCCGTCTCCCTGCCATCATGGCCGGTCTTGATCCCTGGCGGTCCGGAACGGTTGTTGTTCATCAACCTGAAGGTGATTCTCAGGATATTTCATCTTCCCTTGATCGTCATGCCCGGACTTGATCCGGGCATCTCCAGCCACGGAGCCTCGGTGAGACCCGCAAGACGATGGCCGGATCAAGTCCGGCCCCGACGAAAAGGGGGCGTTTTCGTCCACAGCGCGGCCTTTCGAGCGAAACGCAACAACCGTGCCGGACAGCCGTGGACTTGATCCGGCCATCCACGCGCGTACTCCGCCACCCCGGCCTGCGCGTGGATGCGCGGGGCGAGCCCGCGCATGACGGGAAAACAGAAAAATCCGGAGCCGCATCATGACGGATGATGACATCCGACCCCCCCGGAAGTCCCCCCTCAAGGCCCTGGTCTGGGTGCAGCACCTGCTCGGCATCGGGCATGTCCGTCGGGCGGCGCTGATCACCCGCGCCCTGGCGGCGGCGGGGCTGGACGTGACGGTGGCGTCCGGCGGGTTCCCGGTCGCGGGCGTCGATCACGGCGCCGCCCGCGTGGTGCGGCTGCCGCCGGCCCGGTCGGCGGACAAGAGCTTCAAGCGCCTGGTCGGCGACGGCGGCCTGCCCCTCGACGACGCCTGGCGGGAACGACGGCGCGCGGCGCTGCTGGATCTGGCGGACAGCGTCGATCCCGACATCCTGCTGCTGGAAACCTACCCCTTCGGCCGGCGCCAGTTCCGCTTCGAACTGCTGCCGCTGCTGGAACGCCCCCGGCGCCCCCGGGTCGTCGCCGCGTCGGTGCGCGACATCCTGGTGGCCAAGGACGATCCCGCCCGCGAGGTCGAGATGGCCGACGTGGCGCGCCGGCACCTGGACCTCGTGCTGGTCCACGGCGACCCCGCCGTGGTCCCGTTCGAGGCGACCTTCCCCCAGGCGCACCGGATCGCGGACCTGATCCGCTACACCGGCTACGTCGCCCCGGCCCGCGCCCCGGCCCGCGCCCCGGCCCACCCGGCCGCGCAGGCGGGCGGCGACGGCGCCGGGGAAGTGATCGTCTCCGTCGGCGGCGGCGCCGTGGGCCTGCCCCTGCTGCGGACCGCGCTGGCGGCGCGACCGCTGACCCCGCTGGCATCGTCCCCCTGGCGGCTGCTCGCCGGTCCCGACATCGGGGAGGCCGACTTCCAGGCCCTGCGCGACGGCGCTCCCCGCGGCGTGACCGTCGAGCGGGCGCGGCCCGACTTCCCGGAACTCCTGGCCCGCTGCACCCTGTCGATCAGCCAGGCCGGGTACAACACGCTGATGGACCTGATGCAGGCCCGCTGCCGCGCCGTGGTGGTGCCCTTCGCGGCCGGCAACGAGACCGAGCAGACGGACCGCGCCCGCCTGTTCGAGCGGCGCGGGCTGCTCCATGGCGTCCCCGAGGACGGCCTGACCCCGGAACGCTTGGCCGATGCGGTCGGCCGCGCCCTGGCGGCGCCCCCGCCCACCGACTTCGCCCCCCTCATGGACGGCGCCGCCGCCACCGCCCGCCTGCTGGTCGAGGCCGCGTCATGACGAATGATGACATCCGGGCCGCCCTGGCGCGGGAATTGGACCTGTGGGCCGAGGCCGGCCGGACCGCCACCCTGTGGTGGCGCGACGACGACGCCGTCGCGCCCTCGCCCGCCCTGGACCGCCTGCGCGATGCCGCCACCGCCGCCGGCGTGCCGGTCGCGCTCGCCGTGATCCCGGCGGGAGCGACGCCGGACCTGGCGGAGGAACTGCGGCGCTGGCCCGGCGTCTCGGTGCTCCAGCACGGCCTGTCCCACGCGAACCACGAGGTCCCGCCGGCCAGGAAGACCGAACTGGGCTCCGCCCGGAGCGTCGAGGCGGTCCTCGCCGACCTCGCCGAGGGATGGCGGTTGCTCCGGCCCTTCGATCCCCTGCCCGTCCTGGTCCCCCCGTGGAACCGGATCGCGGCGGACGTGGCGGCCCGGCTGCCGGCCCTCGGCTATGCCGGCCTGTCCACCTTCAACGCCCGGCCCCGCCCTTGCCCGGTGCCGGGTTTGGTCCAGGTCAACACCCATGTGGATGTCATCGACTGGCGGGGCGGCGGCGGTTTCGCCGGGACCGGAGCGGCGATCGGGGCCATGGTCCGCCACCTCGCGGCGCGCCGGACCGGTGCCGCCGATCCGGACGAGGCGACCGGGCTGCTGACCCACCATCTGGTGCATGACGAACCGTGCCGCCGCTTCCTCGACCGGTTCCTGGCCGCCGCGTCGGAACACCCGGCCGTCCGCTGGGTCGATGCCCCTGCCCTTTTCGGGAGCCCCTCCCCCAGGTGTCCACCGTGAAACAGTTCCGATATCCGGCTCCTCCCCTCTACGGCGACTATGCCCGCGCCGCCGCCGGCCTCGCGCTGACCGGCATTCCGCCCCTGCTGGTCCCGCTCAGCGCCTGGGTCGCGGTACCCATGATGCTTGCGGCGGCCCTTTTCGTGGTGTTCGGCGCCCGGACGGCGCAGCGTCACGCCACCGTCATCGAAATGGACGATAAGGGCATCACGGCCCGCGGGCCGCTGGGCGGTTCGATTTCGTGGGAACATTTGGCTCAGGTACGTTTAAACTACTATTCTACCCGTCGGGATCGCGGCCTCGGCTGGATGCAGCTCAAGCTGAAGGGCGCCGGTTCCGGGGAGACCGTCCGGCTCGAATCGACTCTCGACGGCTTCGACGAGATCGCCGAGCGGGTCGCGGACGTCGCGCGCAGGAAGGGGATCGGGATGACCGAGACGACGATCAGCAATTTCGCGGCTCTCGGCATCGACGCCGATCCGCAGGCCGGCATGGATGCCGCGGGCGTGCGGACGGCGCGCTGGTCCCGATGACCGACCTGCTGAGCGTCCGCGACCTGCATGTGGAGTTCCGCGTCGCCGAGGGGCTGATCCGTGCCGTGCGGGGCATCTCCTTCCGGGTCCGGCCCGGCGGCACGGTAGCCCTGGTCGGCGAGTCCGGCTCCGGCAAGTCGGTGGTCGCCCAGACCATCATGGGCATCCTGCCCCGTCCCGCCCACATCACGCGCGGCGAGATCCTGTTCGCCGATCCCCGTCTGCCCGGAACGGTCGACATAGCGAAGCTGCCCCCCGAAAGCCGCGCCATGCGGGCGATCCGCGGCGGCAACATCTCGATCATCTTCCAGGAGCCGATGACCTCCCTGTCGCCGCTGCACACGGTCGGCAACCAGGTGGGCGAGGCGGTCATGCTCCACCGCGACGTCGGCACGGCCGAGGCGCGCGAGCTGACCCGCGACATGCTGCGCCTGGTGGGGTTCCCCGATCCGGCCCGCGCGCTCGAGACCTACCCGTTCGAACTGTCCGGCGGCCTGCGCCAGCGCGCCATGATCGCCATGGCGCTGATCTGCCGCCCGTCGCTGCTGATCGCGGACGAGCCGACCACCGCCCTGGACGTCACGATCCAGGCCCAGATCCTCAAGCTGATCCGCGACCTCCAGGGCGAGCTGGGCATGGCGGTGCTGATGATCACCCACGACCTGGGCGTCGTCGCCAACGTCGCCGAGGAAGTGGTCGTGATGTACCGGGGCGAGGTCATGGAATCCGGCGAGATGCGCGACATCTTCGCCAAGCCCCGCCACCCCTACCTGAAGGCGCTGCTCCGCGCGGTCCCCCGCTTCCACATGGAGCCGGGCGAGCGTCTGGTTCCGATCCGGGAGATCAAGTCGGCCGGCGGCAAGCTGCTGGAAGCCACCCGGGAGCCCTGGCCGGCCGGCGCCGACTCGGTCGGGCCGCTCCTGGCCGTCTCCCGCGTCAGCAAGCGGTTCGACACCGGCAATACCGGCTGGTTCAACCGCAAGCGCACGGGCGGCGGCGTGCTGGCGGTGGACGATGTCAGCTTCGAGATCCGCCGGGGCGAGTGCCTGGGGCTGGTCGGCGAGTCCGGCTGCGGCAAGACGACCCTGTCCAAGATCCTGATGCGGGCGCTGAAGCCGGACACCGGGACGGTTCTGTTCAACGACCGCGGCCGCGTCATCGACGTGCTCGACCTGGAGGACGAGGCCCTGGTCGCCTTCCGGCGCAAGCAGCAGTTCATCTTCCAGGACCCGTTCGGCTCGCTCAACCCGCGCATGACCGTGTACGACATCGTCGCGGAACCGCTGGTGATCCACGGCATCGGCGACGCCGAGCATCGCCGGGCGATGGTCAAGGAACTGATGAACCTGGTCGGCCTGGACGTGCGGCACCTGAAGCGCTACCCGCACAGCTTCTCCGGCGGCCAGCGCCAGCGCATCGGCATCGCCCGGGCGCTGGCGCTACGGCCCGACCTGCTGATCTGCGACGAGCCGGTATCGGCCCTGGACGTCTCGATCCAGGCCCAGATCCTCAACCTGCTGAAGGACCTGAAGGAGAAGCTGGGCCTCACATACCTGTTCATCTCCCACAACCTGGCCGTCGTGGACTATATCGCCGACCGGATCATGGTGATGTGCCGCGGCCGGATCGTGGAGGTGGCCCCCCGCGCGACGCTGTTCCGCAATCCGGTCCATCCCTATACCCGGGCGCTGCTCGCCGCCGTGCCGGACCCCGATCCGGAATGCCCGCTCGACCTCGGCGTGCTGGGCGAAGGCCGCGCCTCAGATCCCGGCGCCTGGCCGGCTCCCTTCACCATCGACGGCACGGCCCATCCCGGCATGATCGACCTGGGCGACGGCCACCTCGTCCGCGCGACCGCCCGCCCCGCCCTCCTGGATCTGGCATCATGATCTCCCGCCTTCTCCGAGCAGGCCTCCTGGCGCTTGCCGCCGCCGCGCTCCTGGCGCCCGCGGCCGGCCGCGCGGCGGTCGAGACCCCCTTCTTCGCCGAGCAGGTCGCCGCCGGGAAATTGCCGCCGGTCGGCGAGCGGCTGCCGGCCGAGCCGAGAATGGTGACGTTCGATGACGATGGGGCGCAGCAGGGCCGGCCCGGCGGCGACATGACCATGCTGATGGCGCGGGCGAAGGACGTACGCATCATGTTCGCGTACTTCTATGCCCGGCTGGTGACGTACACTCCGGACCTGACGCTCGAACCGGACATCCTCCGGTCGATCGACGTGGAGGACAACCGGGTCTTCACCCTCCATCTCCGGCCCGGCCATCGCTGGTCGGACGGGTCGCCCTTCACCGCCGAGGATTTCCGCTACTGGTGGGAGGACGTGATCCTGAACCAGGACGTGCCGCCCTTCGGTGCCCCGCCGGAGATGCTGGCCGGCGGCGAGCCGCCCCGGTTCGAGGTGCTGGACGAGACGACCGTGCGGTATTCCTGGAACGAGCCGAACCCGCTGTTCCTGCCCGCGCTGGCGGCGGCCCGGCCGCTGGAGATCTTCGGTCCCTCGGCCTACCTGAAAAAGTTTCACGTGAAATACGCCGATGCCGCCGAACTGAAGGAAAGAGTCAAGGCGGCGGGGCAGAAGAGCTGGGCGCATCTGCACAATCGCGTGGACAACGCCTACGACAATGACAACCCCGACCTGCCGACGCTCCAGCCCTGGGTCAACACGACGGCGGCGCCGGCCGAGCGGTTCGTCTTCGTCCGCAATCCCTTCTATCACCGGGTGGATCCGGCGGGGGTCCAGCTTCCCTACATCGACCGGCTGCTGGTCCAGATCGCCGACGGCAAGATCATCCCGGCCAAGGCCGGCGCCGGCGAGGCGGACCTCCAGGCCCGCTACCTGCGCTTCGACAACTACACCTTCCTGAAGCAGGCGGCGAAGCGGAACGGCTACAAGGTCGACCTGTGGAAGACCGGAAACGGCGCCCATCTGGCGCTGTTCCCCAACCTCAACGCCTCGGACCCCGGCTGGCGCGGCCTGTTCCGCGACGTCCGGTTCCGCCGGGCGCTGTCGCTCGCCATCGACCGCGACGAGATCAACCAGGCGATCTATTACGGGCTCGCCAAGCCTTCCAACAACACGGTGCTGCCCCGCTCGCCGCTGTTCCGGCCGGAATACCAACAGGCCTGGACCCGGTTCGACGTGCGCGAGGCGAACCGGCTGCTGGACGAGATGGGCCTGACCGCACGCGGCAGCGAGAATATCCGGCTGATGCCCGACGGCCGCCCGCTGGAAATCATCGTCGAGACCGCGGGCGAGAGCACGGAGGAGGTCGATGTCCTGGAGCTGATCGCCGACAGCTGGCGCAAGATCGGGGTCAAGCTGTTCACCAAGCCCTCCCAGCTGGAGGTGCTGCGCAACCGCATCTATGCCGGCCAGACGCTGATGGCGATCGGCAAGGGCGTGGACAACGGCATTCCCACGGCCGACATGGCGCCGGCCGAATTCGTGCCGATGGACCAGAACCAGTATCAATGGCCGAAATGGGGACAGTACTACCAGACCGGCGGCACGGCCGGCGAGAAGCCCGACATGCCGGCCGCGGTCGAGCTGATGGAGCTGATGGGCCAGTGGCGGACGGCGCCCGACACGGCCGCCCGAGCGGAGGCCTGGCACCGCATCCTCGGCATCCACGCCGACCGCGTCTTCACCATCGGGCTGATCAACGGCACCCTGCAGCCGGTCGTCGTGCGCTCCACCCTGCGCAACGTGCCGGCGGAGGGGATCTACAACTGGGACCCGGGAGCCCATTTCGGCATCTACCGGCCCGACACGTTCTGGTTCGCCGAACCGGGCTGAACCGCGGGACGATTCATCTGACGACGGACAATCAACGGGGCGACGGAAGGGACGATCTATCACCATGCTGGGTTTCTTCGTGCGGCGGGTCATGGTGATGATCCCCACCCTCCTCGCGATCAGCGCGATCACCTTCGTCATCATCCAGCTTCCGCCCGGCGACTATCTGACCACCCTGATGACCGAGCTGGAAAGCCGGGGCGAGGCGATCGACGAGAGCCGCCTGCAGTTCCTGCGGGAGACCTACGGCTTGGACAAGCCCATGATCGAGCAGTATTTCGTCTGGCTGGGCGGCATGCTGACCGGCGACTACGGCTTCTCGTTCGAGTACAACCGGCCGGTCGCCGACGTGATCGGCGACCGCATGCTGCTGACCATCGTGGTGTCCTTCGCGACCATCCTGTTCATCTGGGTCGTGTCGTTCCCGATCGGGATCTATTCGGCGACCCACCAGTACAGCCTGGGCGACTACGGCCTGACCTTCCTCGGATTCCTCGGCTTGGCGACGCCGAACTTCCTGCTCGCCCTGGTGCTGCTCTACTTCGCCAACGTGACCTTCGGCACCTCCATCGGCGGCCTGATGGACGCGGCCTACCTGGATGCGCCGTGGAGCTGGGGCAAGGTGCTGTCCATCCTCGAACATCTCTGGATCCCTGTGATCGTGATCGGGACCAGCGGCACCGCCGGCATGATCCGGCGCCTGCGCGCCAACCTGCTGGACGAGTTGCACAAGCAGTATGTCGTGACCGCCCGGGCCAAGGGCCTGCCGCCCGGCCGGGTGCTGTGGAAATACCCGCTGCGGATGGCGATCAACCCCTTCATCGCCGACATCGGCAACCTGCTGCCCCAGGTCGTCTCGGGCGCCGCCGTCGTCTCCATCGTGCTGTCGCTGCCGACCACGGGGCCGATGCTGCTCGACGCGCTGCGCAGCCAGGACATGTACCTGGCGGGGTCGTTCCTGATGTTCCTGGCGCTGCTGACCGTGGTCGGCGTCTTCCTGTCCGACCTGGCGCTCGCGGCGCTCGATCCCCGCATCCGGCTCGAAGGCGGGGCGACGCGATGACCGCCGATCCCATGGGCACGAACCGGCTGGAACATTACGTCTCGACCGCTCCGTTCGACCCCTACTCCGTCGAGCAGATGTCGCCGGAGCAGGAACGCTATTTCATGGCGTCCCAGTGGCGCATGATGTGGTGGAAGCTGAAGCGCCATCGGCTGGCGGTGCTGTCGGCCGCGATCCTCGGGCTGATGTATTTCACCACGCTGATCTCCGAGTTCCTGTCGCCCTACGCCCTGGACAGCCGGCACATCCACCATATCTACGCGCCGCCCCAGTCGGTCCACCTGTTCCACGAGGGATCGTTCGTCGGGCCGTTCGTCTACGGCTACGACTACGAGCTCAACATGGACACGCTCCAGCGCGTCTATACGGTGGACCCCACCGACGTGCAGCCGATCCGCTTCTTCTGCCGGGGCGACGCCTACGACTTCTGGGGCCTTTTCCCGGCGGACCTGCACCTGATGTGCCCGGCCGAGGGCGGCACGCTGTTCCTGCTCGGCACCGACCGGCTGGGCCGCGACATGCTGAGCCGCATCCTCTACGGCACCCGGATCTCCCTGACCGTGGGGCTGCTCGGCATCACCATCAGCTTCGTCCTGGGCATCGTGATCGGCGGGATCGCCGGCTATTATGGCGGCTGGATCGACAACGTGATCCAGCGCTTCATCGAGGTGCTGCGCTCCTTCCCCGAGCTGCCGCTGTGGATGGCGCTGTCGGCGGCCCTGCCGGTCACCTGGAGCCCGATCCTGATCTATTTCGGGATCACCCTGATCCTGGGGCTGCTGGACTGGACCGGCCTCGCCCGCGCGGTTCGGTCCAAGCTGCTGGCGCTGCGGGAGGAGGATTTCTGCACCGCCGCGCAGTTGATGGGCGCCAGCCCCCGGCGGATCATCGGGCGGCACCTGCTGCCCAGCTTCATGAGCCACCTGATCGCCTCGGCCACCCTGTCGATCCCCGGCATGATCCTGGGCGAGACGGCGCTGTCCTTCCTCGGCCTCGGGCTCCGGCCGCCGATCACCAGCTGGGGCGTGCTGCTGAACGAAGCCCAGAACATCAACGTCGTGGCCCTCTATCCCTGGCTGATGCTGCCGGTGGTCCCGGTCATCGTCGTGGTGCTGGCCTTCAACTTCCTGGGCGACGGGCTGCGCGACGCCGCCGATCCCTACCGTTGATCACTTAAAGGTTGAGGATCATTCCTTCGTAGGCAACCAGCGTTCCAGGCCGCATGGCCTCCGCCTCCGCGGCGATGCCGTCCATGACGGAGTCGTCGTGGTTCGGCTCATGGTGGAAGATCACCGCCCGCCCCACCCCGGCGGCATCGGCGACCCGGCACCCTTCCTGCCAGGTCGAATGGCCCCAGCCGACATGGCGCGGATAGACCGCGTCGGTGTACATGCCGTCATAGACCATGACGTCGGCCCCGCGCGCCAGGTCGAGCACCGCCGGGTCGGGTCCCTCCGCCCGGTGCTCCGTGTCGGTCACGATCGCCAGCACCCTGCCCTCGTACTCCACCCGGTAGCCGCAGCACTGGTTCGGATGGTTGAGCGGCCCGGTCCTCAAGGTGATGCCCGGCCCCGGCGTCAGCGTCGCCCCGCATTGGAAATCGTTGAAGGTGCAGGAATGATCGAAGGCGGACAGCGGCACCGGGAACAGCGGAGCGATCATCATGTCGCACAGCACGGACCGGATCGTCTGCGGCGGCGGCAGGTGCCCCGCCCACAGGCGCAGCCGGTTGCGCGGGTCGAAGGCCGGCGCGAAGAACGGCAGCCCCGCCACATGGTCGTAGTGGGTGTGGGTGAAGAACAGGTCGAGATCCAGCGGAGCCTCGGCCGCCAGCTGGCTGCCGAACGGGCGGATGCCCGTTCCGGCGTCGAAAATCATGAGGTGATCCCCGCACCGCACCTCGATGCAGGTGGTGTTGCCGCCATATCGCGCCGTCTCGGGGCCAGGCGACGGGATGCTGCCTCGGACACCCCAGAATCGGACGACGAAATCTGATGACGGCGGCATCAAGGGCGCCGCCGGCTGTTATGTTTTTCGCACATGGGCCTTAATGTGGCGAGCGGTTGGGAAGGAGTCGAGAAAAATTCCAGATAGCAACGAAACATGAACAGCACTAGCCTGTTGATAATGGGAATCTGTCACTAGAGGAGCTTGGGATCATGGCGAACACAGGGGCGAACACCGGGAACGACAGCCCGAAGTCGGCCGACGCCGGAACCCCGTCCAATACGGAAAAGGACCCGTCGGACTGGACCACGGGCGATGAGCCGATGACCGGAGCGCAGGCATCCTACCTGAAGACCCTGAGCGAAGAGGCGAACGAGGAATTCGACGCTTCCCTCAGCAAGGCCGATGCCTCACGCCGGATCGACGAACTGCAGAACAAGACCGGGCGCGGAAAGCAGAGCTGAAGGTCCGGAGAGAAACGGGTTTCGGGAAAACGGATAGGGGGCATTATTCATGTTAACCTTAATCCGGCGTTAACCAATACAGCCTATAAAGGAGACATCGCATCTGTGGTGCGGTTCCTCCATGTAAAGCAGACTTCGGCTCCGTCGGCATCGGTCGACGGAGCCATTTTTCCGTCACGCCTGCCGAATACGGCCCGGAGGCTGGATCGCCCCGGTCTCCCGCAGGCGCCGCAGGGTCCGCCCGGCCGACAGGGGAAGCACCATCCCCGGCCAGAGAAGACGGTACGTTCCCCCGCTCTCCCTGTAGAAGACCCATCCCTGCGACGTGAACCAGCCGCGCAGCCAATAGGTCGTGGCGATCGCCAGGGCGCCGCCCCCGATCACGTCGGTCACGAAATGAGCGTTCACCGCGATGCGGCTGAGGCCGATCAGGCAGGCGGCGGCCAGCAAGGCGCCGCGCCAGCTCGGGACCATGAACGAGACCGCCAGGGCGAAGGCCACCGCCGTGTTGGCGTGACCGGACGGGAAGGAGTGGAAGTTCGCGTTCAGGATCATCGGATCGAACCCGAGGAAACCCGCCTGCTCCAGCAGTTTCGGCCGTGCCCGGCCGACGGCGACCTTGACGATGTTGACGGCGATCCCGGACAGGGCGACCGACGCGAAGACGAACATCAGCGCCGATCCGGTCCAGCGGACCATCGCCGCGACGCGCCGGTCGGTCAGGATGAACCATCCCGCGGCGATCGATCCCAGCCCGAGCACGCCTGTCGGCACCAGCGTCCATTTGCTGTCCCCCGCTTCCGTGATCGCGCGGAAAATATCCAGCAGACCCGGATCGGCGACCCGCGCCAGCTCGGACACGGTGCGGTCGAGATGGCTCAGCAGCATATGGCCGAACAGGAACAGCAGGAACCAGAAGGAATACCGGACCGGCCGCGGCTGGTCTTCGGTCAACGGATTTCGCATCGTGGCCCCGCCGTCGCCGACGATCTGACAAAAGGGCGGAAGCCGAAGCTCCGCCCCGTGGCAGGACACTAGTAAAGGTAAGTTATTACCAGGGAGTTACGGCTCAGCGACGATACAAGGTCATCATCGGTTTCGTGCCGCGCGAATAGTTTAGACCGCTAACTGTTTCTATGGCAATCGGTTGGAAGCCCTTCGCCTCCGCTTCGGCCAGGAAGGCGTCGTCCTGCGGCAGGTCGACCAGGGCCAGCGCACAAGCGTCGTCCGCCAGGCGGTGGGCCGCCGTCCGGCCGTCGCCCGAAAGCACCGTCCCGGTTCCCACCAGGAAAACGAGGCTGGGTTCGGTGAAGCCGACGGATACCAGGGTCGAGCCGGGACAGGGCCGCGCCGCGGCGACCGCGGCGGCGACCCTGGGGCTGATCCAGATCTTTTCGATACGGGGAAGGACGACCTGGAAGGCGAGCAGATACATCCCGACCGACCCGGCGCTCAGCACCGCAACCGACCGACGCAGCCCGCCCCGGTGGAACAGCAGGGCGCCGTAGCCGAGCACCGCCAGCACGGCCGCCGCGAGCAGCAGCGAAACCCGATCGACGGTCCATTCGAAGAAGCCGTACAGGATCACCGTCCCGGCGGCGAGCACCGCCGAGATCAGGAGGAACAGCAGGATCGACAGCACCCGGAGCCAGCGCCGGCCGCCACCGAACCCGTCCAGCGCCGCGCGCGCGGTCAGCAGCGCCAGCGCCGGATAGGCCGGAAGCACGTAGTGGAACAGCTTGGTCGGCACCGCCTCGAAGACGGCCCAGGTCGGTATCGCCCAGGCGAGGCAGAACAGCACCGCCGGGTCCCGCCGGTTGGCCCAGACCCAGGGGATCGCCGGGATGGCCAGAAGGGACCAGGGCCAGAAGGTGACGGGAAACAGAAGGGTATGGTAGCCGGGAGGGAATCCCTTGGATTCCCGCCCTCCGGCGACCTTGGCCAGCATGTCGTGGCCGACCGACTCGGCGAAGAAGGCACCCTGGGTCTTGATGGTGATCAGGACCAGCCAGGGTGCCACGATCAGGAGCAGCACCGGCAGCCCCAGCCGGGGCCGCAGCGGGGCCAGCCAGCCGACCCGCCGCTCGACGAGCGCCAGCCCCAGGGCGGTGCCGCCGACCACCAGCAGGATGATCGGCCCCTTCAGCAGGATGCCGACACCGAGGGAACACCAGAACAGCAGGACGAGGCCGGTGGACGGCGCCTCCCGCCCGTTCCGCCGCAGCCACGCCTCCGCCAGCGCCGCCTGCGCGCCCAGCACGGCCGCCAGCAGCGCCGCGTCCGTCTTGGCGGTCCGCGCCTCGACCGCCAGCAGGACCGTGCCCGCCAGCATCGCCGCCGCCAGGAACCCGGCGCCCTGGCCGGCACGCTCGCCGGCCGGCGCCCCGGAGAGGGGGCCGAACAGGGTCGTGCCGATCCGGAAGGTCAGGAGGACGGCCAGGACGGCGCCCGCCAGCGAGGGCAGGCGGTAGGCCCAGATGGCGGCCTGCTCCGGTCCGCCCGCCAGCGCCACGGTGGCGGACTGCATCCAATGGATGCCGACCGGCTTCTTGTGCCTGGCCTCGTCCTGAAAGCGGATATCGACGAAATCGCCGCTTTCCAGCATCTGCCGGGTCGCCTGGGCGAAGCGGGCCTCGTCCCGGTCGGTCGGCGGCAGCGTGAAGAAGCCCGGCAGGAACAGGGCCAGGCAGAGCGCCGCCAGCGCCGCCGTCAGCCCGATCCGCTTGAGCATCGCCGGGAGCGGGCGCCCGGAGGAGGAATCCGCGACGCTCACGATGCCGACGCGTGCCCGATGTCGTCGGCGATCGCGTCGTCGCCGGCCGTTTTCCGCTTGTCGCGCCAGATCATCCAGATGTTGCGGGAATAGATCACAAGCCCTAGCCCCTGCCCCAGGATGAACACCGGGTCCTGGCGATGGATGGCGTAGGCCAGCAGCGTGATCCCGCCGGCCATGCTGAAGTACCAGAAGGTCTCCGGCACGAAGCTGCGCTTGAGTCGCTCGCTCTGGATCCACTGTATCACGAAGCGCATCGAGAATAGCGCCTGCCCCACGAACCCGATCGCCGTCCAGACGGAGAGCATTCAATCACCCGATAGAGCTGTATCGATGCCGCGCCATCGATCCGATCAGCGGGCCTGCCCGGCACAGTCCTCGAGGACCGAGTCCGGCAGGCGGGTACGGCGTTTCAACCACAGGACTCCCAGCAGATCGACGATGCCGATAGCCGCACGTCCCAGGTTGCCGTACTTCGACACGCCGCGCCGGCGGGGCCGATGGTTGACCTCGACGAAGTCGGCCCGATGCCCGTGGATCTGGAACAGCGCGGGAAGGAACCGGTGCATCGCCCCGAAATAGGGAAGATCCAGGAAGGCGTCGCGGCGGAAAACCTTGATGCCGCAACCGGTGTCGGCGCAGCCGTCGTTCAGGACGGCCCGGCGCAAGCCGTTGGCGATCTTCGTGGCCGCCCGCTTGGACCAGATGTCGCGGCGCTTGCGGCGCAGCCCCCCGACCAGCGCCGGCGCGCCGGGCATCATCGCCAGGTCCAGCAGGTTGGGAATGTCGGCGGGATCGTTCTGCCCGTCGCCGTCGAGCGTGGCGATCCAGGTCCCCCGGGCGGCCCGGACGCCGGTCCGCACCGCGGCGCTCTGGCCGGACCGGGTGGAATGCCGGACGATGCGCACGGCGCCCCGCTCCGGAGCGAGCCGGTCGGCGGTACCGTCGTCGCTGCAGTCGTCGACGAAGACGACTTCGTAGTCCACGGCCACGGAGAGCGCCGCCCTGATCTCGGCAAGCAGCGGCAGGACGTTCTCGGCCTCGTTATAGACCGGAACGACCACCGAAAGCCGCGGCTCCGGCACCGGGGCGACGCCGGCGGGCGGGCTGCCGGCGGGCTGGACGGCATGGGAAGCGACGGTGGTGACCATGGGACCCCGAAGGCATGGCGGCGGATGGCCGCATCATAGACATGCCGGGGAAGGAGGGAAGTAATTTTCGCCGGTCCAAGTACATCTAACAAAAATTTAATAATGGTTACTTGGAAGCGGCAAAGCGTCGCGTTCCTGTATACTCAGCCCGCGCGGTCCCTGCCCTTTCCCCCGAAACTCAGGGAACCAGCCGGTAGCCTCCCGGTTCGGTCACCAGGATCTCAGCGTGGGACGGGTCGCGCTCGATCTTCTGGCGCAGGCGGTAGACATGGGTTTCCAACGTGTGGGTGGTGACCCCGGCATTGTACCCCCAGACCTCGCCCAGCAGGGTGTCGCGGCCGACCACCTTCTCGCCGGCGCGGTAGAGGAACTTGAGGATCGCCGTCTCCTTCTCGGTCAGCCGGATCTTGCGCTTGCCGGCCTCGGTCATCAGGAGCTTGACGCTGGGACGGAAGGTGTAGGGACCGATCGAGAAGACCGCGTCCTCGCTCTGTTCGTACTGGCGCAGCTGGGCGCGCAGCCGCGCGAGCAGCACGCTGAGCCGGAACGGCTTGGTCACGTAGTCGTTGGCGCCGCTGTCGAGGCCCAGGATGGCGTCGCTGTCGGTGCCGGCCGCCGTCAGCATGATGATGGGGCTGCGCACCCCTTCCCGCCGCATCAGCCGGCACAGTTCGCGCCCGTCCATGTCGGGCAGGCCGACATCGAGCAGGACGGCGTCGAACACGCCGTGGCGTACCAGATCGAGGGCGGTCGAGGCGTCGTCCGCCTCGGCCGTCTCGAACTCCTCCAGGAGATGAAGCTGTTCGGCCAGCGACTGGCGCAGCGCCACGTCGTCGTCGACCAGCAGGATCTTCTTGCCCGGCGTCATCGTATCCCCTGTTAGGGCCCGTTCGTCACCGGGACATCCGGCACCGGCCCCCGCGGGGACTCGGATGCGGGATCCTCAGCGCTGGACCTCGACTCCCCGCCAGAAGGCGACATGATCCCTGATGGCGGCCGCCGCTTCCTTGGGTTCCGGATAATACCACGCGGCATCGCGGTTTTCGACGCCGTCAACCACGAGCGTATGGTAATGGGCGGTACCCTTCCAGGGGCATACGGTCGTGGTGGGGGATGGTTTGAAATAGTCGCGCCGGAGGCCGGCCGGCGGAAAATAGACGTTGCCCTCGACCAGCTCGAAGCTGTCCGACTCCGCGATCACTGCGCCGTTCCAGATTGCCTTGGCCATGTCGGTCCTCCCGTGATGACGCGGTACCGCCTGTCGGGTACCGGGAGGGACATAGACCGATCGGAGCGGCGGGGGAGACCCGCCATCCGTTACCGCGCCGCTTTCGAACCATCGTCGGAGGATGGTGCCCAGGAGAAGACTCGAACTTCCACGACATTTCTGCCACAGGTACCTGAAACCTGCGCGTCTACCAATTCCGCCACCTGGGCAGCGCGGACCGGCTAGATACTGTGGCCGCCCCCGGCTGTCAAAGGCTTTCAGCGCGGTTCTGCAAAAATATCGACATGGCCGACAAGGGTTTCCAGCGTTCCCGCCCGGGCCGCGGTCCGGCGGCGTTCGGCCCAGCCCTCGATCGCGGACGGTTCGCCCTCCGGCGCGATCTCGAGCGCAGCACCCCGATAGCCCTCGATCAGGGCAAGGTGCATGGCGGCATCGGCCGGCCCGATGATCCAGTCGCTGGCGGCGGTCTCGACCGCGAAGCCGCGGGCCCGCAGGGCGTCGGCGAGACGGTGCGGCGCTTCGGGTCCCAGGGCGGGGCCGAAGCCCTTGTCGGTCGCCTGGTGACGCTCGATCCAGCCGCGCATCGCCGCGTCCCCGGGATCCTCGGGCGACCAGCGCAGCCGCCCGTCTACGCTCAGGGTGACCAGCAACGGCCTTGGAGCCGCGGCGAGGGCGGCGACGAAGCGGTCCATCCAGTCGGCCGAGACCAGGTCGAACAGGGCCGTCGCGACGACGGCGTCGAACAGCCGGAAATCCAGGTCCTCCAGGTCCCGCGACAGATCGACCCGGCGGGTCTCGAAGGCGGGCGGGGGATGCGCGCAGGCGGCCATTTCCGCCGCGGCCGCGTCGAGCAGGGCGGGATCATGGTCGGCCAGCACCCAGCGCTGGCCCGGACGCCGGAGGCGGGGCGACAGGTGGCGCAGGTTGGCGCCGGTGCCGGCGGCGAGGTCGAGCAGGCGCGGCTCGTCGGGCAGGACCGCGGCGAGGCGCCGGGTCAGCGAGGCGTCGCGGGCGGCATCGTCGAACGGCGCCCGCAGCCGCAGCCAGTCGCGGTCGAAGCCGCCCATGTGGAAATCCCCCGGATGCTCAGTCGCCCGTGGCGCCCAGGCGCAGCCGGGGCTCAAGGACCGCCAGCTCGGCGGCGAAACGGTCGGCCGCGTCGTCCCAGGTCGGCAGGCGCCGGGCCGCCGACCGCGCGGCCCGGGTCAGGCGCGCGCGCAGCCCGGCGTCGGTCAGGACGCTCCGCAGCGCGTCCCGCAGCGCCTCGGCGTCGCCGGGCGGGACCAGGATCGCCGCATCGTCCGGCACGGTGGTCGGGATGGCGCCGGCCCGGGTGCTGACGATCGGCAGCCCGTGCGCCAGGGCCTCCGCCAGCGCCATTCCGTATCCCTCATGGTAGGAGGGCAGCACGAACAGGTCGGCGCCATGGTACTGGCTGGGCATCGCCGCGGGGCCGATCTCGTCCATCAGGGCGATCCTGCCGGTCAGCCCGTGGCGCGAGATCGCGTCCTGCACCGCCGCGGCGGCCCCGGGATCGCGCGTGGTGCTGCCGATGCAGGTGAGTTTCCAAGGCAGGTCGGCCAGGCCGGCCAGGGCTTCGACCAGCAAGAGGTGACCCTTGCGCGGCGTGACGGTGGCGACGCACAGCAGGTTGGGCTCGTCCGTCGCGGAGCCGGCGGCCGGCGCCCCGGGCCGGTCGGTCCCGGGCTCCACGACGCCCAGCCGGTCCGGCGTCACGTGGAAATCCGAGAGCAGCGCTTCGGCGGTATGGGGGCTGGTCACGACCACCCGGTGGACGCGGGCGAGGCAGCCCTGCTCGAGCTGCCGCAGGGTGCGCGCCGGGGCCTCCTCCAGCCCGGTTTCCAGCGACAGGGGATGATGGACCAGCGCCATCAGGCGCAGCCGGTGGTTCTCGATCATCAGGCTGCCGGCGACGCCGGGCAGCGCCAGCCCGTCGATCACCGCCAGCGCGCCGTCCGGCAGGCGGGACAGCACGCGGTCCGCCTCGTAGATCGCTTCCTGGTCGACGATGGGGTAGGGGCCCGGCAGCTCGTGGACATGGACGGCGATCCCGCGCTCCCGCAGGCCCGCGACGATGCGGGCGTCGTAGATGTAGCCGCCGGTCTTCTGGTCGAGGCGGCCGGGCAGAACCAGATGGACGTCCAGGCTCATCGAGCCGAATCCCCCTGGAGCGGACCCTCGAAGGTGGCCCAGGCGAGGTGGGATTCGTGCAGCGTGACCTTGAGGCCGTCGAGGCCCCGCCCGCCTTCGCCCAGCGCGCCGTCCAGGATGCGGGCGCTCAGGCGGCGGTGGATCTCGCCGCACAGGAACTCGGTCGTCGTGTTGACGCCGGACAGCTCCTCGACCTCGTCCAGGTTCCGGTAGTTGAGCGGCTTCAGGACCTCGGCGAGCAGGGCGGCGGCCATCCCGATATCGACCACGAGGCCGTCGGCGTCGAGGCTCCGGCGGCGCATCTCCAGGTCGCATACGAAAGTGGCGCCATGGAGTTTCTGGGCCGGGCCGAACACCTCGCCCTTGAAGCTGTGGGCGATCATGATGTGATCCCGCACGGTCAGGCTGTACATGGGCGGAGTCCTCCGTTCCGGTTCGTCATCGTTCCCCGCCATAGCGGACCAGATGACAAATCTGAGTAGCGGGCTGATCGCCCGGAGTCAGGGCGAGTTTGGGAAAAATATCTGCTAGGTCAGCAAACAAACATGATCCGGTCAAGAGGATATCCGGCCTTGGATCTTTCAGCAGATCGAGCGCCAGGGCCATGCGGTCGCGGTAACCCCACCGCGCCCGCATGGCCGGGGCCACGGCCCCGACCTGGCTCGACAGCAGCCGGAGACGGCGCGGATGGAAGGCGGCGCCGAGGGGAGCCGCGACAGGCCGGGTGCCGTACCAACTGGCCTCCACCACCGTCGCCTCGAAACCGGCGATGTCCAATGCCGTGCCGAGGCCGTCCGGATTGCCGCTGGCATGGATCACTATGTCGCAGTCCCGCGCCGCCGCCCCCGGCAGGGCGAACCCGACGCCCAGGGTTTCGGCCGTGGCGGCGCGGGCCGGGTTGACGTCGATCAGTTCCACCCTGGCGGCGGGGATCCGGGCCGCCAGCCAGGCGGTCAGGCAGCCGACGACGCCGGCCCCGATCACCGCGATCCGGCTGCCGACCGGCGGCAGGGCGTCCCACAGGATGTTGACCGCGGTCTCCATGTTGGCGGCCAGCGCGGCGCGGTCGGAGGATACCCCGTCCGGTACCGGCACGACGGCGTCGGCCGGCACGACGAACCGGTCCTGGTGCGGATGCAGGCAGAACACCCGCCGTCCCGCCAGGGCGGCCGGTCCCCGTTCGACCACGCCGACCATGCAGTAGCCGTACTTGACCGGGCCGGGGAAGTCGCCCTCCTGGAAGGGGCAGCGCATGCTGTCGAACAGCTCGAACGGTACCCTGCCCTGGAACACCAGGCTCTCGGTGCCGCGGCTGACGGCGCTGACCTCGGCGCGGACCAGCACCTCGCCGGGGCCGGGGGCGGGAAGGGGCGCCTCGCGCAGTTCCCCCCGCCCGGGCGCCACGGTCCAGAACGCGGTGGCGGTAGCGGGCGGCGGGTCGTTCGGGAAGGCGTCAGCCACGGAGATCGCAATCGAACAGGATGTCCGCTCCCAGGACGAAATGGCGCGACCTGGGCCGCAGCCCGCCGTCGATCGTCTCGATTTCCGGCAGGGTGAAGCTGGGCCGGCCGGAGCCGAGGATCAGCGGCGCGACCGTGACCTGCAGCCGGTCGAGGCAACCGGCCTGGAGGAAGCGGGACACGGTCACGCCGCCCCCCTCGATGAAGACGAATCCCAGGCCCCGGTCGGCCAGCAGCGCCAGGATGCCGGCGGGATCCAGCCCGGCGCCGCACCGGGGCAGCCCGACCACCTCGGCGGTGCCGACGCGCTCTCCGGGCCGCGCCAGGTCGTGGGCGCACAGCAGCAGGGTCGGGGCGGCGCCGTCGTGGAAGACACCCTGGCTGCCGTCGAGCCGGCGGTTGGTATCGACCACGACCCGCACCGGGTTGCGTCCCTCGCACAGCCGGACGGTCAGCTTGGGATCGTCGTGCCGGACGGTGCCGGCCCCGACGAGGACGGCGTCGGACAGGGCCCGCATGCGGTGATTGTGCAGGATGTCCTCCGGGCCGGTCACCCACTGCGAGGCGCCGCACAGCGTCGCGATCCTGCCGTCCAGGCTCTGGCCCAGATGGGCCACGGCGTAGCGTCCCCGCGGAGCGGCGGCGCACAGGGGAAGATAGAGGTCGCACAGCAGGAGGCTTTCGCCGTCCCCGGACCCGATGCCGGCCCGGATGTCGCCTGCGGTCGGCGGCTTGGCCGAACCGGATCCCGGCCGGCCATGCCTGAGGTCGAGGATCGTCCGCCAGAGCCGAGCCGGATCGGAGTCGGGCGGGGAGCCCGCAAGGGAAGGTTCGGTACTATCCATGTTCAAGCCCTACCAATTGCCCTCTCCGCCCCGCTTTACCAGTCCCCCATAGAAGGTAATTCCCGCAGGCGTCCATCGACAGGACCCAAGCCCTTTACCATCGCATTTTATGCACCAATTATCGTCAATGGCTTACGGATCGATCGACAGCGCACGCAGGGAACCCGGGCAGGGAATGCCGGCGACGGCCCGGCTCTTCCTCAGCGTCGCCCTGCACATGGCGGCGGGCGCCGCCGTGACGGCGGGAGCGGCGGTGGCGCTGGGCGATCTGGCCGGCCTGCCCGGCCTCTATCCCCTGACCGCCATGGGCTGCTACGCGGTCGTCGCGGTGATGATGCTGCTCCACCTGCGCGGTCATGCGCCCCATGCCCGTTTCGGCGCCGCCAACCGGGTGACCCTGCTGCGCGGGGTGATCGCCAGCCTGATCGGCGGGACGATCCCGGTGATCCCGCATCTTTCGCCCGAAGCGCTGTGGGCCGTCTCGCTGGCGGCGCTGCTGGCGCTGGTACTGGACGGGGTGGACGGGTGGGTCGCCCGGCGGACGCGGATGGCCACCGCGTACGGCAAGCAGCTGGACATCAATTTCGATACTGTCCTGATGGGCATCCTCGCGGTGCTGGCGTGGCAGGACGGCAAGGCGGGCGCGTGGGTGCTGGCGATCGGGCTGGCGCGCTACGGCTTCGTCGCCGCCGGCTGGGTCTGGCCCATGCTGAACGCCGAGCTGCCGTTCAGCCAGCGGCGCCGGGTCATCTGCGTCGTGCAGATCGCGGTTCTCCTCGCCTGCATCCTGCCGGTGATCCAGCCGCCGCTCAGCAGCCTTGCGGCCGCAGCGGCACTTGGCCTTTTGCTTTTCTCCTTCGCGGTCGATACGCTTTGGCTGGTGAAGGCCGGCGCGGACGATGGCACGCGGATCGATGGTTATCGCGACAGAGACCCCGCCGCCGGCCCTGCCCGGACCGAGTCCTGACAGCCCGCTCCACTTTTCACGGACATCAAGAAAAGAACGATGACCTCCCCCAGTCTCGCCAAACTGACGGACGACCTGTCCCAACCCCTCGATCAGACTGCCCTTCGGTCGGTCGATCGTGCGATCGGCGAGCTGCGGCGCGGCGATCCCGTCCTCGTGGAGGATCTGGAGGGAAGGCTGGCCCTGGCGCTGTCGGTGGAGGCGGTGACCGCGGAGGCGCTGGAGGAGCTCAGGAAGTCGGCCGGAGCAGCCCCGGTGCTCGCCGTCACCCGGCCCCGGGCGGTGGCGATCGGGCTGCCGGGGCAGCAGGCGCCGGTGGTCACGCTGGCCCTGACCGGCGGCCTGGACGCCGACGCGATCCACGCGCTGGTCGATCCGACCCGGCGGACCTCCGAGGGTCCCGGCCCGACCCTGAGCGTGGCGCCGGCCGAGCTGGGAACCCGCGAGGGAGCGGCCGTGGCGCTGGCCAAGCTGGCGCGCCTGCTGCCGGCGGCAGTCGTGGCGCCGGTCCGGCCGCCCCGCGGGGCGACGGCCGGGACCTGGGCCGCCAAGCACGACCTGATGCTGGTGCGCGCCCGGGACATCCTGGACTATCAGACCCATGCGGCGCGGACGCTGACCCTGGTCGGCGATGCCGCGGTGCCGCTGGTCGACGCCGAGAACACGCGCGTGCTGGCCTTCCGTCCGCCCGACGGCGGGGTCGAGCATCTGGCGATCGTGATCGGCGATCCCTCCGCCCAGGACGGCCCGGCGCTGGTCAGGCTGCATTCGGAATGCTTCACCGGCGACCTGCTGGGATCGCTGCGCTGCGACTGCGGCGACCAGCTGCGCGGCGCCATCGCGGAGATCGCCCGCCAGGGCAGCGGCATCGTGCTCTATCTGGCGCAGGAGGGCAGGGGCATCGGGCTCGTCAACAAGCTGCGGGCCTACCAGCTCCAGGACGAGGGGTTCGACACGGTCGAGGCCAACGAGATGCTGGGGTTCGACGCCGACGAGCGCGTGTATCTGCCGGCGGCGGAGATGCTGCGGCAACTGGGTTTCTCCCAGGTGCGGCTCCTGACCAACAACCCGGACAAGCTGCGCCAGCTGGCGCGCTGCGGGATCGAGGTGATCGACCGGGTGCCCCATGTCTTCCCCAGCAACGGCCACAACGAGGCCTACCTGAAGACGAAGGCCGAACGCAGCGGCCACATGTTCTGAGCGCCGAGGAGACGGAAAAACCGGACGGAAAAACCCGCCGGCGTCGCCACCGGCGGGTTCTCCAGTCCGGTCAAGCCCGGAAGCTTACTCGGCGCCGCCCGAATGCGCGGCCGTGTAGGGGGAAGCCTGCACCGCCTCGGAAGCCGCCGGCGGCTCGGCGGGGGTCGCCGGCATCCGCGCGATGGAGGCCGAATTGGCCGTCAGCACCTGGATCTCGCCGATCAGCTGGCCGCCGGCCTCGACTTCCAGCTCGCCGTAGCGGATCGAGCCGTTGATCTTGCCGGTGGACCGCAGACGCAGGCGGCCGCGCACGCTGATGTCGCCCTCGAACCGGCCGGCGATGTCGGCCTCGTCGATCTCGACGCTGCCCTTGAACAGGCCGGACTCGGCGATCTCGATGTTGCGGCCGTCCCGCAGCTTGGCTTCCACGGTACCTTCGACCACCAGCACGTCACAGGCGGTGATCTCGCCGGAGAGCGAGATGTCGCGGCCGACGATCAGCTTCCGCATCTCGGTGGCGCTGGTGGACAGGGACGAGCTGGAAACGGGGGAGGACCCGGTCGAAGGCGCCGCCATTCCCTCGCCCATCGGGCGGCGCGCCGGGGCACCCGGAATCTCGACCACGCGGCGCGGAATCTCGGGCTTGAAGGAGGTGCTGGAGGACGGCGGTTTGGTCGGCGACATATCAGGTCCCTTATCGGCAAACGGGGAACGCACCGGCGGCTCGGTGGCCACCGCTTCGGGCGCGGCCGGCTCGACCGGCATGGCGCCTTCGGGTTTCAGCGGTCCGGTGGGCGGTGACTTGCGTCGAAACATGGGCGATGGCCCCCAAAGGCAGGGTGGATGACGGCTGGCCACAAATTGAGCCGTCATGGTTAACTCTTTATTACTATCTGGCAGCTCGGTGCAAGTTTCCTGTGAGCCCATAGAAAATGTGCACCATGAAGGCCGTCGCCACAACGGGAACCAGCAGATTGACAAAAGGTATCGTCGAGAAGAAGGCGACGATGACTCCGGCGAGGAACAGCTTGGCGCTGTGAGCCTTGCGCATCGTCCGGGCGGCCGCCGGCGTCATGCGCCGGAGTGCCACGAGTTCGAAGTACTCGCGGCTCAGCAGATAGCCGTTCAGGATGTAGAAGACCGCGATGTTGATGCCGGGGAACAGGTAGGCCGGCAGGACGAGCAGGTTGAGGAACACCACGAGCGCCAGGAACTTGACGGCGTTCCAGATCTCCGCCCCCAGGCTCTGGCCCTCGGCGGGCGGCAGGCCCGGATAGTGCCGCCGTTCCACGGAAACGGCCACGCGCTCCAGCAGGAGGCCTGAGATGGTGACCACGACGGCGGGAAAGAACAGGTAGGCCAGGGCGAACACCCCCAGGCCGCCCAGCACGTCGATCGTGGTGTCCAGCCAGGGCAGCTCCGTCAGCCGGGTCTGGAAGAGCAGGATCCAGACCAGGCCGGCCATGGTGAGGAAGCCCAGGATCGCGCCGAGGACGCTGAGCCAGACCACCTTGCGGACCGGAGGATCGGAGAGCTGGCCGACGGCGCGGACGAGGGCAGGGATCATGTGAAGCATCGCGATCAGGTTCGAGGGCCGGGCTTGTATGGAAGGTGCCGGCCGTTATACTCCGGCCGCGCTAATCCTCAAAACCTTCCCCGCCAGAGCCCCTCCACCAGAACAAGGATGCACTCCCGCATGTCCCAGGCCACCCTCGACGTTGTCGGCATCGGCAACGCCATCGTCGATGTCATCGCCCACGCCGATGATGATTTCATCGCGTCCAACGGCCTGGAAAAGGGCGCCATGACCCTGATCGATGCCGACCGGGCCGAAGAACTCTACGGCAGGATGGGACCGGGCATCGAGATGTCCGGCGGTTCCGCGGGCAACACCATGGCCGGCATCGCTTCCCTGGGCGGCAAGGGCGCCTATATCGGCAAGGTGAAGGACGACCAGCTCGGCACCGTGTTCCGCCACGACATCCGCGCCGTCGGGGTCCGGTTCGACAGCAAGCCGGCGACGGAGGGCGCGCCCACGGCCCGCTGCCTGATCCTGGTGACGCCGGACGCCCAGCGGACCATGAACACCTATCTCGGCGCCTGCGTCGAGCTCGGCCCCGACGACATCGACGCGGACCTGATCCAGAGCGCCCAGGTGACCTACCTGGAAGGCTATTTGTGGGACCGCCCGCTCGCCAAGGAAGCCTTCCTGAAGGCGGCCAGGCTGGCCCATGCCGGAGACCGCAAGCTGTCCCTGACCCTGTCCGACAGCTTCTGCGTCAACCGCCACCGGGCGGAGTTCGCCGATCTGGTCGACAATCACGTGGACATCCTGTTCGGCAACGAGCACGAGATCATGGCGCTGTACCAGGTGGACAGCTTCGACGAGGCGCTGGCCGCGGTCCGGGGGCGGTGCGAGACCGCCGTGCTGACCCGCAGCGAGAAGGGATCGGTCGTCGTGACGGAGCGGGACGTGTTCGAGATCCCGGCCGATCCGGTCGACCGGCTGATCGACACCACGGGGGCGGGGGACCTGTTCGCCGCCGGCTTCCTGCACGGCTACACCCACGGCCGCAGCCTGCCCGACTGCGCCCGGATCGCCGCCATATCGGCAGCCGAGGTGATCAGCCATGTCGGCGCCCGCCCGGAGGTCAATCTGGCGGATCTGGTGGCCCGGAAGCTGGGCTGAGACGTCCTGGAGGGGCGGCGTCCCGCCGCCCGAGGTGCGCGGGACGAGCACCCTCCGATCTACTGCCCCGTCAGGCGCTGGATCACCTCGTCGAGCTGGTCCAGCGTCTGATACTGGATGCTCAGCGTGCCGCCCTGTCCCTGGGCGCTGATGCTGACCCGCAGCCCCAGGCGGCCGGTGATGTCCTGCTCCAGGGCCAGCGTGTCGGGATCCTTGCCGGGGCGGGAAGCGGCGGTGCCCCGCGGTGCCGGAACGGTTCCGCCGATCGGCGCGGCGGGTGCCGGCTCCTCCCTCGGGTTCTGGGCGTCCCGGGCGAGCTGCTCGACCTGCCGGACGTTCAGGCCCTTCTCCACCACCTGGTGGGCCGCCGCCACCGGATCGGGCACCGAGAGCAGGGCCCGCGCGTGGCCGGCGGTGATCGAGCCGTCCTGGACCAGTTGCTTGACCTGGAGCGGCAGGGTCAGCAGGCGGAGCATGTTGGCGATATGGCTTCGGCTCTTGCCCAGCGCCTTCGCCAGGGCGTCCTGGGTATGGCCGAACTCGTCCATCAGCCGCTTGTAGCCTTCGGCCTCTTCCAGGGCGGTCAGGTCCTGCCGCTGGATGTTCTCGATCAGCGCGATTTCCAGCGCTTCCCGGTCCGTGAACTCGCGGACGACGACCGGCACCTGATGCAGCCCGGCAAGTTGGGCCGCGCGCCAGCGGCGCTCGCCGGCGATGATCTCGTAGATCTTGGGGTCGTCCGGATGCTGCCGGACCAGCAGCGGCTGAAGGATGCCGCGCTCGCGCACGGAATCCACGAGGCTCTGGATCGCTTCCTGGTCGAACCGGCGCCGCGGCTGGAACTTGCCCGGCGTCACGAACTCGATCGGCATCTGGCGGGTCTGCTTGCCCTTGTCCGGAGTTTCCACCAGATCGTCGGCGGCGGCCTCGCCGAACAGCGCGTTGAGGCCGCGGCCGAGGCTCGAGCGGCGCTTGTTCTCTTCCATCAGGCGATCAGCCTCTTCTTCTCACGCTTCAGGACTTCGCTCGCCAGGTGGATATAGGCCTGGGAGCCGGGGCAGCGCAGATCGTAGATCAGCACCGGCTTGCCGTGGGAGGGGGCCTCCGACACCTTGACGTTCCGCGGGATGACCGTGTCGTAGACCTTCTCCCCGAAGAAGCCGCGGACATCGGCGGCGACCATGTCGGACAGGTTGTTGCGCTTGTCGAACATGGTCAGCACGACGCCATGGATATCCAGGCCGGGATTGAAGGCGCGCTTGACCCGCTCGATGGTCCGGATCAGGTGGCTGAGTCCTTCGAGGGCATAGAACTCGCACTGGAGCGGCACCATGACCGCGTCGCTGGCGACCAGGGCGTTCAGCGTCAGCAGGCCGAGCGCCGGCGGGCAATCGATCAGGACATAGTCGTAGTTCAGGGCGCTGTGGGCGAGAGCCATGCGCAGGCGGTACTCCCGCTGCTCGGCACCGACCAGCTCGATCTCCGCGCCCGACAGGTCCTGGGAGGAGGTGACCACCCACAGGTTGGGCACCGACGTCTCGATCGCGGCGTTCTCCACCCGGACTTCGGCGAAGATCACGTCGTAGGTGCCGACATTGCGGCTCGACCGCTCGATGCCGAGCCCGGTCGAGGCATTGCCCTGGGGGTCCAGGTCCATGATCAGGACCCGTTTGCCGACGGCGGCGAGAGCGGTCGCAAGGTTGACGGTCGTCGTCGTCTTGCCGACGCCGCCCTTCTGGTTGGCAACGGAGATGACGCGGGCGCGGGACATCTTGGCCTCTGGAGCGACGGTGGGAAAGCGGGTGACATCAGGCACGGGACACCTCGCTTACGCGAAGAATGCTGGCGCTGGGGTCGGTGACACTCTGTATCCGATCGACGGCGATATTCCAAGTCTTCGAAGCGATCGATACTTCATCTTCGGCCTGCTGGCCTTTGGGGAACAGGCAAATCGAGTCCGGCGCCAGAAATGGAGCGGCGAACCCAAGCAGATCGACCAACGGAGCCAGCGCGCGGGCGGTCACCACATCGGCGGAAAAAGGGTCGATGCTCTCGATTCGAGCGGCATGAATCGTGGCGGCAGCGCCGGTGGCGCGGGCGACTTCCCGCAGGAAGGCGGCTTTTCGCTGGTCGCTCTCGACCAAGTGGACATCGGGAACTCCCAGGATCGCCAGCACCAGGCCGGGGAAGCCGGCGCCGCTGCCGAAATCCACCAGGGTCCGCGCTCCCGCAGGGATCAGGGAGTGGAGCTGGGCGGAGTCAACGAAGTGCCGCGTCCAGAGATGGGGCAGGGTCCGGGGACCGACCAAGTTGATGACCGGCTGCCATTTCCGCAGGAGGTCGGCATAGACCTGGAGGCGGTCGCGTGTTTCACGTGAAACACCGGAGAGAACGTCCTCAGGCGCTGAGGCGGGCATCGCGGCGTTTCACGTGGCGGAGAAGGGCGACCACCGCGGCCGGCGTAACGCCAGGGATGCGGGCGGCCGCCCCCAGGGTCGCAGGCCGGGCCTGACGCAGTTTCTGACGGATCTCGGTGGACAGGCTGCCGATCGAGTCGACATCCAGGTCGTCCGGCAGCAGCAGGGACTCGTCCTTGCGGAAGGCCCGGATGTCGGCCTCCTGCCGGTCGAGATAGCCGGAGTAGCGCGCGTCGATCTCGATCTGCTCGGCGACGGCGCCCGGCAGTTCGGAAAGCTCCGGCCAAAGCCGTGCCAGCTTGCCCAGGTCCATGTCGGGATAGCGCAGCAGATCCGCCGCGGTGCGACGCACGCCGTCATGGTTGACGTTGATGCCCTGGCGGGACAGTTCGTTCGGGGTCGCCTGGAGACGGCCGACCAGGGCGCGGGCAAGCTCCAGCCCGGCCGCCTTCTCGGCGAACCGCTCCGACCGGAAGCTTCCCACGCAGCCGACCGCCATGCCCTTCGCGGTCAAGCGCTGGTCCGCATTGTCAGCCCGAAGCAGCAGCCGGTACTCGGCGCGGGACGTGAACATGCGGTAGGGCTCTGTGGTGCCCCGGGTGATCAGGTCGTCTATCAGCACGCCGATATAGGCGTCTGCCCGGTCCAGCACGAAACTGTCGCCGCCGCCGCACCGAAGCGCCGCGTTGATCCCGGCCATCAGCCCCTGGGCCGCCGCTTCCTCGTACCCCGTCGTGCCGTTGATCTGACCGGCCAGGAACAAACCGGGCAGGCGGCGGGTCTCCAAGGTCGGGGTCAGCTCGCGCGGATCGACATAGTCGTATTCGATCGCGTAGCCGGGGCGGATCATGACCGCGTGCTCAAGCCCCGGAATGGCCCGCAGCACGTCGAGCTGGACATCGCGGGGCAGGGAGGTCGAGATCCCGTTGGGATAGACGGTATCGTCGTCCAGCCCCTCCGGCTCCAGGAAGATCTGATGCCGTTCCTTGTCGGCGAAGCGGACGATCTTGTCCTCGATCGACGGACAGTAGCGCGGCCCGACACCCTGGATCTGGCCGGAATACATCGGCGCCCGGTGTAGGTTCGCGCGGATCGCCTCGTGCGCGGCCGGGGTGGTCCAGGTCACGTGGCAAGGAACCTGGGGCGTCGTGATCCGGTCGGTCAGGGTCGAGAAGGGAGGAGGCGGGTCGTCGCCCGGCTGGCATTCCAGCCCCGCCCAATCGATGGTGCGGCCGTCGAGGCGCGGTGGCGTCCCGGTCTTCAGGCGGCCGAGCGGGAAACCGGCGCGCGCCAGCGTCTCAGACAGGCCGAGGGCGGGAGCCTCGCCGACGCGGCCCGCCGGGATCTTCTCCTCGCCCAGATGGATCATGCCGCGCAGGAACGTTCCGGTGGTCAGGATCACGGCTCCGGCCCGGATCTCCCGACCGTTGCCGGTGACGACCCCGGCCACGGCACCGTCCGCCCCGATGATGAGGTCTTCGGCCGCATCGCCCAGCATGTCCAGGCCGGGCTGTTCCGCCAGGACGGCCTGCATGGCCTCGCGGTACAGCTTGCGGTCGGCCTGCGCGCGGGGACCGCGGACAGCGGGACCTTTGCTCCGGTTCAGGATACGGAACTGGATTCCGGCGCGGTCGATCACCCGGCCCATGACACCGTCCAGGGCGTCGATCTCGCGGACGAGATGGCCCTTGCCCAAACCGCCTATGGCCGGGTTGCACGACATCTCGCCGACGGTTTCCAGCTTGTGGGTCAGCAGCAGCGTGCGCGCGCCCATCCGAGCCGACGCCGCGGCAGCCTCACAGCCCGCGTGGCCACCGCCGACCACGATCACATCATAAATCCGCATGGCGGGCACTTTATTGACTGAACGGGTTGAGGTCAAAGCCGGATTGCCGGGAAGCGCGCGTTTCGAAGCGGGAAGGATCACGGATGAACACGGATCCGGCCGGCATCGGCTCCGGCCGGCATGTATCCGTGCCCATCCGATCCATCCGTGTGCATCAGTGATCCTTGGACTTCCCGGACCGGCGCGTTTCACGTGAAACAACGCTCATTTCCCGATGCAGAAGTCCCGGAAGATCACGTCGAGCAGATCTTCCACATCGACCCGGCCGGTGATCCTTCCCAAGGCCCGGATCGCGATCCGGACATCCTCGGCCGCCAGCTCCGGCAGGAGAGCAGACAGCGCCCGCTCAAGCGACCCCACGCACTCCTCCAATGCCGACCGATGGCGGGCGCGGGTAAGGGCAGGCACACCCGGCGCCTCGAACCGCCGCGCCACTTCGGCGGTCAACCTCTCAATCAACTCGGCAAGCCCATTCCCCGTCGCGGCGGAAACCGCCAGAGCCACCCGTCCCCCGACCGTCATCTCCGGCGGGGCGACCCGGTCGCACTTGTTCAGGACGACCAGGGTATCCTCGTCCACGACCGCCAGGGTCTGGGCGTCCAGGTCGGGCAGGGAGGTCGCGTCGAACACCGCGAGCTTCAGGTCGGCCTGCGCCGCCCGCGCCAGCGCCCGGCGGATGCCCTCGGACTCGATCTCGTCGGCGGCCTCGCGCAATCCGGCGGTGTCGGCCAGGACGACGGGATAGCCGCCCAGGTCGAGATGGACTTCCACCACGTCCCGGGTCGTGCCCGCGCGCTCCGACACGATCGCCGCTTCCCGCCGGGCCAGCGCGTTCAGCAGGCTCGACTTGCCGGCGTTCGGCGCCCCCAGGATCGCGATATGGATGCCGTCGCGCAGCCGTTCGCCCCGGCGCTTGTCGTCGAGATGGGCCCGCAGGCCGGCGATCAGGGACTCCAGGACCGGGCGCACCTGGTCGGAGACCCCTTCCGGCAGGTCCTCGTCGGGAAAGTCGATGTCGGCTTCCAGATGGGCGAGGGCGTGGGTCAGGCGGTGGCGCCAGTCCTCGTAGAGGCGGCCCAACTCGCCTTCCATCTGGCGCAGGGCTTGGCGGCGCTGGGCGGAGGTTTCGGCATCGACCAGATCCGCGATGGCCTCGGCGGCGGTCAGGTCGAACTTGCCGTTCTCGAAGCCGCGCCGACTGAACTCCCCCGGTTCGGCGATCCGGAAGCCCTGCAGGGCGGAGAGCGCGTCGATCAGCCCGGCGACGACCGCGCGGCCGCCATGCACATGGAATTCGGCGACGTCCTCCCCGGTGAAACTGCGCGGCCCCGGGAACCAGAGCACCAGCCCATGGTCGAGGAATTCGCCGCTGCGGGGATCGGCGAGCCGGGCGACGGCGGCGGTGCGCGGGGCGGGGAGGGAACGGCCGGTGAGGATCGTGAGCGCATCGCCGGCCCGGGGTCCGGAGACCCGGACGATGGCGACGCCCCCGCGCCCCGGCGCGGTGGCCGGGGCGAAGATGGTCGGGATCACCGGATCAGGCGGGGGCGACGGACCGGGCTTCCGGCCGGGGCTCCGTCTGGTCGGGCATCAGCATCAGCCGCTCGACCCGGCCGCCCTCGATCACATGGGTCTGCAGGATCTCGTCGATGTCTTCCTGGGACGCGAAGGTGTACCAGACGCCCTCGGGATAGATCACCAGCGCCGGTCCCAACTCGCACCGCTCCAGGCAACCGGCCGAGTTGATCCGGACCTTGGGCTCCAATCCCAGTTCCTTGGCGCGGGCCTTCATGTAGTTGCGAAGCTTCTCCGACCCCTTCGCCGCGCAGGACCCGCGCTTGGCCCCTTCGGGACGCAGGTTCGTGCAGCAGAAGACATGGCTGCTGTAGACCAGTTCCGGATCGCTCACTTCTTTCCATCCTTGCCCATGGCGTTGCTCATCTGGGTCCAGAAGATCTTCTGCATCTGCTCGAAGCCCTGAAGCCCGGCCGGCAGCCAGGTCTTCAGCATCGCTTCCGGCTCCATGGCCTGCAGGTTGGCACTCATGCGGTCCTGGATCTGTTGCATCAAAGCGTCCTGCATCGGCTTGACGTCCGGCAGGCCGAAGAAATGCCGGGCTTCCTCGGGGGTACAATCGATGTCGACGGTGATTTTCATGCTCGGAACCTCTCGGGGCACGTCCCCAGCCGGGGTAGCCCCACGCAGATTGGGGTTGAGCGCACTCGCCGGCGCGCTTCACTATACAGATAGGATGTGCAAGCGCAACGACAGCACCCGTTCTCTGCCGCAATGCCGCAACCCTCTCAGATAAAGGCGAGCACCATGTCCTCAAACATGCTGGGCCATGAGACCAGCCCCTACCTGCTCCAGCACAAGGACAATCCCGTGCATTGGATGCCCTGGGGAGATGAGGCCTTCGACCGGGCGCGGAAAGAGAAAAAGCCGATCCTGCTGTCAGTCGGCTACGCCGCCTGCCACTGGTGCCACGTGATGGCCCACGAGAGTTTCGAGAACCCCGAGATCGCCGGGGTGATGAACGAGCTGTTCGTCAACATCAAGGTCGACCGGGAGGAACGGCCCGACCTCGACACCATCTACCAGTCGGCCCTGGCGCTGCTCGGGCAGTCCGGCGGCTGGCCGCTGACCATGTTCCTGACGCCCGAGGGGGAGCCGTTCTGGGGCGGCACCTATTTCCCGCCCGCCTCGCGCTACGGCCGGCCCGGCTTCCCGGACGTGCTGCGCGGCGTCGCGGCGACCTACCATGAGGAGCCGGACAAGGTGACGCGCAACGTCACGGCGCTGAAGGACAGCCTGGACAAGCTGGCGGAGAACCATTCCGGCGGCGCCATCCCGCCCGGCGTCTTCAACCAGGTGGCCGACCGTCTGCTCCGCGAGGTGGACCCCCTGAACGGCGGCATCGGGTCGGCGCCCAAGTTCCCCCAGACCTCCCTGTTCACCCTGCTGTGGCACGCCTGGAAGCGGACGGGCAGGGAACCCTACAAGACCGCCGTGACCAATACCCTGGGCCGCATGTGCCAGGGCGGCATCTACGACCATCTCGGCGGCGGCTTCGCGCGCTACTCCACCGACGACCGCTGGCTGGCCCCGCATTTCGAGAAGATGCTGTACGACAATGCCCAGCTGATCGATCTGCTGACCCTGGTCTGGCAGGAGACGGGCGAGCCGCTGTTCAAGGTCCGCGTCGCCGAGACGGTGGATTGGGTCCTGCGCGAGATGCTGGCGGAGGATGCCGGAGGCGGCCGGGTCGCCGGCTTCGCCAGCACGCTCGACGCCGACAGCGAGGGCGAGGAAGGGCGCTTCTACGTCTGGTCGGAACGGGAGATCGACGACATCCTCGGCCCCGACGCCGCGGTCTTCAAGGCGGCCTACGACGTCACCCGGCAGGGCAACTGGGAAGGCAGCAACATCCTGAACCGGACCGCCAGGCCGGAGCTGGGCGACGAGGACCAGGAGGCGAGCCTCGCCCGGATGCGGGCGATCCTGTGGCAGGCGCGCGAACGCCGCGTCCATCCCGGCTGGGACGACAAGGTGCTGGCCGACTGGAACGGGCTGATGATCGCGGCGCTCGCCCGCGCCGGCTTCGTGTTCGGTAAGCCGGACTGGACCGCCGCCGCCGCCGCCGCGTTCGACTTCGTGACCGGCACCATGGTTCGGGACGGCAGGCTGTTCCACACCTGGCGCCGCGGCCGGCTGAAGAACCCGGCCTCCCTCGACGACTATGCCGACATGGCCCGCGGGGCGCTGGCCCTGTACGAGGTGACCGGCGAGTCCCGTTATCTCGACCGGACCCGCGGCTGGGTCGAGCTGCTGGACCGCCACTACTGGGACAAGGACAACGGCGGCTACTTCTTCACCGCCGACGATGCCGAGCGGCTGATCGTGCGGACTAAGACCGCCCACGACAATGCCGTTCCCGCCGGCAACGGGACCATGGTCGGCGTGCTCGCCCGGCTGTTCAACATGACCGGGGACGACACCTATCACCAGCGGGCCGAGGCCCTGGTCCAGGCCTTCTCCGGCGAGCTGACCCGCAACTTCTTCCCCCTTTCCACGCTGCTCAACAACACCGAACTGCTCTATACTGCGATCCAGCTGGTGGTGGTCGGGAACAGGGGAGCCGCCGACACCGAGGCCCTGCTCGCCACGGTCCGGGCGACCTCGTCGCCCTCGGCGGTCATGACCCTGCTGTCCCCGGAGACCGCCCTTCCGGAGGGTCATCCGGCGCAGGGCAAGGGCATGGTGGCCGGCAAGGCGACCGCCTATGTCTGCGCGAACATGACCTGCTCCGCCCCGATCACCGACGCGGCCGACCTCAAGATCAACCTGACGAGGAAATGACGGCATGGGACGCCTGACCATCGAAAGCCCGCTGGGACGCCTGAACCTCACCAGCCTGGACGGCGCGCTGACCGCGCTGGACTGGGACACGGGCGAGACCGCCGCCGACCGCGACGCCGTCCTGGACGAGGCGGCCCGGCAGCTCCGGCAGTATTTCGATGGGCAGCGCACGGTGTTCGACCTGCCCATGCGCCCGCACGGCACGTTGTTCCAGCAGCGGGTCTGGGCGGCGATGCTGGAGATCCCGTGCGGCGGGACTGCGACCTACGGCGACCTCGCCCGCCGGCTCGACTCCGCCCCGCGCGCCATCGGCGGAGCCTGCGGCCGCAATCCCCTGCCGATCGTGATCCCCTGCCACCGGGTCGTCGGCGGGGCGGGGAAGGGGGGTTATTCAGGCTTCGGCGGGCTGACCACCAAGGACTGGCTGCTGAACCACGAAACGCTTCTGGTGCACGCCCCCGTCTCGTGACCCGCCCCGACCTGAGTACACCGGTATCGTGACAAGGCGCCGCCGCGCCTATATCGTGTCGTCGCCATCACCGCCCGAGGTCATACCCCGGGCTGGAACCCACAATCCACGGCACAGTCCAAGAAAGAGAAGGGTGGAATGACCGACGTTACGATCAACGCGGCCGACGGCGGCACCTTTACCGGATACCTTGCGAAGCCCGCGGGGGGCACCGGACCCGGCATCGTCGTGATCCAGGAGATCTTCGGCGTCAACCAGGTGATGCGGGAGATCTGCGACGACCTGGCCTCGCAGGGCTATCTCGCCCTTTGCCCCGACCTGTTCTGGCGCCAGGAGCCCGGCATCCAGATCACCGACAAGACCGACGAGGAGTGGGCCAAGGCCTTCGAACTCTACAAGGGCTTCAGCGAGGTCAAGGGTGTGGACGACCTGATCGCGGCCCTGGGCGTCCTGCGCGAGACCGAGGGCTGCAACGGCCTGGTCGGCACGCTGGGATACTGCCTGGGCGGCAAGCTCGCCTACCTGATGGCGACCCGGTCCAACGCCGACTGCTCGGTCTCCTACTATGGCGTCGGGATCGAGAAGAACCTCGACGAGGCGAGCGCCATCACCAGGCCCTATCTCGCGCACATCGCGGAGAAGGACCAGTTCGTCCCGCCGCCGGCCCAGCAACAGATCCGCGACGCCCTGTCGAAGATCTCCTGCGTCACCGTCCACACTTATCCCGGCTGCGACCATGCCTTCGCCCGCGTGGGCGGCGCCCATTACGACAAGCAGGCCGCCGACTTGGCGAACCAGCGGACCGCCGCTTTCCTGAAAGAGCACCTGACGGCCTGAACCGGCCCCATACGTCCAACAGCGGCAAGACAAGAACGAGAGGGAGTCCGAAACCATGGTTCACGCCATCCGCTTCCATCAGGCCGGCGGACCCGAGGTCCTGAAATGGGAAGAGGTCGATGTCGGCAACCCCGAACCTGGGCAGGTGAAGATCCGCCAGTCGGCGATCGGGCTCAACTTCATCGATACCTACCATCGCAGCGGCCTCTACCCCGTCCCCGACCTGCCCTGCATCCCCGGGATGGAGGGAGCCGGCGTGGTGGAGTCGGTCGGCGAAGGGGTCACCAGCTTCAGCCCCGGCGACCGCGTCGCCTATGCGGGCGGACCGATCGGAGCCTACGCCGAAGTTCGCCTGATGCCGGCCGACAAGCTGGTCCCGCTGCCGAGCTGGATCGACGACAAACAGGCCGCGGCGATGATGCTCCAGGGCATGACCGCCCAGTTCCTGCTGCGGTCCTGCTACGCGGTCCAGCCGGGCGAGACCATCCTGGTCCATGCCGCGGCCGGCGGCGTCGGCCTGATCCTCTGCCAGTGGGCCCGCAAGCTGGGCGCCACCGTGATCGGCACCGTCGGGTCGGACGAGAAGGCGGAACTGGCTCGGGAGAACGGCTGCACGCACCCGATCGTCTACAGCCGCGAGAACTTCGTGGAGCGGGTGAAGGAGATCACCGGCGGGGCCGGCGTGCCGGTGGTCTATGACTCGGTCGGGAAGGACACCTTCATGAACAGCCTGGACTGCCTGCGCCTGCGCGGCCTGATGGTCCTGTTCGGCCAGTCGTCGGGAGCAGTGCCGCCGGTCGATCTCGGCATCCTGGCGGCCAAGGGCTCGCTCTACGTGACCCGGCCGACGCTGTTCTCCTACACGACGAAGCGCGAGGACCTGATGACCTGCGCTGCCGACCTGTTCGACGTGGTCCACAGCGGCGACGTGAAGATCGAGGTCCGCCAGACCTTCCCGCTCCGCGATGCGGCGGAAGCCCACCGGGCCCTGCATGCCCGCGCCACCAAGGGGTCGTCGCTCCTGCTGCCGTGACGTTTCACGTGAAACACGGTGGTCCCGGCGGTCAGCGCGGTGCCGGGATCACCGCCATGCAGGTCTCCACGATGGTGCCGCAGGATTCCAGGTCGCGGCCCTGGTTATAGTCCAGGCGTTCGACGATGCCGTCCCGCACGGTGAAGGTCGCCTCGCACATGAAGTTCTGGCGGTGGACCGACGTGCGCGGGCGGATGAAGCGCCGTCCGCCGATCGCGACATCGTCATAGTCGGTCTCGACCTGCGTGTAGGTCATGCCCCGTACGAAGGTCAACAACTCGGAGTCCCCGACCTGCTGCGTCCGGTCGGGGACTCCGGCGCAGGAGTAAAGCAGCTCCTTCGGCATTCCGACCAGCGCCGTGTTCGCCCGGGCCGCCGCCTCCGTCCGCGGATTGGCGCACCCTCCCAGCACGGCCGCCGCCAGCGCCAGCATGGTTATGGAACGGATCATCGCTGCCTCCCTCGTCACCCGACTCAACACGGTGATCATGCCATTGGTGCCGGCCCGGATGCCCGATGCTTCCGGAGCAGCGTTCCGAACGGAAACCTACCGATTCAGCACTTCCAGAAGCCGGTCGATCGTCGCCTCGTCGAGCGACCGGATACGCTCCGCCAGAAGGTTCGCCACCAGCGTCGCCTTCGGCGTCAGCCCGGACGTATCGACCACGATGCGCGGGTGGCTCATCTCCGCCAAGCGCTCCAGCGCCTCCGCCTCGTCCCAGAAGATCTGGAAATAGGCGCAGATCTGCCGCACCAGCATGATGGAGGGCTGCCCGCGCTTGCCATGCTCCAGGGCGGAGAGGTACGCCGACGACACTTCCAGCTCGTCGGCCATCTGCTTCAGGGTGACGCCGCGCCGGGCGCGCAGTTCACGGATATGGGCACCGAAGGGGGTCACGGATCAACGCCGCCGTTTCAGCAGGACATAGAGCGCGCCGTCGCCGCCGTCCTTCGGCTGGGCGCGCTGGATTGCGAGCACCAGCGGTCGCAGCGGCGACTCGTTCAGCCAGCGCGGGACGACTTGGCGAAGGATGCCGGCCCCTTGGCCCCCTGACCCTTTTCCGGCCGATCCCTTTCCCGTGATGACCAGGACCATCCGGCGCTGTTCGTGCCAGCCGCGCAGGATGAAGGAGTTGAGCGCCGCGTGGGCCTGGGACTGGGTCATGCCGTGGAGATCGATCCGGCCGTCGATGCCGAGCCGCCCGCGGCGCATCCGGTCGTCGGTCCGGCGGTCGAGCCCCGGCGGCGATGCCGGGTCCAGGGCGGGAAGCCGGTTGCGGTGGCCGGAAACCGGAAGGCCGGCACCGCGCCCCGCCGAGCCGTCGGCCACGGGCAGGCCGGCCACCTCCACCGGCAAGGCGCCCGCCGCCGGAGAGGATGCCGGCGCATCGGGCAAGGCGCGGCCGGGCAGGGGATCGGTGTCGCGCATCGCCATGCGCCAGAGGCTGTGCTCGTCGGACGTCACGGTACGGCGGCGGCGTGGAGGCATTCTGTTCATCTGGTCACCACGTCACCCGCCGCCCGCGTCCTCAGACGCCCGCGCCGTCGATCAGCAGGATGTGGAGGCGCCGCGGACCGTGCGCGCCGAGCTGGATCGTCTGCTCGATGTCGCCGGTGCGGGACGGGCCGGTGATGAGGTTGACGGTCCGCGGCATGTCCGGGCCGCGCCGGCGGACGGCGTCCCAGCCGTCCTCGTAGCTACCGACGATCTGGTCGGCCCGCAGCACGACGATGTGGGTGTCCGGCATCATGTTCAGCGTGGTCGGATGCTCGGGACCCGACAGCATCATGAGGGTGCCGGTCTCCGCGATGCCGGCGAAGGCGCCGGTCACGCTGGTGAGGTCGCGGTCCACCGCCCGTCCCCGTTCCACCGTCAGCGTCGGCCTCTTGTTCCACGGGATGCCGTCGAGCCGCGGGTCGGGGGCGACCTTCACCTCGGCCGGCAGGTTCTGGCTCGCCAGGTAATCCGCCACCGCATGGGGAACCCGCGACAGGTTCGGCAGGCGGTCCACCGTGGCCGCCACCTCGGTCACCATGGAAACGAACAGGTCCACCTTGTCCGATGCCGACAGGTCGGCGCGGTCCGGCACCAGGTTGCGCCGGTGCTCCTTCAGCCGGTCGTCCACGGCGGAGACCATCTCGGGGCTGGCGGCGTCGCGCTTCAGCGAACGGCGGATGCTGGTCAGGATCTGGGTGCGCGCTTCGGACATGGCTCAGGCCGCCTTCCTGCCGGAATTCCCGCCCTGGCCGGCCTGGCGCTGCGCCCAGAGCTGCTGGAAGGTCTTTCCTTCGGGCGCCGGCATGTCGCGCCAGTCGGTCCAGCCCCCGGCCAGCGGCAGCGAGCGGAAGCGGCCCTTGCGGCGGCCGAGCAGGCCCAGCACCCCGGTCATCATGTTGGCGCCCATGCGGTACAGCTTGGGCCGCTTGGCGAACCAGGCCCACAGGCCCAGCCCGTACCGGTAGGCCTGGGGCGCCATCTTGTTCCGGTACTCGCGCTCCCGCCAGTGCCGCATCATGCGGGGCAGGGGGATGCGCATGGGACAGACGCTCTCGCATTTGCCGCAGAAGGTCGAGGCGTTCGGCAGATGCCCCGCCTCCTGGACGCCGATCAGGCTGGGCGTCAGGACCGACCCCATCGGCCCGGGATAGACCCAGCCATAGGCGTGGCCCCCCACGGCGCCGTAGACGGGGCAGTGGTTCATGCAGGCGCCGCACCGGATGCAGCGGAGCATGTCCTGGAACTCGGTGCCCAGCATGCCGGTGCGGCCGTTGTCCAGCAGCACCACGTGGAACTGCTCCGGCCCGTCCAGGTCCTCCGGCCGCCGCGGCCCGGTCGAGAAGGTCGTGTAGGAGGAGAACTCCTGGCCCGTCGCCGAACGGGCCAGGACGCGCAGGATGGTCGAGGCGTCCTCCAGCGTCGGGACGACCTTTTCCAGGCTGGCCAGCACGATATGGACCTTGGGCAGGGTCTGGGTCAGGTCGCCGTTGCCCTCGTTCGTCACGATCACCGTGGAGCCGGTCTCGGCGATCAGGAAGTTGGCCCCGGTGATGCCCACGTCGGCGGCCAGGAACTTCTGGCGCAGCATCTGGCGCGCCTCGTTGACCAGCGCCCGCGGCTCCTCCAGCGAACGCTTCGGGTCCAGGGCCGTGTGGGTCTTCATGAAGGTGGCGGCCACGTCCTCCTTGTTGAGGTGGACGGCCGGCGCGATGATGTGGCTGGGCGCTTCCTTGCGGAGCTGGATGATGTACTCGCCCAGGTCGGTCTCGACCGGCTCCAGGCCGTTCTTCTCCAGATGGTCGTTGAGCTCGATCTCCTCCGCGATCATCGACTTGCCCTTGGTCACGACCTTGGCGTCGACCGACCGGCAGATCCGCAGGATCGCGTCGCGCGCCTCGCCGGGCGTGCGGCACCAGTGGACCTGGCCGCCGTTGGCCGTGACTTTGTCCTCGAACCGTTCGAGATAGAGGTCGAGATGGTCGAGCACATGGTTCTTGATGTCCCGCGCCTGGTCGCGCAGCCGGTCGAACTCCGGCAGGCGGGCGACCGCCCGCGTCCGCTTGTCCTGGAACCCGACCTTCATCTTGCCCAGCGCCTTCTGGAGGCGTTCGTCCGCCAGCGCGCCGTGGGCATTCTCCTTGAAGGCGTGACTCGTGCTCTGCATCTCAGGCTTTCCTCAACACTCGACCGGAATTCTCCGATCCCGGGCCAATCATATACCGCAAATCAGCGGGCGCGGGTGTCGCCGATCGGCGGCGTTTCGTCGGCCATCCCGGCAAGCACTTCGGCGACGTGCCGCACCTTCACCGCGGCGCCCTCGCGCTTCAGCTTGCCCGCCATGTTCAGCAGGCAGCCCATGTCGCCGGCGAGCAGCGTGTCCGCCCCGGTCCGCTGGATGTCGGCGATCTTCTCGCCGACCATCTTGTTGGAAATCTCCGGGTACTTGATGCAGAAGGTGCCGCCGAATCCGCAACAGACCTCCGCTCCCGGCAGTTCCGCCAGCGTCAGCCCCTCGACCGACCGAAGCAGCGCGCGCGGCTGCTGCTTGACCCCCAGCTCGCGCAGGCCGGAGCAGCTGTCATGATAGGTGATGGTGCCGTCGTAGCGGGCCGCGACCCCGTCCAGGCCCATGACGTCCACCAGGAAGGAGACCAGCTCGTAGGTCCGGTGCTTCAGGTGGGCGGCGCGCTGGGCCCAGTCCGGCTCGTCCGAGAACAGCTCGCCGTAATGCTCCTTGATCATGCCCGCGCACGATCCGCTGGGGGCGACCACATAGTCGAAGCCCTCGAACGCCTCGATCACGCCGCGGGCGATCTCCTTGGTGTCCGTCCGGGCGCCCGAATTGTAGGCCGGCTGCCCGCAGCAGGTCTGGGACGCGGGGACTTCCACCGAGCATCCCGCGTCCTCCAGCAGCCTGACCGCCGCGAAACCAACGGTCGGCCGGAACAGGTCGACCAGGCAAGTCACAAAAAGCCCCACCCGGGGCGTCTTCATCGCGCTGTCCATTGTTTCCGTCCCTGCGGCTCCGTCCTCCGGCCCTGGAAGTCCAGGCCGTCCCGGTATCGTGTGCCGTGTAATTAGTTGGTATTACCAGGTGAGGCAACCGCCATCGGACCGGCGCATCAGCCGACCGGCGCCGCCGCGCGCGGGATCAGCAGATGGTAGCGGCCGGGGCTCCGCATCTTGCCGGCCCTCAACTCGGCTTCGGGGCCATGGCCCCAGAACACGTCGCCGCGCACGACGCCCCGGATGGCACCGCCGGTGTCCTGCGCCACCATCAGCCGGCGGACCCGCGCGCCGGCATCGAGCGGATCCTGGGCGTCCAGCCAGACCGGCACGCCGTAGGGCACGAAGGACCGGTCGACCGCCAGGCTGCGGCCCGGGGTCAGCGCGACGCCCTGGGCGCCCACGGGACCCTCGCCGGAGAGCGGCCGGAAGAAGACGAAGGAGGGATTGCGGTTCATCAGGTCGGCGGCCTCGTCCGGGTGGGCCTCCAGCCACTCCCGGATCGACTGCATCGACACGGTCTCGCGGGTCAGGGCACCCCGGGCGATCAGCTCGCGGCCGATCGCGACATAGGGATGCCCGTTCTGCCCGTCATAGCCGACGCGGACGGTGCTGCCGTCCTCCATCACCACCCGGCCGGAACCCTGGATGTGCAGGAAGAAGGCATCCACGGGATCGTCGACCCAGACCATTTCAAGGCCGCGGCCCTTCAGGGCGCCGCCCTCGATCTTCGCGCGGTCCTCGTAGGGGCGCAGCCGCCCGTCGACGACGCGCCCGGCGATCCGTTCGCCCTTCATGGCGTCGCGGAACTCGCCCAGGTCGACCATCACCAGGTCGGCGGGCTTGCGGTAGAGCGGCACCGAGTAGCGGCCGCCGGGCAGGGCGGAGCCGCGCAGCTCGGCCTCGTAATAGCCGGTGAACAGACCCTCGGGCTTGTCGTTGTCGGCTACGGCGTAGGGCAGGAACCAGGTCTCGAAGAAGGCCCGGGCGGCGGCATGGTCGCCGCGCGGCACCCGCGCCAGCGCCTCGCAGGGGGCGATCCAGTCGGCGATCCTTCCCGCGGCGCCCAGCTGCCGGTCGTGGGGCTGGACCACCAGCTTGCCGCACGACCGGGCGAAGGCGTCGAGCGCGTCGGCTTGGCCGTCGGCCTGCCAGCCCGGCAGGTCCTCGAACCGCGCCGGGGTCAGCGTCAGCTTCGGCGGAACGACCTCCGCTTCCTTCGGCGCCTCCGGCGCGCAGGCCGCCAGGAAGAACGTCAGCAAGACGGCCGGCACCGCGGCGAGCGCGGTGCCGGTCCGGCGGATCGGTCCGGCCGCACGGCCGGTCTTCATGAAACGGGAGAGCATGTACCCAATCGGACCCGTTGCCAGCCTGTTCGGTTCGGACTGCTCAGTTCGGGACGCGGGTCTCGATCAGGGTCCAGTTCGGGTTCCGCGACCGGGTGTTGCGCGCGAATGTCCAGATGTCCACGACCTCCAGCGGCTGCTCGGGATCGCCGTCGACCACCTCGCCCGCCTTGTCGCGCGTGATGTTGATCTGGTCGCTGACGAACTTGACCGTCACGAAGGCTGTCCGGCCTTCCATGCGGGCCTCGGTCACGTCCGAGTCGCGGATGCCGATCACCTGGGTCTCCAGGGTCTCGCCGGCGGCCTGCCGGTTGCGGATCGCGGCGGCGAAGTTGTCGTAGACATCGTCGCTCAGCAGCGGCCGGAGGGTCGGCGTGTCGCCCTGCGCGAAGGCGGTCACGACCATCTCGAACGCGGCGCGGGCGCCCTGGACGAAAGTCTTCTCGTCGAAGGTCGGATCGTTGGCCTGGATCTGCGCGATGCCGGCCGCGAGGGAGTAGGGCTCGTCGGGCGACGGCGGCGGAAGGTCCACGGGCATGCGCCCGCGATCCGGCAGCGTCACGACGTTGTCTCCACTCTCCTGGCCGGGCCGCGGAGAATACGGGTTGGGTCGCTGGCGCTCCTCACCGTGACGCCGGCCCAAAACGCCGCGCAGCCGATACACGAGAAAGGCTGCGATCATGGCGAATATCAGGATATCGATGAAATAAAACCCCTCGCCCATTGAACATGTCCTGGTCGGTTCGCCCTAGACCGTCAGCCGGGCGCGTATTAACTGTACCGCGTGAAGAGCGTATGTGTACGGTGTCAGCCGAATCCCCGTACCGGTAATCCCCGTACCGGTTTCGACAAACGCCTCTTTTCGTAGATAGGCCGTTACCGGGGAAAGAGCAAGGACACGCATGTACATCCTACTCGCATTCATCATCCTTCCGATCATCGAGATAGCCGTGTTCATTCAGGTGGGCGGCTTGATCGGCTTGTGGCCGACCCTTGCCTTGATCCTCCTGACGGCTTTCGCCGGGGCGGCGCTCCTGCGCGTGCAGGGCTTCGCCGTGGCCCGGCGTGCGCAGGAGAGCCTTGCCCGCAACGAATTGCCGGTCGCCGAGGTGTTCGACGGGTTCTGCCTGGTCGCCGCCGGAGTTCTCCTGCTGACGCCGGGCTTCGTGACGGATACGCTCGGCGCCCTGCTTTTCATCCCGGCCTTCCGGCGTTTTCTTCGCCACCGCCTGGTCGCCCTGCTTTCCAGGCGCGGCGACATGCGCGTGTTCGTCGACGGGATGGAGGTGGACCCCAGGGATCCCTTCTCCCGCAGGCCGAACCGGCCGCCGCCGGGGGTCATCGAGGGCGAATTCACCGACGTCACGCCCGGTCCCGAGGATCGGGCCGACCTTCCGCCACCAGACGGCCCCCCGCCCGACACCCCTCCGCCCGACAGCCGCTGGCGCCCTCCCCACAACCGGTAACGTCACATCATGCTTCTGATCCGCCATGGACAGTCCGAGTTCAACGCCGCCTTCGCGGTCCGGCGCGTCGATCCCGGGCTGATCGATCCCGGCCTGACCGAAACGGGCCGCGCCCAGGCGCTGGCCGCCGCCGCCCAGCTGTCCGACCGGGGACTCAGGCGTCTGCTGGCGAGCCCCTACACGCGGGCTCTCCAGACCGCCTCGATCATCGCCGAGGTGCTGGAACTGCCGATCGAGGTCCAGCCCATCCTGGGCGAGCACGCCCATTTCATGTGCGACATCGGGACGCCCCGCTCCGAACTGGAAAAGCAGTGGCCCTACCTGTCCTTCGGCCATGTGCCGGAGATCTGGTGGCCCGACCAGGAAGAGAACGAGGACGGCGTCATGATGCGCGCGGCCGAGTTCCGCGCCATCGCCGCCGGGATGACGGACGAGCGCCATGTCGGCGTCGTCAGCCACTGGGGCTTCATCCGCGCCCTGACCGGGGAGGAGGTGACGAACTGCGCCATCGTGGAGTTCGACCCCCGCGGGGCTGCGGCCGAGGCGCCTTCCCGGCCGTGACCCGGCGGCACCCGTTCATTGCCGTGCCCCGCGGTTCCGTGCTAGCCACAGCACCAGACGCGCAGAACCGATACGAACCGCGCATGCGCCATTTCCACGCGCTCACCAGGAGATCACCATGACCGACCAGTCCGGCGCCGGCCAGAGCCGCCCCACCGCCCTGCCGATCGTCATCAACGCCCAGTACGTCAAGGACTTCTCGTTCGAGAACCCCAACGCCCCGCAGACCCTGCTGCCCGGCCAGCCGGCTCCCCAGGTCTCGGTCGGCGTCGATGTCCGCAGCCAGCAGGTCGGCGAGACCCTCTACGAGGTCGTGCTGGAGATGCGCTGCGAGGCCAAGGTCGGCGAGAACACCGCATTCCTGGTCGAGCTGTCCTATGCCGGCCTGTTCACCCTCCAGGGCCTCGCCGACGAGCATATCCGCCCGGTGCTGCTGATCGAGGGCCCGCGCCTGCTGTTCCCGTTCGCCCGGGCGATCGTCGCCGACGCGACCCGCGACGGCGGCTATCCGCCGCTGATGATCAACCCGATCGACTTCACCGACCTCTACCGCCGACAGACCGCCCCGCAGCAGCAGACGACGGCCTGACGACCCTCTCCGGGGAGGGTGCGCGTCCCGCGCACCGTGGGCGGCAGGACGTCGCCCCTCCCACACGGAATGGAAAAGGCCTTTGCCTCTCTCCGCGAGGAGGAAGCAAAGGCCTTTTCCATGTCCGCCGGAAGCGGATTACTGGTTCATCGAGTCGAAGAACTCGGAATTGCTCTTGGTGTGCTTCAGCTTGTCCAGCAGGAAGTCGACCGAGTCCGTGACGCCCATGGGCATCAGGATGCGGCGCAGGACCCACATCTTGGAGATTGTCGCCTTGTCGACCAGCAGCTCTTCCTTCCGGGTGCCCGACTTGGTGATGTCGATCGCCGGGAAGGTGCGCTTGTCGCTGATCTTGCGGTCCAGGATGATCTCGGAGTTGCCGGTACCCTTGAACTCCTCGAAGATCACCTCGTCCATGCGCGACCCGGTGTCGATCAGCGCGGTCGCGATGATGGTCAGCGAGCCGCCTTCCTCGATGTTGCGGGCGGCGCCGAAGAAGCGCTTCGGGCGCTGCAGGGCGTTGGCGTCGACGCCGCCGGTCAGCACCTTGCCGGAGCTGGGGACGACCGTGTTGTAGGCGCGCGCCAGGCGGGTGATGCTGTCCAGCAGGATCACGACGTCGCGCTTGTGCTCGACCAGCCGCTTGGCCTTCTCGATCACCATCTCGGCGACCTGGACGTGCCGGGCCGCCGGCTCGTCGAAGGTGGAGCTGACGACTTCGCCGCGCACGCTGCGCGCCATGTCGGTCACTTCCTCCGGCCGTTCGTCGATCAGCAGGACGATCAGGTAGACTTCGGGATGGTTCTGGGCGATCGAGTGGGCGATGTTCTGGAGCATCACCGTCTTGCCGGTGCGCGGCGGCGCCACGACCAGCGCGCGCTGGCCCTTGCCCAGGGGGGCGACCAGGTCGATGATCCGCCCGGTGAAATTCTTCTTGGTCGGATCCTCGATTTCCATGTTCAGCCGCTCTTCCGGGTAGAGCGGGGTCAGGTTGTCGAAGTTGATCCGGTGGCGGACCTTGTCCGGGCTGTCGAAATTGATCGTGTTGACCTTGAGCAGCGCGAAATAGCGCTCGCCGTCCTTGGGCGCCCGGATCTGCCCCTCGACCGTGTCGCCGGTGCGCAGGCCGAAGCGGCGCACCTGGCTCGGGCTGACATAGATGTCGTCGGGACCGGGCAGGTAGTTGGACTCCGGCGAGCGCAGGAATCCGAAGCCGTCCTGGAGGATTTCCAGCACGCCGTCCCCGAAGATCGGCACCTCGTTGTCGGCGAGCTGCTTCAGGATGGCGAACATCATGTCTTGCTTGCGCAAGGTGCTGGCGTTCTCGATCTGTAATTCTTCGGCGAACGCCAGTAACTCGGCAGGCGTCTTACATTTCAACTCTTGGAGGTTCATCGGGAGCCTGTGGGGGACGGGAGCGGCAGTTGGATGCCGGGCGCAGTTGCTTGGGCAGCGCGGCAGAGATGAGGCTATCGGCCGTCGAAGCATCCCCGGGCGGGACGCTTGAGAATATGCGTTTGATTCTCGGGATTGGGCCTTCTGATGAAGATATGGTTATACGAACCCGATTGACAAGTCAAACGAAACCGGAACTGTACCGAAGCTCTATATCCGCGGATAGGCGCTCCGGTCCCGCCACGGCCACTGCGGCGGGTTGTCGCTGGGATGCCCGATGACGCAGGATTGCGCTCGTGATCCCGCCTGCCGAAACCAACTCTGGCATGGGAACAGCAACCGTGCCCCGGGCACGCAGCCAACGAACATGGAGGACATCATGACCGTCGATACCCGGTCGCGGCCGCAACCGGCACCGGCTCCGGACGGAACCGACTCCTCCGGCGTGCCGGAAGCCTGGCACGCCGTCGGCGCTCCCGAGGCGCTCCGCCGGCTGGGGACGGGCGAGCAGGGCTTGAGCGCCGAGGAGGCCGCCGCCCGGCTGGGCCGCTACGGGCCGAACCGTCTGACGCCTCCTCCCCGGCGAAGCGCCCTGGTGCGGTTCCTGGTCCAGTTCAACAACGTGCTGATCTATGTTCTCCTGGCGGCGGCGGCCATGAGCGCCGCCCTGGGCGAGCTGGTCGACGCCGCGGTGATCGTCGGCGTGGTGGTGATCAACGCCCTGATCGGCTTCATCCAGGAGGGCAGGGCGGAACAGGCGCTGGACGCCATCCGCGACATGCTGTCGCCGAACGCCGCCGTGATCCGCGACGGCCGGCGCCGGACCATCCCCGCCGAGGAGCTGGTGCCCGGCGACCTGGTCCAGATCGCCTCCGGCGACAAGGTGCCGGCGGACCTGCGCCTGATCGCCGCCCGCAACCTCCAGATCCAGGAATCGGCGCTGACCGGCGAGTCGGTGCCGGTCGCCAAGTCGATCGAGCCGGTGGCCGCGGACGCGGCGCTGGGCGACCGCGCCCCGGCGGCCTTCTCCGGCACGCTGGTGACCATGGGACAGGGGACAGGGCTGGTGGTCGGCACCGGCGACCGCACCGAGATCGGCCGGATCAGCACCATGATCGCCGGGGTCGAGACCCTGACGACGCCGCTGCTGGCCCAGATGGCGGCCTTCGGCCGGCTTCTCACCGTCGGGATCCTGGCGCTGGCCGCCTTCGCCTTCGGGGTCGGCGTCTGGCTGCAGGGTTTCGCCATGGACGACATGTTCATGGCCGCGGTCGGCCTGGCGGTCGCGGCGATCCCGGAAGGGCTGCCGGCGGTCATGACCATCACGCTGGCCATCGGGGTCACCCGCATGGCCCGGCGCAACGCCATCATCCGGCGCCTGCCGGCGGTGGAGACGCTGGGCGCGGTCAGCGTCATCTGCTCGGACAAGACCGGCACCCTGACCCGGAACGAGCTGACGGTCCGCCGGGTCGTGACATCCTGCGCCGCCTACGACGTGGACGGCATCGGCTACGAGCCGTCCGGCGGCTTCAGGCCCGACGGCGCGGCCGACGGTTCCCCCGCCGACCCCGGCGCCGATCCCGTCCTGGCGGAGATCGCGCGCGCGTCGCTGCTGTGCAACGACGCCTCGGTGTCGGAACGGGACGGGGAGTGGCGCCTGGAGGGCGATCCGACCGACGGCGCGCTGGTGACTCTGGGGTTGAAAGCCGGGCTCGACCACTCCCGGACCGGCCGGGACTGGCCCAGGATCGACGTGATCCCCTTCGAATCGGACCACAAGTTCATGGCGACCCTCCATCGCGGCGGCGGCGGCACGCGGATCTACGTCAAGGGAGCGCCGGAACGGATCCTCGAGATGGCGTCCATGGAGCGCCGGCCCGACGGCGACGCGCCGCTCGACGCCGCGGAATGGCACCGCCGGATCGAGGCCATGGCGGAACATGGCCAGCGGGTGCTGGGAATCGCGGTCCGGGAGGCCGCCCCCGACCAGCGGAGCGTGGAGTTCCCCGACGTCGAGGGCGACCTGACGCTGCTGGGGCTGGTCGGCCTGATCGATCCCCCGCGCGAGGAGGCGATCGAGGCGGTCAAGGCCTGCGCCGGCGCCGGCGTCCGGGTCAAGATGATCACCGGCGACCATGCGGTGACCGCCGGAGCCATCGGCGCCGCCTTCGGCTTGGGCGGAGCCCCGGTGCTCACCGGACGCGACCTCGACCGGCTGGACGAGCGCGGGTGGCTGGAGGCCGCGCGCACCACCGACATCTTCGCCCGCACCACGCCCGAGCACAAGCTGCGGCTGGTCGAGGCGCTCCAGGCCGACGGCGCCACCATCGCGATGACCGGGGACGGCGTGAACGACGCGCCGGCCCTCAAGCGGGCCGACGTCGGGATCGCCATGGGCAACAAGGGGACGGAGGCCGCGAAGGAGGCCGCCGCCATGGTGCTGGCCGACGACAACTTCGCCTCGATCGCCCGGGCGGTGGCCGAGGGGCGGACGGTCTACGACAACCTGCGCAAGACCATCCTGTTCCTGCTGCCGACCAACGCGGCGCAGGCGATGATCATCCTGGCGGCGATCCTGGCCGGGACCGTGCTTCCGATCACCCCGGTGCAGATCCTGTGGGTCAACATGATCAGCGCGGTGACCCTGGGCCTGGCGCTGGCGTTCGAGCCGAGCGAGCCCGACATCATGCGCCGGCCGCCGCGCGGCCCGGGCGAGGGCATCCTGACCGGCTACATGATCTGGCGGATCGTCTTCGTCATGGTCCTGCTGGTCATCCCCGCCTTCGGTCTCTTCCTGTGGCTGCAATCCTCCGGCGCGCCGCTGGAGCAGGCCCGGACCGTCGCGGTCAACGCGCTGGTGGTCGGCGAGATCTTCTACCTGTGGAATGCAAGGGCGATCATGAACCCGGTGCTGTCCGTCCGGGGCATCCTCGGCAGCCGGCCGGTGCTGATCTCCATCGCGCTGTGCCTGGCGCTCCAGCTCGCCTTCACCTACGTCCCGCTGATGCAGGACCTGTTCGGCACCGCGGCGATCGCCGGCATCGACTGGCTGATCCTCGCCGGCTTCGGCCTCGCCACCTTCCTCATCGTCGAGGCGGAGAAGGCCGTGGCCCGGCGGATCCTGCGGCGGGGATGAGAGTAGCGGCGGGAAAGCGGGGTCGGCATCCGCGCCCGTCCGGACGACGCCCCGCGTCAGAACGGCTTGACGATCACGAAGATGACGATGCCGATCATCAGCAGGGTCGGCACCTCGTTCATGATGCGGAAGAAGCGCTGGGGCCGCTGGTTGCGGTCCTCGGCGAACTTCCGGCGCCAGCCCGCCATCATCATGTGGATCGCGGTCAGGCCGACCACGAATGCCAGCTTGGCGTGGATCCAGCCCATCTCGAACCAGCCCGGGTTCAGCACCAGGAGCCAGATGCCGAACACGTAGGAGGCGATCATCGCCGGATTCATGATGGCGCGCAGCAGCCTGCGCTCCATCACCTTCAGCGTCTCAGAGGTGGCCGATCCGGCCGGCGCCTCGCAGTGGTAGACGAACAGGCGGGGCAGGTATAGCAGCCCCGCCATCCACGCGATGATGCTGATGACGTGGAGCGCCTTCACCCAATCGTAGAGCAATCCTCGACCCTCACTCGGCCGCCAGGGGGCGTTTGGCCTGCTGCCCGCCGACGGGGGACTGGCGGCTCGTCTGCTGGCGGGCGCGCTGCGGACAGCCCTGGAAGCCGTCGGGGCAGATCCGCCCTCCCGCCTGGGAGCACATCGCCACCTCGCCGGCCAGCGCGCGGCGCACCAGCCCGGCAAGGCCCTGGATGAAGCTGTCCTCGACCCCGACGGTCGGCACCCGGACGAAGTGGGGAACGCCCTTCTCGTGGGCCAGCTCGCGGTACTCGACCTCGATCTCGACCAGCGTCTCCGAATGCTCGGACACGAAGGCGATCGGGACCACCACCAGCGGCACCTTGTCGGCACCCGCCCTCTCGATCTCGGAATCGGTCGAGGGGCCGATCCATTCCAGCGGGCCGACCCGGCTCTGGTAGCAGCTCACCCAGTCCAGGCCCGGCATGTCCAGCTCCTGGACGATCGCCTCGGCCGTCCGCTCGCACTGCCACTGGTAGGGATCGCCGCCCTTGACCACCTTCTTCGGCAGCCCGTGGGACGAGAACAGCACCCGCGGCTTGCCGTGGGCCGCGGCCTCCGCCACGCCGCTCCGGATCAGCCGTGCGGCAGCCTTGATGAAGCCGGGCTCGGTCGGGTAGCAGCACACCGTGACCGTCGGCTTGTCGAGGCCGGCCGCCTTGGCCGCCTGGAACCACATCTTCTCGGACGAGGCCGTGGTCGTGGTGGAAAACTGGGGATAAAGCGGCAGCAGCACGACCCGGTCGGGATCGAACCGCCGCACCTGGTCGGCCGTCTCGTCGCTCATCGGGTGCCAGTAGCGCATCGCGATGAAGGCCTTGACCTCGCCCATGTCGGCCAGCGCCGATTCGATCGCGCGGGCCTGCGCCTGGGTGTTCTCCAGAAGGGGCGACTTGCCGCCCAGGATCTCGTAGATCTCGCCCGCCGGCTTGGCGCGCCGCTTGGCCAGCAGATGGGCGAGCGGCGTCCGGAACAACCCCGGGATCCGGATGATGGCCGGATCGTTGAACAGGTTGAACAGGAACGGTCGGACGGCTTCGGGGCTGTCGGGCCCACCCAGGTTGAACAGGACGACGGCGATTTTCTGGTTCGGCATGGTGGTGAAGCTGGTTGCATCCGGTTGATTTGTCCAGTCCCCAATGGGGCCGGGCATGATTTCGATCAGCCCTGACTTAGATCGGGCCAGGATTTGACCAGTGCGGCAAGCTGTCCGACATGCTCGGGCGGCGTCGTCTGGACAACGCCGTGACCCAGATTGAAGACGAACGGGCCGCCGGACAGGCTGCGCAGGATGCCGGCCGCGGCCTCGCGCATGGCGTCGCCGCCCGCCGCGACCATGATCGGATCCAGGTTGCCCTGCACCGGCAGCTTCGGCTGAAGCTCGGACGCCGCCCATTCCGGCGGCACCGTGGTGTCGAGCCCCAGCGCCGTGACGCCGGTCTTCTCGGCATATTCCCGGTACATCGCGCCGGCGCCGCGCGGGAACCCGATCACCGGGACGCCGGGATGCCGGGCGTTCAGCAGCTCGACCAGCCGGCGGGTCGGCTCGATCACCCATTTGCGGAACTCCGGCGCCGGCAGCACGCCGGCCCAGCTGTCGAACACCTGGACCGCCTCGGCCCCGGCCCGGACCTGGGCCGAGAGATAGTCCGCCGTCGTCCGCACCAGAAGGTCGATCAGGGCCTGGAAACCCTGCGGATCCCCGTAGGCGAACCGCTTGACGTGGGCATATTCCTTCGAGCCGCCGCCCTCGACCATGTAGCAGGCGACCGTCCAGGGCGATCCGGCGAACCCGATCAGCGCCGTCGTCTCCGGAATCGCGGTCGAGAGCCGCCGCACCGTCTCGTAGACGGGGGCGAGCCGGTCGTGGAAATCCCCGTCCGAGAGCCGGCCCAGCCCCGAGGCGTCGCGGATCGGGTCGAGCTGCGGCCCCTCGCCTTCCACATAGTCGAGCTTCTGGCCCAGCGCGTGCGGCACCACCAGGATGTCGGAGAACAGGATCGCCGCGTCCATGCCGTAGCGGCGGAGCGGCTGCAACGTCACCTCGACCGCCAGCTCGGGCGCGAAGCACAGGTCCAGGAAGCTGCCCGCCTGCGCCCGCGTCGCCCGGTACTCGGGAAGATACCGCCCGGCCTGACGCATCAGCCAGAACGGAGGCCTTGCCAGGGTCTCCCCGTTCAAGGCGCGGATGAACAACTTCTGCGAGCTTTCCAAGGTGCGAACTTCCATTCCGAGAGAAGGCGGGGCGGAAGGCCCGGAAAGCCTTATCCCCATTCAGGTCCAAGACACTCTTCTATCCTGATTCTTATTATAGAAGAAAGGTGGCTGTGGATGATCCCTGTGGAAACCGGTGATTACATTTCATCCCCATAATGATCCACAGGCTGTGGGAAGTCGGCCGGGATTTGTGGGCCTCTCCCGGATCGTTTGAGCGATTCCATCGGTAATGCTATAGACTCAACAACTCTGGGAGTCATGGGGATAACATGCACCGAATGGAGAGCTGTCCACGACTCTCACAGCGACCCATGTATTTATCCGCAGCGGGGGCAGGTCACCGGCTTTCCGGGGCATTACGATCATCGACGGGGCGCCATCAGGCATTGTCCCGGAAAAAGGCCGACTTATCCCCGGTAATCATCGAGATATACACAGGCTGACCCTTGGCATGAACTCAAGTCTGAAGCAGTTCCACCTGCATCTGGTGTCCGACGCGACGGGAGAGACGATCAACAGCGTCGCGCGCGCCTGCGTGGCCCAGTTCGACCAGGTCCAGCCGATCGAGCATTTCTGGAACCTGGTCCGGACGACGCGGCAGCTCGAGATGGTCATCGAGGGGATCAAGGATAATCCCGGCCTCGTGATGTTCACCCTGGTCGACGAGAAGCTGCGCCGCCGCCTGCAGGAGACCTGCCGCGAGCTCCAGGTGCCCTGCATCCCCGTGCTCGACCCGCTGATCAACGCGCTGGCGGCCTATCTCGGGCTGGAGAGCCAGAGCCAGCCGGGTCGCCAGCACATGCTGGACGCCGAGTATTTCGGTCGGATGGACGCGATGGATTTCGCGCTGGCCCACGACGACGGCCAGAGCACCTGGGACCTGCACGAGGCCGACGTGATCCTGATGGGCGTCTCGCGCACCTCCAAGACGCCGACCTGCATCTATCTCGCCAACCGGGGGATCAAGGCGGCCAACGTGCCGTTCGTGCCCGGCTGCCCGCTGCCGCCCGAGCTGTCCCAGGTCACGCGGCCGCTGATCGTGGGCCTGACCAAGGACCCCGACCGCCTGATCCAGATCCGCCGCAACCGGCTGCGGCTGCTGAACCAGGGCGAGGACACCGACTATGTGGATCCCGAGGTGGTCCGTCAGGAGGTCGCCGAGGCCCGCCGGCTGTACAGCCGCCACGGCTGGGCGGTGATCGACGTCAGCCGCCGCTCGATCGAGGAGACCGCGGCCGAGATCATGATGCTGCTGGCCCGCCGCCAGACCGGATCGCCCGCCGCCCGCGCCGCGCTGGAGAGCGAGAAGCCATGACGGAAGAGCCTGCCATCCTGTCCGAGCAGCCCGTCGTCCTCGCCTCCGCCTCCAGGGCCCGCCGGGCCATGCTGGAACGCGCCGGGGTCGCCGTCGTGGCCGAGGCCGCCGCGGTGGACGAGGAGGAGGTCAAGCACAGCTTCCGCGCCGCCGGCCTGAAGGCGGAGGAGGTCGCGGAGGCGCTGGCCGAGCTGAAGGGCAAGCGCATATCGTCGCGCTATCCCGGGGTCCTGGTGCTGGGGGCCGACCAGATGCTGGAATGCGACGGCGCCTGGTTCGACAAGCCGGCCGACCGGGCGGAGGCCAGGGCCCACCTGCAGGCGCTGCGCGGCCGCAAGCACCGGCTGGTGTCGGGCGTGGTGGCCCTGATGAACGGCCAGCGCCAGTGGCACCACGTGGACGTCGCCACGCTCACCATGCGCGACTTCAGCGACGCCTTCGTCGACCGCTATCTTGACGCGATGGGCGACGCCGTGCTGACTTCGGTCGGCGCCTATCAGCTGGAGGGGCTGGGAAGCCAGCTCTTCAACCGCATCGAGGGTGACTATTTCACCATCCTCGGCATGCCCCTGCTGCCGGTTCTGGATTATCTGAGACAGAGGCGAATCCTGGCATCATGATCCTGACAGCGAAGGCGGCGGTGGCCGGCGTGATGGGCTGGCCGGTAGGCCATTCCCGCTCGCCCCGGCTCCATGGCTGGTGGCTCGACCGCTACGGCATCGACGGCGCTTACATCCCCCTGGCGGTTCCCCCCGGCCGCGTCGCCGAGGCCGTCCGCGCGCTGCCGGCCCTGGGCCTGCGCGGCGCCAACGTGACCGTGCCCCACAAGGAGGCGGTGATCGCGGCCTGCGACCAGGTCGATCCGGTGGCCCGCCGCATCGGCGCCGTGAACACGCTGGTGGTGGCGGAGGACGGCACGATCGAGGGCCGCAACACCGACGGTTTCGGCTTCATGGAGAACCTGCGCGCCGACCGGCCGGACTGGCGGGCCGGCGCCGGCCCGGCCGTGGTGCTCGGCGCGGGCGGCGCCGCCCGCGCGATCCTGGTGGCGCTGGCCGACGCGGGAGCCCCGGAGATCCGCCTGCTGAACCGCACCCGCGACCGCGCCGAGACCCTGGCCGCGGAGCTGGGCGGCCCGGTCCGGGTGCTGCCATGGGAGGAACGCGCCTTCGCCCTGGACGGGGCCGCCCTGGTCGTCAACACGACCACCCAGGGCATGGGCGGCCAGCCGGCGCTCGACCTGGATCTCGGCCGGCTTCCGCCGGCGGCGCTGGTAACCGACATCGTCTATACCCCCCTCCATACCCCGCTCCTGAAGGCGGCGATGGAGCGCGGCAATCCCGTGGTGGACGGGCTGGGCATGCTGCTCCACCAAGCCCGCCCGGGATTCGAGGCCTGGTTCGGCCGGGTGCCCGAAGTCACGCCGGAGCTGCGCCGGTTCGTCCTGGAAGGCCTCTGACCGGCCATGATCGTTCTCGGCCTGACCGGTTCGATCGGCATGGGCAAGAGCACGGCGGCGCGGATGCTGAAGCGGCTGGGCGTCCCGGTCCATGATTCCGACGCGACGGTCCATCGCCTGCTGGGCCGGGGCGGCGCCGCCGTGCCCCTGATCGAAGGCGAATTCCCCGGCACCGTGCGCGACGGAGCGGTGGACCGCCAGGCTCTCGGCGCCGTTGTGTTCCGCGATCCCCAGGCGCTGCGCCGGCTGGAGGGGATCCTTCACCCGCTGGTCCAGGGTTCGCAGCGCCGGTTCCTCGGCCGGTGCGCTGCCCGGCGCGACCCGGTGGCCGTGCTGGACATCCCCCTGCTGTTCGAGACCGGCGGCGAGCGGCGGGTCGATGCCGTCGTCTGCGTCACGGCGCCGCCCGCGATCCAGCGCGCCCGCGTGCTGGCCCGGCCCGGCATGACGGCGGAGAAGCTGGCCGGCATCCTGCGTCGCCAGATGCCCGACCGGGAGAAGCGCCGCCGCGCCGATTTCGTGGTGGAAACCGGCCTCGGCCGGACCCGCACCTTGCGCGCGCTCGCCCGCATTGTCAGATTGGTCACAGGCCGGAGGTCCCGCGTCTGGCCGCCCCGCAGATACAGTCCCGTCACGGTGAAGCACTTCCATGCGTGAAATCGTCCTCGACACCGAAACGACCGGCTTCGATCCCCTGACCGGCCACCGCATCGTGGAGATCGGCTGCGTGGAGGCGATCAACTTCGTCCCGACCGACCGCTATCTCCACCTCTACATCAATCCGGAGCGCGACATGCCGCCGGAGGCCTTCGCGGTCCACGGCCTGTCGGAGGAGTTCCTCAGGGACAAGCCGGTCTTCGCCGAGATCTGCGGCCAGTTTCTGGACTTCATCGGCGATTCGCGGCTGGTCATCCACAATGCCGAATTCGACATGCGCTTCATCAATGCCGAGCTGAAGCGGCTCGGCATCCCGACTCTGCCCATGACCCGCGCGCTCGACACCGTGCAGATGGCGCGCCGCAAGTTCCCCGGCGCCCCCGCCAGCCTGGACGCGCTGTGCCGGCGCTTCAGCATCGACAATTCCAACCGCACGCTGCACGGCGCGCTGCTCGACGCCCAGCTTCTGGGCGAGGTCTATCTGGAGCTCCAGGGCGGCCGCCAGCCCGACCTCGTGCTGGCCGGCAACCGGCGCAATGCCGCCGGCGACGCCGAAGGTCCGGTCAAGATCGAGCGCATCCGCCGCGAACCGCGCCCCCACGCCCCGACCGAGGCCGAGCTGGAAGCCCACGGCGCCCTGCTCAAGCAGCTGAAGAACCCGATGTGGCTGGCCGGCGCGTCCTGAACGGGACCCTATGACCGTCTTCTTCACCAGCGACAGCCACTTCAACGACCATCGCGTCATCTTCATGTATGGCCGGCCCTTCGCCTCCACCGGCCCCATGGACGAGGCCATGGTCGCGCGCTGGAACGAGACGGTCGGCCCGGACGACACGGTCTGGCACCTGGGCGACTTCGCGGTCCGGCTGAACGAGCGCCGGGTGGACGACCTGCTGTTGCGCCTGAACGGCCGCAAGCACCTGATCGCCGGGAAATGTGAGTGTTTTAGCAGTCTCATTTTTTGATTTAGATAATGAAAATTCGAGATAAATATTATGATTTTACCAAATGATAAATTATCGATAGGCTACCTTCCTAAACCTCATTAACTCCTTTAGGTTCTTGTTTTGTTCTCAATCGCGACTCAAAATCGGGTGTGCCAGGAACGTGACTTGGACCCAGCATTGGAAGGGCGGAGGAACCGAGTGGAGATAGTGTTCACCCGCCGTAACATGCTCGAAAAGGATCTCGATCCAGAGATCCTCGGCCACGATTTTGAAACTATCTGGCAAACACAGCTACGGCCTATAGCGCTTCGAACGCTGGACGCCAGGGGGATCGACGATCGTGTTCCCTTTATCCTGGATGATCGGCTTAGCTGCGACGAAACGTTGTCTGGGGTCATGCTTGAGCTATCGTCCTTGATCGCTGGGCGCACGACAATGGAAAGTTATGCACGCCACGCCTTTCGCTTTTTGCGTTACCTCCAGCGCCGAAGCAAGACGCTATCAGAGTTAGACAATACGACACTCTCAGACTACAAGCGTTACCGACTTAAGACTGATGGGATTGAGGAGCGATCTTGGAATGCCGAGGCTGCAGCGTTGAAGCGCTTTTTCGACGCATGCGTACTGCGCGAGATACTCCCCCGCAATCCCGTAAATATGCCCCTGTTTGCGTGGGCGATCAGGAGCGCGGCTGCCGCACCGGAGAGAGCCAAGTTCATCACCCTTGCACAATTCAAGAAGTTTCGTGACGAGGGTCTCGCGCGGGGACGGTACGGGTCGCGTAACATTGCTTACGCCGACCTGCTCTTGACTACTGGATTACGGCTCGATGAGGGCAATGGATTCCGAGACAGTGATATCCCAAAACCCGCGGCGGCAATGCCACCATCAACGGGAAAAGGGTTCAACCATCGTGTTCGCCCCGAAGTGGCCAAAGGAAGCAAAGGCCGAAAGGTAAGGATCTCGCCAAAGTGCGAAAATAGCTTACTTTTTTATCGTGATCTTTTACGGGTTGACCAAGTGGCTCGCGGTAAACGGGTGGGTCTTTACGATAGGCCTCCTCACGAGTTTTGGCTGAACCAATCGAACTTACCGATGAGCGGAAACGGTTGGGAATTCGTATTCCGCAGAGCATCGCATTTGGCTGGAGTTGAAGCCACGCCTCATACTCTGCGCCATACTTTTGCTATTTATACTTTATCCAAGCTAATACAACACAACCATGAATCTGTAGCTAGAGCGCAAGAAGAGGCACGAAAGCTCACCAGCGAATGCGCCGGTTACTCAGCCAAAACCCTTTACGACACTATTCTCGGGGACCCACTACGCCGACTACAAAAACTTCTAGGCCATTCGTCCTATGAGTCAACTTTCATCTATATCGACCTTCTGGCCGAGGATTTTCCCATCGATGAGATCTTGGAAGTTTTCCATGGGGCAATCGATTCTGAAGTGGAATACGGCTGTGGTGAGTGATCACGCCCTTGCTCTGACCAAACGAGGTCGGAAGGCAAAACCGATAGATGTTGCGTCCTCCCATATCATCGGTAATCCGCACGAATTTCACGGTCTGGCGAATTGGGTGCTGCGGTTCGAAGACAGTGCAGGCAAGGTCGTAGATCTGAGCTGGGCATGGGCAGCGAACAGATCGAAGCTTGGGCATCTTTTCCTTCGGACGCTTTACGAGCTAACTGCACTTGGCGGACCTGTCAGATCTATCCACACTGCTCGTACTTGGCATAATTCAGCAAAGACTTTCTTTTTGTGGTTGAATGAAATTGATGTTGATCTCCAAATTGGAGTGCAGCGCCCGCTCGCGATGTGGATGTTCATAGCTTATAAGAGCCACATTGACGAACGCGTCGCGAACAAGAGTATCAAAAGCATCGTAGGATACCACAGAAAGCGCGTAATTACCCGCATCATTCAGCACATTCACAGTAAGCACCCTGAAGAACTCGAAGGTGAATGGTACAGTACTGTATTCCTGCTGGACCAGAAAGTGGATGATGCCGAGTCCCGTCTACCCTACAGCGTCAAAGAGGCCGGCCGCATACTCGACGCTATCTCGATGTTCTTGCGTAGCCACTTGGATAAGGATCGGGTTACCTCAACTTGGCCAGAGCAATGGCAACTCGACAGCCTGCGAGAACGTATGCTTATTACTGCTTTAGGCCTGACGCTTGGAATCGAGCCGGAATGCATAACTGGCCTTCAGGTCGAAAATATCACGGAGGTACGCAATAAGGTCCGGTTGCGTTATCGGAAGTCCCGCGCACCATCACATCCGCACCGCGTCAAACAGGCGGATGCTATAGATTGGGGCGAGACTATCGTGCCATCCGATACGTTCAAAACAGCAGGCGGTCTGCTCGCTTATGCTAAACGATTGGCTGTTGCCCGAGGCGTCACACAGGGCGCCCTTTGGACTAAGTCTTACGAGCAGAACGAATTTGAAACGCTATCTCGCTACCTTTGTAAGTACTACAACCTTAAAGGCGATGACGGCAAGAAACTTAGGATTGTCCGGGCGCGGCTTCGCACTACCTGGAAAACAACACGTCTTCTCAAATCGAACGGCAACTTAAGCCTTACGACAGATGATCACACTAAAGACGTAGGTGCAAAACACTACTTGGAAAACAAGGCACTTATTCCTGTATACGAACAAACCGTCGTCAATGCCGCCCGAGCTGCTCTCGCCCACGCCCTTGAGAGTAACATCAAGGTAGTCGATATTCCTGAGGATGCGCCGGCTGAAGCAGTCGCAGCGGCAGCCAAGAAAATCAACGAACCGCCTGAACAGGTCCGCCAAGCTCTGTCTGGCGCAACTGACGCATGGCTGGCATCGTGCAAGAACTTTTACAACTCACCCTGGGATGCGCCGGGAGATCCTTGCTCCAAGTCGTTCTGGGCCTGCTTCGAATGCCCAAACGCGCTTGTCACTCGACGTGTGCTCCCGCGCATCTTGCGCTACCTTGATCACATCACCGAACAACGAAGAGGTATTGCTGAGGCTGACTGGACAAAAAAGTTCAGCCTTGCTTATGCCCAGATCACTGAAGTCATTCTTCCGGCCTTTCCCGCGGGTGTGATTGGTGAGGCACGAGCCATTTCCGAAGGGCTATCAGGTTGTATTCATCTTCCTCCCGAACTGCTGTGACGTGAGGCTGAAGTGAAAGATACATACTTTTCATCTGCTGGCATCCCGGTTGCCGAAGTTGCTTCATCCTTGGCTGACCTTCGGGAAAAGACGCTTCTGCAACAACCCGAGAGAACGGAGGACATCACTAATGACACTCCCGTGCTATCAGGCATTCCAGGCGTCGCAAGCAAGTTCGGAGACGACGAGTGGGATCTGACGATGGCCGACTATGCGGATCGCCGCCGGCGTTTGCTGGTGCTCGACTTCCGATGGATCGCATCGCCAGATATCAAGCGTACCCTCAAAGAGCTTTACTACCACAGAATGAATACGCTTATATCTAATAGGGTTAAGTTCGTTTCCGCGGCGACCTGTGTTCAAGAACTTGGCTCGATGAAGCGGTTCATTCGGTGGTTAGCTCGCTACTATCCATTTGTTGAGTCGTTCTCGCATGTTACCCAGCCAATGGTTCATGCTTACCGAGTTTGGTTGCAGTACCCGAGTAATGCCGCTGCGTTCACAAGAGCAGAAGTCAGGAAAGCACGCGGCGACAAAGTTCATCCTTCAACCGTCTGGCAGCACCTAAAACCAATTTGGGCCCTCGACGCATACCGTTTTCACCTGAGCAGACCCATGACGTTCCGCCCCTATGGCGGCAAGCTCACGTCGCACCTCGTCGGCGTCGAGCCTAGAACTCGTGAAAATTCAACAGAAATCATCCCGGACGAAGTTCTGCATCCCATCATCGTTCATGCCTTGCGGTACGTGGATCGGTACGGAGACGACGTAGTGGCTCGGGTTGAGGCGTTTGAAGCTCACCTCGCGACGAGCGTCTATAGGCCTCGCGACGGTCTTGACTGGTCAACCGTGCCCAAAACTTTGATTTCGAATTGCCCGGACCTCGGCCATCCTTGGCGTGAACCCTGGTTGATAGAGCCGGCGGGCACGTACTCTCCCCGGTACGAAACGACTCAGGAGCTTCTGCACGTGACGGCCGCCTGCGCCTGCCTTCTTATGTACCTCAGCGGCATACGGCCTCTCGAATTAACGATGCTTCGCCGCGACTGCTTGCAGGCGGTAAAAGACCCGAAAACAGGCGACGTGATCCGCTGGAAGGTTATCGGCTTGCCTGCGAAAAAGCGTGTGCAAAAAGGAAAAAAGCCGAAACCAGTTGAATGGGTCATCCCGGAAGAGGCCGCTCGCGCCGTTATGCTGCTTCAACGAGCATGGGAATCCATGCGCAGGCGTCATGACGATGATCACCTTGTGCTCAACGCCCATGCGTTGGGCACCAAATCCCGAAAACATGGATTCCCGACTACGCCCCAGCGTATCCAGACAATGACTTACAGTTTTGCAAAAATGATCACAAACCGCTTCGGTGTCAAGGTGCCAAGCCATTTCACACCGTCCCAGTTCCGCCGCACCTTGGCCCGGCACATCGCCCGCGAACCTTTCGGCATCATTGCCGGCAAACTCCAATACAATCACGTAAAAACGATGATCTTCGAGGGGTACGCGGGCAGCGATGATGATGGCTTGCGCAATGAGATATTCGAGGAGAGAATCCTGGCCAACTTCGACCTTCTCGAGGAAATGGAGAAGGATGCCGATCAAGGCATCCATATTGGGCCTGGATCTAAACGGCTGGTCAGCACTTGGAAAGCCGCAAAAGCAGGAATCCAAGCTAAAATAGATACATCTCGCCATGAAATGGCCACGAATGGCGCACTACGATCAATTGCTTCAACCATTTACGTAGGTGCATTGAACCTCTGCAACTTCGATCCTATGACAGCTCTGTGTCTTCGACCGGAAGAGAAAGTGAACGCCAACGCGCCGGTGATGCCGTTTTGCGCGCCAGGAAAATGTCCAAATTCCGTGGTCTGCCGGAACCATATCCCAGCGTGGAAGGAAATGCGTGACGATGCGGTTGCGCTGCGTGATCAAGCCGGCCGCAGTGGTCCGCAACGCGCCAGCCTGACCAGGCAGATCCGTGAATACGATGAGATCATCATGAAAGCAGCCCCGTAACCGTCCGATGAAAATGAACCTTGAGGCTCGCGGAGAGATCATCCACCGCACCGAGCTCCGCGTCACCGAGCTAGAGGCCATTCCGTCGGAATGCCGCCGCAATAGGGAACGGAATGAACTAGCCCTACGCACCGCGCTGCTGCGCCTCATACGGAGCCGTCCCGTCAAGACTGATGGCGCCCTGACAAACGAGAACCTGGTCATCGAGTCTGGAGTTTCTCGTGCTACCGTCTACCGTAACGCTGAAATCATGTCGGATTGGAAGATCCTTGTAGAGACGATGCCAGGTTCTTCTACTCCGGGCTTGCGCGAACAGATACGCGACCTCAAAGTCACGATCAGCCGGCTGGAGGCGCAAATGTCGGAAGAGCGCCGACGGTTTCAGGCAGTTCAAGATATCCTGGTGCAGCGTCTTCAAGCGCTGACGCTGGCACTGGTCGAGGCACGGGACGGCTCAAAAGTCATGTCGGTAGGTGAACTCCGCCGGAAACGTCGGGTTGCACAGGAAGAATACGAAACCAAATCCGGACATTCCGGTGGGGATATTTAACTCACGGGAGAATTTGCCTGCTTCATTGTGCTACCTCTGATAAGCATAGGGTCTCACAAACTCCCCAATTGATTTCTGCCGATGCACAGCCAGCACTCGACATTTCTTGGAACAACAAACGAGATTTCATCTGCGTGTCTCCGGTTACGACGGAACATCGAGCAGCGAAACAGCCCTCGTTGGTTCCACTACGATAAGCCCTGCTAGTACTACAGCCGGGATAGATTGGCGTCAGGATTGTTGACCTAGCGTTCCGACTGATGGGGGCGCAGCATGACGACGGTTACGGAAGCAGCGAGTTGGTCGAGCGGTTTGGACGCTGTTGTGGAACGGATCGGGCGCCGGTTTTATCGACGTGAGGCCCGGGAACGGGCACGGCGCTATCTGGCCGGTCTTCTTGCGCCCTTGGAACGGAAGAACGGCTGGCATCTGGCGGAAGCCGCCGGTGATACCAGTCCGGACAGCGTCCAGGACTTCCTGGCGCGCATGCGCTGGGATGCCGATGCGGTGCGCGATGACCTGCGCGCCTATGTCGTCGAGCATTTGGGCGACCCCGGTGCCGTTGTGGTGCTCGACGAGACCGGCTTTCTCAAGAAGGGCGAGCACTCCGTCGGAGTGCAGCGTCAGTACTCCGGGACTGCCGGACGCATCGAGAATTGCCAGACGGAGGGCGGTCCGAAGGATCGTAAGCGATGCGAGTGCACCCTTCTTCCCGGAACCGGGTCTGTGAGCGAGATTACGCGCGGGTTCACGGAGCACGGAGGGGGCGATGGAGGATGGCGTCAGGCTTCATCCCAGGCTTGAAGCCATGGATGAAGACGGGCCGTATCGGCGGGTCGAGGTGATCACGGGACGGTGTCAACGGCGCGTGTGGACGGCACAGGAGAAGGCGCGCATCGTGGCGGAGAGCGCGGTGCCGGGCGCCAACATCTCCGAGGTCGCGCGGCGGAACGGGGTGAACCGCGGCCTGCTCACGGTCTGGCGCCGGGAGGCAGGTGCGGTCCCGGAAGCGACCCCGGCGCAGACGCCGCTGTTCGTTCCGGTCACGGTGGTCGAGGAGCCTGCGCCCGCTCCTCCGCGGGACCGGCGTCAAGCATCCCGGGAGACGGCGCCGGGCCGGATCGAGATGGATCTGCGCAGCGGGCGGCTGGTGTTCCACGGCGCCGTCGATCCCGGCCTCGCCGCGGCGGTCGTCGCGGCCGCCCGAGGGCGGGGATGATCACGCCGCGTCCCGGCCTCAAGGTCGTGCTCGCCACGCAGCCGATCGATTTCCGCAAAGGGGTCCACGGCCTGGTCGCCCTGGTGGCCGAGGCGCTGAAGGCGGATCCCTACTGCGGTGACGTCTTCGTCTTCCGCTCCAAGCGCAAGGACCGGCTCAAGCTCCTGGTTTGGGACGGTAGCGGATTGATCCTCGCAACGAAGTGGCTGGAGGACGGCGGATTCCCCTGGCCGCCGGTCCGGGACGGCGCGGTCCGGCGTAAGCGATGCGAGCGGACCCTTGGCCTTTGGCTGCGTGATCACCGCATGGATCGGTTGCGGCGGGCCTTGAAGTGTTCGCGCAACTCCAGGATGGCCTTGGCTACGGCCGGGACGTCGGCCTCGGCGATGGCCGCCGTGCCGAACAGCACGGGGCCCAGGGCCTGGAACGGAGCATGTTCCGGTTTGCCCGGGTTGGTCACGCTCTTCCAGGCGCGCGGCGCCAGCCGGGTGGCCACCAGGAACCCGAGGGACCAGAAGATCGGGTCCAGCCCTCCTGCGTGGTGCGGCGCCAGATGCGGCCGGTACAGGCCGGGGAACTGCGCCATCGTCTCCGACAGGCGGTTATGGTGGTCCGCCACGGCCTGGACGGCCCGGTGCTCCCGGCTGCTCTCCGCGGCGAGCAGGGCGTGGTCGCCCAGCAGGTCGCCGAGCCAGATCCGCGGATCGAGGAACTTCGGCCCGATCAGCACGGCGGTCAGGTAGCCGTCGAGGCCGTCCAGCCGCGACACCGGCGCCGCCCGGCCCCGCTGGTACGCTTCGAGCTCCTCCGCGTCCTGCATCGCCCTGGGCGCCGCCGGTCCGGTCTGCGCAGCGGGCTCGGCCGTCATGCCGCCCGGACCGTCCCGGCATCGGCGCCCCGCTCGGCTTTCCATGCCCACGGCAGCAGGCGGTCGAGATCGTTGGCCTTCACGGCACCCGACACGATGCGCTCCAGCACGTCGGCCAGGTAGGAGAACGGGTCGAGGCCGTTCAGCCTGGCGCTGTTGATCAGCGAGGCGAGGATCGCCCAGTCCCGGCCGCCCGCCGCGGAGCCGGCGAACAGGGCGTTCTTGCGGCCCAACCCGATCGGGCGCATCAGTCTCTCCACGGTGTTGGTATCCACCTCGATGCGGCCGTCCTCGAGGAAGGCGACCAGCCCGTCCCAGTGACCCAGGGTGTAGGAGATCGCCTTGGCCAGGCTCGACTGGCCGGAGATCTCCGCCCGCACCGCCATCAGCCGGACCTTCAGAGCTTCCAGGATCGGCCGGGACCGGTCCTGCCGGACCCGCAGGCGGGTCTCCGCCGTCGTGCCGCGGATGCGTGCCTCGATGGCGTAGACCTCACCGAGGCGCCCGATCACTTCCCGCGCCACCTCCGACCGGGTCGTCCTGAACACCGCCACGAACTTGCGGCGGGCATGGCTCAGGCAGAAGACGAGCCGGATCGTCGCCCGCCTCCGGCGGCGGACAAGCGCCTTGTAGGCCACATAGCCGTCCACCTGGAGAAGCCCGTCGAAGCCCGCCAGCTGGTCCTGGATCGCCGCCGTGTCCCGCCCCTCGGCGAACACGTAGCCGACCGCCGGTCGGGCCGGTCCCTGCCAGGGGCGGTCGTCCACCGCCTGGGCCCACAGCTGGCAGATCCTGGTGCGGCCCCGTCCGGGATCCAACCGGGGCAACGGCGTCTCGTCGCAGAACACCCGCTCCTGGGATCGGATGTAGAGCAGCAGCCGCTCGTACAGCGGCTTCAGCCACCACGCCGCCCGGCGAACCCAGAACACCAGCGTCGTCCGGTCCAGCGCGATGCCCTGGCCGGCGAACATCCGGGACTGCCGGTACAGCGGCAGGTGCCAGGCGAACTTCGCCACCACCACGTGGGCGACCAGCGCGGTGGTGGCCATGCCGCCGTCCACCACGCGCGGCCTGGCGGCGGCCTGGACCAGGGTGCCGCGGCAGCATCGGCAGGCATACTTCGGCCGGATGGTGCGCAGGACGCGCACAAGGGCCGGGATCACGTCCAGCGCCTCGGCGACGTCCTCGCCGATCCGGTGCATCGGCCCGGCGCAGCACGGGCACGCGGTGCTCTCCGGCTCGATAGTCGTCTCGACCCGCGGCAGATGCCGGGGCAGAGCGCCGACATTCCGGTTCGCCGGACGGCGCGGGTGCCGCCCCGGCTTCCCGGACGTGCGGTCCGCGTTGTCGTTGGCGGCCGGAGCCGCCTCGACGGCGAGGTCGCCGAGATCGAGGACGCCCTGCTCCGGGTCGATCATCGCGGCCCTCTCCGACTTCGCCCCGAAGATCATCGCCTTCAGGGTCTTCACCTGCGCCTGCAGATCCGCGTTCCTGGCCTCCAGATCACGGATGATCCGGACCAGTTCGGCGGGGTCTGCGGGGAGCGGGTCGGGAGGCTCGGCCATGCCCCGGAGCATACCGCAAAAGCCGGCAGCATCCCAGACGGATCAACGCCTTCAGCCCATCCACCGGGGCGTCTTCACGGGTGGCGGCGCGGCCGCGCGCCACTCCAGTCCGTCGAGCAGCAGCGCGAACTGGACCGCGCTCAGCCGGACCGCGCCGTCCCGGACCGGCGGCCAGGGGAATCCGCCGTCCTCCAGCCACTTCGTTGCGAGGATCAATCCGCTACCGTCCCAAACCAGGAGCTTGAGCCGGTCCTTGCGCTTGGAGCGGAAGACGAAGACGTCACCGCAGTAGGGATCCGCCTTCAGCGCCTCGGCCACCAGGGCGACCAGGCCGTGGACCCCTTTGCGGAAATCGATCGGCTGCGTGGCGAGCACGACCTTGAGGCCGGGACGCGGCGTGATCATCCCCGCCCTCGGGCGGCCGCGACGACCGCCGCGGCGAGGCCGGGATCGACGGCGCCGTGGAACACCAGCCGCCCGCTGCGCAGATCCATCTCGATCCGGCCCGGCGCCGTCTCCCGGGATGCTTGACGCCGGTCCCGCGGAGGAGCGGGCGCAGGCTCCTCGACCACCGTGACCGGAACGAACAGCGGCGTCTGCGCCGGGGTCGCTTCCGGGACCGCACCTGCCTCCCGGCGCCAGACCGTGAGCAGGCCGCGGTTCACCCCGTTCCGCCGCGCGACCTCGGAGATGTTGGCGCCCGGCACCGCGCTCTCCGCCACGATGCGCGCCTTCTCCTGTGCCGTCCACACGCGCCGTTGACACCGTCCCGTGATCACCTCGACCCGCCGATACGGCCCGTCTTCATCCATGGCTTCAAGCCTGGGATGAAGCCTGACGCCATCCTCCATCGCCCCCTCCGTGCTCCGTGAACCCGCGCGTAATCTCGCTCACAGACCCGGTTCCGGGAAGAAGGGTGCACTCGCATCGCTTACGGTCCGGCTGAGCGCGGTCCAGTTCGCGCTGCTGCTCGACGGACTGGAGTGGCGCGCGGCCGCGCCGCCACCCGTGAAGACGCCCCGGTGGATGGGCTGAAGGCGTTGATCCGTCTGGGATGCTGCCGGCTTTTGCGGTATGCTCCGGGGCATGGCCGAGCCTCCCGACCCGCTCCCCGCAGACCCCGCCGAACTGGTCCGGATCATCCGTGATCTGGAGGCCAGGAACGCGGATCTGCAGGCGCAGGTGAAGACCCTGAAGGCGATGATCTTCGGGGCGAAGTCGGAGAGGGCCGCGATGATCGACCCGGAGCAGGGCGTCCTCGATCTCGGCGACCTCGCCGTCGAGGCGGCTCCGGCCGCCAACGACAACGCGGACCGCACGTCCGGGAAGCCGGGGCGGCACCCGCGCCGTCCGGCGAACCGGAATGTCGGCGCTCTGCCCCGGCATCTGCCGCGGGTCGAGACGACTATCGAGCCGGAGAGCACCGCGTGCCCGTGCTGCGCCGGGCCGATGCACCGGATCGGCGAGGACGTCGCCGAGGCGCTGGACGTGATCCCGGCCCTTGTGCGCGTCCTGCGCACCATCCGGCCGAAGTATGCCTGCCGATGCTGCCGCGGCACCCTGGTCCAGGCCGCCGCCAGGCCGCGCGTGGTGGACGGCGGCATGGCCACCACCGCGCTGGTCGCCCACGTGGTGGTGGCGAAGTTCGCCTGGCACCTGCCGCTGTACCGGCAGTCCCGGATGTTCGCCGGCCAGGGCATCGCGCTGGACCGGACGACGCTGGTGTTCTGGGTTCGCCGGGCGGCGTGGTGGCTGAAGCCGCTGTACGAGCGGCTGCTGCTCTACATCCGATCCCAGGAGCGGGTGTTCTGCGACGAGACGCCGTTGCCCCGGTTGGATCCCGGACGGGGCCGCACCAGGATCTGCCAGCTGTGGGCCCAGGCGGTGGACGACCGCCCCTGGCAGGGACCGGCCCGACCGGCGGTCGGCTACGTGTTCGCCGAGGGGCGGGACACGGCGGCGATCCAGGACCAGCTGGCGGGCTTCGACGGGCTTCTCCAGGTGGACGGCTATGTGGCCTACAAGGCGCTTGTCCGCCGCCGGAGGCGGGCGACGATCCGGCTCGTCTTCTGCCTGAGCCATGCCCGCCGCAAGTTCGTGGCGGTGTTCAGGACGACCCGGTCGGAGGTGGCGCGGGAAGTGATCGGGCGCCTCGGTGAGGTCTACGCCATCGAGGCACGCATCCGCGGCACGACGGCGGAGACCCGCCTGCGGGTCCGGCAGGACCGGTCCCGGCCGATCCTGGAAGCTCTGAAGGTCCGGCTGATGGCGGTGCGGGCGGAGATCTCCGGCCAGTCGAGCCTGGCCAAGGCGATCTCCTACACCCTGGGTCACTGGGACGGGCTGGTCGCCTTCCTCGAGGACGGCCGCATCGAGGTGGATACCAACACCGTGGAGAGACTGATGCGCCCGATCGGGTTGGGCCGCAAGAACGCCCTGTTCGCCGGCTCCGCGGCGGGCGGCCGGGACTGGGCGATCCTCGCCTCGCTGATCAACAGCGCCAGGCTGAACGGCCTCGACCCGTTCTCCTACCTGGCCGACGTGCTGGAGCGCATCGTGTCGGGTGCCGTGAAGGCCAACGATCTCGACCGCCTGCTGCCGTGGGCATGGAAAGCCGAGCGGGGCGCCGATGCCGGGACGGTCCGGGCGGCATGACGGCCGAGCCCGCTGCGCAGACCGGACCGGCGGCGCCCAGGGCGATGCAGGACGCGGAGGAGCTCGAAGCGTACCAGCGGGGCCGGGCGGCGCCGGTGTCGCGGCTGGACGGCCTCGACGGCTACCTGACCGCCGTGCTGATCGGGCCGAAGTTCCTCGATCCGCGGATCTGGCTCGGCGACCTGCTGGGCGACCACGCCCTGCTCGCCGCGGAGAGCAGCCGGGAGCACCGGGCCGTCCAGGCCGTGGCGGACCACCATAACCGCCTGTCGGAGACGATGGCGCAGTTCCCCGGCCTGTACCGGCCGCATCTGGCGCCGCACCACGCAGGAGGGCTGGACCCGATCTTCTGGTCCCTCGGGTTCCTGGTGGCCACCCGGCTGGCGCCGCGCGCCTGGAAGAGCGTGACCAACCCGGGCAAACCGGAACATGCTCCGTTCCAGGCCCTGGGCCCCGTGCTGTTCGGCACGGCGGCCATCGCCGAGGCCGACGTCCCGGCCGTAGCCAAGGCCATCCTGGAGTTGCGCGAACACTTCAAGGCCCGCCGCAACCGATCCATGCGGTGATCACGCAGCCAAAGGCCAAGGGTCCGCTCGCATCGCTTACGAAGGATCGAAGGCGAAGCCTTCGAAGGCCGTAGTCCGAGCGAGACTTGCGAGCGACGGTCGGCGTGTTCCTCGGTTACGCCGGCCAGCACGGCTACGCGCTGATCGATCGCGCCTTGTACCTGCCGCAGGCCTGGGCGACCGACGAGGCGCGCCGCCGGTCCGCCTGGGTGCCCGACACGGTGGCCTTCGCCACCAAGCCGAAACTGGGCCTGGCGATGCTGGAGCGCGCCCTGGATGCCGGCGTGCCCCGCGCCTGGGTAGCGGGCGACAGCGTCTATGGCGCCGACAGTGCGATCCGGCGCGCCCTGGAGCGCCGCCGCATCGGCTACGTGCTGGCCGTCACCAGTGGACAGCGCCTGTGGCCGGGGACGGTAAGTGATTGGGTCGAGGAGGTGCCGGCCGATGGATGGCACCGGCTCAGTGCGGGCGACGGCACCAAGGGACCCAGGCTGTACGACTGGGCCTGCCTTCCCTTCCGCGGCGCCCCGGAGGGGTGGCGGAAGGGACTGCTGATCCGGCGGCGGCTGGGTGATGGCGAGTTGACGTTCTATCTGACCTGCGCTCCGGACGGCACGACCCTGGCCGATCTGGTTCGCGTGGCTGGCGCGCGCTGGACCATTGAAAGCAGCTTCGAAATGGCCAAGCAGGAGGTCGGGCTTGACCAGTACGAGGTTCGCTCCTGGACCGGCTGGCACCGGCATATCACCTTGGTCCTGCTGGCCTTCGCCTTTCTCACCGTCGTGCGTCAGGCGGCGATCGGGGGGAAAGGACCCGGCCGACTTGATGGCCGACCTTCTACCCCTGACCGTGCCCGAGATACGTCGCCTGCTTCATTCCCTCGTCTCCCAAAGCCCGCGCGACCCCGGAACCGCTATCGCTTGGTCACTCTGGCGAAGACGCCACCAGCAAAGGGCTCGACGCAGTCACTGGAAACGACGAACCTCAATCGAAAGTGAACGGCTGTAGTACTAGATCGCGGGCGACTCCCTGCTGACCACCGAGCGATGCAATGGCGGCAATGAACCAGGTTTCGAATTCCTTGTTGGCGAGCACGACCAGATGACTGACATCACGCCTGACCCGTCTCGCCCTTTCCAGGAGATGCGGCCCCAGCGTCGCCGGGCACCATTTCGCATCGTCGCAATCCAGCAGGATCAGGACATGGCCTCCCTGCGGAGCGGCCTTGGCAGCCGCCAGGGCGACATGCTTGCGGAAATAGACGTCGTCGTTCAGGAAGGATCCGCATTTGACGCGGATCGGCGGGTTCACGCGCAGGGGAACATTCGACATATGGTGCGCTGCCATCCTGTGCAGCAGCACGGGTACGGCTTCCACTTCCCCATGTCCCTCGACGATCGGCGCGATGAAGACCATGGTCAGCGGCCGGCGCTGTCGAAAAGCTTCAACTGGCGATCGTTGGAGACATCCGTCACCGACGCCGGATCCGGGGAGAGCTGGTTCTGGCGCAGCAATTCACCCGGGGTGAACATCTTCTCGCGCAGCAACTCCCGCGTCTGCGGATCTATCCTGCCGATGCGGGTGAGACCAGCCTCGTTGTCCACCGCCAGGATCGCTTCAGGAGGTATGTCGGTATTGTCCAGCAACTCGGGGCTATGGCTGGTGACCAGGATCTGGCAATCGGCCGCCCCCTCCCGCAGGGCGGACAAAAGCACGCTCGACGCCGCCGGGTGCAAGGCGATTTCCGGTTCCTCGAGCCCGATCAGCAACGGCGCGTTGGCGTGGTCCTTCGCCGACATCGCCTGGAGCACGGCCAGCAGGATGCCGAACGCCCTCAACGTGCCGTCGGACATGGCCGCCGCCAGGAAGCGCCAATGATGGGCCTGTCCCTTGACGTTCTGCCTGAATTCGATGGTTTCCTGGGAACCGAGCGCTTTCACTTCGGCGTCCGAAATGCCGGGAACGATCCGCGAAAGGCTGTCGCGGACCTTGTCCTTGGCCTCGGCCGAGAACTGCTGGAAGACGCTCGCGGCATTGCTGCCGTCACGGCGGAGGATGTCCCCGGGATCAGGCCTTTGCATCGCGGCGATCGACGCCGGGTTCAGATTGTAGACCTCGATCCTCGACAGGGCATCGAAGACCGGCCGAAACTCCGGAATCCCGGACGCCGCCACCAGGAACAGCCGGTCCGATAACGCGGCAGGCATCGGGGTGACCGAGGAGTTTTCCAGTCTCCCGGACTTCACACGGAAGTGGTGGAATACTCCCAGGGCTTCCGCCGGGGCGATACGGCATTCCTCATCCTGGACTTCGAATGCCCCGCTCGGTTTGGCACCGACGCGGACCGCATAATGTCCCCGACTTCCGTTCGGCAGCGTGAAATCGAACCTCAACGCGAAATGGTTGGGATGACCGCCGGACCGCCGCCGGACTTCCTTGATCGATCCACGCTCCCGAAGCGCATGATCAATGGACGTCCTCAAGGACTCGGCGACGAAGCGCAATGCGTCCAGGAAGTTGCTTTTGCCCGCTCCGTTCGGGCCGACCAGGAACATCAGCGGACCCAGCTCGAGCTGGCACGCAGCGATACTCTTGTAGTTCCGGATGGTCACCTGACGGATGAAGGCGGGCATGGAGGCAACTCCGGGACGGAAGGACAGCGCTGGATACCGTACTCTCGCACGGATTTCATCCGGCATCGATTTCCGGCCGTCGAGCAGAGCGCCCAGGAAACAGAAAAGGGGTGCTGCGCCCGGAAGCGCCGCACCCCTTTCCTTCCAGCCGGAGCCGTGCCGCGGATCAGAAATCCAGGCGGGTGCTCTAATTCCCGCAATCGTAGCCAGCGCGCTGCCTGACCTGACCGGCAAGCGCGTCATGCTCGTCGATGATCTGCTTTCGACGGGGAGCACTCTTCGGTCAGCTAAGGTGCTTCTTGACACCGCCGGCGTTGCGGGCGTGTTTGGAGTTTGCCTCTTGAGCAGCACTGGCGGTGTTCGCACCGACGTCGCCAGGGTATTGACAGATGCGTTGGCGCGCCCTACTCTTGAAGCATAGACGTTGACCGCGCATACGCCTCGCGGTCATTAAATATCAGGCATTCCTTCGGGGATGTAGGTCCGGGCGAGCGCCAGAGCAAGGCCAAGCCACAAGGGCAAGAAGTTGCTTAGTCGGGGACCGGCCGACGCAGATTCAGGGGGTGGGCCGCAAGGTTCCGCCCCCTGAGTTTTTGTGCTCCTCAAACTGCGCCTCACCTCGTCAAGCAGCATTGCACTGGCGGGCATCGTTAGGGTCAGCATCAGAGCGACGGTTGTCAGAGTGCGCATAGGTGTGATCCTGGAAATCGGTTTCATCGTCAAGCGATGCGGATGGTGCTCATCATCCCGGCGATCTGGTGCTCGAGGATGTGGCAGTGGAACATCCAGTCGTCCGGATTATCGGCGACGAAGGCGATCTCGACACGATCGCGCGGCGCCAGCAGGACAGTGTCCTGCCACTCCTTGAACCGGGTTGGCTGACCGTTGCGGGACAGCACCCGGAAGGTATGACCGTGCAAGTGCATGGGATGGTGTCAGGCCGTCTCGTTGATCATCGCGATGATGCAGGTTTGGCCACGCTCGATCGTGAAGATGGGGTTCATGACATGGCCGCCGTGGTCACCCTCGGGACCATTATCGGCGATACCATTGATCGCCCAAGCCATGCCGCTGCGCATCATTGTGCGCATGTCGATCATCTTCCCGTTCACCATTGCTCCGGCCATCGTCCCCATCATGCCACCACCCAGGGTTACCTCATGGCGAGCCGCACCGGCAAGGTTCGGCTCCGGCACCGGATTGGGTGGCAAGTTGATGATGGGAGTGTCCAGCGGTCGGTCCCGCAGCCGCTCTGGCCCGTAGCTCAGGTCTACCATCCGGTAGGCGAGGTCACGATAAAAGTCATCCACGACGGTGGTACGGTCACCGGGAGCGCCGGTCATATCGAGCACCAGGTCGATGCGCATGGCGGGCGCCAGCACCACCCGACCACTTTCCGGCTCGTGCGGCTCCACGGGATGGCCGTCGATCGCGACAACCAGTGGCCGATGACCCTGGAACCGAAGGCCGAAGATGCGGGCATTGGCGGGTTTATCAGACGCAGCCGGACCCGCTCGCCGGACCGGACAGGGAAGTCCTCGACCACCTGACCGTTGATGGTGACGCTGTTGCCGATCCTGCCGTTATGGCTCAGATCCATCATGTTGCCGAAGTCGTTGCTGATCGAGGCGTCCGCTTTCGAACGCCAGTCGCCCAGCATCCAGGTGAGGTCACGATCGACCTGGATCGGCTCCTGCTCTTCGACGATGAGCGCTCCGGAGAGGCCGCGGCCGACCTGTTCGTGGCTGCGAATGTGCGGGTGGTACCAGAAAGTGCCTGCGTCCACGACCTCGAACTCATAGGTGAAGGTTTCGCCGGGGGCGATCGGCGGCACGGGCATGTGCGGCACGCCGTCCATAGCATTCGGTACGCGGATTATGGCCCGACAATCAGGATAGGAAGAGCGTCAATCAGGGGTTCTTCCGCACTTCCGGTGCACACGGATCAAGAGTGAAAACCGAGTGAATATATTGAGAGGGCGTTCCCACTCGTAACCTGAAGCCACTCCTTGCTTGATTGCGCATTCTCCCTGCTGCCACCCGGCATGGCAGTCGATCGCCTGCTGCCGTCGGGCGACCATCTCGTTCTCGAGATGCATGCTACCAGTTCATCGGCGGCTTGCCCCTTGACGTAAATTGCCGTGACCTCTATAGGCCCCTTATCTCAGCATCGCTCTCACTCACTCGGCGGAGAAGGATCGACAAATGACATTAGAATACAATGCTTTACAGACCTGTTGAAATTAAGATAAAAATTTTTACCTTACCTATATGAAAACGACCTGGTCATTTTACGGACGCGCTCGCGAGCGCGCTGACATCCTCCGGTTGATCCACCGTGGTCACTGGTTCTTCTGCTCGATCACCGGACGGCGACGGATTGGGAAGACAACTCTCATCCGCAACGCCGTGAAGGAGGCTGGTGTCAGAGCATTCTACGTACAGATGCCCGACAGCGATGCATTTGGTGTCGTCAATGCGATGCGCGACGCAGTCGAGGATCACGAAATGACGGACATCGTGAACCCGGAAAAGATTCTCAGCTTGGCGGACGTGGCGCAGGCGGTAGGGGCAATTTGCCGCAGCGGCTGCATCGTGGTGATTGACGAGTTCCAATATTTTCATCGTAAAGCTCTTTACGAGTTCACAAGCTATCTACAGAATGACGTAGACCGTCTAAGAGAAATAGATGTCGGCGGCGGCCTTTTTGTACTTGGGTCTATTCATACGGAAATGACGGCTATCCTAGAGGACCAGAGCTCCCCACTCTTCAATCGACTAACTGACCGCTTGCAGCTTGGTCACTGGGATTTTGCTACCTTGGTCGAGATGTTCAGGGCACACGGAATCGAAGACCCGAGGGCTTGGCTGTTCTTCTGGACTCTCTTTGAGGGAGTGCCGAAGTTCTATCATGATGCATGGCAGCAAGATGCCCTCACTGGGGATGACGGGCACCGCCGAGTTGCGTTAACTCGGCTCTTTTTAGAGGGGCTCTCGCCTCTACGTGACGAAGCAGAGAATTGGTTCCTGCGCGAATTAAGAGGGCGGTATGACAGCGTCTTGAAGGTAGTTGCCGCCCGTCAGCCTTGTTCCCATGCGGAACTACGCGATGCGTTCAAGGCTGAGGCAGGAGATGAGAAGCAGCTTGGTGGATATTTAAAGATCCTGATCGAGCGGTACAGCATGATCGAGATGCGTAAGCCGATCTTCTCGGCGGATCGCCAACGCAATGCACGCTATGTCATTACCGATAACTTCCTCTCCGCCTGGCTAGTCGCCCTTGGGCGTGCCGCTGATCTAGCCCGGATCCAACCGGTCGAACGCGCGGTAGTTCGCGCCGATGAACGCCTCACCAACTTGGAAGGGTTTGCTTTTGAAAAAATGATACGCGAGGTGCTGCGGCAGGCTTCCGCCAACGGAAAGGGCCCCATATCCCTCACCATGATGGTGGAGGGTTGGTGGGACAAGCCGGACTCCGGGCTGTCGAACATCGAAATCGATGTTATCGGTGTGGATACCGATGCTGAGAGGATCCTCTTTGGCTCCTGCAAGCGTTCGGCGGATAAGCACACCGGAGCGAGCCTCGCCAAGTCACGTGCCCATATCGAGAGTTTCCTGAGCACGAAATTGGGGGCAAATTATCGTCGTTATGAGCAGATCCACTATGCGTTTGCGCCGGTGATTGGAGTGGATCGTCGTCATGAAATTACAACTCATGGGTTTGTGCCAATGGACTTGCTGGAGTTTGCCCAGGCAGTCATGACAAGAAAAAACCTTTAGAAATACAACAAGTTATGCGAGAAATACCCTTAAGGTAAAAATTTTTACGTTAGCCTCGAAGCTTCTTGTGATGTTGAACTGAAGACGTGTTGGGCGGGCAATGACATGAACCGTTGTGGCAAACCTAGATTAATTCAACCGGCCAGCAACCAAGTCATAGGAGTGAATGCAGTTTGGGGGATGAAATAAATTTCTCCAGCCTGGAAGAAAAGGTAGCGTATAAGCTCCCTCTTCCTAGGCCCGCCAACAAATCTAGCGTGATTGCTTGTATAGGGTTTTTGGTGTCAAGCCAGTAATCGTTGTCGGGCTCCGTCTGTCCGAGGGGAGCCCGCCATCGGGCGCGGATCATCGCGCCGCAACCTTGTATCCGGTGGGCCTCGGAGGACCCGAACCATGATGCAGCCATGCGCATCGGGGCGATCGGCTGCGCCGAACGGTTCCGCTCCCCTGGTTTGCCGAGCAGGCTCGACAAACCAGGAGATGCTCACCTTCGCCCCATGCCCACCGGCATCAGCAACAACAAGGATTTGGATATTGAAAAGATAGCGATTACCCTACAACTCGCGCCGACACCGATGCCCGGCATCAACACGGCGCAATGATCCCGCGGGACTCTCGCTTAACCCGCCACCTCGATTGTCTCACCAACGGGGTCCATCTCACCCGAAATATGCAAGCATGCTTCGCCTTCGACTGCATCGGACCTCCTCAGCCGACACGATTGGAGCGGATAAAGCGCTCGAAGGCCCTCAAGGTTTCCTCGCTGATGTGGTGCTCGACCCCCTCAGCGTCGCGCTCCGCCGTCTCCTCGGTCACTCCGAGGGCCTTCAAGAAATTCACCACGACCTCGTGGCGGCGCTTGCAGCGCTCGGCCATCTTGCGTCCTGTCTCGGTCAGGAAGATCGACCTGTAGGGCAGGCTTGCCACCAAGCCCTCCCGTTGGAGCCTGCCGATGGTCTTGACCACGGTCGGATGTGCGACGCCCAGGCGCCGGGCGATGTCAGCCGCGCGCGCTTCACCGGTTGTGTCGATCAAGTCGGCGATAAGTTCGACATAATCCTCAGCCAACTCCGTCTGGTGGGCCTCGCGGACCCTCTGGAAGTTCGCGGCCTGCCGGTCCGCGTCAGGCATCTCCTCCGGCACTCTGCTCGCATTCCTTCCGATCACTGTTCGGTTTTCCCTCCGGTTCCGGCGATCCTGCCACAACGTTCCCTACCTATGCCAGCGGGCTTCCGGATCCTCCGAGTGGATTGTTGACGAGGGGTCGATTCGGCGCGACTATAGCACTTGCTACATGTTATAGCATCGGACAAATGCCTGAAGTAAGGCCTTGTCGGCTTGAATACAGGAGCGATGAGCATGAGGTCCCTGTTCGGTCAGCCCGTGACGCGACGTTTGCTCCTCGCAGGAGGGGCCCTTCTGGGAGGGGTGCACGCCGCACGGCTCGCCCTCGGTGGTGCCGCGGCCCAGACGCACGGCCCCGGGCACGCGATGCCGATCACAGACGGCCAGCCGTCGGCGGCGCTTTCGGCGGCGCACGCCTCGCATGGCGGCATGATGACCGTGGGTGAGGTCGATACCGCGCGGAACGGCTTCGATCCACACACCCTTCTCACCGACTGGGATACCGGCGAAGTCATCCGGGATGACCAAGGGCGCCCTTGCCGCGAGTTCGTGGTCGAGGCCATCGACAAGGAAGTCGAGATCGCCCCGGGCATTTTCTTTCCGGCTTGGACCTACAACGGACGCATCCCCGGCCCGACCATCCGGGCCGTCGAGGGCGAGCGGGTCCGCATCACCTTCCGGAACCGCGGATCGCACCCGCACTCCATGCATTTCCACGGCATCCACTCCGCCCGGATGGACGGTGTCCCGGGAGCTGGCGACGTCCTTCCTGGCGGTCAATTCGTCTACGAGTTCGACGCCAGGCCTTTCGGCTGCCACCTCTACCACTGCCACACCGTTCCGCTGAAGCGCCACATTCATAAAGGCCTGTACGGTGCCTTCATCGTGGATCCTGATCCGGCGCGCCATCCCGAGCACGAAGCGGTCGCCCGCTCCCGCCTGCTCGGCACACCCGAGAACCGGGAGTGGCAGGAGTTTGTCATGGTCATGAACGCCTTCGACACGAACTTCGACGAGGAGAACGAGGTTTACGCCGTCAATACGGTGGCGCATGCCTATTCCAAACGCCCGATCGTGATCGACCGGGGGCGGCCGGTCCGGATTTACCTGGTCAACGTGACCGAGTTCGATCCTATCAACAGCCTTCACCTGCACGGCAACTTTTTCGACTACTACGACAGTGGCACAACGCTGACGCCGACGCTCAGGACCGTGGACATCATCACGCAGTGCCAGGGCCAGCGCGGCATCCTGGAGTTCACATACCAGGATCACGAACCGGGGCATTACATGTTCCACGCGCACCAGTCCGAGTTCGTCGAACTCGGCTGGATGAGCCTGTTCGATGTTCGGGGGGAGGTCGCATGACCACCCGCCGCATGATCTTGGCGTTGGCGGTCGCAGCTCCGCTGCTCCTGATCGTGGCGGTGGCGATTGCCTTCCTCGCCGCCGACCCACTGCGCTCGCTGACCGGGGCAGCGCCTCCGGTCGAGCAGGTCACGGTCGAGCGCCAAGTCCTCGATGGCGACGGTATCGGGCTGCTGGTTCGGGTGGGTGGCACGGAGCCGGTCCGCATTGCCCAGGTGCAGGTGGATGGCGCCTACTGGACATTCGTCCAGGAGCCGTCCGGCGAACTCGGCAATCTGTCCTCGGCCTGGCTGCGTATTCCGTACCCGTGGGTGCTCGGGGAGACCCACCATATCGCCCTCATAACGCGCACCGGTCTGGCCTTCGAGCACACCATCGACGTCGCCGTGGCCACGCCTGATACCAACAGCCTTGGCGTCCTCGGGATGGTGGGCCTGTTCGTCGGTGTCGTACCGGTCGCGCTCGGCATGCTGTTCTACCCGGCCTTGCAGGTGGGCGGCACACGGGCGTTCAGTTTCTCACTGGCGCTGACCATCGGTCTGCTCGGATTCCTGCTGGTGGACACTCTCCAGGAGGCGTTGGAACTCGCCGCCGATGCCGCCCCAGGCTTGCACGGGGTGGCACTGGTCTGGCTGGTCGCTGCGCTGGCGTTCGTGCTTCTGCTGGCTGTCGGCCGTCGCAAGGGCGGCGAGGTCAGTGGCCTCGCCCTGGCGACCTCCATTGCGCTCGGCATCGGCCTGCACAACCTCGGCGAGGGTCTCGCCATCGGGTCGGCTTTCGCGACCGGTGCGGCGGCGCTGGGCACCTTCCTGGTGCTGGGATTTACCCTGCACAACGTGACCGAGGGCATCGGCATCGTGGCGCCGCTCGTCCAGGAACCACCACGCTGGCCGGTCTTCATCGGCCTGGCGGCGCTTGCCGGACTTCCTGCGGTCGCGGGCATCTGGCTCGGCAGCTACGCCTTCTCGCCGCACTGGGCGGCGCTGGCGCTGGCGGTGGGGGCCGGGGCGATCCTCCAGGTCATCGTCGAGGTTAGTGGATTGCTGATGAGGCGCTCGGCAACCCAGGGAACTCCGTGGGCCTCGGCGTCGGCGGTACTGGGCGTCATCCTCGGTGTGACGGTCATGTATGGGACCGCGCTACTCGTGCAGGCATGAGTTGAGTGGCCATTTCTTCCACCGAAGCCGTCGTGGCAGTCGAAACACTCCTGCCCGACATGAACCATTACGGATCCTCCCACGAAACCGAGGGAAATGGCTCGTAACGGCCGTTTTCGTGCTGCTCTCCTGCATTCTGCTTCTGATCTATGCGAGTGGCGGCCATGTTACCGATCTGATCGCCAGTTGGTTGGAAAGCATCTAGGTTTCTACTTCCAGCAGGAAACTTCGTGGATCTCGGGGCTGGCAGTCCTCGGTGTGGCGGTCATGTATAGAACCGCGCTGTTCGTGCAGACATGGGGCTGCGGTGTTGGTCAACCGGCCTCGAAATACGAGGCGATCAGCGTGAACAGGGCGAAGCCGCCGACCAGCGACATGGCCGACCAGCGGGAATCGGCGGCAGCCTCGTGGGCTTCCGTGATCATGTCCTCAATGGCGGCGACCAGCAGGAGGCCGGCCACGAAGGCCAGCGCGGACAGCTGCCAGATCTCGCCGGCGCCCCGCAGCAGCCAGTACCCGAGAGCAGCACCGAGGAGGGCCGGGACGACGAAGGATGCCGAGAGCAGGATGCGTTTCGCGCGCGGCACTCCCTTATCCTTGAAGTTCGCAATGGTCGCGAATCCCTCCGGGATGTCGGCGGTGACCTGGCCGATGGCGAGGATGACCGCAAGGCCGAATGACACCGCCGAGCCTACCCCGATCATCAGACCGTCGCTGAACAGATCCACCGAAACGGCAGCGTAGATCATCCAGGCCCCGGTACCGGTTTCACCACCGCCGAGGCGGTCCTTCAGGGCATCAACGCCGCGCTCCAGCACGACCGAGAAGGCGCCACCGAGGAGGAACGCGAGGACGACGGCCCAGGGTGGAGCTCCGCCCAGGGCCTCCGGCATCAGCTCGATGGCGACCACGGCGGTGACGATGCCGGCCGCCGCGTGCAGCGCCAGGCTGAGTGTCCGCCGGGTAGTTCTCAGGTACTCGGCGAGGAGTCCTCCACCGAAGTTGCCGATGGCTGGCAGCAGGGCCAGCGCCATGACCTTCAGAAACTCCATGAATCCCCGCGCATAACGATTTTCCCGAATTATCCCATCATTCGGTCCAACACCGGTCCAATCCGATCATCGCAGGATTTCGCAGGGCGCTGGTTGCCTGATCCGTCCGGGAGCACGGTCGCCACCCCGGTCGGCGATGATTGCGCAGACCCGATATCCGCATCATCTCGATCCCGGCGCGGGATCAAAGCCGCCGTCATGTGATTAGTACCTGGAGAGGGTAGCAGCAGAACTCAGGGATTTCAGCGATGGGCCATACACACGCCGGCGGCGAGGATGAGAGCGGCAAGGGTAAGCGCCTCCTGATCGCCCTCGCGCTCAACGTCGGCATAACTGTCGCGCAGATTGTCGGCGGGGTGATCTCCGGCAGCCTGTCGGTGCTCGCGGACGCCGCGCACAACGCCAGTGACGCCGCCTCGCTGGGTATCTCCTACGGCGCCTGGCGCGTATCGAAGCGCAGGCCTGACCAGCATCGGACCTTCGGTTACAGGAGAGCCGAGACGATCGGCGCCTTGATCAATCTGACGACCCTGTTCGTTATCGCCCTCTATCTCCTCTATGAGGCCGGGAACAGGTTCCTCCATCCCCAGGACGTCGGGGGTTGGACCATGATCATCGTCGGCGTGATCGCGGCCGTGGAGGACGCGCTTTCTGTCTGGGTCCTCTCGAAGGACCGCGGAAGCCTGAACGTGAAAAGCGCGTTCCTTCACATGATCGCCGACACCATGGCCACTGTCGGCGTCATCATCGGGGGCGTCCTGATCCTGCTCTTCGGCATTACCTGGGTCGATCCGCTGATAACCGCCGCGATCGCCATCTACATCTTCATTCATGCCTTCCACGAGATCAGGTCGGCGATTGCACTCCTGATGGAGAGCGCGCCCAAGGACTTCGACGTGGACCGCATGGTGGCGGAGATGACCTCGATGGCAGCCGTGGAAGGCGTCCATCACGTCCATGTCTGGCAGCTCGATGAGGGGCGGACAGCGGTGGAGGCCCACGTCGCGGTGAGCGAGCGCGACCTCGCGGCGGCTGACCGGATCCGGCGCGGGTTGAAAGATATGCTTCGCGACCGTTTCGGTGTGGCACATGCAACGCTCGAGGTCGAGTTCGCTCAGGACGTCCGGCACGACCGGAGCCTCATCCGGCAGGAATAGGCCCTGCGGCACTATCACCGCGTGCCGTCGGGATTGCGTTGGGGACCTGAGCTTTGAGGATGGCGCCGCTCCAGGCGGTTCAGGTACCCCGCAACGAGACCAAGGCCGCCGACGAAATACGGGATGGACGCGGGCACCCACATGATCAGTCCAGCCAGCTGCTGGTCCTCCAGGGCGCTCAACCCCCATGGCTCGCTGCGGCCGATGTATGCGGGGTAAAGCGGGACCGGGGCGAAGACCAGCAAGGCCGACAGGAAACCCATGTACATCATGGTGCTGACAATACCGATACCCGCGAATGCCGGGCCGACATCCTGATGGTAACAGCGGACCAGTGACCACCAGAACAGCAGGCCCGCGACAAGGTAGCTGATGTGCATGGCGTCATGCACCGGATCGACGACCAGTGCCAGTTCCAGGATTTTCGGGAGATGCCACGCGAACAGGGCCAGTCCCTGGATGATGGAGGCGGTCCCCGGGCTCGCCACCCTGTTCCAGAACGCCCTGGTCCACGATCGACGGTTCCACCACCGTGAGAGGGCATTGCCCCAGCCCCCGGGCAGCCCGGCCAGGAAAGCCACTACCGGAGATCCTACGACGAGAAGCGGGGCCACCGCCGACATCAGGACCATGTGCTGGGTCATGTGGACCGAAAACAGGACGTCGAGTGGTCCCACGATGGCGAGCGTCAGCAGGACCATGCCGCAGGCGAATGCCCAGACCCGCCAGATCCGGATACCGCGACCCACACCGGCACGGCTCCACAGCCGGTGGACACCCCGCGCGTACAGGACCGATGCCAATCCCAGCAGGAAGACCAATAGAGGATCGAAAGCCCACGCGGACCAGAAATCATGAATAGCCTGCGCCTCGCCGGCATGGGCTGCGGCCTCGGGCGGAACCAACGTGGCCGCACCGAGCACCGAGCCGAAGCCTGGGATCCGAGTCCATATGCCTCGGACGCATGCCATCCAGGCGGGGCGCTGTGACCGATCATCAGCGCAGTCCATGGTCGCCCTCGATGTCGATAATGAACTCGGCCGTCCGTTTCTCGAAGTCGCTGACCAGCAGGTCGGCTCCGAAGCGCCAACGTCCCGAAACCGCGAGTTCCGGTCCCTGAAGACGGTAGCTGCCCGGGCCCGTACGAGCCATGGCGCGCGGGATATTCTCTATGCCCAGGTCAGGGCTCCCGAGATGCAGCGTCACCGACAGGACATCCCGGAGGGAACCATCGCTCCCCGCCACCCTGAGTTCGATCGCGTTCTCGCCGGGACGCGCCGGTGTCACGCTGAGTGTCAAGTCGAGCGGCCCCGTCGAGGAGCGGACGACCTGACCCGGGTCGGTGCCATGCCGGGTGTGCTCGCCTGTGCTCCCGCCTGCCGGCGGCGGCACGCTGGTCAAGACAGCCGTCGCCACGAACACGGCGCCGGCCAGAGCCGCCTCGCCAAGGATGGATCGACGAAGGCGTTCCGAAGCGTCTGCCCCCTGCCGCAACGCCGGGACAAGGCGCCACTTGTTCAGGGCGGCCAGACCGAGCATACCGGCCACGATCAGGATCTTCGCCGACAGGGTCAGGCCGTAAGCCGTGGTCACCAGCGCGCTCCAGCTGCCGACCAAGCGCCAGGCCATAACCAGCCCGGCGCCCACCAGTAGGGGAACGATCACAGTCGCCACGCCGGAGAATGCGACCATCAGCTGGGCGACCCCGTTACGGTCAGAGTGACGCGTGGCGACGAGCAGGGGCCAGAAAGCCCCGGCCCAGAACGCTATCGCGAGCAGATGAAGGACAAGCAGGCCGGAAAGCCAGAGCGAATCCCAGGGCGCCGTATGACCGGTGAACGCGAACGATGCCGCGACCATCACCGCTCCCAAGGGTCCCAGCACGGGAAGGCTCCACTGCCAAGCCGCCGCCGCGAGGAGGAGGGCGAGCCCGTCAAGCCGCAGCAGAGCGCTCACAGTTGTGCCTGGAGCCAGGAAGGTGCTGAAATCGGCAGGGGCGAGGAAGGCGGCGGCACTTCCGAGGATCAGTGCCTGAAGCCCCAATCCGAGTACCGTGGATACTGCCGCGATGGATGTGGACAGGAGGACCGCAAGGTACGGTGATGCGACGACTGCATGGCGACGAAACAGCAGGGCAAATATGACCAGTCCTGCCGTGAGCAGCGATGCGCCATAGGTTACGACCCTGGCGGCGGCATACAGGACCGTCAGGCCAACCGGCACGCTATCAGTGACTGGTCCAGCAGATCCGGAAGGGTTGCCGCTCGGTGCCCCAACCGAAAACACCAGGGAGCCGCCGAGCGGATGCCCGTCCGCCGATGCCAGGCGCCAGCTCAGCACATAGGTTCCGCTGCTCAGTTCCGGGAGAGCGGCCGTCACACGATCGGGCGGACCGCCCGTTTCGGGCCGAAGCTGTACCGCGCCTCCGGCCGGATCGACCAACCGAAGCGAGGTCACCTGGACCGGCTCGTTGAAGCGGAGAAGAACACGGTCTGGTGCCTGGGCAAGCACCTCGCTGTCCGCCGGCGAGCTTTCCAGCAGACCGGCATGGGCGTGCGCGGCGCCGGACCAGAGGATCGACAGGACGGCCATCAGGATGGCGACAGACCATCTGACAGAAGGGAACACGGCGAACCTCCCGACGGAAGCGACGCCGGTTCAGGTACCGACGCCGCCGTCCGCCCCGCTGGTCTACTTGGCCTTCGGGGTCAGCCTGATGGCCGGGGCGGGCTCCTTCAGATCATCGGATTTCTGACCGGCAGCCGGGATCTCGATCCAGCGCGACTCGCCTTTCTCGCAGATCTGGACGATCGGCACGTACAGGGTTTCGTCGGGCCGATCCGGGGATTGAGCGTCATTCAGCATACAGTTTCGAGTCGGCGCGGGTCGAGTATCCGTGGCACCCGCTGTACGGGCAGACCCTCCGGGTAGTAAACCGGACAGCACGCAGCGGCCATCCGGTCATCTGGCTTGAGGAGCGCTCCGGAACAGCCCGGGAATTACCGGCCTGGATGTGCGACGCGGCGTACTGCCTTGATATGGCGGTGTTGGGGCCGCCACAGGCCGCCATCACGGCCCTTGGTGCATTGGCGGCAGTTCTCTCGGATTTGCGGCACACGGCTGGCGATCACACACCATCGGACAAATCCCTCACCGAGGAGGCTGCCGATGACCAGACGACCACGACCGCTGACCCAGTTCTCGCTGAACCTCAATGTTCCTCCCCCGGACGTCGTGGTTCCGGACGAGGTCGTGCAGGTGCTGGCGGACCTTCTCCTGGAAGCCGTGGGCGCCCGGTTGGGCATCGAGGACAGGGAGGACGGCCGTGAGCCCCAAGATCACCGCTGACCATCCTGGCCGCGGTGCCGCGGTCTATGTCCGCCAGTCCTCACCCGGACAAGTAGCCAGTCACACGGAAAGCCGCCGTCGGCAGTATGACCTGGCCGATGCCGCACGCGCGGTGGGATTTGTCGATGTCATGATCATTGACGAGGATCTTGGCCGCTCCGGGTCCGGCCTCGAAGCCCGACCAGGATTCCAGAAGTTGGTGGCAGTGGTCTGCGCCGGCACGGTCGGCGCAGTCTACTGCATCGAGGCCTCACGGCTGGCCCGCAACGGTCGGGATTGGCACCACCTCATTGACCTCTGCGCTCTGGCCGGAACACTGGTCGTTGATCCCGACGGGGTTTACGATCCTTGTCTGATTAACGACCGGCTTCTGCTTGGCCTGAAGGGCACCATGTCCGAGTACGAACTCAGCCTGCTGCGCCAGCGCGGCATCGAGGCCCGGGATGGCAAAGCTCGCAGGGGCGAGTTGCAGTTCACCCTGCCGCCCGGCTATTGCTGGAACGAGGCCGGAAGGATTGAAATTGACCCTGATGAGCGTGTCGCCGGCGCGATCCGCATGCTGTTCAGCAAGTTCCGCGAACTGGGCAGCGCCCGCCAGGTCTTTCTGTGGGCGCGGGCAACCGACCTGTCGCTTCCTGTCGTGCGGCGCAATCTCACCGCCTGCAAGATCCTCTGGCAGCCGCCGGCCTATCACACGGTCATCCAAGTCTTGAACAACCCGATCTATGCCGGCGCATACGTGTTCGGCCGGACAGCCAGCAGGACACGGGTCATTGAGGGTCGGGCTCGCAAGACCACTGGGCACAGACGGGAACGCACCGAATGGAACGCCCTGCTGCGCGACAACCACGAAGGCTATATCACCTGGGCCGAGTTCGAGGAACATCAGCGCATGCTGGAAGAGAACGCCCACATGCAGAAGCGCGCCTCTCGCAAGGCCGGCCGGGGCGGGCGGGCCTTGCTGACGGGACTGGTCCGGTGCGGACGCTGCGGCCGCAGGATGCGGGTGTTCTACGGTATGCAATCCGGGCATGCCCACCGCTACCAGTGCCGGGGAGACGACGCCCACGTCGGTGTCGGCCTGTGCATCGGGATCGGTGGCGTCCGTGTCGATCGGGCGATCGTGGCCCAGATGCTGGAGGCCGTGTCTGCCCGTGCGGTGGAGGCCGCCCTGCTCGCCGCCGACCAGGCATCCGCCGCCGGGGCGGAGGAGCGGGCGGCCCTGGAACGGGAACTGGAAGCGGCCCGCTATGACACATCGTTGGCCGCACGCCGGTACGATTTTGTGGACCCGGGCAAGCGCCATGTCGTGAGGGAACTGGAAGCTCGGTGGAATACCGCGCTGGAACGGGTGGCGCAGATTGAACGTCGGATTGCCGAAGCCGAGGCAAGATCCGCGGCACGCCCGAAGGTGGACAAGGCGGCGCTCCTGGGACTGGCTCACAACCTGTCCGCAGCTTGGAATGCACCGACGGCGGACGCGCGGACCCGGCAGCGCTTGACCCGGCTGCTCGTGGAGGAAGTGGTGATTGACCTCGACGACGCGGCACACGAGGCGGTGCTGCGGATCCACTGGGTTGGGGGCGGTCACACCGAACTGCGCGTCCCGCGTCGCAGAATAGAGGGCCGGCAGGAAAAGGGAAATCCCGGAGCCGTCGAGGTCGTGCGTCAGCTCTCCGGTCACTGGCCAGACCATGAGATCTCCGTCACGCTGAACCGCATGAAGTGCCGGAGCGAAAACGGTGAGACCTGGACGACCGTGAAGGTTCGGCTGTTACGAGAACGGCTTGGCATTCCCGACTTCGATCCGTCAGTACCCCGTCCCGAGATGCTGACGGCCGAGAAAGCGGCGAAGCGGCTCGGCATCTCCATCCCGTCCGTGCATCGCCTCATCCAACGCGGGGCCCTGCCGGCAACCCAGCTTGTCCCTTCGGCTCCCTGGCACATTCCAGCCGCCGCCTTGGACACCGATGCCCTACAAACGGGCGTGAACGAGATTAAGGCGCGGCGCCCGAAAAACCTTATTGATTATCATAGAGATGAAACGATGCGCCTGCCAGGATTGTGAGAGGAGGGATGCACTATGTCACGCAGTTCGGCAGCTGGCCGCGGAACACGAACTCGTCATAGTGCTCGTCGAGCAGCTGGCCGCCGGTCCAGCGAACCTCTGTGACGCCCTCGGTGATGGTCTTGCCGTGGCTCTCGTACGGCGTTGCGAGCTTGCCGATCACGGTCGAGACCTCCCAGCCCGGCTTCGGCATGGGCTTCACGCTGACCATGCCGTCCGGCACCTTGACCCGCATCTCCCGCATGGGAGAACCCTCGCAGCCGTGACCGACCCGCATCACGGCCTTGTAGTAGCTCCCGGCGGGTGCCTCGGCGGTTTCGAGCGTGACATGTGCCATCGCCGCGCCGGTCATGGCGAGCGTCGTCGTGACCGCCAGCGCGGCCATCCTGATCCTGTTCATCTGAATCACTCCTCCAGCATGGATGCGGACATCCATGCGGGCCAGCCCAGCGCGCCCAGCGTGGGACAGGCGGTTTCTGAAACGGCTGAAATCTCGAGATCAGCTGCTTTGGGGAGGAGCGCGAGCCTGGGCAATGATCAGGAAATCGAGGGAGGGCACCCAATCGCGGGCAACCATGGACCAGGGTGCTTCAGTCGGGGCAAGCGTCCGGGCAATAACGGGGACGGATGAGGGCGGCGGGAGCAGCGCTTCCTGGAACCGACAGAAATGACAAACCTCATGATGTCCATCGGCTCCGTCACGATTTCCCGATGGTTGGCTGTTGGATGGCTGCGTTTCATGGGCGGTATGCCGGTGTTCGTGACCGGCTTCGGCGGAGGCAACTGGAAGGAGCGGCAACAGCAGCCGGAACAGTAACAAGGCCGCCGCCAGCAGCGGCTTCAGCCGAACGGCCTGCCTCCCGCTTTCGATTAAGTGGCCTTGTTTCACCATGATCCGTCCACGCAGCCCATGCTGTTTCCGTATCATCCCAGCGTTCAGTTTGCATTGTTACTTTTTCTGACGGAAGCCGTCATGGCATCCGGAGCATTCCTGGCCTACCCGTTTGAACTCGGACTGCAGCTGCGTCTTCTCGCCGGAGGCTGCCGCGGCCACCAGATCCTCGACGGCGGCATCGAAGCTGCGCATGCGCACATCGAATTCCGGGCGGCGGTCCCAAACGGCCTCGGTAGCCTCAGTGTGGTGACCGTCGCTGCCGGGCGGGAACATGTGCATCACATGCTCGCAGTGCTGGTGCATGGTCTCCGCGAGGCGCCGCGCCGTTTCCTGGTCGAACGCGGTCTTGCCGGCCAGCATGGCACCCAGCGCTTTCATGTGCTGGCCCATCTGCTTCATGAGATCCATGCGCTGGGCCACCACGCCGGTCGCTCCCTCGTGAGCCATGGCCGTCCCGGCTGTCAGGAGGACAGCAAAGGCGATCGCGGCAATGCGGCGCTGGGAGTTGGTTGCTATCCGTGACATGCCGAGCTTCTTGCTGTGGTTCGAGAAATCCTCAGGAAGACGGCTGAGCCTCGAACTTATTCCGTCTCAGCTTTCCGGTTCCAGACCATGTCCCGCTTTCCCCTGCGGTTCAGCCGCAGCCAACTGCCGAGCGACTGCTGAGAGTGTCGAGGTCATCGCCTCGGGGGATCTGGCCCTCAAACTTCAGGGTACTCCCACTCTGTCGGAAGCGGCGCAAGCTGGGCCGACCTCGGGCACGGAATGACCGGTATCCTCGCATCATTTGGCGATAGTGCCGTCATGGGATTACTTAGCTTTGGAAATTTTTGCCCTCCGAAGAATTAATACCAGACAATGCGGAATATGAGTATGGGCCGATTCGTCATGCTCCCGAAAACATCGCAAAGGGCGCAAGTGAACACATCCGCAGATATCAGCCTCGCAGAGATACAGTAGAAGGCCACATTTAGAATGAATGAAGCTGGATGCTCGGGATGTCGAGCATACTGCCGCGCTATGTTTTCAAGTGTTAGGCGCAATCCAAATTTGTCAATTTGAGATTTAAACTAGGATTAGTACGGAAGTGTAGTTTGAAATGGAACGGTAAAGTTTATCTAGCCTTCCAATTTTGGTGCGTTTACAAGTTTTGCCTTCGAAACAGGGAGTGCTGTCTGATGCGTAGGCGCCAATTCTTGAAGTATGGCAGTGTCTTTGCTGTGTTCACCACGGCCACCGCTTCCCTGACGTCCTTGGCTGCTGCGCAGACATCCGATCCTGGCGACTTGCCAACCGGCGATGACGCCGATTTCGACCTGGAAATCGTTGACGTTGATGTTGAGCTGATCGACGGCAGCACCGTGCCGATGTACGCGTTCGCCCATGCAGGAAAGCCGCCGTCGATACCGGGCCCGATCCTCCGGGTTAAGCAGGGAGACACGGTCCGTATCGACATCCGGAACTCCAGTTCCCGCCCTCACGGCTTCCAGATCCTGGGCCAGAACATGTCCGCCATCGTCGGCCTAGCCCCGAGTGAGGGCGACGGCGAAGACAAGGCTCGGGTCGAGTTCACGGCAACGAAGCCGGGAACCTATTTCTACGTGGACGGCGACAACGCTCCGGTCAACCGCGTGCTCGGCCTGCACGGCGCGCTGATCGTGGAACCGGCGAACGGCTATGCCGACGGCAAAGTCAGGAAGAAACCGATGCCCTATCCGCCGGGAACCGCAACGACGAACATGAAGTCGCTGTTCACGGCGCTCGGCGAGGCAACCATCGACGGCAAACCGGCCCGCTTCCCTGGCAAACCTTGGCAGGCCGGACGCGAGTATGTCTGGATCTTCAACCAGATTGACCCGGTCATGTGCCGCCGGATTGCCGCCGGGGAAGTACTCTCGGCATCGGAGTTCCAGGAGCAATTCCATCCCCGCTACTTCACGATCAACGGCCTGTGCGGCATGGACGCGGCGCATGACAAGGCCACGTGCCCGACCGGGCATGTCGGCGAGCCGGCGCTGCTGCGCACGATGAACGCCGGCCTGGCGACGCACTGTCCGCACATTCACGGCAACCATGTTTTCGTGCTGACCCAGAGCAACGCCAATGGCGTTCCCGTCTATCAGCAGGACATCTACGAACACGACGTCTGGCTCATGCCGCCCATGATGATCAAGGATGTCCTGCTTCCCTTCACCACCCCGCCGGACCTGCCGCCCGCGCCCTGGAAAATGGTGCAGGAGAAATACCCTCTCCAGTACCCCATGCACTGCCACAACGAAATCTCCCAGACTTCCGCCGGCGGCTCCTATCCGATGGGCTTGATGACGGACTGGGAAATCGAGGGGCCACTGGTAACCAGCTGAGCATCCGGGCGGAGACATCGGCAACGTTCCGGTGGTCACGGTTGCACCGCCGTCCGGCAGATATGTGCCCATAAAACACTGTGATGGATGTCAGGACAGGCTCAGGGATCGAGATCTGTCCGGTCAGCTTGGCCTTGGAGGTTATCAATGACAATCATTTACCGCCCTATTTTCGATCCCCTCGAGTTCGATACTTTCGGCTGCCACCCGTTCGAAGACGATCCCGCGACGCCTGACCGGACCAACCGGCAGGTCTTCGTGCGCCGCCAGGTCGCCGACTGGAACGTCGATATGAAGGACGGCTCGCAGCTGCAGTTCTGGGGCTTCAAGGATCCGGATATCTCCGGCAGCGACTCGCCGTGGCCGTCCAAGATCATCCGGGTCAAGCAGGGCCAGATCTTCCATTGCGAGTTCAAGCCGACCAAGGGCGCCCACACCATCCACTGGCACGGCATCGAACCCACGCCCATGAACGACGGCGTCGGCCACACCTCGTTCGAGGTCAAGAGCAGCTACGTCTACCAGTGGTGCGCCCACCAGGCCGGCACGTACCTCTACCACTGCCACAAGAACACTGTGTTGCACTTCGAGATGGGCATGTACGGCGTGCTCATCGTCGATCCGCTCACCAAACCCTCGGACACGAGGAACCCGAACTACCTCTACGATCCCCTGCCGGGTGACTTGACCCCCGGCATCACCCCCGGAGCACCCTACGGGGCGGAGTCGATCCTGGTGTTCGACGACGTCGATCCGGTGTGGCACAAGCTCGACCACAACGCCGGTATGTGCGGCGACGACGTCGGACTCGACAAGTTCAATCCGACGTACTTCCTGATCAACGGCGTCCACAACGGACTGTCGCAGATCGACAGGCGGACTGTCACCACGACCCAGGCCGGCAAGAACGTGCTGGTCCGTCTCGCCAACGCCTCCTACAGCCGGCTCTACGTGACGCTCCCCGTCGATGCCTGGATCGTCGAGGTCGATGGTCGTCCGCTTCGGGTAAACCGGGCCAAAGGTGCCTTCGCGGGACCCAGGAAGCTCGCCGCGAACACCCGGCTCGAGATCGCTGTGGCACAGCGCTATGCCCTCTGGATCCCGAACATCCCGAGGGGTGATCACAGGATTACCGGCCATTTCCATCACTGGATCACCAACAAGCGGCATTTCGACGGGACGGCCGTCGCCAAGATCATCGCCACCTGAGAAGAGGGTCTTTTGACCATGCGGACCAAATTTTTTCTGAAAAGCTCCGGGCGGGCGGCGGTCCTGGCGACCCTCCTGATGGGCGGCACGGCATTGTACTTCGGCACTCTGGCAATGTCCGCTAGCGCAACCCAGGACCAGGGCGCTCACGGCGCAGCCGTCCAGGCCGCTGAGCCGCAAGCCGGCGGCGGACACGGCTCGGGACATGGGTCTTCCGAACAGGCAAACCCCGAGGAAGCCCAGTCGGGCAGCCAGGGCTCCGGGCACGGCAGCGGCTACGGCGCTCATAGCGGCTGGCCGGAGCCGCGGCAGCTCGGCGGTGACTTCAGCCTGACCGACCATACGGGCCGCAAAGTCACTCTGGCCGATTTCAAGGGCAAGGCTGCCGCCTTCTACTTCGGCTATGCGCAGTGCGGCGACATTTGCCCGATCATCGGCACCAAGCTCGGCATGGCGGTCGATCTGATGGGCGACAAAGCGGATCAGATCAACATCGCCATGGTCAGTGTCGATGACCGCAACGATGGTCCGAAGGAACTCGCCGCCTTCGTTGCCAAGCAGCACCCGCGCTTAATCGGCCTGTCCGGAACCCGCGGGGAGATCTACGACATCGCGGCCAAGTTCCGGGTTCGCCGGGACTATGTGACACAGAACCAGGTTGCCAAGGAAGGCGAGGAGCAGGCCGAAGCTCACAGCGGCGGCGCCCACGCAAGTGGAGCGGAGAGTCCCCAGACCTCCCATGAGGCGGCTTCCGGGCAGACTCATGAGGGCGCAGCAGCCGTGCAGACCGCGGGCAGCACGACTGAAGCCCAAGCCAAGACCACTACCCCAAGAGAGACGACTCCGGGCCAGCGGATCAGGATCCGATCCGCCTCGGACGACGCAACGCGGCTGCACAACATGGCGATGGCGCATACCACGCACATCTACCTGCTGAACAAGAATGGCCAGGTGGTTCGATACATCTATCCCAGCATGACGCCGGAAAACCTCGCCAAGCGCCTCACCGATCTGGTTGACGAAGGCTGAACCAGGGTCACTGGCCGGAGCCGGTTCCCGGCGGGAGCGAGGGGCGGTGCGGTTCGGCCATGGTTTCATGGCGCCGCTCCTCGACCTCGGACATGCGGACGTAGGTGACCGCGAACAGGAGGGCGGCCAACCCAAGCAGGACGACAAAAAGTGCCCTGTTCTTCGACTTCAATCTCCGGGACTGCTCATCCGGCAGTAGGTTTGACATCCTTCACCCCTGACGGCTTCGGTCTACAGGTAGGAGGCTTAACATTGCTCTGCATGGACAAGCATAGTCTATCTGCTTCGTCTCCGGCGCTCCATCGGAGCGCCCCGCATGCGGATCAGCGCAGGGTGCCGCGCCGCCAGGCAAGGAGCCCGACCAGCAGCACGTAGCCGGTCGCAACGGCCTGACCAGCGAAAAAGCTGCCCCCGAGGCCACCCGGTACGGCCGCGGCCATAGCGGCACCGAGTGTCGCCATGACACCGGCCAGGGGGACAAGGGTCAGGCCAATCCAGCGCCGCATTGGTGCCCAGAATGCCGGGATCATGAACACCGCCCACCCGGCGGCAAGCGCCCAGAGCGTTGCCTCGACACGCGCTGCGTTGGCGTCCTCCAATGCATCGTCGATTATGGCCGCGGCATCGACGCTCCCCTTCGCCACGAGCGCCAGATCGTCCTGGTCCATGCGAAGCGGGACCAGTCCGTGGCCGCTTTTGTCAACCGCGGCGATTACGCTCAAGGGACCGTCCCGCAACACCCGGTATACAACCCGACGGTCGCCGGCCGCCGGACGGTACACGGGATCGGAGGATTGAGCTTTGCCGCTTGGTTGAAAGACGCCATAGGAGTCGCTGTCGGAGAGCACCATGCCCGTGGGCGGCTGGTAATCCTCACCCGGGCGCAAGGTCTCCAGCGCCGAGGGCGCCGCAGCAAGGAGCGCCTCGGTCAAAGCCCAACCGTCTAGACGCGCGCCGGGCGACGGTATGTACTGCGTCTCCTCGGGGATCCATCCTGTTTTACGCCCGCTGCGGTAGCGTTCCACGATACGTTGGACGGCCAACGCCCGCTCGAAGGTGACGCCCAGACTGGTGTCGGTAATCGGCTGACTGGCGGCTGCGGTCCCTCGAACGTAGACGACACGCCCGGCCAGATCCGAATTCGGTCTGGCAGGTTCGTCGCTGGCGAGCAGCGACTGAAGCGTGCCCACATGCGCCGCCCGCACTGCGGCGTCGGTATAGAACCAAGCGTGGATGCTGACGAGCACGAAGCTCAGGAAGAGAAAAGCTACCGACGCCGCCATGAACAGAACCATCCGCCGCCTCCAAGGCACGCTCTGCTTCGGGGATGCAACGGTAAGGGTCATTGGGTCAGTTCTCATGGTCATGAAAGGTTGGCGTCCGGCTTCAACGTTATTCCGGGCGACGCTCGCGAGCCTTGATCTGGCTCAAGAGGTACTGCTCACGCGATGCCGGCATATGCTTCTCTTTCTGCTCGTCCAGGCCGCTGTCCAGGGCATCGGCACCTTGCGTCTGACAAAGCGGAGCATCCTCATGCGTCCGCGCACCGTAGCGGGGCACCGTTGCGGGCACCCAGACGGCCGGGAGCTCAGGACTGGCGACAATCCTCGCCATGCGCGCAGGCTCCGCGCTCGACCTGAACGGTTGCGTGGTCGAAGCCGAACCGCTCCTTCAAGGCGTGATTGATGGCTGCAACGGCCTCGTTCTGGTCCGCTGCCTCGTCCACGACCGCGTGCAGAGTGATCATCCGGCGCTCGCTGGTGAGCGACCAGGCATGAACATGGTGGACGTCGATGACGCCGGCGACGCAGCGGACGGCGGCGCCGACACGCGCACTGTCGATGCCGTCTGGCGTGCCCTCCAGAAGGATATGCCCGGACTCCTTGGTCACCCTCCAGGCGCCGCGCAGGATGAGAAGAACGACCACGACCGACAGGATCGGGTCGATGGGAGTCCAGCCTGTCCACAGGATGATGAGGGCCGCGGCGATCGCGCCGACCGATCCCAGCATGTCCCCGAGGACGTGGAGCGCGGCTCCGCGAACATTCAGGTTCTCCTCCCCGCCCCGATGCAGGATCCAGAACGCGGCTATGTTCACCAGCAGGCCCAGGATCGCGACGACGAGCATCTGCCCGCCGAGCACCTCGACTGGATCGAACAGACGGCCGACAGCCTCGACGGTAATCCAGGCCGAGATGACGAACAGTGAGATACCGTTCACGAAAGCGGCGAGCACCTGGAACCGGTGGTAACCGTAGGACCGCTTGAGGTCGGCCGGGCGTCTGGCCAGACGGAATGCGAACCAGGCCAACGCAAGGGAGGCGAAGTCGGTCAGCATATGCCCGGCGTCGGCGATCAGGGCCAGCGAGCCGGAGACGAGACCGCCGACGACCTCGGCGAACATGAAGCCGCCGGTCAGCACCATGGCCCACAGGACCTTGCGCTCGCTGCTGGTCGTTACCGCGTGACTGTGCCCCCCGGGACCATGCTCGTGTGCGGCGTGCGAACCGTGGTCGTGTCCGACATGTGAGGCGTGATCATGCCCCGCGTGCGGCGCATGGTCCTGTTCGAGGCCGCTCGGGTGTCCCTGACCGTCGTGGTCATGATCGGCGTGATCATGCCCGTGGCTTGTGCCACTCGGGGATTTCTGATTGTGCGTTTCTATATCCGTGTTCATCCGTGTTCTCTCATCGCGCTTGTGGCGCATCGTCGGAAGCGTTCACCTCAAGACCGCCCTTGATGTTCTGTGAATTCAGGGTGGAAGCGCCCCGTGCTCGCCCAAGCGCCTCAAGGACGGTCTCTGTTGACAGGAGTTCCGGCAGGACGATCCCGCTCGGCGCGCCGGGTCCGTAGACGGCGTTGAACGGAATGCCGTAGCGGTCGTTCCGGGCCAGGTAGTCCGAGATCCGTGGGTCGGGACGCGTCCAGTCGGCCCGCATCGGCACCACGCCCGGGGCCGTCAGCGCATCCGCGACCTCGCCCCGGTCGATGACCAGCGACTTGTTCGCCTGGCAGGTGATACACCAGTCAGCCGTCACGTCCACGAACACCGTCCTTCCCTGTGCGACCAGCCGGCCGATCTCGGCCTGGTCGAATGGTGCCCATGCCGTCGCCGTCACGGATGTTTCCGCAGGCTTGCCCATCATCGCCGGGGACGCCACCGCGGCGGACAGCGACACCGCCACCAGCCCCAGCGTCGCCGGGAAGCCGAGGCGGTTCCGGAGGATCAGTGCCGCGCCGAGCACGGCCAGGGTGCCTGCGATGACGAAGGCGGCTTGCCAGGAGGTCTGGGCCGCCAGCACCGCCAGCAGCCATGCCGCGGTCCCGAGGAGTGCTACGGCCAACACCCGGCGAAGCGTGGCCATCCACCGACCGGGCCGCGGCATGAGGCTGACCAGCCGTGGAAAGGCTGCAACCAGCAGGTAGGGCGATGCCAGACCGACGCCCAGTGCGGCGAAGATGGTCAGGATCTCCACCGGACCGCGCGCCAGTGCGAAGCCCACGGCGGTGCCGACGAACGGGGCCGAGCACGGCGTCGCCAGCAGGGTCGCGAAGGCCCCGGTTGCGAAGTCGCCGGCATGTCCGCTCCCGCCCGCGCGCCCCAGGACCGTGGCGAAACGGGATGGCAGGGAAATGTCGAGACCACCCGCAAGGCTGGCGGAGAAGGCGACCAGCACGGCGGCCATGGCCACCAGGAACAGCGGCTGCTGGAATTGCACGCCCCAACCGACGACGGATCCCGCAAGTTTCAGGCCGATGAGCATGCCCGCCAGCAGGAGCATGGAGGTCACGACCCCCGCGGCCGTCGTCAGGAAGCCCAGCCGCACGCGACGACGCCCGGCGTCGTGTCGGTCGATCACCGACAGCAGCTTCAGGCTGAGCACCGGCAGCACACACGGCATCAGGTTCAGTACAAGCCCGCCGAGCAGCGCCAGGAGAAGGATTGGAACCAAGTCACCAATACCCGTGCCGCCGGTCTTTGATGCGGCGACCCTGACCCGGGCTTCTGCAGCCCTTGGGCCGTCCGTCACGGTGACCACAAACATCCTGCCAGGCATGGTCACCAGATCCGGACCGGACGTGACCGGCAGTCTGGCCGTGGCCCCGTGGCCATCCGGTGCGAATGAGAACTCCGGCTTGCCGAACGTCCAGTCACCGCCCTCGACCAGCACGTCGGGTTCGACCATCGGCCTGCTGGAGGCGATGCGAACCGCCAGGGCCCCCGGCTTGCCGGTCTCGACCGAAGCTGCCTCGACCTCCAGGCCTGAGTGTACGCCGTCGTCGGGCACCTGCGCTTCGAAGCGGGCGACCAGGTTGGCGGCTTCGGCGTCGGCCGCAGCCGGCCCGGATGGCAGGTCGAGTGCGATCTCCAGGGAGACCGGGATGCAGACGGTGCTGCACACCAGCACGTCTGCTCGGCCGCGCAGGGCCACCGGCTCACCCTGACGTTCGACCCGGATGTCGAGCGGGAAGACGACCTCACGGTCATAACCGAAGGTCTCCAGCCCGAACAAGGTGAAGCGGTGCGGCGCGGGCCATCGCCAGTCCACCCCGGCGACGTTCGCAGAGGCCGACCAGTCCACCGTCGGCGGCGCACCGGCATCGCCGGGCGAACGCCAATAGGTTTTCCAGCCGTCCGCGAGCATCAGGTGCAGGCCCACCGGAATGGTTTCCCGATCGCCGCCAGCCTCCACGGGCGAGACTAGCCGGGCCTGCAGGGTGTCGTGGCTCGACCATTCACCGGTCGCGGCGGCGGCAGGACTGCCGAACCACGCAGCTGCCATGGCGAGCACTGCCGCGACGCTTCGGATGCCCAGGCCCGCCGTCATCCTGTTTCTCATCACACTGCCTCTCGATGTCCCGCGCCTCAGCCTCAGCACGCGAAATCCTCTCGCTGGCGGCGACTCAGGGCTTCGGCAGCAGCGGTTCGACAGCCTTCTTGAACTCATCGATCGGGAGCACGCCCTTGTAGGTCTTGCCGTCGATCACGAAGGAGGGGGTCGATTCCACTCCGTGCTTCTGCTCGCCCTCCAAGCGGGACTGGACGATGGAGTCCTGAAGCGCCTTGTCGGCCCGGCAGGCGTCGTAGGCAGGGCGTGACAGGCCGGCCAGTGCGCCGATGCGCGCCAGAGCCTCGACCGGGTCCTTCCCGTGGGACCAATCCTCCTGCTTCGAGAACAGGACCGAGAGGACCGGAAAATAGCGCTCAGGTGCTACGCACCGTGCCAGGATCGCCGCTTCCAGGGCTATACGGTCCAGGGGGAAGTCGCGGTAGACGAGGCGGACCTTGCCGGTGTCGATCAGTTCCTTCTTCACCTGCGCCAGGACCTCGTTGTGGAAGGTCGCGCAGTGGTGACAGGTCAGTGAGGCATACTCGATCACCTCGACCGGCGCGTCCGGGCTGCCCAGCGCGCGGGGCGCTGTGGCGGTCTGCGGGACAGTCGGCGTTTGGGCAAAGGCGGCGCCGGAGAACAGGCACGAGGCCGCCAGGACGGCGGCGCGAAGGGTTCGGTTCAGGGGCATCGGGTAACTCCAAGAGGGGCTGGTTGGTTTATCGGGATCTGGCGACGGGTTCTGGCCCGTCTTCCGGTTCATGAGTTCTCAAGCAGGAGGCGGAGTTTGCCGGCGGCGACCTCCGGCTTCTCGTGGATGTCGAGGGTCGAGCGCGGACGGCCCTCATCGTCCAGCAGCAGCATCGTCGCCGTATGGTCCATGGTGTAGCCCCCGTCGTCCTGGGGAACCTTGCGCGAATAGGCGCCCAGGCTCTTGAGGGCGGCAACGACCTGATCCGGGGCGCCGGTCACGCCGACGATGCGCGGATCGAACAGGTCGGTATACTCGGCCATGACGTCGGCCGTGTCGCGCTCCGGATCGACCGTCACGAACAAGGGTCGTACCGCCTCCGCCTGCGGGCCGAGCGCCTGGAGCGTGCTCGCCACGTAGGACAGCGAGGTCGGGCAGACGTCGGGACAGTGCGTGAAACCGAACACCACCAGCGTTGGCTTGGCCCGCAAGTCATCGGGCGTGAAGGCTCTGCCCGTCTCGTCCAGGAGCCGCCAGTCAGCTCCTTCGGCCATCGGACGACCGGGTTCGACCAAGCCCTCGCGCAATGGTACGTCGCGCGATACCAGCCAGGTCAGCAAGGCGGCCGAGATAACGACCATGCCGACGAGCGCCCACAGGAAGAAGCGGAGGTTTCTCAGGTTGGCCATGGCATCCTCACTCCGGTCCCATGGCGCCGGGCTTGCCGACCTTGACCGGGACCTCGACCTGTCCGGCCTTCTCGAAGGTGATGGTCAACGGGAACTGCTGGCCGAGCTTCAGTCCGCCCTTGAGATCCATCAGCATGATGTGCGTCCCGCCGGGCTTCATCTCCAGCGCGCCGCCAGGCGGGACACTGAGCGGACCAGCCTCGCTCATGCGCGAAACGTCGCCTTCCTGTCTGGTCTGGTGGGCCACGGCATGGCCCGCAACCGGCGTTTCCATGGACAGGATGCTGTCGGGCTCGGGGCCGGTGTTCCTGACCTCCAGATAGGTGGCGCCGGTCTTGGCGGACGGTGTGGTGGCGCGCGCCCAGGCCTGCTCGACAACCAGGGCACCTGCGGTTACCTCGGCGGCGTACGCCACCGGGGTGAGCATGGTAATCGATACGGCAATGGCTGAGACAAAGGATATCACTCTTGCTCTCCTGGATTGAGCGGGCAATCGGGGCCGGGAGGCCGCACTCACATAGAAGCTTTGGCATTCCGGGCCGTAAGTTCGTGGATGGCCTTTCTTGTGTCAGACCGGATGGCGCGTTTGAAGTTACTGGCGAGTCGCTCGCCCGCGCCTTCGCCATTCAACCCGATGAGGTGCCGTCGGCTCTTCTCGAAGTCATCGGCGCAGGCCTGTTCCGCGTCGGCGATAATGCCGCCAATCTCCGGACCCGCCAGATCCCGACGGTTCGCGACAAGCGCTTCGGCTTGGTTGATCATGCACACGTGATAAGATGCCATAGCGAACTCGGCCTTATGCTCGTCATGATCCACCGCATTCGGCCGCTGGCAGGCGGTGACCAGTGAGGCCAGCAGCGCGGTTGCGAGCAGGCCGCCTTTCTGCCGGTCAGCCACGTATACCATCCTGTGGCTGCCCGCCTGCGGTGACGAAGTTCACGCACGCGTTGATCAACCGCTGGTGCTGCAAACGCAGTATCGGATCTTTCCGCAGCACGGACTGAATCAGATCAGGGATAGGATGCGCCATTGAATTCCTCCGTCAGGCTCCCGCGCTTGTGCCTTGAAATTTGGTGCGCGCCTCAGCGCCCTCGATCTTGGCCACGCACGGCGGGCAGTTCATTCTGGTTACGCGGTATCGGACAGTCTTATTATTCTGGGGCAATCCGGCTGTCATGCCTCGCTCTTGTCATTCTCAATGCGGGTGCACAGCGGCTGCGCGTTGACCTTCTTGTCGGCGGCACGATCAGCAGCCCACGAATGCAGCAGCAATGCCGCGACGCCGCAGAAGATGGCTGCGTCGGCCAGGTTGAAGGCGGGCCAGTGCCAGCCGAGCGCGTGGAAATCCAGGAAATCGGTCACCGCTCCCTGACGCACTCGGTCGATCACGTTGCCGATGGCGCCGCCAATGACGCCGCCGATGGCCGCGGCCTCGATCCGGCTGCCGACACGGCGGGCCCACACGATGAGAGCGGCCACTATGCCCAGGGTGAGGCCGACCAGTAGCCAGGGGCCGAGCGCCTCGTCACTGCTGAGCATCCCGAAGCTGACCCCGCGGTTGAAGCCAAGTGTCAGGTTGAAGAACGGGGTCACCTCGATGAGACGCGGAGGATCCATGACATGCTCAAGGATCACCCGCTTGGATGCCTGATCGGCGGCCGCCGCAAGGAGGGCAATCGCCAGCGCCAGCCATAGGCCAGTCCTTCTGCTTGCGGCGTTTTCAGAGTTCGTCATAGCGGCTTCCTTCACTTCGCCCGGCGGAGCAGCCGCAAGGCGTTGAGGGTGACCAGCACGGTGGCCCCGGTGTCGGCCAGGATGGCGAGCCAGAGGTCAGTGACACCGAGCAGGGTGGTGACGAGGAACACGGCCTTGAGGCCCAGGGCGACGGCCACGTTCTGGTGGATGTTCGTCATCGTCGCGCGGGACAGCGCGATGAGGTCGGCAACCCCCTCGACCCGGTTGCCCAGCAGTGCGGCGTCCGCGGTCTCCAGAGCAACGTCGGTCCCGCCACCCATGGCGATGCCGACATCGGCCGCCGCCAGCGCCGGGCCGTCGTTGATGCCGTCTCCAACCATAGCGACCGGTGCCCCGACCTTCAGGGCCGCAATCTCGCTCAGCTTGTTCTCGGGCAGAAGATCCGCCTTGACCTCGATGCCGAGCTTCCGTCCGATGGCCTGCCCGGTTCGGGCATTGTCGCCGGTCAGCATGACGCTGCGGACGCCGAGTTGCCGGAGTGCCGCGATGCCCCGCAAAGCGTCGGGCCGCGGTTCGTCGCGCAGTGCCATCAGGCCCACCGGCTGTGTGTCGGCCAGGACCACGACGACGGTCTTGCCCTCGTCCTCCAGGGTGGTGATGCGGTCGGCGGGAAGGTTCCCCGGGCCGCAGCTTTCCACCGCGTGGCGCGGCGAGCCGACCTCGATGAGCTTCCCGCCAACCACGGCCTGCGCTGCCCGTCCTGGAAGGGCCTTCTGCCCGCGTGCCGGTCGGAGCGGTATGCCATCGCTTGCTGCCCGGTCCAGGATGGCCCGGGCGATCGGGTGGCTGGAGCCGTTCTCCACGGCCGCCGCCATCCCGAGCAGTGAGCGTTCGTTCCCCGTCAGCGACACCAGGTCGGTCACCTGCGGCCGTCCCTGCGTCAGCGTCCCGGTCTTGTCGAAGGCGATGGCGCCGACGCGGCCGATCGTCTCCAGGGCAGCACCGCCCTTGATGAGCAGGCCGCGCCGCGCGCCGGCGGCGATGCCGGAGGTGATTGCGGCCGGCGTGGAGAGGACCAGGGCGCACGGGCACCCGATCAGCAGAAGCGCCAGGCCGCGATAGATCCACGTGTGCCAGTCCGCCCCGAAGGCGAGCGGCGGGACCAGCACGGTCAGTACCGCGACCAGGATGACGAAGGGCGTGTACCGCGCGCTGAACCGCTCGATGAAACGCGCCGTCGGCGACTTGGACGCCTGCGCTTCCTCGATGAGGTGGATGATGCGGGCGATGGTGTTGTCAGCCGCCGCCCGCGTTACCCGGACCTGCAGTGCGCCGGTTGCGTTGATGCCGCCCGCGATGACCGCTGAGCCGACCTGCTTGGGAACGGGAACCGACTCCCCGGTGACCGGGGACTCGTCCACGTCGGACTCGCCATCGACGACCTCGCCGTCGGCTGGGACGCGATCACCGGGCCGGACGAGCACCACTTGTCCAATTTCCAGGCGCGACGCCGGAACCTCGCGGGCGATCTCCCCGTCGATCACGAGGGCGGTTCGTGGCACGAGTGCTGTCAGCGCTTCGATGCCGGACCGGGCTGAGCCCGCCGCAACACCCTCCAGGAGCTCGCCGACGGCGAACAGCAGGACGACGATCGATGCCTCGGCCGTCTCGCCGATGATGAGTGCTCCCGCGGTGGCGATCGACATCAGCATCTCGATGCTGAAAGGCGAGCCAACGCGGGCCAGGGCCAGTGCTCGACGGCCGAACACAACTAGCCCCACGAGGGCGGCGGGGACCAGGGCATAATCCCCCAGAGATGGGGCAAACCAAGAAACCAGAAAGCCCACGGCGACGAGGAGCCCGATCAGGCCGGTCAGTCGGGCCTTGGGCGTCCACCACCACGGCTGCGTCGCGGGAGCCGGGACGTCGGTGTCCGTCTCGCCTTCAGCCACCACCCGGATGCGGTCCATGTCCTCGATGCCGAACCCGAGGCTCCGGATCGTGCCCTCCAGCCGCTCACGGGGTGTCGCGGCCTCGTCGAGCCGAAGCTTCAGGACCTGGGAGTGATAGCTCAGGCTGACGTCCTCGATGCCCGGGAGGCGGCCGACGGCCGTCTCGATCTTGGTCGCGCAGCTCGGGCAGTCCATGCCCGCTACCTTGTAGCGAAGAGCGCTTTTGCCCTCCGCCGCTACCTGCCCGATGTGTGCCTCGTCCAGCATGGTGCTCCCCGTGAACATCGGAAGGCGGATGCCGCCGCCGCCTGAGTGTGCTAAACATGGACCCTGTAGCAGCTACAGGGTCAAGGGGAGATGTCGGAAAAAATCATGTCGGACGATCACACCATCGGCGCGCTGGGCAAGCTGACCGGCGTGAATATCGAGACCATCCGCTACTATGAGCGGATCGGCCTGCTGCCCGAACCGGCGCGTAATTCGGGCAACTACCGCGTCTACGGCGACACGCACGTCCGGCGGCTGACGTTTATCCGCAAGGCACGCGACCTCGGGTTCCCGATCGAGGCGGTGCGCCGAATGCTGGCCCTGTCGGACCAGCCAGACCGGCCCTGCGGCGAGGTAGACGCCCTGGTCGTCGAGCAGATGCGCGAGGTTGAGCGCAAGATCGCGGATCTGGAGCGGCTCCGGGCGGAACTCGACAGGCTCGCCCACCAGTGCCGCGGCGGGCTGGTTTCGGACTGCCGGATCATCGAGGCGTTGTCACCGTGAGGCGTAAGGCGGCTAACTGGTTGTTTCCCGCTCGCCATAATTACCGCAGACGCGCACGCCGCACGCCGTGTCTGCCAGCAGCTCATCGGCCAAACGCAACAGCTGTTCGATCCGCTCATCGCCGAGTCGGTAATGCACGAACCGACCGCGCGTTTCGGCGCTTACCAGGCCGCACTCGCTCAGGCAACGCAGGTGGTTCGAGACGTTGGGCTGCGAAGGGCCTGTTACTGTCACGATGGCGCTGACATGCAGCGGCCCCTGACGCAGCACCTGGAGGATCGCCAGACGCGATGGATCGGCCAGCCCACGGAACAGCTTGGCCTGGAGTTGAGAGGTGCGGATTACAGTTTCTGACGCCATGCACCTTGTTTAACAGCTCGACATATGGGTCGCCACTGATATGCTTCATCGTATCACCAGCTGCTGATATAACGGGTGTCATGACTGCCACCACCAGCTCCCCACCTGAAACCGTCCGTTACCGCGTCACCGGGATGGATTGCCCATCCTGCGCCGCCAAAATCGAGAAGGAGACTCGGAGGGTCGGCGGGGTGGAGGATGTGAAGGTGTCCATCGCCTCGCAGATCATGACGCTGCGCCTGGTGAATGGCGAGCGGTTGCCGGAAATCGAACGCGCGGTCGCCGGCCTCAGCTACCAACTCGACCGGCTGGACGTCGCCCGCCCCCAGGCGGCAAGGGATGACGATGACGACGAGCTGCCCAAGGACCTCAGCCACATCACACCCGGCCACAAGCAGGCGCTGTGGATCGTTGTGCTGCTCAATGTCGGCTACGGTGCGGGCGCCGTCACCCTCGCGTTCTGCTGGTCACACAGCCGTCGGCAGTTCTTCGAAATTCACCAGTCAAGCCAGTCGCCGATCGCCGGCGAGGTGCTCCGGCGGATAGCTGAGTTGTACCGCATCGAAGATGAGATCCGGGGGCAGCCGCCTGATGTCCGGCGGACGGTTCGTCAGGACAGAAGCAGGCCGAAGGTCGAGGCGCTCAAGGTCTACCTGGAGGAGCAATTGGCACGCGTCTCCGGGACGTTGGGGTGGAGGGCCCCCAACGCCGGTGGCCAAGGCGATCCGCTACATGCTGAGGCACTGGGCCGGCCTGTGCGTCTTCCTGAACGACGGCCGGGTCGAGCTGGACACCAACAGCATCGAGCGCCTGCATCGGATCGTGGCAACGACGCGGAAGAACGCTCTGTTCGCCGGGGCGGACTCCGGCGCCCGATCCTGGGCGATCTTCACCTCGCTGATCCAGAGCGCCAGGATGAACGGCCTCAATCCGTTCGAATACCTGAAGGATGTGCTCGAGCGCATCGTGTCCAGCGACGTCAAGGCCCATCAACTCGACTGTCTGCTACCGTGGACCTGGAAGACTCAGCAGGCCGGTCGCCAGACAGTTCAGGCAGCCTGATACAACTCCCGTTCAGGAAACCATCCCACCAGTGTCGCGCGCGACCATCCTCTCGGCAACGTGGTCAGCAGATGACGCTTACAGAAGATCCGCCTAATGTGGGGCCGGGCCTTGACCTGCTGGCGCCACCTGGGTTTGGAGGCTGCACAACACTCAGGGAGCATGACTTGGAAAAAGGGGCTTGGTGCTTGTGCACCGGGAGTGCGGATGGCCTGAACTTAACTGATTATTGAAGCCGACAAGGAAATCGCTACCTTGAAGTGCATCGGTGGTTGTTAGGAATTGTTGTGAAGGCAAAACCATGCTTTATGATCTCTGCTTCATTCTAACGGGTCCCTTTTTGGTCGTGCGGCGGCGCGGGCATCTTTCCGTCGGGCTTCCTCAACTGCCAGTCCGGCTGACCCTCCAGGTTGGTTCCGTGGCACGACGCGCAATGCTGGACATAGACGGCCTTGCCCAGCGTCACCTGGGCGGCATCGGTCGGATCGGCCCGGTCGCCGCCCGGCATCAGGATCCAGGCCACTGCGCCTCCGGCGACGAGGAGGGCCAGTGCGGCACTCCACATCCATATCACAGATCGATGCCGCGTCATCCGATCACGAACATCTGCGGTTCGCCGCTGTCGCCGAAGGTAGAGGTGACGAGTGGCCTTATCCTTGGTCCTTCCATGCTCGGTGAGCCGGCCGGTATGCCGAGCAGCGAGTTGCCCCAAATGGCAGAGCATTCTGCCAGCAGTCGCTTGACCGCCGAGGCGAAGACGTGGCTCTCGACCACATAGCCGTCAATCAGCATCATGCGGCAGCCAACGAGTTCCATCTGGGCGGCCTGACCGTCACGCGGGTTATCTCTCATTACGGCCTCGCGAAGTAAGCCTGGACGGCGTAGCTCTTCATCATCCGGTGGCTGTTGAAATAGCTTCCGATCTTGGACAGGGATTGTTTCATCATCCAAACCCACCGATCCCTGTCGCCGTAACAGAGGGGAAGCACGGTGCGCTCCAGCTTGACGTAAAGCTCCTCGGCGTCGTCACCTGCCGTGCCGAGCGCGGTGTCGCCGATCGCCCAGCCGGTCACACCCTCGATGCACGCTTCCAGCCACCAGCCGTCGAGCGTACTAAGGCACAGGACACCGTTCAACGCTGCTTTCATGCCGCTGGTCCCGGACGCCTCGAGGGGCGGCAGCGGGGTGTTCAGCCAGATGTCCGAGCCGGAAACCAGGGCGTGGGCGAACTCCATGTCGTAGCCGGGAACAAACGTCATCGGGATGTCGCCTGCTAGGTCGCGGATGTGGCCGTGGATCTCCTGGATCAGCTGCTTTCCCGGTTCGTCCCGCGGGTGCGCCTTTCCCGCCATGACCAGCTGGAATGGGAACAAACGACTGATCGAACGCAGACGCTCAAGGTCAGCGAACAGGAGATCCGGACGCTTGTAGGCGGTCATGCGCCTGGCGAAACCGATCAGGGGCCGCTCGGGCGTCATCGCCACTCCTGTTCTACGTTGTATCTCTTCAAGGAGGGCGTGCTTGGCCTCCTGATGCGCGGCGCAGACCTCGGTATTCGGCAACTGGTCCGCCCGGACAAGGAGCTCTGGTTCGAGGCCCCAGCCCGGCACGGCTCCATCGAGAAGACGGGCAAGGCCAGGGTGAACCCAGGTGGCGGGGTGAACTCCGTTCGTGACGGCCGAAATCCGATAGCCTGGGAACAGGTGTCTCGTCGTTTCCGCATGTCGTCGCGCGACGCCGTTGACGTAGCCGCTCAGGTTCAGAGCCAGCCTGGTCATGTTCAGGAGGTCCGGACCGCCCAGCAGCCGCAGCTGATCGATGCGGATGAAGTCGCCAAGGACACGTTTGACGTCCTCGTAGTCGAACCGGTCGTGTCCGGCCTCGACGGGCGTGTGGGTAGTGAACGCGCATCGTGCCCGTACATGGGCGACATCGAACAGGCACTGCGCACACAGGTCCTGGTCGAAGGGTGCGTCGGATGGGCAATCGTCCGGCCGCTCATTGGCGACGGGATTGGGGGTCCTTCGAAGAAGCTCGACGGCCAGGAGCGCTGCATGGCCCTCATTGAGGTGGTAGAACTCAATCTCGAAGCCCAGGGCGCGCAGCATGCGAGCGGCGCCGATGCCCAGGACCGTCTCCTGCCTCAGCCTGTGGACGGCATCACCGCCGTACAACCTATCGGTGATCCGGCGGTCATCGGCGTTGTTTTGATCGACATCGGTGTCCAGCAGGATAACTGGGACATCGCCCCCCAGGGGGCTTTCGACGACATGGAGCCAGGCGCGGGTCCAAACCGGCCGACCCTCGATCTCGACTGCAATCATCGCATCGAGCGGGACCGCCCAGTCTGCTGGAATCCATGGGTCCGGATGATCGACCTGCCGACCGTCCGGAGCGATCTCCTGCCGGAGATAGCCCTCTCTGCTCACCAGGGTAACGAGAACCACGGGCAATTCGAGGTCCGCGCACGAACGCGCCACATCCCCGGCCAGGATGCCCAGGCCGCCGCTGTAGGTGTGGATCTCAGGCTTGATCGCGATTTCCATGGAAATATAGGCAATCCGGGAACGTTCGATGAAGGGATCCAGGCCAGTCATTGCTTTTCTCTCTTACAGAAGCGACGTGGACGACCGACACCCAGCCGGATCAGGCGGAGAACCGATCGCCCGGTCAGGGGTCTAGAGCTTGACCGTTCGCAGGCGCAGCGCGTTGCCCACCACGGATACCGAACTCAGGGCCATGGCCGCGGCCGCGATGATGGGCGACAGGGTCCACCCGAACAGCGGATAGAAGACGCCCGCGGCGACCGGCACGCCGAGCGCGTTGTAGACGAACGCCAGGAACAGGTTCTGACGGATGTTGCGCATCGTCGCCCGGCTCAGGACCCGCGCGCGGGCGATGCCGGCGAGATCGCCCTTGACCAGGGTGACGCCAGCACTCTGGATCGCGACCTCGGTGCCGGTGCCCATCGCGACGCCGATGTCCGCTTCCGCCAGCGCCGGGGCGTCGTTGACGCCGTCGCCCGCCATCGCCACCACGCGGCCCTGTGCTTTCAGGCGCTTGACGACCTGGTTTTTGTCCTCGGGCAGAACTTCGGCCTCGACGTCATCAATGCCGAGCTTGCGGGCCACCGCCTCGGCGGTGGTCCGGTTGTCGCCGGTCAGCATCACGATCCGGACGCCGTCGGCCCGCAGCGTCTCCAGCGCGTGCGGCGTGCTCGCCTTGATCGGATCCGCGACCGCGATCACGCCGCCGGGCCTGCCGTCGATCGCGGCGAACAGGGCCGTGGCGCCCTCGCGCCGGAGGTCGTCGGCGCGCGCCTCCAGATCACCGAGGGTGATGCCCTGGTCCTGCATCATCCTCGCGTTGCCGAGGGCCACCGTTCGCCCGCCAACCTTGCCGACCACACCCTTGCCGGTGACGGAGTCGAAATCGACGACATCCTCCACTGGCACGCCCCGCTCCTTGGCGGAGGCGACGATGGCCGCGGCCAGGGGGTGTTCGCTGGACCGTTCCAGGCTGGCCGCCAGCGACAGGACGGTTGCCTCGTCCATGCCCGGGGCGGCGACCACCGCCGTCACCCGGGGCTTGCCCTCGGTCAGCGTGCCGGTCTTATCGACGACCAGCGTGTCCACCTTCTCGAACCGCTCCAGCGCCTCGGCGTTCTTGATCAGCACGCCCGCGGTGGCGCCTTTCCCGACGCCGACCATGATCGACATGGGCGTGGCGAGACCGAGCGCGCAGGGGCAGGCGATGATCAGGACCGACACGGCCGCGATCAGTCCGTAGGCGAAGGCGGGAGTCGGTCCCCAGATCGCCCAGGCAATGAAGGACAGGATTGCGATCACGACGACCGTCGGGACGAACCATCCGGAAACCACGTCGGCGAGCCGCTGGATTGGCGCCCGGCTACGCTGGGCCTCGGCGACCATGGTCACGATCCGGGACAGCATGGTGTCCGCACCGACCTTGTCGGCGCGCATCACCAGGGATCCTGTCTGGTTCACCGTGCCGCCGATCACCTTGGAGCCGGGTTCTTTTGCTACCGCCATGGACTCGCCGGTCACCATGGATTCGTCCACGGCGCTGCGACCCTCCAGCACCTCGCCATCGACGGGCACGCCCTCTCCGGGGCGGACCCGCAGCCGATCACCGACATGAACGACCTCGAGCGGCACCTCCTCGTCCTCGCCGTCTACTCGGATGCGGCGCGCTGCCTTCGGCGCCAGGTTCAGCAAGGCTTTGATGGCGCCACCAGTCTGCTCGCGCGCCCGGAGTTCCAGAACCTGCCCGAGTAGCACCAGCACGGTAATCACGGCTGCCGCCTCATAGTAGACTGATACCAGACCCTCAGCACTGCGGAAACCTGCCGGGAAGATGCCGGGCAAAAAGGTCGCGACGAGGCTGAACAGGTAGGCGACGCCCACGCCCAGAGCTATCAGGCTGAACATGTTCAGGCTGCGGTTCACGAACGACCGCCACCCCCGCTCCAGCAGCGGCCAGCCGGACCACAGGACCACCGGCGTTGCCAGCAGGAACTGCAGCCATAGGGATGTCTGAGGGGAGATCAGGGCGTGGAGCCCGAGACCCGGCAGATGGGCGCCCAGCTCCAGAAGGACCAGCGGCACTGTCAGGGCGGCTCCGATCCAGAACCGCCGGGTCATGTCCACGAGTTCGGGATTAGGTTCACCCTCGACGCCGCCCGTGACGGGCTCCAGGGCCATGCCGCAGATCGGGCAATTGCCCGGTCCTTCCTGGCGGATCTCCGGGTGCATCGGACAGGTGTAGATAACCCCCGGCTTCGGTGCGGGATGACCCGCCTGCTCCGCTGCGGCCGGTTTGGCCGCTGGTTTCAGGTACTGCTCCGGATCAGCGGCGAACTTGTCGCGGCATCGTGCGGAGCAGAAGTGGAAGATCTCATTCCCGTGCCGCGCGTGATACTCTGTTTGTTCGGGATCCACCGTCATGCCGCAGACGGGGTCCTTCACCGTCGCCCGGTTCACGTGACCGGCTTGATGCCCGGTATGATGATGATCATGGTCATGATGTTCATGGCCTCGATGCAGGTCGGTCATTGCCGCTCCTTATCAGATGCTTGATGCCGGCGGCCTGGGCTGGATACTCCCCTCTCGGGCCGTCGAACACTTGCTCTAGCCTCCACCTTCCAACGATTGGAAGGTCAACAGGATTTGCGGGGACGATTTGATCGACGTCAGGACTGCAGCGGCTTCCATGTTTTGCCGCCGTCCCGACTGGCCAGGATGACGTTCTTGTCGGTCACCGCGTAGAGCCTCTCGGGATCGGTAGGATCGGCCGCGAAGTGCAGCAGGACGGATTCGCCGAAACCGCTTCCGACCGTCTGCCAAGCCAAACTCGGCTCGGTGGTCCTGAGCAGGCCGATACCGACCTGGAATGCATAGACCGTGCCGTTCACGGTCGTCGCGACCATGGTCGCCGGTCGCTGGACCAGGGAGGCGGCTTGCCAGGTCCTGCCCGCATCACGGCTGATCATCAGGCCGCTGCGGGTGGCGGCGTAGACTGTATTCGGGTCCTTCCCGGATGCCGCGAGGTCGAATATGTCAGCGGGTGGCTTGCCCGCCATCTCCCAGATCTTTCCGCCGTCCCGACTGACCTGGACGCTCCCATAGTGGCCGTACAGGATGTTCGGGTCGGCTGCGCTGACATCCATGGAATGGAAGTCAATAGGGCCATTAACGCCTGCGGAAACCTGCCTCCAGGTCCTCGCGCCATCGCTTGAGGACAGAACGCCCAGGTTGCCGCCCCGTTCGGGATGGCCGCTGGCGAAGAACGATCCGGGCCGGGCCGGGTTGGGCGTGAAGCCCATGTAGTCGTTCCGATTGTCGGATACCCGGGTCGCCGTGCCATCCGGGTTGGTCACCCAGACGCCATGGTGGGAGGCGAGATACAGTCGTGACGGATCCGTTGCATCGACGGCGATCCCATGCAGGTGGGAAACCTCCGACAGCCTCACCGTCTCGGCGGCCCGCACCGGCCCGGCGAGAGCGGCACCGAGGAGCAGGGTCCCGGTTGCCGCGGCCAAAGCCCTGACAAACAGCCTGCGCTGCACATCATTCATAGTCGATTTCCTTGTTTGTTTCGGGCCGCGTATCCGTCCCAGCGGTTCCCTTGCGTACAGCTTCGTACCGTCACGATGGGTCATGTCCGGATCCCTGCGGGATGACCAGGCTTCAGGACGCTCCGTCGGATATGCCAGAAGCCGAGTCCGGGAATGACCAGCCACTGGGCGAGTGGCGTCAGGCCGGTTCCCAACCAGGGCAGTGTCGGCATCAGGTCCGAGTAGGACCAGGATCGGCGGATCTCGATGTTGAGCCACTCACTGAATACGGTGTAGCCGAGGCCCAGGATGACCGTCATGGCCGCGACGGGCAGAAAACCCTCGCGCGGCCAGGCCGGTCGTCCGCCGATCAGGAGCGCCAGCATCAGCGACATGGTTGCGATCAGTATGTCCCCGCCCGTGCAGTGGACGGCGGCGAAGACGATTTCTGCCGCCGTGCCGGTCTGCCAGAGCGTGTAGAGCGGCATGTGAGCGAACTCCCAAATGAGACTGCCCAGGGCGATCACCACCAGGTATCGGCGGATCGCCGAAAGCCAGTCATCCGGAGGCATCCACATGACGTTCATTTGCCGAAATCCCTAGGCACCCGCAGCCCCGCCCTGTCTCGGTCCAGCGGCATTCCGACCGCCGAGGCGTGGAAACCAGGCGGTGGTGACGGCGGCGTAACGCCCGTATTCGGCTCCGAACGTCCGGGCGGCTTCGCGCTCCTCGGATCGGGCCAGACGCACGTACATGAGAACGAGCAGCGGGAACATCGCGAGCGTCAGGATGGTCGGCCACTGGAGCAGGAAGCCGAACAGAATGGCGATGAAGGCGATGTACTGGGGGTGCCGAACATAGGCATAGGCGCCCGTCGTGGCGAGCCGGCGGTGTCGCTGCGCCTCGAAGAGCACCTTCCAGGCCGCCGAGAGCAGGATGAAGCCGCCCAGGATCACCAGGTTGCTGAAGACGTGGAGGACGTTGAAGTGCGGATTGCCCTTCAGGCCGAAGATCGTTGACCAGAGGTGACCGGCATCGTGCGACAGCAGGTCCAGACCCGGATAACGGGTCTGAAGCCAGCCCGAGAGTAGGTAGATGGTCAGCGGGAAGCCGTACATCTCGGTGAACAGGGCGACGATGAAGGCACTGAAGGCCCCGAAGGAGCGCCAGTCCCGCGGCGATTGCGGCTTGCCGAAACTAAAGGCGAAGATGATGAAAATGGCCGAGTTTAGGATGACCAGCATCCACAGTCCGTAGGCCGGGGCATCGTGGGTCATGGCGAGCCTCTCTCGTTCAGGTCGGCGTCATCACTCCGGCTGGCGCGGTCGCCGTGTCCATGCCCGCCATGCCCACCGTGCCCGCCATGCATGAACAGGTGCATCAGCGGGCAGGCCGCCAGAAGCAGCCACGGCAGCGCGCCGAAAACGTGAGCCGTGTGCTCTGTCAGCAGGAAGAAAGCCGCCACCGCCAGAAAGCCGAGCAGAACGACGCCGCTCCTCGAGCGCCACCATGAGCTTTCCGGCCGATGCGTCTCGGCATTCCGATTGGCGTAATCGTGCGTCATGATTGCCTCCCTTGGCTGGTCACATCGTTCCCATGGGGCCGGACAGGAGTTGGTCGGCGATCTTTCGCTGCTCATCGGTCAGCGCGGCATAGAGGGGCTTGGCAGCAACCGCCAAATCGTTGAGGCTGTTCAGTCGGGCTGAAAGTGCCTTCTGCTGGAAGGCAAGGCGCTCCGGCCATGAGGATGGCATGCCGCCTTTTGTCATCTGTTCATGCATCGACTGGTGAGTCCTGGCGCTCTCCCGCAGGATGTTCGCGAAGGCCTCCCACTGTGGTTTCTGAGCGTCCGTGATCCTGAGTTCCGTCTTCAGGAAAGCGATCCGGCCCTCGACATGCTCGAAGGGCATGCCTATGCCGTCCTGCCGGCCCATCATCATTTGGCGCATCATGGGCATCATCTGCCCCATGTTTCCCATCATTCCCATGTCGCCCATCATTCCCATGTCGCCCATCATGTTGGTCTGGCCGCGCGGCTGCTGAGTGCCTGGTTGGACGACCATGCCGCTGCCCATGCCTTGGCCGGTCCCGGGGGCGTTGCCGGCCTGACCCGCATTCGGCACTTCCCGGGGCTGTGCTGCGCCAGTGCCGTCGGGATGGTGGGAGGTATGGTCCTGATCGATGGTTTGTGCCTGGGCAGCCGCCATCATGGCGACCAGCGCGAAAACCGGCAGCATTGTACGGGTGAGAGACAACATCGTGTCCTCCATCTGTCATCTGGGTCGAGGCTGCCCCGAACGAACTCCACACGGAGCGCCCGGGAGACGAGTTGCAGCCACATGGACCGGGTCCGATATCCTTGACCAAACCGAAATTCAGGTTGGGCGCGGACGGACTCGTGGCGTCAGATGATCAGACGTGGAGGACGCTGGGCGGGAGAGCTGCCGATGCCCTCGGGTATCATGGGTGCGGGGAGATGGTTGGCCATAACCAAGCGCGGGACACTTACCGCGACAGCGTCCGTGATCAGGCCGCCGTGCATGGTGGCGCACTGCGCCACGCTACAGCAGACGCCGCCCTCGGGGAGGCCCTCATCGGCACAAGGAGCCTGGTCGCGGTCACGGGTGGCAGTCGTTTCGTCGATCGTCACAGCCGCCGCGTGCTCGTGCGGGGCCGCGGACCGGTCGTAAGGCACCAGGATGGCGTGGCTCGGGGCGGCGTAGACGAGCAGCGTCGCCAGCATAAGCAGGCACACCATCGCCGTCCTGAACGTCGCCCACGATCCACGCCACATGGCGATTACTTTCATTCCCACTCTGGTGAAGGTGCCGCAGGTTCAGGCACCAGCCGCTCCGGCAGGTTAAGACGATGAACCGGCACATGCAATATTACGGCGTTCCGGGACAACCGCATTGATCGAGATCAAGAAAGCGGTTGAGGGTGCAGCTTGCGCTTGAACCAGCCCGACTACTCACCTCGGCATCGACCGGTATGTTACGCCGTTGGGACCACGCCCCACCGCGAAGGTTGTCAGGACCCGCCGTGTCGCGGTGTCGATTACAGAGACGGTGCTGTCCACGATATTGGTGACGAGGACGACGGCTCCGTCATCGCTCAGGCTGACACCATGCGCTCCTTTTCCAGTGCGAATAGTATCGATGACGCGACCGGCGGCCACGCTGATCACTGAGACGGTGTCGGCCGGTTCGGCGTCCGTGCCCTGGTTGGCGGCGTAGACAAAGCGCCCATCCGGTGTGGCGTGGACCTGGATCGGGTTCCGCCCGACTTCGATCGTTCCGATCAGGGTCCGCGAGGCGGTGTCAACCACGGCGACACGGTTTTCATCGCGCAGCGAGACGTAAACACGGCCGCCGTTCGGGGTGAAACCGACCTGAACCGGCGTGGTGCCGACCGGGATCCGCGCCACTTCCGTGAGCGAATTGGTATCAATGACGGACAGGCTGCCGTCCTGAACGTTGGCGACGTAGACCTCGCGCCCGTTCGGGCTTATCCGAAGTCCATGCGGATAGCGACCGGTAGCGATCGTCTTGACCACCGACATCCGCGCCAGATCCACCACACTGACGGTGTTGTCGCCAGCGTTGGTCACGAATGCCCGCCGACCGTCCGGCCCAGGGACGACATGGGCCGGATGGGCGCCGACACTGATCTCCCCGACGGGACCTTTGGCTAGGAACGCCGCATCGAAGACCAGCAGCCGTCCCTTGGTCTCACCCGCATCATGTGTGGCTCCGCCATGGCTGTGTCCGTGACCGTCGGTGACCGGGGCGCCGACCGCCAGAAGCCGGGTGCCGTCTGTCGTGATTTGGACGTTATGCGGCGAGATCGGGATCGGAGTCGTCGTAACCCGGGTGGTGGCGAGATCGATCGCGCTGATGGAATTGCCATGCTCATCGGCGGTGTAAACGAAGCCTCCTTCAATCACCATGGGAGTTTGTGCGTGGGCTGTGCCGACGGCAAGCGTCGCCACGACTGCCGCGACAAGCGGCAGCAGGGACAGTCGCCTGACTTCGTGGTCGCGGCCGGGAAGCGTCCCTTTCGAGTTGCGAGAAAATTGCGGAAAGTTGATGCTCATGATCATCCTGTTCACGTTCGCTCAGGCCCGATACTCGATGGTTGTCATCATACCGGTAGCCATGTGGTGGTGATCCCGAACGGCTCCCTGCGGAGATGCCGGGGACTTAAAGGCTATGGCCACGGGTGGCTGGGTCCGACGTCCGTTGCCGAACCTTGGCGCGGGCGGACTCACTCGTGGCGTCAGATGATCCGGCGGGGAGGGCGCAGGGCGGGAGGGCTGCCGACGCCCTCGGACATGGCGGGAGCGGGCAGATTGCTGGACAGGTCAAGGTCCGGGATGAGCGTCTCGACAGCACCCGCGGTCAGACCAGCGTGCATGGTGGCGCACTGCGCCACGCTACAGCAGACGCCGTCGTCGAGGCGGTCCTCATCAGTGCAAGGGGCCTGGTCGTGGTCAAGGACGGCAGTGGTTTCGTTGGCCGTCGCGGTCACCGCGTGCTCGTGCGGGGCCACGGACCGGGCATGAGACATCAGGCTGGCGTGGCTCGGGGCGGCGTAGACGAGCAGCGTCGCCAGCATCAGCAGGCTCGCCATCCCCGTCCTGAACGTCACCCACGACCCGCGCCACATGTCGATTACTTTCAGTCCCACTATGGTGATGATGCCATTGAGCAGACACCAACCGCTCCGTCAGGCTGATGCGACGGGTTGGCATCGACACCATGATGGAGGTTTGGAACAGCCGCCTTGATCATGATCAAGGAAGCCGTACAGGCTGCATCCTGCTCTCGAGGCCCTGCCTCCGGGACAGTCAGGAGACCCATGGGAGCGTAATCAAGGCGCGCAGCCCGCCGGACGGGCGGTTCTCCAGGACCAGATCGCCGCCATGCCCCCTGATGACCGACCGGGCCACCGTCAAGCCGAGACCGAAGCCGCCGGTTTCCCTGTTGCGGGACTCCTCAAGACGGTAGAACGGGTTGAACACCGTTTCCAGTTCGCTGTCGGGGATGCCCGGACCCTCGTCGTCGATCGAGATCACCAGACGGTCCGGCAGAGTCTCCAGGATCACAGTGGCGGAGGCGCCATACTTGACCGCGTTCCCGGCCAGGTTCGCCAAGGCGCGCTTCAGGCCGATCGGACGGCATCTCATCGTTGCCCCGGTGGGACCCCGGAAACACGCCGGACGCCCCGCATCGGACAAGTCGTCACAGATGGTCGCCAGCAGCGCGCTGATATCGACCACCTTGGTGTCCTCCCGTCCTCCATCGTCCCTGAGAAATGACAGCGTGGCGGACACCATGGCCTCCATTTCGTCCAGCTGGGCCACGATGCGGTCACGCTCTTCGCCCTCTTCGATGAATTCCGCGCGCAGCCGGATGGTCGTGATGGGAGAGCGAAGATCGTGAGAGATGGCGGCAAGCATCTGTGTCCGATCCGTTACCAGGGTGCGGATCCTGCCCTGCATCTCGTTGAACGCCATGGCAGCCTCCCGCACCTCTTCCGGCCCATGAACCGGCAGGGGCGGCGCTGTCACATCAACCCCGAGCCGCCGCGCCGCGCGGGCGATGCTCCTGAACTCGGCGGTGCAGACGCGGACCAGATAGATGGAGACGGCCAGGATGGCGAGCGACATCAACGTGGTCGGAACGATGAAGTGCCGGTCCTGCCTGTCCAGGGTGCTCAGTGCCGTCGCCCGAGCGTTGATCCAGCTTCCGTCGGGCAGCCTTGTCGATACCAGCAGAACATGGTCGGCGCCGTGTCCCTCCGCCGCGTAGGCGACGCGCAGGCCGTTGCCGTGGATCCCGGGAACCAGCTGCTGCAGGCGTCGCACCAGCATGTCGAGTCGGTCGTCTCGGGCGGACGCCTCCTCGACCAACGGAATGGCGCTCCAATGGGTGGTGAGGCCGCGGCCGGACAGGGAATGCGCGGCACTCTCGCGCTCCTCGGGCGGCAGGGCCATGACGGCTTGTTTGACCGCAGCAATCCGCTCGGCCGCGACCCGCTCATCAGCCAGGTCTGCCTGATACGACAGGTAGGATTGGTACCAGACCATGCTGAGCAGGTGCGACAGAGCCAGTGCTACCAGCAGGATCGCCACGGCACGGCCGACGATAGTGTTTGGCGCCATCAATTGCAGAGCCGCCACCACCCTCGCCATCAAGCTCGCTCGACATCCGCGGTGAGAACATAGCCGGACCCCCGTATCGTCTTGATGAGTGGCCTGGAAGATGTGTCGTCACCCATCTTATGCCTGAGACGGCTGACCTGGACATCGACGCTCCTGCCGTAGCCGTGGATGCGGTTTCGCGCGAGTTCCAGCAACTGGTCGCGGCTCAGCACCTGGCCGGGCCGCTCCAGAAAAGCGAGAAGCAGGTCGTACTCGGCGCCCGTGAGGGTGACCAGGGCTCCGGGCGGGGATGTCAGCTCCCGCCGGACGAGGTCCAGAGCCCATCCGGAAAAACGGTACTCATGCGGTGCCTTGACGATGTCGGAGTGAGAGCTGGCCGTGCGGCGAAGAACGGCCCTGATGCGGGCGAGGAGTTCTCGGGGGTTGAACGGCTTCGGGAGGTAGTCGTCGGCTCCCACCTCCAGGCCGACGATCCGGTCAGTTTCCTCGCTCATCGCCGTCAGCATGATGATGGGGATGTCGGGGTTCCCGGCCTCGGGCGATCGAAGTTCGCGGCAGAGCTTGAGCCCGTCGTCCCCGGGCAGCATCAGATCGAGGACGATGAGGTCGAAACGGGCGGCCTCGAGGGCCCGCCGCATCTCGGCTCCGTCCCGACAGGCGGTCGATCGGAATCCATGTCGCTCCAGGAAGCGGCCGAGCAGATCCCGGATTTCCTGATGGTCGTCAACAATAAGGATGTGGGCTGCGGTTTCCATGACATCTAGATAACACCTAGATGGGTGCTCTGATGCAGGCTCTTCTGCTTCAAAGAGTTTCTGTTTGTTACGAAGTGTTACAAGTGAGCCTGGGCGCGAAACGGCTAGACGATGTGGAATGTTTGAAGGGCACCAACCGGATGAGGAAGCCGTCATGAACATGGCCACGTGCTCAGACATTCTTGAAGGAGTTATCTGAACGAGATCATGTCCTTACTGAAAGCATCTTCTGTTTCGGACGCTGGAACGATATACGCGCTAGATCGCACCTCTATTACGGCTGGAAAGAAGAGGCGCTATGTTGGGTCAAGCCTTTACGTCAAACATTGGGAGAACATGAGATGCTAGCTCGCGAGATGATCGGAACACACCCTGAAGTAAAGGGGAACATCAATGATGCCCTGATCCGCTGCATCGAGGAGTGTTACTCCTGCGCCCAGACCTGCATCTCGTGCGCGGATGCCTGCCTCGCTGAAGACATGGTCAAGGAGCTTCGCCAGTGCATTCGGCTCAACCTTGACTGTGCGGACATCTGTGCTGCCACTGGATCGGTTGCGACTCGCCGTACGGGGTCGAATGAAGAACTGATCCGCTTGACGCTGCAAGCCTGCGCGGCCGCTTGCCGTATCTGTGGTGCTGAATGCGACAGCCATGCATCGATGCACGAGCATTGCCGGATCTGCGCGGAATCCTGCCGACGCTGTGAGCAGGCTTGTCAGTCAGCACTTCAGAGCATGGCCGCCTGATCGACTTGAGCGACCTCGTGGGGCCGTTCTCTGCGGGTTGCTCATCCGAGAGAAGACCGCACCCGGACCGGTTGCCGGACGGCGGACGAGGCCTTGTTCGGCAACGTCGTCACTGGTTCGAAGGCTCCGCACCGGCGGGTTGAACGGACAGGCGAGTATGGATCAAGTCTGGCAGCCTTGTACACCGGTGCCGGCATGCTGTGGCAGGCGCTCCAGGCATTTATCGTAATTAATTGTAAGGCGCATCAACCAGGGAGAATGAGCCTCATGCAGATGTCTTACTGGCGCTTCGCCGCAATGATCGCGACCTCAACCATCGTCATGTACGGCCTGATGTACCTGAATACCTATTCGTTCGAGCATATTTTCTGGAGCGAGACCCGCGCCTGGATGGCCCTCGTCATGGGGGCAACCATGTCCGTCATCATGCTCGGGTACATGCTCGGCATGTACAGGAATCGGACGATCAACCTCGTCATATTCGGAGGATCCATCGCGATGTTTGCCTTTGCGCTCTGGATCGTGCGCAGTCAGGCGACGGTGGATGATGTTGACTACATGAGGGCGATGATCCCACACCATTCGATCGCTATCCTGACAAGCGAGCGTGCGCAGATCACCGATCCACGAGTCCGTAAGCTCGCGGACGAGATCATCGAGGCGCAGGAGCGTGAAATCGCGGAAATGAAGTCTCTCGCTGCCGACCTGGAGGCGCGGGAATGATCGGTAAGTTCTTTCCCCGGGTCAGACCGGCACCTTTTCGTCAGATACTCGTACCCAGGCTGCTCGCGGGGTGCGGTCACAACGACGCACCGGATGACGGCTTGGAAGCCGTGCGAGCATCTGGAATTGCGAGGCTCGTGGCCGCGGAGGAAGCACTCTCGGCGGAGCATGAGCAACTCCGAAGAATAATCTTGACCTTCCAGCAGTGGGAAACCCGAGGCTGAGGCCATTATCCACGGAGGAGATGATCATGCTGAAGCTCAAAGTCGAGGGAATGACCTGTGGCCACTGCGCCCAAACCGTCACCAAGGCGGTCGAGGCCGTGCCCGCGGTCGAACGCGCTCTTGTGGATCTGAAGGCCGGCGAGGTGACTATCGAGGGCAGCGCCGACGAGCGCGCGGTTCGACAGGCCATTGAGGACGCCGGATACGACGTCCGCAACGCCGCGTAAAGGCATAGTGATAAGGCTTCCGGATGATCAGCATGATCATCCGGAGACCGAAAACCCGACAGATCAATGCCATAGGCATTGGTTGGAAGGTCATACCGACCGTTGGAACCGTTTCGGCATGACAAGGGAGCTGAGGTGACGCTGCGCGTTCCCAGGCTGCTCCGTTTCGGATGGGAACCGAACATCCGCGAAGGTTGTCCCGACGGCTGGCGGCTCCTGCTGGTTTTTGAACAGTGTCAGGGAGAGAGACGATGATGATCAGTTACACGCTACGGACCAGCGCTTTCGCCGCCCTTGCGGTGGGCTTGGCCGCCTGCTCCAGCGGAACAGCCCAGGCGCCACGGACGGCTTCACCGACCAGCCAGAGCGGGGCCATGGGCACCTCCGGCATGGGGCAGATGGACCACTCGCGCATGGGTCAGATGGATCACAACCAGATGATGCAGCACTGCCGAGCCATGATGCAGGGTGGCGGATCCGGTACGGCGCAGGGTGGCGGCATGGCGCACGGTGGCGGCGCCGGGAATTCCGGTGGCATGGGCCAGATGGATCATGCCCAGATGATGCAGCACTGCCGAGAAATGATGTCTCAGTAGTACGAGGGCGACGTACTGGCCCGCCGGCAGGATCAAGGTGGGCCAAGTTTTGCGTCCGTTGCGAGCACGGGAAGCGGCCAGCGCGAGCATTGCGCTGGCCGTTTTTTGTCAATTTGGCTACTGCCCTGGAGTTGCCACCGGTGAAACGCTCGATCAAGAAATCCTCTTGACCTTCCAACAGCTGGAAGGCCCATCTACATCTGCAGTTAGGGAGAACAGGAGCCATTCATGGCTTATGCAACTGCAAGGGAGCCGGTCGCGCCGCAGGAGCAGGTCGCGTCCGAAATAGATATCGGGATCGGTGGGATGACCTGCGCGTCGTGCGTCGGGCGCGTCGAGAAGGCCATCCGCAAGGTGGAGGGCGTCACGGACGTGTCCGTGAACCTCGCGACCGAAAGGGCGCGCGTCGCCTTCACCGATCCCAGACCGAATACTCAGGGCGTCGTCGATGCCATCGCCAGGGCGGGCTACGAGCCCGCTAAGGCTGAATTCGACCTCCGGGTCCAGGGCATGACCTGCGCATCCTGCGTCGGCCGGGTTGAGAAGGCGCTGAAGAGGGTGCCAGGCGTCTCCGACGCCGCCGTGAACCTCGCCACCGAGCGTGCGCACGTCACCGGACAGGGCATCGATGCTGCAGCCCTGGTCGCGGCTATCGAAAAGACGGGTTTTCAGGCCACCTCAGTCACCCAGGACAAGGCGACCACCGGGGCGCCGGACGAGGCGCAAGTGCGGAGCCGCCGTGAACTTCGCCACGTCCTGATCGGTGCGGCACTGTCGCTTCCCCTCGTAGCCGGCATGATCGGCGATCTCGCCGGTTATCGCATGATGCCGCCGGGCTGGGTCCAGTTCCTGCTGGCCACGCCCGTGCAGTTCTGGCTGGGCTGGCGTTTCTACAAGGCGGCATACAAGGCCGTGCGGGCAGGCACCGGCAACATGGACCTGCTGGTCGCCATCGGCACCACCGCGGCCTGGGGTCTCAGCGTTTACATGATGCTGACCGCGCATCCTGAGCACGGCATGCCGCACCTCTACTTCGAGGGTTCGGCCGTTCTGATCACCTTCGTGCTGCTGGGCAAATGGCTTGAGACCCGCGCCAAGGGACAGACGGCCGCGGCAATCCGCGCCCTGATGGATCTCCGGCCGGACACCGCCCGGGTGCGGCGGGACGGCACCGAGGTCGAGGTGCCGGTCGATCAGGTGAAGCAGGGCGACGTCGTGGTCGTCCGTCCCGGCGAGCGCATTCCGGTGGACGGCAAGGTGCTGGAGGGCGCCGGCAGTGTCGATGAAGCCATGCTGACCGGAGAGCCGCTGCCGGTCGAGAAGACAGTCGGCGTTAAGGTCACCGGCGGTTCCATCAACGTGGACGGCCTGCTCGCGGTGGAGACCACGGCGGTCGGCTCCGAGACCATGCTGTCGAAGATCGTGCGCATGGTCGAAGGAGCCCAGGCATCCAAGGCGCCGATCCAGCGCACCGTTGACCGGGTCAGCGCGGTGTTCGTGCCGATCGTCCTCGTCATCGCCGCGGTCACCTTCGCGGCCTGGTGGAGCGTTTCGGGCGATGCGGAAACCGCCATCATCACCGCCGTCTCGGTGCTAGTCATCGCCTGTCCCTGCGCGCTGGGCCTCGCGACCCCGACGTCGATCATGGTCGGCACCGGTGCCGCGGCCCGGCACGGCATCCTGATCAAGGACGCCGAGGCGCTGGAGCGGGCCCACGCCGTCACGGTCGTGGCTTTCGACAAGACCGGCACGCTGACCGAGGGCAAGCCTCGGGTGACCGACATCATCCCGGCGGAGGGCCTGGACCGCGCCGCCCTGCTTCGGCTGTCCGCCTCGCTCCAGCAAGGCAGCGAGCATCCGCTGGCGCGCGCGGTTCGTGAGCTGGCCGAGGCGGAGAGTATCGCTCCGGCTGCCCTGACCGACTTCAAGGCACTCGCCGGGCGCGGCGTATCCGGCTCGGTCGAGGAACGCTCGGTACAGTTCGGCACCAAGCGTCTGATGGCGGAGAGCGGACTGGAGGATGACGTTCTGGGGGGCAAGGCGGCGGAGCTCGAAGCGTCGGGCCGGACAGTTTCCTGGTTGGCCGAGATGGCTCCTGAGCGACGTGTGCTGGCGCTGGTGGCGTTCGGCGACACGGTAAAGCAGGCGGCTCGCGAGGCCGTCCGGGCGCTGCACGAGCAGGGCATCGAAGCCGTTATGGTCACGGGCGACAGCAAAGGCGCCGCCGAGGCCGTCGCGCGGGATCTGGACATTGATCGGGTATTCGCCGAGGTCCTGCCGGGTGACAAGGCCGACGTGGTGGCGACTCTCAAGCATGAGGGCAAGGTCGTCGCGATGGTCGGTGACGGCATCAACGACGCCCCAGCGCTGGCGGCCGCCGACATCGGTATCGCCGTGGGAACCGGTACCGACGTAGCGATGGCGACTGCCGGGGTGACCCTGATGCGTGGCGATCCGGTGCTCGTCGGCGGCGCGATCGACGTGTCCCGGCGCACCTACGCCAAGATCCGCCAGGGCCTGTTCTGGGCCTTCATCTACAACCTGGTCGGCATTCCGCTGGCCGCGATGGGGTTCCTGAGCCCGGTGCTGGCAGGGGCCGCCATGGCGCTGAGTTCCGTCAGCGTCGTCCTCAACGCGCTCACGCTGCGCGGCTGGAAGCCCCGGGGTACTTGAGAGGAGTGGTCATGAACATCGGCCAGGCGGCCAAGGCGTCCGGTGTGAACGCCAAGCTCATCCGCTATTACGAAAGCATCGGGTTGATTCCCGAGGCGGGTCGAACCGCCTCGGGGTACCGGGTCTACACCCCGCACGAGGTGAACATCCTACGGTTCGTGAGGCGTGCCCGCACGCTGGGATTCAGCATCGAGCGCATCCAGCAGCTCGTCGGCCTGTGGCGCGACAAGGACCGGGCGAGCGCCGAGGTCAAGCGGATTGCGCTCGACCATGTCGCCGAACTCGAAGTCAAAATTGCCGAAATGCGGGCGATGAGCGACACACTCCAGGAACTTGCCGACGCCTGCCAGGGTAACCATCGGCCGGACTGCCCTATCCTGCGGGATCTCGAGAACTCCGCCCCTCGATTGGCACGGGGGAATAGTCGCCTCCCGTTCGAAGGAGTGGCGGGGGCAAATCAAGCTCCATGATCTCTGTGGGAACCTGAGGGCGGTAGGCTGGGATGCCAACATAGCTCACCAAGGCGGGGCCGTTCGGTTGGTCAGATCCAAAGGGCAGACATCCGGAAATTGCTGCGGTCGCATAAACACCCCGATGGGATGCATCATAGACCAGGGAGCAACATGCTTGCCGTGACACTTCCCTGAAGAAGCGGGCTGGGGTCGCCCAGCCCGCCTTGGCATGTTTATCAGGCTACGAAGAGGTAGTCCCTAGCCGGATTTGACGAAGCTGTCTCATCGTTCTGGAAGATGTACTCCGAACCCGAGGCAGTGATTGTGGGATCGTTCTCGAAGCGCCCACGGAGTCCGTCGTCGGCGTTGAACATGAAATCGTCCTGCGCCATCTGGCTTTTAGTAAGCCCAGTGAGGAAAATGGATCCATCGATTTCCGAGTCGGTATCGGTGTTCCAGCTAACCAGCACACCGCTGTCGCCATCTCGAGCCGTGTCCGCCACAGTCACCTCATCCGGCAGGATATCGCGGAAGGCAATGTGGTCGAAAGCGCCCGGACCTGCGTCGAACCCGCCAATCACCACATCGTCGCCACTATCGGGTGCGACGATGAAGGCATCCGCACCGTCTCCTCCATCCAGCTTGTCGTTGCCCATGCCACCCTCGAGCATGTCGTGGCCAGCACCAGCGTATAGCGCATCATTACCAGCGGCGCCCATCAGGTTGTCAGCCATCATGCCACCGTGGAGTTCGTCGTTGCCGTCCTCGCCCTTCAGATCATCCTGTCCATCGCCACCGTTGAGGGTGTCGTTTCCCTTACCACCCCATAAATCATCATTCCCGCCTTCGCCGAAGAGAATGTCATCGCCTGCTCGACCGATGAAATAATCGCGATCGGAGGTACCTTTGAACGTGTCTGCGTTATCGCTACCGATCCTCACGGCAACGTCGTCAAAATTGAAGGCCTTCCTGGCTTTATCCTCGTCTCCTGGTTGCGGGGGCTCTGCTTGGTTGCCTTCATTCTTGATGAACTCAGTAGCCGTGACCTGATTGGCATCAGCATCGGTTGGGGTGATGACCTTGCGGTCGTCGGTGAACATGAAATCGTCCTGAGCAAGATCGGTTTTCAGGAGACCCCGCAGCAGAACTGAGCCCTCGCCTTCGTTCCAGCTGATCAGCACGCCGTCCTTCGTGTCCTGAAACCGAAGTTCTTCAGGTTCTACATCCCGCAACGCCAGGTGATCGAGCATGCCGGGTCCGGCTGCAAAGTCCTTGATGGTGTCGTGACCGCTATCCGGAGAAACTACGAAAGCATCACCACCCGGCCCGCCGGCAAGAACATCATCTCCCTCACCACCCTCAAGGTCGCCGTGCCCGGCTCCCTCCCGAAGATGGTCGTTGCCGGTGCCGCCGCGCAGGGTGTCGGCCTCAGGGCCACCCTTGAGGCGGTCATTGCCGGCACCACCATCAAGATGATCCATGCCGGCCTTCCCTGTCAGGCGGTCGTTTCCGCGGCCGCCTAACAGATCATCGTCCATGGTACCACCGGAAAGGCGATCCCTGCCACCGCGACCAAATACGATATCCATGTTATCGGAACCGAAGTACTTGCTCTTTCCTTCAGTTCCAATGTAAAGAGTAACATCGTCAACGGTAGGGCGGGTTTTTTCCTGGTGCATGCTGTCCTTGCCAGTGTGGCTTGCCTCGGCTTCCATGGGGTCATCCTCTCGTCATGTTATTATGAAAAGCGCTGCTGAGTATTATTGATATTCTCTCAGTAGCAGTGTCCGCCAAGATCTGTGCGGCTCATCGCTGGACATGCGTTCTTTCCAGTGCGCTTGTGGAGTCAGCAGGGTGAACTCTACTCCTCAGGCTTTGGTTCCCGCACCGGGTAGTCATGTTACATTTCGTAACATTAGCAAAACCGAGGGAGATTCTGATTTATCTTAAATCATTGACTTCGTTTCAGCGCGTCAGTAGTTTCGCGCGTCAGCACCGTTGTCTCAGATATTATCCTATCGGAAGTGCCCTCCGGACAGGCACCAACCTCAACGACCGCCTACTGCCCGCCACTCAGACCTTGGGTTCGCTGTTCAACTGACAACTCCCATAGATGGCTATGTTTTCCGAGCTCTAACAGGCCCTAGTGAACATGGATCGAAGTACTTCTGCTCCAACCTGTAAAGTGCAGCGTTATTGAAAACTCATCTCCAGAATGGAGAGCTTTCCGCAGAGGGTGAAGCACATAATGGAGGTGAGAAGTTGTAAGGTCTAATGTTTCTTCTGAGCGAATGCCTATTGATTGCAGAACCGACGTTTCTCTGCTGCCAACACGCGCGACAAGCTCAGTGTTTTTGGCCACTGGGGTTGATATGCCAGTAAGATGTAGGCCTGTGCGGCTGTTGTTTATGATTCGAAATCTTACTTTTGACCGACCACCTTTCTCGGCCGGAGTTGCGGTTCCAGCTTCTATACGTATGTCGCCCAGCTCTGCCGGCTCATCGGCCAACGCGGGGTGCATCATGACCATCATCAAACCCCCCAGAGCCCAAGCAGCAATCCGGAGGGGCAGAGACTGTTTCACTAAAATCTCAACCACTTTGCCGAAAACTTTTCTTAGATCTGGATTGCTCATGAAGGATCTGACTGCGGCTATCATCGATTTTCATCCTGGTGTTTGAAGCCGGGCATCCAACCGGAGTTCACTCATTTTGAAGAATTTTCAGTTTTTTGTTTGTATTGCTGCTGCGAGACTTACCTATAGCAGGACAGGATTGTCTTGTTGATTTCGAAATGTTACGAAATATTGCAAATGGTGCATGCCTCGAATTCTAAACAAGATGATAGTGTCCAGGTCGAGGTGTTGGGCCTGAGCATCATCTGCAACATAGACCACCTCAGGGGGTAACAATGCCACCCACCGGGATAAAAGCGCTCTTGCAACCAGTTCTGACTGGTGCGATATAAACGGGAGATCGGGCATCGCCCGTGGGCATGGAATGACAGTGGGCATGCGCTTCACACGCTTTCTAGCGGCTGTACTGTTCGGTCTCCTCCTTGGCTGGGGAGGCGTGGCCATGCCTGATGCCGCGATGGCCGACATGTCCCACCACGATATGCCGATGGGCGAAGAGCCTGCGGCCGACTGCGACGAGCAGCCGGGGCACAAGAGCCACGATAATCATCAGCACCAGGGCGACCAGGAAGACCCTTCTAAGCTCTCTCACGGAGGGTGCTGTGTGATGGTCTGTAGTAGCGTAGCGGCCTTGGAGCCGAGCTATCTGCAGGTAAAGCCCATCGAGTGGGTGCCCGCTCGTCTGCAGATCGTGAGTGACGATTTGCTCAGGAAGCGCTCCGTACCTCCCTTGCGCCGCCCTCCCAGGACCTCGATCTGAGGCCCTCTGCCCGCGGAGTTGCACGGGCCTGAGGCTTTGCAGCGCTCATCCCCGTAAGTGGGACGCACTGCAACCAGCGCATCGATCCAGCTCAAGATTCCTGACCGGGAACGGTTAACCTGCGATGCCCCAGCCGCGCACGCCCTTCGCGTGCCCGTGCCTTACCGGCTCGCCGACCCTCATCCCGTTGCTTGATCTCAAGGCTGGTCGGTCGCTGCACGTTTCGACTCAATTCCTTGCCTTCCTGGCCATCCTTGGCTGGGAGCCGCAATCTTCCTGGCTTTCGCCCGCCTCGGCGAGGCCAGAGACAGAGGACACTCGACATGCGTCTGAACTCTCGCATTCTGAACGCCATCGCCGCCCTGATGACTGGGGCCAGTCTCCTTGCCACATCCGGCATCGCTCTGGCCGACGCCGGTCACAAACATGGGATCGGCGAGCCTGCGAAGGCTTCGGCCGCCAAGCGGACCGTGCAAATCGAACTGGGTGACAATTTCTACAGTCCGGAATCCGTTCAAGTGAAAGCCGGGGAGACGGTCCGCTTCGTTCTCAAGAACCAGGGCGAGTTCCTGCACGAGTTCAATATCGGCACGGCCGCCATGCACGCCTCCCATCAGAAGGAAATGGCCATGATGATGGAGCACGGCATGCTGACGCCGACAGGTATCAACAAGAACATGAGCGGTATGGACCATTCCAAAATGGGAATGGCCGAGATGAAACATGACGACCCGAACAGCGTCCTTGTCGAGCCCGGTCAGACCAAGGAACTGACCTGGAAGTTCACCAAGGACACCGCCCTAGAGTTCGCCTGCAACATACCCGGCCACTACGAGTCCGGGATGGTCGGCAAGGTCGAGTTCAAGCGTTGAAGGAAGGGCACATGCACACTGCACGGCGCGGCCTTTCCCGCCGCGACGCCCTCAAGCTCGCCGGAGCGGCGGGCTTGGCGGGCATCATCACGGTCTATCCTGGGCGCCGCGTCTTCGCGGCCGCAGACCAATCGCTCAACTTGGCAGTCGAACGGACCCGCATCACCATCGACGGTGAAACCAGTAGCGCCATCTCCATCGGCGGTTCGATACCAGCGCCCACGCTGCGATGGCGCGAGGGCCAGGAAGTGGTTATCTATGTGACCAACCGGCTGGATGAGGGAACCTCAATTCATTGGCACGGGCTCCTGCTCCAGGGCGTCATGGATGGGGCTCCCGGGTTCAATGGTTTCGTGCCAATTGGTCCCGGCGAGACCTACACCTACCGCTTCAAGCTGCGCCAGGCGGGCACCTACTGGTACCACAGCCACTCCGCCTCGCAGGAGCAGGAGGGCATGTACGGGGCCATCGTGATCGAGCCCGCCGGGCGTGATCCCGTCCGGGCCGACCGCGACTACGTGGTTCTGCTCTCCGACCACACGCCGGAGGACCCCGAAAACGTCCTGCGCAAGCTCAAGGTCAGTGAGGGCTATTACAACAACAATAAGCGTACCCTGATCGACTTCTTCCGGGACGCCCGGCGCGATGGCCTGGGAGCTACGATCAACGATCGCCTCGCCTGGGGCGAGATGCGCATGGACGCCACCGACCTCGCCGACGTGACCGGCTACCAGTTCCTAGTCAACGGCAAGGGGCCGCGGGATAACTGGACGGCTGTCTTCAATCCGGGTGAGCGGGTGCGTCTGCGGATCATCAACGGTTCGGCCATGTCGATCTTCGACGTCCGCATCCCTGGACTGCCAATGACCGTGGTTTCTGCCGACGGGCAGAACGTGGTGCCGGTGAAGGTCGATGAGTTCCGCTTTGGCGTTGGGGAAACCTACGACGTCATCGTCATGCCCACGGAAGACAAGCCTTTCACCTTCTTCGCCGAATCGATCGACCGCACGGGCTTCGCCCGGGCGACGATCGCGACCCGCGAAGGGGTGGAAGGCGACATCCCCGAGCGGCGCCCCCGCGCCATCCTGACCATGGCCGACATGGCGATGGCTCCCGGTATGGACCATGGCTCGATGGCGGGCATGGATCACAGCAGTATGCCCGGAATGGATCATAGCGCCATGCAGGGTATGAACCATGGCAACATGCCTGGAATGGACCATGGTGCCATGCAGGGCATGGATCATAGCGCCATGCAGGGAATGGATCACGGCAATATGCCTGGTATGGACCAGGGCAGTATGCCGGGCATGAACCAGGGTAAGGCGGGAAGCAAGGATCAGGCGGTGGGCTGGGGCGATGCAGGTACACCGCCCGGTGCCAAGGCCCTCTCCTACGCGGATCTGAAGGCACTTTCCAAGGCCAAGGATCTGCGTGAGCCCTCCCATGAGATCGAGGTCCAGCTGACGGGCATGATGTCGCGCTACATCTGGACTTTGAACGGGGAGAAGTTCGATGAGGGAGCCCCGATCCGGGTAGCCTATGGTGACCGTGTCCGGATCCGCTTCGTGAACACGACCATGATGGCCCACCCGATGCACCTGCACGGGATGTTCGTGGAGATTGAAAACGGCCAGACGGATCGGATGCCCAAGAAGCATGTCGTGCTCGTCCCGCCGGGCCAGGTCACGACGGTGCAGCTGACTGCGGACGAGCCCGGTGAGTGGCCCTTCCACTGTCACCTCCTCTACCACATGGCCTCGGGCATGATGACGCGCTTCATCGTCGAACCCCGCACGGCAAGCCTCTGATCCAGGAACGACGGATGACAATGACGACAATGGTCCCGCACAGGGCCGCCCTCATGGCCGGGGCCATCCTGCTGGCGATTTCGGCGGGCTCGGCCCGGGCCGCCGAGGAGCAACCGCCCGAGCAGTTCCACGAGGAGCCGCCGGTTGTCGGGACGCTTCTCATCGACCAGTTCGAGCACCGCTGGCGGGACGGTGAGAACTCGATCAACTGGGACGCTCAGGGCTGGGTCGGCGGAGACACCAACAAGGTTTGGTTCAATGCCGAGGGCAGCAAGCCCGTCGATGGGGAGGTGGAGGAGGCTGAATTCCAGCTTCTCTACAGCCGCATGACGTCGGAGTTCTGGGACGCGCAGATTGGCATCCGCCACGACGTAAGGCCACAGCCGCAGACGACCTACGGCGTGATCGGGTTCCAGGGCGTGGCCCCGTACTTCTTCGACGTGACCGCCCAGCTGTTCGTCAGCGAGGACGGCGACTTCAGCGCCCGCCTGGAGGCCGAGTACGACCTGCTCATCACGCAGAAGCTCATCCTCCAGCCGGCCGCCGAGGTCAACGTCTCGGCGCAGCGGGTCCGCGAGCTTGATGTCGGTCCCGGCGTCAACGACGTGGAGCTGGGACTGCGCCTGCGCTACGAGGTCGTCCGCGAGTTCGCCCCCTATATCGGCGTGAACTGGGAGCGGAAGCTGGGCGAGACCGCCGACATTGCCCGCGAGCACGGCGAGGATCCGAGTGACTTGTCCCTGGTGGCGGGCGTGCGCTTCTGGTTCTGAGGCACTGGGGCGGTCATTGCGGTGGCTGCCCCAACTTCCTGCCGGTGGCGAAGAGGGGAGATTCACAAGGATTGGCCTTACGGTACTTCGTTTGCCTCGTCATTGGCGGCCTGCTTCTGGCAGCATTGTATGGGGCGCTTACGGACCCGTCACCCCTTGAGGGCGCCGTTAATGCCCTTGTTGTGGCAGCGGTCATTGGCCTGCCGCTCGCTGTGTATGAGACCCATCTTCGCTGGCTCGTTCCTTCGGCGACGCGCCGTTGGCCGTTTGGTTGGCTCGTCCTGATCAAGTCTGCCGGATACACTGTTTGGATCCTACTCGGCACCAAGATTGGCGCGCGCCTGACACATCATTCCGATGGCCCAGCACTGGTCGATCTCTTCGTCCATCGGGAAACGGTGGTGGTGGCGATGCTCGCAGCCATTGTGGTCAATATCCTGTTCGCCGTGAATAAGCTTCTTGGTCCCGGTATGCTGTTTAACTTTCTCATTGGGCGTTACCACCGGCCGCGGCGCGAAGAGCGTCTCTTTCTTTTCCTGGATATTTGTCACTCGACCACCATCGCCGAGCAGATTGGCGATCTCAAGTTTCACGCCTATCTGGACGATTTTTTCCGAATGGTCGGCCGTGCAACACGCGATTGTGGTGGCGAGGTGCATGATTATATCGGCGATGAAGTTATCGTGACTTGGTTCCTAGACGGGAGTGCCGTTACCGCCCTAGACTTTTTCCCCGTGCTCGCGCAGAGATTGGCAGCCCGCCAGGTAGAGTTTCGTCGGACGTACGGCTATGAGGTCGCCTTTCGAGCTGGCCTGCATCTCGGCCCTGTGGTGGCCGGCGAGGTCGGAGAGGTCAAGCGGAAGATCGCCTTCCTGGGTGATACGGTGAATACCGCCGCACGGCTGGAACAGCTGGCCCGTACCAGAGAGGTCAGTCTCCTGGCCAGCCGTTCGGTCCTCGACCGGCTGCAGTTGCCGCCCGGAATGAAGGCCTCGTCACTCGGCTTGCTCCACGTCCGCGGCAAGGCACAACCGATGGAAGTCTTCCGTTTGGATCTGCTGGAAGAGCCGATCTCTGTCGCCATGCCAAGCGAATCGGAGCCGTCATTGTGATGTAGACCAGCGTGCGCCTGGGATCAGAAAAATTGGGCCCTCAGTCATCTCGTGGGTGTCACCGGCAAGGCAGACCCTCGTACCTTCACATCCAGAACACCCGAAATCCAGGTGTTCCCAACGTTCATTTCTTCTTCTGTCGGACATTATCAAGGCAGCTGGAACATTCCTGACCGACAGCCTTGAATTCCGCCGCCAGCTGCGCCTTATCGCCGGAGGCAGCCGCGGCCACGGGTTCCTCGACGGCGGCATCCAAGCGACGCATGCTGGCGCCGAATTCCGTCCGATTGGTCCAGACGGCGGGAGTGGCCTCAGTATGGTGACCGTCGCTGCCCGGCGGGAACATGTGCGCGACATGCTCGCAGTGATGGTGCATGCTCTCGGCGAGCTGCTTTGCCGTCCCCTGATCGAAGGCCGATTTGCCCGCCAGCATGGCGCCCAGAGCCTTCATGTGCTGGCCCATCTGCTTCATGACGTCCATCCGCTGCGCCACCACGCCGGTTGCGCCCTCGTGGGCAGTCGCCGCACCGGCCGCCAGGAAGACGAAGGCCAGGGACATTGCGGCGATACGCCGGCGGGAGGCGATTGACGGCTGTGGCATGGCGAATTTCTGACTGGAACCTGACGAACACTGCTGGGAAGACGTATTATTCGCGGTTTTATTCCATGTGTGGGGATAAGCGGTTCACCGGGTCAAGGGGCGTGGGTGCTGTATCCGTCTTGTCGATGCCCACCATAACCTCGAGCCTCGGTATAGCGCTGGACCTGCTCCGGCGTCAGCACCTCCATCATCGCTAGAGCTTCGAGCCTTTAATCTGACGCATATCCTGCGTGTCTGAGATAGTTCCAGCACTCGTCAGGAGTGTATAGATCGCAGATCGATCCGACGGCTTTCCAGAGTTCCTCGATGGTGCGGGCGCCGATGCGTCGGAGATGGGCCTTGAGCTTGGCGAAGGCCATCTCGATCGGATTGAGGTCGGGGCTGTAGGGCGGCAGGAAGAGAAACCAGGCGCCGCGTTGCTTGAGGATGGCCTTGGCCTTTTCGCTTTTGTGGCTGGACAGGTTGTCGAGGATGACGACGTCGCCCGGCCGCAGGGTCGGCGCGAGCTGGGTTTCCACATAGGTTTCGAAGAGGCAGCGGTTCATCGCTCCGGTGACGATCCACGGGGCGGTCAGGCCGTCGCAGCGCAAGGCGGCGATGAAGGTCTGGGTGCCCCAGTGGCCGAACGGGGCCTGGGCCTTGAGGCGCTGCCCGCAAGGTGCCCGGCCCCGCAGCCGGGTCATCTTGATCGTGTCCCGGGAAGTGGTGTAGGAGCGAGGGGCATAGTCATCGCTCTCCGGCCGGTTGGGCCGGTCAGGCAGTCACTGCCGACAGCCTGACGCTGTCAGTATGCCCGAGCGGGGTCATGGTCTCCAGGCTCATATAACGGCGGCCGACTGCCCATTCGTCGTTCTGCTCGAGCAGGATGGCACCGGTGAGCCGAAGGATCGCCGCGTCATTGGGGAAGATGGCGACCACGTCGGTGCGCCGCTTGATCTCGCCGTTGACACGTTCGAGCGGATTCGTCGAGCTGATCTTGGCCCAGTGATCGCAATGGAAGTCCATGTAGGCCAGCACGTCATACTCGGCCTCGTCCATCAGGGCAGCCAGTTTGGGAAAGCGCTCACGTAAGCCATCGGCGACCTGCCGCCATTGCCGATGGGCGGCCTCGGCCGTCTCCTGGGTGAATGCGGTGCGGATGGCGGCCGCCACCATGGCCCGCTGCGACGGGCCGACATGGGCCAGCGCGTTGCGATAAAAATGATGAATTCGACACCGTTGCCAGGTCGCGCTGAGCACCTTGGACGCGGCCGCCTTCAGCCCCTCGTGGGCATCGGAGATCACCAGCTTCACGCCACGCAGGCCACGGCGTGTCAGCGAGCGCAGGAACCGGGTCCAGAACACCTCGGCTTCGGAAGGGCCGACCTCCAGGCCGAGCACCTCGCGTCGGCCGTCGGTGTTGACCGCCACGGCGACTATCACGGCCACCGAGATGATCCGCCCGCCCTCGCGCACCTTCACGTAGGTGGCGTCAATCCACAGGTATGGCCAGTCGCCTTCCAGTGGGCGGCTCAGGAAGGTGCCGACGCGCGTGTCGATGTCCTCGCACAGCCGCGAGACCTGGGACTTGCTGATCCCGGTCATGCCCATCGCCCTGACCAGCTCATCGACGCTGCGCGTCGAGACGCCGTGGACATAGGCTTCCTGAATGACCGCCGCGAGCGCCTTCTCCGCCGTGCGCCGGGGCTCCAGGAAGCCGGGAAAATAGGAGCCCTTGCGCAGCTTGGGGATCTGCAGCGTGAGCGTGCCGGCGCGGGTGTCCCAGGCCCGCTCGCGGTAGCCGTTGCGCTGGTTGGTGCGTTCGGGCGTCCGTTCCCCGGGCGCGGCGCCGCATAGGCTTTCCACTTCCAGGTCCATCATGCGCTGGGCGACGAAGCCGATCATCTCACGCAGCAGGTCCTCGTCAGAGCCCTTCTCCAAGAGCTCACGAAGGATCATTCTGTCCACGGTCATCGTGGTCCTCTCCAGGTCCGTTCAAGGTGTCGCAACCCGAACCTACCGGAGTCCGCGATGACCGCCGCTATGGATAAGTGGCCCGCCTACGCCAGCTCGAGAAGGCGCTTCGGCGGGCCACTTACCCACAGCTCTCCTACACCACTCGCGGGGACACAACGGTCATCTCTTCGTGGTGGTGGCGGTCTCGTCGATGAACACCAGCCGCTCCGGCTCCTCGCGCATCCGGGGCTGACGATTGTCCCGCCAGATCCGGCGGTCCCGCGCCACGTCACTGCGACCGGCCTCGCTTGCCAACAATGTTTTTTTTCCAGAACGGCAAAGCTGGCCTTCTGTTGAATGCGCAGTGAGGTTGCGAGTGGGGAGGCGGTAGAATGGGCCGGCAGTCGATGCGACCGCCGCCGACGCGGTGGCGGATCCTGGAGACGGTGACGCGACAGTGCCCGGAATGCGGCGGTCGGCTGCACTGCCAATACATCAACCGCCGCGCCGTGGTGACACTGGACGGGCTGCTTGGCCTGCAGCTCAGGGTCCGGCGTTGCGTCAACTCGGACTGCGCCCGTTTCCACCGGGCGTTTCGACCGGAGGCCGAAGGAGCGCTGGCGCTGCCCCAGCAGGAGTTCGGGCTCGACGTGATCGCCCTGGTTGGCCGGCAGCGCTACGGCGCTCGGGCCAGCGTGCCGGAGATCCATGCCGAGCTGGTCCGGCGCGGCGTGGCGATCTCCCAGCGCAGCGTCACCAACCTACTCGACCGCTACGACGAACTGGTCGCCACCGCGACCGGCGATCCCGACCGGCTGCGGGCCCGGTTCAAGGACCAGGGCCGGGTCATCCTGGCGATCGACGGCCTGCAGCCGCAGATGGGCCACGAGGTGCTGTGGGTGATCCGCGACTGCCTGTCCGGCACCGTCGTGCTGGCCAGGGCCCTGCTGTCGGCAACATCCGCCGACCTGGAGCCGCTGCTGCGCCGGGCCGCCGAGCTCGCCGGCGTGCCGGTGGCCGGGGTGGTCAGCGACGGACAGCTCTCGATCCGCACTGCGGTCGCCCGGGCTTTGCCCGGCGTGCCGCACCAGCTGTGCCACTTCCACTACCTGCGCGAGGCGGCGCGTCCGATCTTCGAGGCCGACCGGCACGCCAAAAAGGAGTTGAAGAAGCGCGTCCGCGGCATCCGGCCGATCGAACGCGCGGCCGAGGCCCGTCAGGACGCTGGGGGCGATCTGATCCGCGGCTACTGCGCTGCGGTGCGCAGCGCCCTGGGCGCTGACGGCCGGGCGCCGCTGGAGGCTGCCGGACTGACGCTGAAGGCGCGGCTGGAGGCGGTGTCGGACAGTCTGCAGCGGGTCGCGGCAAAGGGGGGGACGACCGGCAGGTCCAGGCACCGAGCCGGCTGGTCGGCGGTGCCCTGGGCGACACCGAGCATCTGTGGCCGGACATCGCCCGGGCGTTCGGCTGGGTACACCGGGCGGCGCACATCATCAAGAACACCGAGGCGCTGCCGGCGCCGGCAGTGGCCCGGCGACTGGACGGCCTGTGCGGCGCGATGTCCCGGCACCGCGCGCGGGCCGGCGGTCTGTGCGAGGCGGTCGGTCACTTCCTCAAGGTAACCCGCAGCTATCGCCCCGGCCTGTTCCACTGCCATACCGTCGCTGATCTGCCGGGCACCAACAATGCGCTGGAAGGGCTGTTCGGCTCCTACCGTTACTGTCAGCGGCGTACGACCGGTCGGCGCGCGGCCTCATCGGCCACCGTGGTCAGCGGTCCCGCCCGTCTGGTCGCGTGGGTGGTCTCCCGTCTCGCGCCACTCGAGGCCGCCGATCTGGCCGGGGTCGATCGAACCCGCTGGCTCGCCCTGCGGGCCGACATCAAGGCTCGCCGTCTGCAGCGGACCAGAGGCAGCCGCTTCAGGCGCGATCCCCAGGCCTACCTGCGCAGTCTCGAGGCCCAGTATGCCGCCGCAAAGTGAGTTTTGCCGGTCTGGTTTTTTTGACGCTGAAGCCGCGGGCGATCAGGAACCGCGACAGCGAGGCCGGGTGAACCGTGACACCGCGGGCGGCTTCCAGCTTGGCTGCCAGTTCGGACATGGTGATGTCGCCTTTGGCCTTCACCCAGCCGATCAGCAGATCGGCATGGGGCGCCAGCTTGCCGCCGCCGGGCGGACGCCCTTGCCGCGCCGGCTCCAGTGAACCGGTCTTCGCCTTGCGTTGCGCCAGCCGGATGCTCGTACTCGGGCTGACGCCGAACCGGCGGGCCGCCGAGCGGCACGAACTCCCACCCTCGATCGCTCCGATGATCCGTACACGCAAATCAGACGAATAGCCCTGACCCATGATCCACCTCCATGAACGGTGAATCACATCCCGGCATAGAGCGCAACATTGATTCCGGTTTCACGCTCGCCGCTCTAGGTGATAGCGGAGGTGAGCGGCTCTCAGCGCACCCTGCGTCACTCCGATCGCGCTCGTCGCCGATTCCAGGTTCGCTGGCGTAACCGCCTTCTCGGCGAACAGCCGCTCCAATTCGGTTTCCTGCTGGATCAGGCGTTCACCCAAAGGTACGGCCTCTGCCTTCATGGCCTCGAACAAGGCTTTGGTACGCTCGCGCTGGACAGCGCTGAGCCTGAGGGCGTCAGCGTTCTCCAGGGTGTGCGAAGGACCGGGATACCCGTTCAACTCGGCCGGGAGCGCGTACCCCATGCCGCGGCCGGCGCGCAGATCGGCGATCTGCTGGTCGGAAAGCGCCTTAATGGGGCGGGAATGGAGATGGGCATAAGGCTGCTGCGGTGTGTGGGTCACCTGCGTTGACGCGACCCCCGACAGGCCAAGCGCAGTAAATGCGAGGAAAGCACTGAGGGCAAGGGCTCGGAACATGCGCGGTCTCCTGCAGACAATGACAGATCCTCCCTCGCCCAAGCTGGATTGGCAAGCGTCAACAAGCTCCGATCGAAGACAACTTCAGCAGCGCAATCCTAGGGCTTCAGCCCTGCCGGGGCCATGCGACGTGGTGCCGGTCAATGACCAGCGCGTGCTTGTGACGGATCGGCGCGTGCCGGTGGGGATGGGCGTGGGGCTCGGGTCCTTCCCATCCCTCATGGGCATGCTGGTGGTGTTCGTCATGGACATGGAGGTGGTCGTGGCCGAAGCCGGCATGGACGTGCTCGACCTCGACAGGATCTCCCGAGGGCCACAGACGGCCTGCCAACGCTGTCGCCGCGACGGCCAGAATACCCAGAACCATGAAGGCGGCACCCACGCCGGCACGGGCTCCGACCCATCCTGCCAGGGGATAGGCCACCAGCCAGCAGGCATGGCTCAGGGCGAATTGCGCTGCGAACACCGCCGGGCGATCCTCGGCATGGGCGGATCGCCGCAGCAGTCGTCCCGAGGGCGTCAGCACGGCCGAGTTCGCTGCACCGAGCACGAACCAGACCGGCAGCAGCAGCGGCAGCGCCGCCGTCAGGCGTGCCGGCAAGCCGCCGGTACCGAGCAGGACGGACATCACGAGCGTCCCGGCGGCAAGCAGCCAGGATCCTGAGAGCATAACCGCCCGGTCGGTGACCCGCTCGAGCAGGTGCGGCAGTACGAAGGCAACTACCATCGACCCGGCGCCGTAAGCGGCCAGAACGATCGCCACGTCGGCTTCCGAGCCGCCCAGCATGCCGCGCACGATGACGACGGTGTTCACGATGACCATGGCCCCGGCCGCAGCCACCGCGCCGTTGAACGCCAGCAGTCCCCGCAGACGCGGCGTCTTCAGGTAAATCCGAATACCCCGCGTCGTCCGCTCGTAGGTCCCGCCGCGGAGATCGACAGGCTTGGGGCTGGGTAATGCCGCGGTGCGGACCAGCAGGGCCGACCCCAGGAAGCCGACCACCGTTCCGACAAACAGGTCGTGGTAGCTGACCACCGCCAGCAGGAGTGCCGCGAGCGTGGGACTGGCAAGACTTTCCAGGTCATAGGCGAGACGCGCCAGCGAAAGCGCCCTGGTGTATTCCGCCTCGTCCGGCAGAACCTCCGGGATGGTCGCCTGGAAAGTGGGCGTAAAGGCCGCGGAGGCCGACTGAAGGACGAAGATCAGGGCATAGATCTGCCAGACTTCTGTGACGAACGGCAGCGACAGGGCGATGGCGGCCCGGACCAGGTCCATGGCGACGAGGAAGGCGCGCCGGGGCAACCGGTCAGCGAAGGCGCTGACAACCGGCGCCACGCCGACATAGGCCACCATCTTGATCGCCAGCGCCGTGCCGAGCACGGCGCCCGCATCGGCCCCGGCCAGATCGTAGGCCAGCAATCCGAGCGCCACCGTCAGCAGCCCGGTGCCGATCAGCGCGATGACCTGTGCAGCGAACAGGTGACGATACGTGCGATTGATCAATGGGGAGAGCATAGTGGCCCCCTGAACCTGACAGTGGTTTACAGGTACCTGGCGATCTGCCTGAACTCATCGAGCGCGGCGCGGTTCTCGCGGGCCAGCGGCCCGGCGGCCTCCTCAAGGCAGTGGCCGAGGTGGTCGTGGATGAACACCGCCTTGGCACCCTCCAGCGCCCTGATCACGGCATGCATCTGCTGGGCAACTTCCAGGCAGCTCCGGCCGTCCTCGATCATGGCGATGGTGGAGGCGAGATGACCGTGCGCCCGCTTCAGGCGGTTGATCACATCAGGATGGCTTGTGTGGGTCATGAAGTCTATGGTATCCCCCTGGAGGGGATATGGCAATTGCCTGGACAGCCACACCGGCTTTCGGGCATCAGGTGAGTACGGTGAGCCGACAGCTGCTCGATCCTGATGCCCTGCGGAGTGGTGGAGTTTTGAAAGTTTCTGATCAGACCACTACGGGCATACACTCCGAATTTCTGCTTACCGGTTTCCGACTTTCTTGCTACCAGAAAATCCACCATGCTGCGATCGGCGATGAAAGCACTCACGGCAGGCATCAGGTTGGTCATCGTGCTGGCGATGGCGCTCGGCGTGCTGCCCGTCTCGAACACCCTTTCCTCGTCGCACGATCCGCTGACACTCCAGCTCTCGGAAGTTGGGCAGCACAGCGCGCTTTCCGGGCTTGCCACGGCCGAACACACCCACTTCGATGAGGAAGAGGTGTCGGATGAGTGGGAGCCGGGACACGATCACCGGCATAACCCGGCCGATCACTCGCACGACTCCCCCGGCCCGGCTCTCGTCCTGTCCATGGTTGTGCACGACCAGGCGCCGGAGTGGCAGCTGTTTTATCAACTCTCGCCCTATCGGGCCCCAGCTTTTCGAATCGATCGTCCGCCGCGTTCGCTGCTCGTTGCCTGACTGAAAGCCTGCGGGCTCCATCTCATCAACGAACATCGGGCATCATCCATGCATGGATCTTCTCGAGACGACCGGCCGTGGCCGCTTGATGCGCGGCACAGACCGGGTCTTCTGGCGCTGCTTGGCCTTGCCCTCCTCATGGCATTCGGTGCTGACGCTCACGCCCACGGCGTTGCGGAGGGGGACAAGGGCTACATTCAGGAAATCACGGGAATCCATCTGCTGCCGTTCATGTACCTGGGCGCCAAGCATATGGTGACCGGCTATGACCACCTCCTGTTCCTGTTCGGCGTCATTTTCTTCCTCTACAGGCCCAGCCACATCGGCATCTATGTCAGCCTGTTCGCCATCGGGCACTCGACCACGCTGCTGCTCGGCGTGATCTTCGACACGAACGTCAGCTCGTACCTGATCGACGCCATCATCGGGCTCTCGGTCGTCTACAAGGCGCTCGACAATCTCGGTGCCTACCAGCGCTGGTTCGGATTCCAGCCGAACACGAAGCTGGCGACCCTCGTCTTCGGGCTTTTCCACGGCTTCGGCCTCGCGACCAAGATCCGCGAGTTCGACATCGCGCCGGACGGCCTGATCCCCAACCTTCTGGCCTTCAACGTCGGCGTCGAGGTCGGCCAGCTGCTGGCGCTCGCCGCCATCCTGATCCTGATGGGCTACTGGCGCCGGACCGACAGCTTCTGGCGCCATGCCTACACCGCCAACGTCGCCATGATGACCGCCGGGTTCATGCTGACCGGCTATCAGCTCACCGGCTGGTTCGTCATCTGACTAAGGAAGAGATCATGTACAACACCGATATTCCCTCCCGCGCCGAGTTGCCAAGCTCCGCCCAGCTTGTTCGCTCGACCCTGATCGCGGCCACCACCGCGGCGGCCCTGCTGGTCACCACGATCCTGCCCGCCGAGTACGGGATCGACCCGACCGGCATCGGGCGCGTCCTGGGTCTCACGCAGATGGGTGAGATCAAGGCCCAGCTCGCCGAGGAGGCGGAGCAGGACCGTCTATTCGATCAGGGCGGGACACCGGCAGCACCGCAGGCCCCTGCCGCGCCGGACCAGCGCTCCAGCCTGATGGACACGCTCCTGGCGCAGATCGTCATCGCGCCGGCCTCGGCTGAAACTCTACCGGCTGCAACCCTGCCCGCGCAGGTGGCCCAGGCCGGCCGCACCGACGAGACCTCGGTCACGCTCGCCCCTGGCGAAGGCGTCGAGGTCAAGATGGAGATGCGCAAAGGAGCGCAAGCCACCTACTCCTGGAAGACCGAGGGCGGCGTAGTCAATCATGACACTCATGGCGAGCCGTACGACGCGCCGAACAAAACGCACAGCTACAGCAAGGGTCGCGGCGTCGCGAGCGACCAGGGCACCCTCCAGGCTGCTTTCGACGGCAATCACGGCTGGTTCTGGCGTAACCGGGGTGACGGGACCGTGACGGTCACCCTCAGCACGAGCGGTGACTACGAAAACTTGAAAAGGAAGAAGTGACAGGAACTTGGGCGGCGTGGATCAGGTCCGCGCCGCCGTCCTGAGATGGGAGTAGCTACCGAGACCGTAGCAGGCAGGCGGTTCTTGCCACCCTGACTGCTGGTGAAAGCTCACCGCTGAGAAAGTTTCATGGGTATGAGGCAGATCATGACCACTCGCCCGGTTAGAGAAACACACCGTTCGCGGTTCGCCGCTCCCTCGGACAGCCGCCAGAGGCTGGCGCCGCACGATCCTCGCCCTCCTGACCAGCCCAGGCGCGCCCAGGGCCATGGGCGCGCAGCATGACGCTCCCGTTCAATCCTTTCCGGATCGACTGGAATGACTGCACTTTCGGCCAGTGGGAGGCCCTGCTGGCCCGCTGCAAGCGGCCGACGCTACTCCAGACCTGGCAGTACGGCGTCGCCATGGCGAAAGTCGAGGGCTGGAAGGCGGATTTCGGCATCATCCACTTCGAAGGCAAGCCGGTCGGCCTGGTTCTGGTTCAGACCAGGAAATGGCTGCCTTTCCTCACCGCCTGCCGCATCCACCGTGGTCCCTTGTGGATCTACGATGAGATCCCCGGCGAGATGCTGAAGCTCGTGCTGGGGATGCTCCGGCAGCGGTACCAGTTGCGCCGTGGCCAGCCCCTGATGTTCCACCCCGAACTCCCCGATGATCCCGCCACGCGGCAGCGGATGTCGGCGACCGGGTTTCGGCGGTGGAGCGAGGGTTACGCATCGGTCTGGCTCGACTTGGCCTCGGGCCCCGACGCGCTTCACGCCGGGCTGCATGGAAAGTGGCGCAACCAACTGCGTCAGGCCGAACGGCACAACCTCGTGCTGGAGACGGAGACATCGGCCGGAAAGAGGTTCGACTGGCTGATGGAGCACTACCTCGAGGACAAGGTCGCGAGAAGCTACCCGGGTCCGTCGCCCGCGTTCCTGCGGGCGATGCACAGTGCCTCGGCCGACAAGTCGCCCCTGGTCGTGTTACGAGCCCTGCAGGGCGGCGAGCCGGTCGCCGGTGTCCTGCTGGTCCGGCATGGGCGGGCGGCGACGTACCAGGTAGGTTGGACGAGCGAGCGGGGACGCGCGGTGCGGGCCCACCATTTCCTGCTCTGGCAGTCCGTACTCTGGCTCGTCAAGCACGGCTACACCGGCTTTGACCTGGGCGGCATCAACGAAAAGACACCAGGCATCGCCCGGTTCAAGACCCGCATGGGAGGCAAGCCGTTTCGCCTCGTCGGCGGCTATGTCTGAATTCCCTTGGGCGACCTTCAGGAGTTCTGTCGTTGTGAAAACAGCCGTCTAATCACGGGCAGCATCCCCGAGCATGATGATGGCGTGGGCAGCCGCATCGGCCAGCTCGTCGAGAGCCGTTCGGTTGACCGCGTCGAGAGTGTCGCATGCTTCGTGATAACAGGAGTCGTAAGGCGCACCGGCGGATCCACCGAACATCCCGGCTTCCCTGGTGGACTTGGTTTCGCCGTCGCCGGCAAGAAGCCCGCCTACCGGCACACCATGCTCGACGAATGACAAGTGATCCGACGCGTCCTCGAGCGGCTTCTCGGCAACGGTCAGCCCGACCGCCGCGAAATAGGTCCGGAAGATGCGCTCGATCCGCTCCGATCCTGGCGGTGCCGCCTTTTCACTCGCCGAGCCGTCTCCGTCATAGACAAATCGCCCGTAGTTGGACGATCCGAGTGTGTCGAAGTTCAGCACGGCCATGATCCGCTTGAGTTCGGCAGGCGAGAGCGAGGCGGCATGGTGATGTGACCCGAGCATCTCGTTCTCCTCGTCGGTCCAGAGCGCGAAGCGCAGCCTGTTGGCTGTCTTGATGTCGAGCTGGGATAGCTGCCGGGCGACTTCCAGGATCGCGGCAACACCGGTGCCATTGTCGTTGATGCCCGGCCCTTCCGGAACACTGTCCAGATGAGCCCCGATCAACACCACCGACCCGGGATCACCTCCCGCGGTATCAGCAATGACGTTGCGGGAGCGATAAGAGAATGCACGCGTCTCCACATTCAGCTGCACTGTGATCGGTCCGCGTCGCAGGGCCTCGGCAAGCACCGAGCCCGTCGCATGGTCAAGCCGCACGCCTGGTATGGCGGTCATTTCCCCGACCCGCTGCGTGACGGCGCGTGTCATGCGGTCCGAGCGCTGATCGTAAACGATGACGGCGCCTGCACCCGCGGCGGCCGCATTCCTCACCTTGCGCCAGACCGAGCAGGAGCCTCGTTGAACAAGAGCGACCGAACCGCTTGAAAGCCGGGCGAAGTCGCCCCTGTCGCAACCATCACCCGCAGGCCGCAACGGCGCCTCTACGGAGCCGGCCGCGGAGTAAGGCAGTGTGTGAAGCTGAAAGTCCCGGAGGTCCAGCCCGGACTCCTTGGACGCCGTCAATCGAGGTGGCTGCGTCTCCTGCACGATGGGGATCTCGACGGTCTCGAAACGGACCTGATATCCCGCCTCGCGAAGTTGCCCGGCGACATAATCGACCGATGCCTCGTGCCCAGCCGTGCCGGCAGCCCGGTTTCCACCATTCTCATCGGCGATCGCCTGCAAAGCGGCGAGATGGCGAAGCATGTGGTCGGGCGTGACGGCGGTGCGCAGGGCCGCACTCGCGGTTAACCCACCCTGGAGGGCGGCGGACGATTGCGACTTCACCGTGGAAGGGCCGTCGGTGCCGGCCACCGCGTCCGGTTTCAGCCCTTCAGCAGCAGCCGTAAGGCCGGCGAGCGGAAGCGCTAAGAGAGTGGTCGTGAAAGCGAAAAGAGCGGTGCGCGCCGGCATGCGCAGCGAGCGTGGCCAGCATCGGCGCAGAGATCCGATCATCATCAGGGCTCCGTTGTTGGTCTATGGAAGGCCGCGCGCGGGGCGCGGTCACGCAAGGAGACCGTGACGCGGAGGCCGGTCGAGACGGAAGAACGGTTCGCCGTAGATGTTTCGGTGTGGCTCGCTCCGCGATGTCTTTTCGTCTGCACAGCCAAGTGCAGCAAGTGTCATTGCGGAGCCCATTGTCTCGTGCGAGTGGTCAGCAGAATTGTGGCCCTGGACATGGTTAGGTTGGCATTCCTTTTGCGATCCTTCACCGTGTACGTCATTCCTGTCTACGGCTGCGTTCGGCAGGCTGGAATGACGACCCTGTTCAATCGGCTGAAGGATCCCGGGGTTGTGGAGCGAGGCAGTATGGCTCAAGAGCGACACGACGCCGATTATCATCGCCATCACGACGCCAAGGCGGAAGCCGGTCATGAGCGACAATTTCGACATTAGGGCCCTTGAGGTGGAAACCTGTCCGGAAAAAACCGCTGTAAGGTGAGAGCAACACCATCGCATTCTCTGTCGAGGATCATGTAAGCGGCGGGTGAGGTCAATCTCCCCGGTTGCTGTATCCCATACGGAGGAATGCCTTCTGCAAGCTACAGCGCCGTGCGCTAAATCTGAAGCGCCCATGGCGGCGTCTTCGCGCTGCTGGTCGCCATCATGCTTCAGGGCGAACCAGATGAAACGCAATCCGCGGTAGTTGTCTCCAGAGCCGGACGTTCCAAAATGGTCGGTTGGTGCAGACAGCCGAAGCCACGCCACGGATGGTTCCGGCGTTTCAACGGTCGGACGGCGCCTGTTGATTGGGGGTCGCGAAGGTGTCCGACTTGAACACCGGATCGGTTACGTCCGGCCACAGAACCGGAACGATGCGTTCGATCCCAAGCCCGACGAATTCTGGCGGCAGGACCGCCACGACGAAGAAGTCGTCATCGACACGCACCGCGACGGCGCCATCGGGGAACTTGTCCAGGGATCCAGGCGCCGCGATCTCGCGGTTGAAGTCGTTCGTCAGCGGCTGGTTGGCGACCCACCACAGCCCGTCGGGCATTTTCCAGCCGCCGTCCTCTCGGCTCATGGACCCACGGAGTACGCGCAGCCTTTCGACCAGCGTCTCGGTGGTGGACATCGGTTCAGCATCCATGTCCTCTGCTTGCCTTCCTGGATTGTTTGCTTCTGGTCAGTTGATGGCTGCCATGGCACGGACTGCTGCCGCAGCACGACGATACGACGTTACCACGTTGCCGGTCGCATCGTAGATAACAGCCGTGACGCCACCGGGCCCGTCGAGCCGGAACGATCTCGGCTGCTCATTCTCCCCATTCAGCGGCCCTGTCAGGTTCCATCCGGGAGGCAGGTCCTCTTCGGACCGGATCCGTGCCCACGCTTCATTTTCACACTTGAGCACGGCGTTCCTCTTTGCCTGGGGATCGGCTAGTTGAGCGTCCAAGTCGCGCAGGTCCACATATGCCCTGTCCAGTTCCTGGACAGCCATCTGCTGATTGTCTTCCGGCATCCTCTCCTCTCATTCGATCGGTCGTCGAGCAGGCTGGCCCCCTATCCCGGGACCCTGGCGTCACGAGCCAACGGCCTCTATCGGCAGACAGCTTCGGGCATCGTCGCTAAATCCGCCAGCGAGATCTATGCAACTATGAAGTCTCCTGATGTAGTTACGGCTGCAGAAAATTGAAGCAAGCTGACCGGCAGAGGCAACTCTGCCGGTCAGACTTATCCTGCGGCAATCCGGACCGTCGGCAAGTCAGCGCCGGTTCTGCTCCCGAAGAATCCGGGCCATGCGCCAGCAGCCGATGCCGTAGTACACACAGCCGGCCCCACCCAAGGCAATCATGGGGATGCCAAGTAATAATGCGACCAAAGATGGAAAGTCCAAGTCCATAATTCCCGACGCCCCTCTGTGGTGCGCATTGCCCATGTTGTCGTCGGATCGTTAGCGTGGTCAACGCCCAATCCACCTCCCATACAGTCCAGGATCTACCCCTATCAATAGACAGGCCTTGGAGGATCTCCGGCTTGCCTGGAATGCGCGGGAACTAGACTACGCGATAGGCTTCTTTTCCCTTGACGTTCTTGATTTGTTCCGGCAGAAGAGTCAAAGCGATTGACTCTCAAGGGGGATCGGATGTCCGGGGACGACGCTCTATCGCCGGAAGATGTGCGCGCATTCCTGTCCGTTTGGCGGCTTCCCCCGGCAGAGGTGACGCCCGAACACTTGGCGGGAGCGCGCGCCGCGATCAGGATAACGGTCGAGGATGTGCCGGACTTCCCGGACGTCCTGGATCTCGGACGGAGCGGGTTGGCGGATGAGCATGGTGATCTGCCCCTTCTGCGGATCGCGGGCAGGGTCGGCGACCTGATCGGCCAGTCCGGGGGTGATCTCGTGCGCGATCTCCGGGCAACATGTCTTTTTCTGTATTTTCTGGAAAATAAGGACGATCACACCGTCGAGCTGCGCCTGGCATGCGCACATCTCGATTGGTGGCTGGCCCATCCATGTACCCTGAACGAGTATGATCTTCGCATCCGCATTGCGAGGTTCCGAACGCTGTTTGCTTCGATCCTCCGGGCCGATACGCCGGCCAGCATCGCCATTGAGCTGGAGCTCATACAGGCCATCTCGGATCCACAGAACCTCGAGAACAGGGCCGTGGTCGCAATGCTGGAGAGTGCCGGCTGGCTGCCGCCCGAACCGGCCGACGTGATCGATTCGCTGCTGCTCGCCCCGCCGAAGCCGCCGCCGTCGATGATCGTACTACGTCCTTCGTTGCGGGCCAGCGAGGCCGGCGCAAAGAAGATATGGAAGGAGTTCGAGGGCTACGAGGCGCTGTCCGGTCTGACTTACCTCGCCGCTATGCCGGACCCGGACGAGTACCGCAGCGATCTCAGATCCGCGTTCCCCTGGTGCACAGAAATCATCGACATCATCACGGGCGAGTTGGCGCTGGCCGCGCGTCTTGGGCGTCCGCATTTCGCTCTGCCGCCGCTTCTTCTTACCGGGCACTCCGGCGTCGGCAAGTCGAGGCTTGCGCGCTGCATCGCCGGCTATGCCGGAGTGCCGTTCACCCAGCTCAGTGCCGGAGGTGCTTCCGACAGCCGCGCACTTGCCGGAACTGCCAGGGGGTGGGCCTCAGCTCATCCGTGCCTTCCCCTGATGGTCATGAGGACGCATGGCGTCGCAAACCCCTTGCTCTGCGTCGAGGAGATCGACAAGGCGGCAGACAGCCGGCACAACGGCCGGATTTCCGACGTGCTTCTGACAATGGTGGAACCCGCGACGGCGCGGCAATACTACGACGAATGCCTGCAAATGCCGGCGGACCTGTCTGCGGTGTCCTGGGTCCTGACGGCCAACCATGCCGATCGTGTCGATCCGCTGCTTCGAGCGCGCTGCCGCGTTCTTCAGGTGCCTCGCCCGCGGCCGGAGCATTTCGGCGTGATCATGGCCGGACTGACCGAAGATGTCGCCGATGAGTTCGGCGTCGCGGTCTCGGATCTGCCGGAGCTGCCGGGAGAGGTCGTCGAGGCGATGCGTTCGGGTTTCGCCGCCGGCGAACTCAATGCCCGGCAACTCGCAGCACTGCACCGGCGCGCCCTCATTGCCGCCACGCGGGCGGAGAAGCTTACGCGCAATTGACCGTGCGGAGGGAATGGACATGCCAGCGATCGACGAGTACCGCATTATCCACATTCCGCTGACGGGCTGCGCCGCTCTCGGCCGCATCTACGGCTTGGAAGGCGTGCCTGACGGCATATGGCACCTAACCCCGCTGCTCTCCAGGCTGACCGACACGCATATCCACACAGTGACCGGCGAGGTTTATCGGACGCTCGAGCCTTGCCCTAGCGATCGGTTCCACGCCGACGATGCGCTCATCGAAGCCGCCGAAAACCTGTTCAAGCAGACCGGGTTCGGATCCGCAGCGCGCACCGTCGCGACGATCATCGATACCGTCGCATTGATTGATCCGATGTACATTGCGACCGAAGAGGAACTGGCTGCGCTGAGGCGCAGGGCCGCGGGCGATGACTGACGGTGATCTGCCGCGCATCGACGAGTATCGCATAATCGGGATCCCGACGATCAGCTTCGTGGTCGTCGGGCGGGTTTACGGCATCGACGGCGTACCTGACGGTGAGTGGCGCATGTCGTCCCGAATCGCCCGCATAGAAGGTCGAATGGTTGAGACAGTGCATGGGGCGCACTACCGGATGATGACGCCTTGGCCACCTGACGATTACATGCACCCGGCAGCGATCGACGCCGTGATGATCCAGTGCATCACCGGAAATACGGTATTTCGATCGCCGGCTGAAACCGTGGCTGCGCTTATCGAGATCGTCGCCCTTGCCCATCCCTGCTGCGGCGCAACGGAGGATGAGCTTCGGGCATTCAGGAGGAGGACCGTGCGGGATGAGTGATGACCGTGTGCAATACGATGTTTCGCTCGACATCCTGCAGGTTCGCATCAGGCCGATCAAGCGATCCTATACACTGATATGCCATTCTCGGGGCAATCACTCCATCGATCTCGACGAGGCAGGCCGCGTCGTGGGCTGGACTATCCTGGACGCATCCAAGCAGCCGGAGATCATCGGAGAAGCCCTGGCGATGCTCCAACAGTCGCTCAATGTGCGGCGCGAAGACGCTCCTATTTACTGGCTTTTGCGTGAGTTGTTTGGAATTAACAGGCGCGATGAGGGTGAGCGGGACACTGTCGCCGACGTGAGGCGCGACAGCCATGGTGAATACGGTCCCGAACATGATCTCGACTGGTAGGGAGGATCATACATCCGCGGTTGGGCGACTGGGGTGATTGCTTTACGCCGAAACCGGCTGGGGTGGGCACCCACAAAGCCGCGCGTATTAGACTCGCTTCATCTGCGCGATGAGGTGCCATCAAAGAGCAAAGCTTCTGCGTGGCAGAGTTGAGTATTTTTGCATTTCCCAGCGGACCGATCGCCCGAGTGGATGATCATGTCAGCTATCGAGTGGCGCGCTGGCATTGAGTCTGAAATAGGCACTGGAAGGAAAGCGCGCCAAGTGACGCGCATTCACTCAAAATTGTACTGACGCAACCGCTTAAGCCTAACCGACAAAGGCGACGCCACCGGTCAAGGCAGTGCTGTTACTTCCTCTTGTTCGGTCGCTGAGTCAGCGCCGATGCTGCAGCGGACTTTGCCGCCTTGGAGGATTTTGGGTCACGGAGAACTTTGGAAGCTGCGCTCGCCGCTTTTGCAGAGGTGACTTCACCTTTACCCTTAGCCATTTCGATACTCCTGCGAAATTGCCTACCTATTGGGGGCTCCTTTAATAAACCTACCAGATAATGATGATAAAAGCTAGACCGGAAATATCGAAAAGCTTATATTTTGATATGGGGGATTAAGGCTTTAGACGCAGTTTCCCTGCAAACCATCTGCACCGAGTAGATGTATTAAATCAGCGGACCGCGTTAAATTTGGATCACTCTGGAGAATGCTGTCGCCCAACAATGCGAATGCATCGGCATGGGCGTTTCAGATTTAGCGCATGGCGCTGTAGACCACGCGACGAGGGGCAGCCTTGTCGGGCCACCCCTACGCGCATCATTCGCGCGGTCATTGCCGTCCCCGGCTGTACCGCAACATAATCTTATCAAAGAACATCATTCGCTTCAAATATCCTAGCGGGGTGAATACCGCCCCTCTTGGGGCGGTAGAGGGGCGGCGATGAGCCCCTCGCGTCAGTCGTTCAAAAACGTGAGCAGGCTGAAAGAGTCTCATTTTGGATTTCCACTCTTGTAAGCCGAAAATCGCATAGATACTGGCATTCTCCGTATGTTGTGGATGATGAGACTCGAAACTCTCATTATTTGATCGGCAACAACGACGGCCCGGCGGTGCTCAAGTCCGCCGGCTGGGAGACCGTCTCCGCCTATGCCGAGATCACCGTCGACGGCACCCACCTGGTGCTGTGCCACTACGCCTTCCGCACCTGGAACGGCATGCACCGCAAGTCGATCAACCTGCACGGCCACAGCCACGGCCGCCTGGCGCCCCTGCTGCGCCAGTTCGACGTCGGCGTCGATGCCTGGAACCTGGCCCCGGTCACCCTGCCGCAGCTCCTCGCCAGCCGCCCGGCCCGGCGCACGCCCGCGAAAAAAGGCGCGGTCCAGCTTCCGCTTCCCTGACCCTTGGCTGCAGCACCCAAAATAGTCATCGTAGGTCGGCCTCGGCTGAAGGCCGACGCCGACACCCCGGCCGGAGCGTCGATGCGGGGCGTCGGCGTTCGCCCTGCGGGCGAAGGCCGACCTACTCCGATCCGCACCGCAGGACGAGAGAGATTCCCTACAGGATGAATTTCGACAGGTCGGCGTTCTTCGCCAGGTTGGAGACCTGGGTGCGGACATAGCCGGCGTCGATCGTGATGGTCTGGCCGCCGCGGTCGCTGGCGTTGAAGCTGATCTCCTCCAGCAGCCGCTCCATCACGGTGTGCAGGCGGCGGGCGCCGATATTCTCCACCGAGGTGTTGATCTCCGCGGCGAGGCTGGCCAGCTCGTCGATCGCGTCGTCGGCGAACTCCAGCTCGACGTCCTCGGTCTTCAGCAGCGCCTTGTACTGCTTGATCAGGCTGGCTTCCGGCTCGGTCAGGATGCGGCGGAAATCCTCCCGGGTCAGCGCCTTCAGCTCCACCCGGATCGGCAGGCGGCCCTGCAGCTCGGGCAGCAGGTCCGACGGCTTGGACACGTGGAACGCGCCCGACGCGATGAACAGGATGTGGTCGGTCTTGACCGTGCCGTGCTTGGTCGCGACCGAGGTGCCCTCGATCAGCGGCAACAGGTCGCGCTGGACGCCCTCGCGGCTGACGTCGGCGCCGCCGCGGCCCTCGGACCGGGCGGAGATCTTGTCGATCTCGTCCAGGAAGACGATGCCGTTCTGCTCGACCGATTGGATCGCCTCGCCGACGACCGTCTCCTGGTCCAGCAGCTTGTCCGACTCCTCGGCCATCAGCACTTCGTAGCTCTCCGCCACCGACAGGCGGCGGGTCTTGGTCCGGCCGCCGAAGGCCTTGCCGAAAATGTCGTTCAGGTTGAGCATGCCCATCTGCGCGCCCGGCATGCCCGGCACGTCGAAGGTCGGCATCCCCGGCACGCCGGAATCGGCCACCTGGATCTCGATCTCGCGCTCGTTCAGCGAACCCTCGCGCAGCATCTTGCGGAACTTCTGGCGGGTCTCCGGGGCCGCGTTGGTCCCGACCAGGGCGTCCAGCACGCGGTCCTCGGCGCGCAGCTCGGCCTTGGAAGCCACCTCCTTCCGCAGCTTGTCCTTGGTCATGGTGATGGCGATCTCGACCAGGTCGCGGACGATCTGCTCCACGTCGCGGCCGACATAGCCCACCTCGGTGAACTTGGTGGCCTCGACCTTCAGGAACGGCGCCTGGGCCAGCTTGGCCAGCCGGCGGGCGATCTCGGTCTTGCCGACGCCGGTCGGGCCGATCATCAGGATGTTCTTGGGCAGGACCTCCTCCCGCAGGCCTTCCGGCAGCTGCAGCCGGCGCCAGCGGTTGCGCAGCGCGATCGCGACCGCGCGCTTGGCGTCATGCTGGCCGACGATGTAGCGGTCCAGTTCCGAGACGATCTCGCGGGGGCTGAAGGAGGTCATTGGCTTTTCTTCGTCAGGAGCGCCGTCGGCGCCGTTCGCTGGCAGGATATTACTCTCGGGGGACGATTCAAACTCCTCCGCCATCACATCTTTTCCACGATCACGTTGTGGTTGGTGTAGACGCAGATGTCGGCGGCGATCCGCATCGCCTTGCGCGCGATCGTCTCGGCGTCCAGCCCCTTGATGTCGGCGAGCGCGCGGGCGGCGGCGAGCGCGAAGCTGCCGCCGGAACCGATGCCGATCAGGCCGTCCTCGGGCTCCAGCACGTCGCCGTTGCCGGTCAGCACCAGGCTGACGTTGCGGTCGGCCACGGCCATCATCGCCTCCAGCCGGCGCAGGTAGCGGTCGGTCCGCCAGTCCTTGGCCATCTCGACGCAGGCGCGGGTGAGCTGCCCGGGATGCTGCTCCAGCTTGGATTCCAACCGCTCGAACAGGGTGAAGGCGTCGGCCGTGGCCCCGGCGAAGCCGGCCATCACGTCGCCGCCGGCCAGCCGGCGCACCTTGCGCGCGTTGGACTTCATCACGGTCTGGCCCATGGACACCTGGCCGTCGCCGGCGATCACCACCTCGCCTCCCTTGCGGACGCACAGGATCGTGGTGCCGTGCCATTGGATCGGATCGTTGGAACTCATCGGGATCGGGGCCTATCGCAGAAAAATACCGTCAAATGTCCTACCGCCATGTGGGGGGGACCGCCAATCCCTTCAATCCCCGACCTCGAGCCCCCCGACCTGCAGCCTCAGCCGGTCCAGCGCGTCGCCGATCGGGATGAAGAAGTTCAGTCCGGCCGAGGCCTGGCTGCCGGGCACGGTCCGCATCGACACGGTCAGGCCCGCCAGGTTGCCCTGGGCGTCGACCAGCGGCCCGCCGCTGTTGCCGCCCTGGACGCTGGCGTCGGCCTGGATCTCCTCCAGCCCGGTCAGGCGGTCGCGCCGCAGCGCGCTGACGATCCCGCGGGTGACCGTGCCGCGCATCCGCTCCGCCAGGGGCGCCCCCACCACGTAGACGTCCTCGCTGACGGTCAGCGGCCGGGTGCGGACGGGCAGGGCGGGCAGCCCGCGCCCCTCGATCCGGACCAGGGCCACGTCGCGCGGCTTGTGCCGGCGCTCGACCCTGCCCACCACGGCCGTGCCGTCGGCCAGCAAGACCCGCACCCGCTCGGCCTCGCCGACCACGTGGTGGTTGGTCAGCAGCAGCCCGTCCCGGCTGACCAGCACGCCGGAGCCGTGGCCGGTCCCGCCGGAGACCAGCACGGTGGCGCCGGTCACCGCGTCCACATGGTCCTGGATCGGCGTCGTGAAGGGCGGCAGCGCCGCCAGCCGCACGGCCTGGAGGCGTGCCGCGTCATCGGTCGCCATGCCGGCGGCGGGACCCGTCCTGCCGATCCCGCCGCCGGTCTCCAGCGCGGGCATGGTGGAAGCGGCGTCCGGCGCCGCGAACCCGGCCGCCGCGAATCGGGGATCGGCCGCCAGGTTGGCGACGGCCCCGGCGAAGGCCTGCTCCAGCGCCAACACCTTGCCGTCCTCGGTCGCGGCGCCGCCGGCATGATATCCCCAGGTGGACGCCCGCAGCACCATGCGCCGTTCCAGGCGGGAATAGACCGTCCAATCCACCTTGACCGAGGCCTCGACCTCCTCCCCGACGATGTCGGACTGGACCAGCCACCAGCCCATCTTGCGGCAGACATTCATCTTGACATCGGTGATCTGGGCGGAGACCACCAGCTCGGCCCGTTCCTCGTCCTCGGCGACCTCGAACAGGCGGTTCGGGTTGCCCGCCACGTCATAGCCGGCGGTGCTCATCTCCTCATGGAACAGGTCGGCAACCTCCTCCCGGTCCATCATCGTGCGCCCGCTGGTCCAGGTGATCGGGTCGAACGGGCCGATGCATGTGAAGCCAATGACATAGCCGCCTATGACGTCGCCGCGCCGCAGCTTGGCCTGAAGCTCGCCGAAGCGGACCGGCACGCGGCGGCTCTCCGGCGGCGGGGCCGGGGGTTCCGCGATCTCCGTCCTGCGGACATTCACCCCGCAGCCGGAGAGGCCGGATGCCAACAGCCCAATCCCCAGAGTTATCCACAAGCGACTCGGCACCATGGGATCGTCCCGCCACGACCATGAAGGGTCCAAGCATTATCCTACACCCGTGTTCGGGGTGAACGGGTCAATCTGCCGCGCCGGCCGCCGGAACCCTCCAGACGTCTCCGGACGGCGCGCCGGAAGGGCGTACGAAGTAGACGGGCCGGGGTTTCATCCCCCGCTGGCATCGCCCATCCATCCCTGCTAAAACCGCGCCATGGACGCACAGCCCAACAGATCCGCGCGCCAGGCCAGCCTGCGACGCGCCACCAACGAAACCCGGATCGAGGTTTCGCTGAACCTTGACGGAACCGGCCTGTACAAGATTTCCACAGGCGTCGGTTTCCTCGACCACATGCTCGAGCAGCTCTCCCGCCACAGCCTGATCGACCTGACGGTCCGGGTCGAGGGCGACCTCCATATCGACTTCCACCACACGACCGAGGACAGCGGAATCGCGATCGGCACCGCCTTCGCCCAGGCGCTGGGCGAGCGCAAGGGCATCTGCCGCTACGGCGAGGCGACCGTTCCCATGGACGAGACGCTGACCCGCGTGGCGCTGGACCTGTCCAACCGGCCCTACCTGATCTGGAAGGTCCATTTCACCCGCGACAAGCTGGGGGAGATGGACACCGAGCTGTTCAAGGAATGGTTCCAGGCCTTCGCCCAGGCCGCCGGCGTGACGCTCCACGTCGAGACCCTGTACGGCGAGAACAATCACCATATCGTGGAAAGCTGCTTCAAGGCGCTGGCCCGCGCGTTGCGCGCCGCGGTCGAGATCGACCCGCGCAAGGCCGACGCCGTGCCGTCCACCAAGGGAACGCTCGGCGGCTCGCTCTGACGGGGCGCCGGGCGCAAGGCTCAGGGAATCTTTGACCACATGACCGTAGCAATCGTCGATTACGGCTCCGGCAATCTCAGGTCCGCCGCCAAGGCGTTCGAGCGCGCGGCCCAGGAGGCCGGCGTCGGCGCCGCCATCGCCGTCACCGACGACGCCGAGGCGGTGCGCCGGGCCGACCGCATCGTGCTGCCCGGCGTCGGCGCCTTCGCCGACTGCATGGCCGGCATCCGGTCTGTGCCCGGCCTGGTCGAGGCGATGGAGGAGGCGGTGCTGACCCGCGGCACCCCCTTCCTGGGCATCTGCGTCGGCATGCAGCTGATGGCGGAGCGCGGGGTCGAGCACGGGGTCTGGGACGGGCTCGGCTGGATCCGGGGCGAGGTGGTCGCCATCGATCCCGCCGACCCGTCGCTGAAGATCCCCCACATGGGCTGGAACGACCTGCATGTCGAGCGGCCCGACCACCCGGTCCTGGCCGGCCTGCATGACGGCGACCACGCCTATTTCGTCCACTCCTACCGCTTCGCCTGCGCCGACCGCTCGACCGAACTGGCGAGCGTAGACTATGGCGGGCCGGTCGCGGCGGTGATCGGCCGCGACAACCTGGTCGGGACCCAGTTCCACCCGGAGAAGAGCCAGGCCTCCGGCCTGCGGCTGATCGCCAACTTCCTGCGCTGGCGGCCCTGAGCCATGGGCGAGATGGCCACCGCCGCGACCGTCGAGCGCGTCTCGAAGTTCCGCACGGCGGATCTCCACGACCTGTGCGACGCCGCCGACCTCGCGATCCGCGATGGCGGCGGCTTCGGCTGGGTCGATCCGCCGCCCCGCGACGTGATGGAGCGGTACTGGAAGGGCGTCCTGATCGTGCCGGAGCGGCACCTCTTCGTCGCCCGCCTGGACGGCGTGGTGGCGGGGTCGGCCCAGCTCGTGGCGCCGCCCCGCAACAACGAGGCGCAGGCCCATTCCGCCCAGCTGACCACCTCCTTCGTGGCGCCCTGGGCGCGCGGCCACGGCCTCGCCCGCATGCTGGTCCGCGCGGTCGAGATGGCGGCCCGCGAGGCCGGCTACCGGGTCCTGAACCTGGACGTGCGGGAGACCCAGCGGGCGGCGATCGCCCTGTACGAGACGCTGGGCTTCAGGCGCTGGGGCACCCATCCTCATTATGCCAACGTGCGCGGCCAGAACCTCGCCGGCCATTTCTTCTACAAGGACCTGACCTCCACCGACCTGCCGTCCCCCCAGCCCCTTACCGAAGCGCCGACATGATTCTGTACCCAGCGATCGACCTCAAGGATGGTGCCTGCGTCCGCCTCGTCAGGGGCGAAATGGACCAGGCGACCGTCTTCAACACCGACCCCGGAGCCCAGGCGAAGACCTTCGCCGACCAGGGGTTCGAGTGGCTCCACCTGGTCGATCTCAACGGCGCCTTCGAGGGCCGTCCGGTCAACGCGGCCGCGGTCGGGGGCGTACTGTCCTCGGTCTCCATGCCGGTCCAGCTCGGCGGCGGCATCCGCGACCTGAAGACGATCGAGGACTGGCTGGAGCGCGGCATCACCCGGGTGATCCTGGGCACCGTCGCCGTGCGCGACCCGGAGCTGGTGCGCGAGGCCTGCCGGCGCTTCCCGTCCCGTGTCGCGGTCGGCATCGACGCCCGCGACGGCTTCGTCGCGGTGGAGGGCTGGGCCAAGACCTCCACGGTCAAGGCGCTCGACCTGGCGCTCCGGTTCGAGGACGCCGGCGTGTCGGCCATCATCTACACCGACATCAACCGCGACGGCGCCATGGGCGGCGTCAATGTCGAGGCCACCGCCGACCTCGCCTTCGCGCTGACCACGCCGGTGATCGCCTCGGGCGGCGTCTCCAGCATGGCCGACCTGGAAGCGCTCAAGACGGTCGAGCATACCGGCATCGAGGGCGTCATCTGCGGCCGGGCTCTCTATGATGGGCGCATCGATCCGGCCGAGGCGCTGGCCCTGCTGTCGTCCCCCCTGAAGAACGAGCGCGACGCTGCCGGGGAAGAGGCCTGAATGCTCAAGATGCGCCTGATCCCCTGCCTGGACGTCAAGGACGGCCGGGTGGTCAAGGGGGTGAACTTCGTGGACCTGATCGACGCCGGCGACCCGGTCGAGCAGGCCCGGCTCTATGACCGCGAAGGGGCGGACGAGCTGACCTTCCTCGACATCACCGCCAGCGTCGAGGCCCGCGACACCCTGTACGACGTGGTCAGCCGCACCGCCGAGCAGGTCTTCATGCCGCTGACCGTCGGCGGCGGGGTGCGCGTGGTGGAGGACATCCGCAAGCTGCTGCTGGCCGGGGCCGACAAGGTCTCGATCAACACGGCCGCCGTCTCCCGGCCCGACTTCGTCCGCGAGGCGGCGGAGAAGTTCGGTTCCCAGTGCGTCGTGGTGGCGGTGGACGCCAAGTCGGTCGGCCCCGGCAAGTGGGAGGTCTTCACCCATGGCGGGCGGAACCGGACCGGCCTGGACGTGGTGGACTGGGCGCGCCGCATGGCGGAGTACGGCGCCGGCGAGATCCTGCTGACCTCCATGGACCGCGACGGCACCAAGTCCGGCTTCGACATCGAGCTGACCCGCGCGGTCGCCGACGCCGTACGCGTGCCCGTCATCGCCTCCGGCGGCGTCGGCACGCTCGACCATCTGGTGGCGGGCATCCGGGACGGCCACGCGACGGCGGTGCTGGCCGCCTCGATCTTCCATTTCGGCATCTTCTCGATCTCCGAGGCCAAGGCGCACATGGCGAAGGCCGGCATAGACATCCGCGATACCTCCAAGCCCGGGCAGGCCGCGGCATGAGCGGGCAGGGCATCGGCGCCGCCGTGCTGGACCGGCTGTACGAGACGGTTCGGTCCCGCCGCGGACAGGACCCGGAGACCTCCTACACCGCCAAGCTCTATTCCCGCGGCACGCCCAAGATCGCCCAGAAGCTGGGCGAGGAGGCGGTCGAGGCGGTGATCGAGGCGATGCGCGGCGACAAGCAGAAGCTGGCGGAGGAATCCGCCGACCTGCTCTATCACCTGATGGTGCTGTGGGCCGATACGGGCGTGAAGCCGGAGACCGTCTACGGCATCCTGGCCGACCGCGAAGGCATCAGCGGCATCGCCGAGAAGAAATCACGCAAGCAAGGCAGCGGGGGCAAATGATGGCCTATGATCCCGACAACGTGTTCGCCCGGATCCTGCGCGGCGAGATCCCGTCCAGGAAGGTCCATGAGGACGAGCATACCCTGGCGTTCCACGACATCAATCCGCTGGCGCCGAGCCACATCCTGGTGATCCCCAAGGGGCCGTACGTCTCCTTCGACGATTTCTCGGAGAAGGCCTCGGACGCCGAGATCGCCGCCTTCGTCCGGGCGGTCGGCAAGGTCGCCCGCGACCAGGGACTCGCCGGCGACGGCTACCGCATCCTCGCCAACATCGGCGAGAACGCCAACCAGGAAGTGCCCCACCTGCACGTCCACATCTTCGGCGGCAAGCGGCTCGGCCGCATGCTGCCGAAGGAGTAGGTCGGTACGTTTGCCGTAGGTCGGCCTTCGCGAAGCGAACGCCGACGGCACGCGCCGACGTTCCGGAACGGGGTCAGAAAACCGCCCGGATGGCGTCCAGCGACTCCCGCGAAGCCGCCGCCAGCACGCGGCCGTCCAGGCGCATCACGTCGTAGGGAGCGCCGTCCAGGAACGACGCGGCGCCGCCGATCTCGTGGGCGACCAGCACGCCCGCGGCGTGGTCCCACGGCTTCGATCCCTGGGACAGTACGAACTGCCGCCTGCCCAGCGCCAGGTCGATATAGTCCAGCGCCGAGCAGCGGTGGTTGCGGATCTCCCCGACGATGCCCGAGGCGGCCAGGACCGGATCGGGCTCCCGCCAGTCCTTCGCGGTCCAGTAGGCCGAACCGACCGCCCGGGAGAGCGGGGTGGCCCGGTCCGCCTCCAGGCGCCGCCCGCCCGACCAGGCGCCGCCGCCCAGCACCGCCGCGACCGTGACGTCGTTGATCGGGTCGTGCAGCCAGCCGCCGCGGATCTCGCCGCCGGCCACATAGGCCAGGATCGTCCCGAACACCGGAACCCCCTCGGAGAAATTGAGCGTCCCGTCGACCGGGTCGATCACCCAGACCGGCTTGTCCCCCAGCAGCGCGTCCAGGGCGGCCGGGTTCCGGGAGACCAGCTCCTCCCCGATCACCAGCGTGTCGGGATAGGCTTCGCTCAGCAGGCCGGCCAGCATCTCCTCGGCTTCCGTGTCGGCGATCGTGACCGGGTCGCCCGGTCCCTTCTCGACGACGTCGCCGGCGCCCAGGTTGCGGAATCGGGGCAGGATCTTCTCTTCCGCCGTCCGGCGGATCAGGCCGCTGACGCGGTCCAGGTCGATCATGATGGAAGCTTTCGGCTGGGAGCGGTCACGAAATCGGGGTCGGGGATCAGGGTTGCTCGACGATCACGGTGAAAGGGTCGGGGCAGCGGGCCGAAGGGCGGACCTTCGACGACGGCGCCACGGCGGCCGCCTCGCCGGCGGAGCAGGCCAGCGCGAAGACCGAGTCGCCGATCCCGGGCGGATTATCCCAGGCTCCGGGCGGCGGAAGCAACCGCTGTTCGACGCCGACCAGGGGTGCGCGGTCCGGGCGCGGGCGGTCGTCGTCGCGGGCCGCGGGCGCCGTGAAGCTGCGCAGCTCCGGCTTGGACGCCGCATGTCCGCTCCCGCCGGAGAGGCAGGCCAGGATCAGGATCGCGGCCGCGACGCGGGCTCCAAGCACCATGACGGTCACGCGGACTTCGCGCGCCGCGTCTCGCGGTTCATGAGATCGCGAAGGGTCGCGATCAGCGCATGGCCCTTGGGCGTCAGGGAGATGATCTTGCGCCGCCGCTCGCGCGGGTCCTCCTCCGCCTGGACGAGGTCGAGCCCCGGCTTGCCGAAGCTGTGCCATTTGCTCAGCGCCGCGACGTTCCGCGACGCCGACGACTGGGCGATGCCGAGGCGTTCCGCCAGCTCCCGCATCGAGATGCCCTCGTTCTCCGCCAGGGTCAGGAACGACAGGGCATACTGGATCGGCAGGTCGGGATCGAGCTTGCGGAACTCCTCCAGCACCCGCATCAGCGAGGCGATCTCGTCATGTCGGACGGCTCCGGCCATTCAGGACCCCCCGAGACGTTCCCGGCGACCACCGCGCCGGCGTGTAGATCGCGTGCCAGCGGCCCAGCCAGAGCAGAAGCTCGCCGCGCTCGCGCCGGACCTCGACCCAGGCGCCGGCCCGGGTACCGGACCGGGCCCACCGGGCATATTCCACATAGAGCTTAGGTCCGCGCTTCAGCGTCAGGTAGATCGGCATCACCACACCCGGGAGATCTCGAGGATTCCAAGAAGACTGCGTCGGCCGCGGCGAACATGCCGGCCGGCTCGTTCATCGAGGCGGTGGCCTGGCGGTAGAAGCCGCTTTGGCGGGTGCTTCGGTGAATGGCGAGCATGGTTCGTCTCCTCGGGTGTCGGTGCGTCGGATGGACGCTTGCATCTATCGCCGAAGCCCGGGATAGATGCAAGCCTTTAAATCTTCCGACCTCGGATGCGTTCGAGCGTCGAAATGGGATCGTCGGCCATCAAGCCGATGTCCTTCTTCACATGGTCGGGCAGGTGGTGGAGCGTCGCCGCCGTCCCCGCCTCGCGCCACCAGCGCAGCAGCGTGCGCAGAATGCCAAGCATGGCCGTATCCTCCGGTCAATCGATGCAATGCCGCAATACATCCGCTATCGGATGTATTTTGTCAACACACCTGACGGAGCGGCCTCGCGGGGCCGGCGGCGGGAAACGGCCTCCCCCCGCCGGCCCTCCCGGGACTACTTGACCAGGCCCAGGTCGGTCAGGGTGCCCTCGATCTGGGCGCGTTCGGTCTTGAGGAACTCGGCGAACCTGTCCGAGGGCAGGTACAGGTCGATCCAGCCGCGCTGCTTGGCAAGGTCCTTCCATTCGGCGCTGGACGTCACCTTGGTCATCAGCGCGTCGTATTCCTTCAGCTCCGCGGGTTTCAGGTTGCCGGGGGCGAAGATCCCGCGCCAGTTGACGAATTCCAGGCCGATGCCCTGCTCCTTCAGGGTCGGCGTCTCGACGCCGGGCAGGCGTTCGGGCGACGAGACCGCCAGCGCCCGCAGCTTGCCGGCCTGGATCTGCGGCGCGAACTCGTTGTAGCCGCTGACCGCCGTGGTGATGTGCCCGCCCAGCACGGCCGCCAGCACCTCGCCGCCGCCGGCCGTCGCCACATAGTTCACCTTGGACGGCTCGACGCCGGCTTCCTTGGCGATCAGCCCGGCCAGGATCTGGTCGCTGCCGCCGGCCGACCCGCCGCCCCAGGAAACCGACCCGGGCTCGGCCTTCAGCTTGGCGAGCAGGTCGTCGAGCGACTTCAGCGGGCTGTCGGCCGGGACCACCACCGCGGAATATTCGCCGGTCAGGCGGGCCAGCGGGGTCACCTGCTCGAGCGTCACCGCCGACTTGTTGGTGATGATCGCCCCCAGCATGATCTGGCCGCCGACCAGCAAGGTCGGCGTCCGCTTCCGGCCCGTCACGAACTGCGCCAGTCCGATCGTTCCGCCGGCGCCGGGGACGTTCACGACCTGGACGTTGGGGACCAGCTTCTGGTTCTGAAGCACCTGCTGGATCGATCGGGCGTGCTGGTCCCAGCCTCCGCCCGGGGCGGCGGGGGCGATGATCTCCAGGCTCTTGATCTCGGCGCGGGCCGGTACGGTCGCGAGGGTCGCGCCGATCACCAGGGCCGCGGCGGCCAGGGCCGGCCTGAACAGGGCGAATTGCCGGTGTGACATCGGAAAAGCTCCTCCCATTTTCGTCTATTCTTGGGCGATTCCGCGCCTCTGGGCGCGGGGGCCGGATAGGTGGCATATTAGCAGAGAAGATCTCCGAAATATCCCGCCGCGATGCCTGCTGCCGAAAGTCATAGGGTCGCCGGCCCCGCCTGCTCCGGGAGGGAATACATTCGTCGAAAATCTGTCTTGAAAACTCGGTAGTCTGAACGCCCAGTCGTTAAGAACTGAGCTGGGTAGAGCAAATAACCGTATGGGCAATGTGGCAATTCGGAAGCTTTCCGAGGGCTCCCATGTGATACCGCGCACAGCGGAACAGTCCACAGTCGCGTTTATTCGGCGTCCAACCCGCTCCGGCGGTCTCGGCATTTCCCGTGCCGCCGGCTCACCGGGATTCTCTGATTCCTGACAGCACTGCTTACTGCAACGCACTTGAAGGTTGTGCGGGCCGCAAACCGGCATTCCCGAAGAATATTCCGAAGAACGAGGGGCCGGCCCGCGCAGGAGGGAGCAGACTATGACTGGAGACACTATCCGCCGTCCCGGTTCCCGCGCCGTCTGGCTCGCCGGGGCGGTCCTCGCCCTGGCCGTCGCGGGCGGCGCCTATGGCTATCTCGGCGTTTCCCATCCCGCCCAGGCGCAGACGGCGGCGACGCCTCCGCCGCCGGTCACCGTCGCCAAGCCGCTGCGCCGCGACCTGATCGAGTGGGACGAGTTCACGGGCCAGTTCTCCGCCGTCGATTTCGTGGAGATCCGCGCCCGCGTCAGCGGCTATCTCGAATCGGTGCATTTCCGGGACGGCCAGCTCGTCCGGAAGGGCGACCTGCTCTTCGTGATCGATCCCCGGCCGTTCGAGGCCGCGGTGGCCTCCGCCAAGGCCCAGCTCGCCCAGGCCAACGCCCGGCTCGACCTCGCCAACCAGCAACTCGCCCGCGCCGCGTCGCTCCGCCAGCGCGACGTGCTGTCGGGCAGCGTCTATGACGAGCGCATCCAGGAGGCCCGGGTCGCCACCGCCGGCATCGAGGTGGCCAAGGCCGCCGTGCGGACCGCCGAACTGGACCTGGAATTCACCCGTATCACGGCGCCGTCCAGCGGCCGGATCAGCAAGCGGGAGGTCAGCGTCGGCAACCTGATCGCCGGCGGCTCCGGCGGGACGCCGTCCCTGCTGACCACCATCGTCTCGCTCGACCCGATCTATTTCGACTTCGACATGAGCGAGAGCGATTTCCTGGCCTACCAGCGCGCCACCGCCCGCGGCCTGCTGGCCCAGCAGCGCGACGGCGGCGTCCAGGTTCAGGCCCGCCTGTTCGACGAGCGCGACTGGCCGCTGAACGGCCGCATCGACTTCATCGACAACCAGGTGGACCGCGGCGCCGGCACGATCCGGGCGCGCGCCGTGTTCGAGAACCGCGACCTGATGCTGACCCCCGGCCAGTTCGGCCGGCTGCGCCTGCCCGGATCGGAGCTCTATACCGCCACCCTGCTGCCCGACAGCGCCATCGTCAGCGACCAGTCCAACAAGATCGTGCTGACCGTGGCGGAGGACGGCACCGTGGTGCCCAAGCCGGTCCGTCCCGGCCCGATCGAGGACGGGCTGCGGATCATCCGGTCCGGCCTGGACCCCGAGGACCGCGTCATCATCAGCGGCATCGTCCGCGCCCGGCCCGGCTCCAAGGTGACCCCCCAGCCCGGCGAGATCCAGGCGGCGGAGGTGAGGCCTTGAAGCTCTCCCACCTGTTCATCGAGCGGCCGATCTTCGCGACGGTCCTCTCGATCCTGATCACCCTGATCGGCGGCTTCGCCTATTTCACCCTGCCGGTCGCCCAGTACCCGGAGATCGCGCCGCCGACCATCGTGGTCAACGCCACGTATCCCGGCGCCTCCGCCGAGGTCGTCGCCGACACGGTCGCCGCCCCCCTGGAGCAGGAGATCAACGGCGTCGAGAACATGCTCTACATGTCCTCGCAGTCGACCGGCGACGGGCGGCTGGTGGTGACCATCAGCTTCGCGCTGGGCACCGACCTGGACACCGCCCAGGTGCTGGTCCAGAACCGCGTCGCCGTGGCCGAGCCGCGCCTGCCGGAGGAGGTCCGGCGGCTGGGCGTGACGGTCCGCAAGAACTCGCCCGACATGCTGATGGTCATCCATCTCAGCTCGCCCGACGAGTCCCGCGACCAGCTCTACATCTCCAACTATGCGACATTGCAGGTCAGGGACGTGCTGGCCCGGCTGGACGGCGTCGGCGACGTCCAGGTGTTCGGCGCCCGCGACTACGCCATGCGCATCTGGCTCGACCCGGAGCGGATCGCCAGCCGCAACCTGACTCCCGGCGAGGTGGTGGCTGCGCTGCGCTCGCAGAACGTCCAGGTGGCGTCCGGCGTGCTCAACCAGCCGCCGGTGCCGACGCCCGGCGCCTTCCAGCTCAACATCGAGACCCTGGGCCGGCTGGTCGATCCCCGCCAGTTCTCCAACATCGTGGTGCGGACCGATCCCGACGGCCGGGTCACCCGCGTGCGCGACATCGGCCGGGTCGAGCTGGCGGCCCAGGATTACGGCACCAACGGCTACCTGGACGAGCGGGTGGCCGTTCCGCTGCTGATCTTCCAGCGGCCGGGCTCCAACGCGCTGGAGACCGCCGAGCGGCTGCAAGCGACCATGGCCGAGCTGTCCCGGTCGTTCCCCGAAGGCCTCCGGTACGACATCGTCTACAACCCGACCGAGTTCATCGCCGAGTCGGTCAACGAGGTGATCAAGACCATCTTCGAGGCGGTCGTCCTGGTCGTCATCGTCGTGATCCTGTTCCTCCAGACCTGGCGAGCCTCGATCATCCCGATCCTGGCGATCCCGGTGTCGCTGGTCGGCACCTTCACCGTCCTGGCCCTGCTGGGATACTCGCTCAACACCCTGTCGCTGTTCGGCCTGGTGCTGGCGATCGGCATCGTGGTCGACGACGCGATCGTCGTGGTGGAGAACGTCGAGCGCAACCTTCGGCAGGGCATGTCCCCGCGCGAGGCGGCGCACCGCACCATGGACGAGGTCGGCGGCGCCCTGATCGCGATCGCGCTGGTGCTGACGGCGGTGTTCATTCCGGCGGCCTTCGTCTCCGGCATCTCCGGCCAGTTCTTCCGCCAGTTCGCCGTGACGATCGCGGCGGCGACCGCGATCTCCTGCTTCGTGTCGCTGACCCTCAGCCCGGCGCTCTGCGCCCTGCTGTTCAAGCCGCACGAGCACGAGGAGCACAAGCGGGCCTCGCCCCTGATGCGGCCGGTCAACGCCTTCTTCCGGGGCTTCAACCGGCTGTTCGACGGGCTGGCCGGCGGCTACGGCGGCATGACCCGGCGGCTGGTCCGGCTGCCGCTGCTGGTTCTGCCGGTCTACGGCCTGCTGATCGCCGCCACCTGGTGGCAGTTCGACCGGGCGCCCACCGGCTTCATCCCCAACCAGGACCAGGGCTACCTGATCACGGTGATCCAGCTGCCGCCGGGGGCCTCGCTCGCCCGCACCGACGCCGTGGTCCGCGAGGCCACGAAGATCATCCTGGAGACGGAGGGCATCGACCACGCCGTTCCCTTCGCCGGGTTCGACGGCGCCACCTTCACCAACGCGTCCAACGCCGGCGCCATCTTCGCCGCCATGGAACCGTTCGAGGAGCGGCTGCCCAAGGGCCTGACCGCCGACCGGCTCCAGCAGGAGCTGTTCGGCCGGCTCGCCGGCATCCAGGACGCCTTCATCATCACGATCCCGCCGCCGCCGGTGCGCGGCATCGGCAATTCCGGCGGCTTCAAGATGATGGTCCAGGACAAGCGGGGCCGCGGCCTCGATTCCCTGGAGGAGGCGACGCAGGAGATCGTGGCGGCGGCCAACGGCACGCCGGGGCTGGTCGGCGTCTTCTCCCTGTTCAACACCTCGACGCCCAAGGTCTTCGCCGACATCGACCGGCTGCGCGCCCAGATGCTCGGCGTCTCGGCCGACCGGGTGTTCGAGACGCTGGAGGTCTATCTGGGGTCCACCTTCGTCAACGAGTTCAACTTCCTGGGCCGCACATACCGGGTGACCGCCCAGGCCGACGGCTCGTTCCGCGACGACCCCCGCGACATCGCCAACCTGAAGACCCGGAACGAGCGGGGCGAGATGGTGCCGATCGGCTCGGTCGCCGAGCTGCGCGACACCACCGGCCCGTACCGCGTGACCCGCTACAATCTCTATCCCTCCACGGAGGTCCAGGGCGCCACCCTGCCGGGCTATTCCACCGGCTTCGGCCTGGACGCCATGGAACGGATCGCGGCGGAGCGGCTGCCCGACGGCTTCGGCTACGAGTGGACCGAGCTGGCCTACCAGGAACGGGGGGCCGGCGACAGCGGGCTGCTGATCTTCGGCATGTCGGTGGTGTTCGTCTTCCTGCTGCTGGCCGCCCAATACGAGAGCTGGACGCTGCCCTTCTCGGTCATCCTGATCGTGCCCATGTGCCTGCTGGCCGCCGTCACCGGCCTGCTGATCCGGGGCCTGTCTGTCGACATCCTGGCCCAGGTCGGGTTCGTGGTGCTGGTCGGGCTTGCGGCCAAGAACGCGATCCTGATCGTGGAGTTCGCCAAGCAGGCCGAGGACGAGGGCATGAGCCGGTTCGACGCGGCGGTGGAGGCGGCGCGCACCCGCCTGCGGCCGATCCTGATGACCTCCTTCGCGTTCATCCTGGGCGTCGTGCCCCTGATGATCGCGCAGGGCGCCGGTGCCGAGATGCGCCAGTCGCTCGGCACGGCGGTGTTCTACGGCATGCTCGGCGTCACCTTCTTCGGGCTGATCTTCACGCCCGTGTTCTACACGGTGATGCGCAGCTTCGCCCGCAAGCGCCGGGAGTCGGCGCCGGTCCAAGGATCGGCACCGCCGGCCCCGGCGGAGTAAGGGAGCAGGGAAGGGGAAGGGGCAGTGGAAGGGGGTTGCGTCAGTTCGAGACGAGCAGGCGCAGCCCCAGCCCCGCCAGGACGACGCCCAGGGTCGCCTCCAGGCCCCGCCTCAGGCGTCGGTACGCGGCGGTGACCGCGTCGGCGGACAGGGCCACCGCCAGCATGGTGTGCCAGCCCAGCGACAGCAGGACGGCGCCCGCCACCGCGATCACCCCGATGGCGGCGGGCGTCTCCGGCGTCAGGAACACGCTGGTCAGCGAAACCCAGAAGACGCCGGCCTTCGGGTTCAGCAGCATCAGCCCGAACCCACGAGCGACGCCGCCGCGGGCGTCGGCGGGGGACGGCGCCGGCTCCCCCGCCGGTCCCGCCTCCGGTTCGGTGCGGCGAAGTGCCGCACGGATCGACAGGAACGCCAGGTAGAGCAGGAACATCCCGCCGCCGACCCGCAGGCCGGTGCCGATCCAGGGATGCCTGGCCGCCAGCAGGGCCACGCCGAACACGGCCGCGAATCCCCAGACCGCCTCGCCGATTGCCATCCCGAACGCGACCTTGACCGCGGCGGCGCGTCCCCGTTGCAGCGCCGTCCCCAGCAGCACGGCGAAGTTCGGCCCGGGGCTGACCAGGGCTAGCACGAAGGCCGCCCAGAACGCGGCGAGCAGGGAAGCGGCGACCATGGATCCTTCTCCGGAAGAACATTCAGCGGAAGCGCGGCGGGAACCGGCGGCGACGCGGCCCGGTTCTAACCTCGAGCAACCGGAGACCTATGACATGACGACCGAAAAAGACAAGGACCAGACGCGGCAGAACCCGGCGGGCGAGAACCAGGACCCCAACCGCAAGGCCCCGGCCGACCATCCCTCGGACCCGCCGACCAGCGGCGCCCCCGGCAATACGGGCACCGACGACAGCCTGAACACCACGTCGGCCTGACCGGGTCCGCCCACCCTCAGACCTGCGGTTCGGAGTCCTTCGCCGACCGGCGCAGATTGTTGATCAGCACGTTGATCAGCTGCACCACCAGCGGGTCGGCCCGGTTGATCGCCTGCCGCAGCACGCTGGCCGGCATCTCCAGCAACTGGGTCTCGCCCGCGGCGCTCGCGTTCGCCATGCGCGGCTGGCGGTCCAGGATCGCCATCTCGCCGAACAGCCCGCCGGTCTCGACCTCGCCGATGATCTTCTTGTCGGCCTCGTCACCGACCCAGATGATCACGGACCCGCGCTCGACCAGGTAGAGGAAGGTACCGGTTTCACCCTTCCGGAAGATCACCTCGCCGGGAGAATACTGCTTGTGCTGGAAGGTCGCGGCCATGGGGAGCGTCCGTCGCGGTTCGGAGACTGATTAGACATCACAGCGACTGTGCAGCACCGCCCGCGACCGCGCAAGCCGGTCCGTCGGGAACGATCGCTCCATGACAAAGAGACGCGCCGGCCGACCAGTTCCTTCCTGGCTTCAGCCGGCCCTGAACCTGGGCATGTCGTTGCGACGGCACCTCCTCAGCCATGACCCATGCTTGCCAACGTCCTCTCCAGGTCCTGCCGCAGGCCCGGAATGTCCCGCTGCACGGTCTGCCAGACGACACCGAGATCAACGCCGTCATAGCCATGGATCAAGGCGTTTCGCATGTCGTAGATCTCTCGCAGCGGCAATGCTGCGGCCGGAGAATTCGGCTCCACGCCGGCGCGCATCAAGCGCCCAGCCGCCTCGCCCAGGACTTCGAGGCGTCGCAGCACCGCGTCGCAGGTCTTGCCGTCCTGCCGGAACCCGGTCTCATTCATGCCGACCGTGTACTCCAAGATCGCCAGGACGGCGTCGAGCATGTCTTCCAGGCAGGTTTCAGGATGATGGCGTCGCCCTCGGGACCCATTCCCCGTCACAGCGGCCTCGCCTCCCGCAGCACCCGTGCGCGGAATCGCGGCGACAGGGACAGTGGCGTGCGCACATCGAACGGAACGCCGGTCAGGGTCTCGGCCTCCCGCTTCAGTCGCGCCAGATCCAGCAACGTCGTGGTTTCCGACGGCTCGACCAGAAGATCGACATCGCTGTCTTCTGTGTCATCACGCCGTGATACCGAACCGAACACCCGTACATTCGATACGCCGTGCCGGCGGGCGATATCCAGGATGCCCTGTCGATGCTTGTCCAGAACCTGCGATGGTCGCATCGCGATATTCCCCGATCACCAACCGGACCGCACCCGGAAGGCGCTATCTTCACATAATATGGCAACGATCCCCGGTCGCAAACCGGAATGCTGAGGCCGGGCGATCGGGTAAAAGGAACGCCTGACATTTCGGTAGCGTTCCGAATCCGACGGCGGCCACCGATCCGGCGGCGGGGTGGCACGATGGACGCGACCGGCGCTCCGGGCAAGACGCTCGTTCATCTGGAGCATTCCCAATCCCTCCCGGACCCGCGACGGCGCGGCAAGGTGGCCTACCCGCTCGACGACTTGACGGTGCGCCGGTCGTACCCTGCGAAGGGCAAGAACGCCGTCATCCTCATGATCTCCGCCTTCGCGGCGCGCCGGTACCTCGTGCTCAGCCAAGTAGAGGAAAGTACCGGTTTCACCCTTCCGGAAGATCACCTCGCCGGGAGAATACTGCTTGTGCTGGAAGGTCGCGGCAATGCTGAGCTTCCGTCGCGGTTCGCATGCACCGGCTTTCGACCGTCAGGCCCGCCTTTTTCGTCGCTCGTGTTCCATGTAGGCCCGCAGAACCGCATTCATCCGTGTCTGGTAACCCGCTCCTTCCGACTTGAAGAAGTCGAGCACATCCTTGTCGAGCCGGATATTGATAGCCGCCTTGCTGGGGGGAGCGACGAATCGGGCCTGATCGAACCACGATTCGTCGACCAGCGGCGCCGCATCCGGGTCGTCGCGCACCGCCGCCTCAATATCCCGGTCGGTCAAGGCATCGAACCCTCTCCAATCAGCCTTCGCCGACTTCAGACCGGCGCGCGAGCGCCTGACGGTATGATCGTTGCTCATCCCTGTCCGCCTTCCTGGCCGAAATGATCCGGCGCCGGCCGTTGCGCCATGTATAGGCAACGAAAACCGCACGGCCCTCGATTTCGCCGATCGCGCAGATCCGCTCCTCGCCGCGGTCGGCACGGCGATCGGGCCCCTCATAGACGAAGCCGTCCCAAATCAGGAGCGCCACATCGAAACCCACCTTATGCTTCCGCTGGTTGCTCAGGTTCTTGTGGCCGTCCCACTCGTATTCGGCGTCCATCGCATCTCTACACCATGTATATACATTCATGAACCTGGCCGCAACGGCGGTTACGGGAAACCCTACCGCCCCGGGACGATCCGCCGGTAGCTGAGCGCCTCCGCGATGTGCAGGCGGCGCACGGGCGTGCTTGCTTCCATGTCGGCCAGGGTGCGGGCGACGCGCAGGACGCGGTGATAGCCCCGCGCGGACAGGCGCATGCGCTCGGCGGCCTCGGTCAGCAGGGCGCGGCCGGGCTGGTCGGGGCTCGCCACCTTCTCCAGCAGTTCGCCGTCCGCCTCGGCATTGGTCTTCGGCCCGGTGTCCTCCCCGCCCGGAACGTGGAACCGCTCCGCCTGGACAGCGCGGGCGGCCGCCACCCGGGCGGCCACCTCGGCGCTGCCCTCCGCCGGGGGCGGCAGGCTGAGGTCCGCGGCGCTGACCGGGGGCACGTCCACGTGGCAGTCGATCCGGTCGAACAGGGGACCGCTGATCCGGCTCTGGTACTGGATGCCGCATTTCGGCGCCTGCGAGCAGGCCCGCGACGGGTCGTCCAGATAGCCGCAGCGGCACGGGTTCATCGCCGCGATCAACTGGAACCGCGCGGGATACGTCACGTGGCTGTTCGCCCGCGCGATGGTGACCCGTCCGGTCTCCAGCGGCTGGCGCAGCGCCTCCAGCACCTGCCGGGGAAACTCCGGCAGCTCGTCCAGGAACAGCACGCCCTTGTGCGCCAGGCTGATCTCCCCCGGCTTGGCGCGCGAGCCGCCGCCCACCAGGGCCGGCAGGCTGGTCCCCTGGTGCGGTTCCCGGAATTGCCTGTTCCTCAGCATCCTGCCGCCCTGGAGATGCCCGGCGACGCTGTGGATCATCGAGACCTCCAGCGCCTCCCTCGGTTCCAGCGGCGGCAGGATGCCGGGCAGGCAGGAAGCCAGCATCGACTTGCCCGATCCCGGCGGGCCGACCATCAGCAGGTTGTGGTTCCCCGACGCCGCCACTTCCAGGGCGCGCTTGGCGGTCTCCTGGCCCTTCACGTCGCGCAGGTCGCGCATGCTGGTGGAGATCTCCTCCATGTGCGGGCGCGGCGGGGCCAGCACCTGGGTTCCCTTGAAGTGGTTGATCAGCGACAGCAGGGACGGCGCCGCCAGCACTTCCAGACCCTTGGCCCAGGCCGCCTCGCTGCCGCAGGCGGCGGGGCAGATCAGGCCGCGTTCCTGCTGGAGCGCCCCGAGGGCTGCCGGCAGCACGCCCGCGACGGCGGTCAGGCTGCCGTCGAGCGCCAGTTCGCCCAGTGCCGTGTATCCGGCGATCTCCTCCACCGGCAGGACGCCCATGGCGGCCAGCAGCCCCAGCGCGATCGGCAGGTCGTAGTGGCTGCCCTCCTTCTGCACGTCGGCCGGCGCCATGTTGACGGTGATGCGCTTGGGCGGAAGCGACAGGCCCAGCGCCTGGAAGGCGCCGCGCACCCGTTCCCGGCTCTCGCCGACCGCCTTGTCCGGCAGGCCCACGACGGTGAAGGCGACCACCCCGCCGGAGACCTGGACCTGGACGTCGATGTTCAGCACCTCGATGCCCTGGAACGCAACCGTATTGACCCGCGCAACCAACGTGACGCCCTCCGCCTGCCGATGCACGCGACTGTATGGGGTCGGCGCGCACCTTGCCAGCATCGTCACGGGATTCGGGCGGCACTCTCCTCCGGTCGGATTGCCGCAGGCTTGCCGGGCAGGCAACATATCCGCCCGCCGCGCCTTCAATCCCCGTATGCGACCGTCTCCGCGGGACGAATCGGATTTGTCGGAACTGGGCAGCGTGGTAAGAGGCGACGATACCGGTCCGGGACGGCGGACCGGCCGATCTGACGACATTCGGGGATGGCAGGCTGGCGATGCGGAACTTGACTTCGGAAGGGCAGGCGAGGATCGCCGAGATCGCCCGGCGCCACGGCATCAGCACCGACGGCGCGATGACCATGCTGGACGCGCTGGTGCGCGGCGGCGGCACCATGGCCCAGTTCAACCATCCCGACTTCGGCGGCTCGGGCCAGTGGATGATGGGCGGCATGACCATGGTCAGCGACCTGTTCAACAACGCGCTGAAGGCCCGGGTCGATAATGTCTGCGTCGAGCTGTCCAACCTCCTGGCCAACGACCAGGGATGGCTGTGGGAACCGATGCCGGCCCAATCCCAGTCCCAATTCTCCCAGCCCTCATCGAGCCTGTCCGGATCGTTCGGCGGCTGGAACTCCGGTTCCTGGTGGCCGGCCGAGCTGGGGCAGCCCAATTCCAGCGGCGGCCAGAACGACATCCGCTACGCCTATTTCGGCCACGCCAACCGCCTGGCGGTCGATATCGCCGGGACGGTGACGGTGTACGATACCGGCGACCACATGATCTCCGGCGTGTCGCAGCAGCAGGGGAACGGCTGGACCGTGACCTTCACCAGCCAGTACGGCACGGTTCCGGTCAGCAGCCTGCGCGTCGTCGGCGGGGCGGGGGAGCAGTCCGCTCCGGCCCCCATCTCCACGACCTTCCAGGAGCCGGCCCCCATGCCGGCGGCACCGGTGGCCGCCTCGGGAAGCGCCGCGCTGGAGCAGGATTACCTGTCGGGCAGCACCTGGACCTTCGGCCCGGCCGGCGGCGAGCCGTTCGGCCTCGTGACCCTGTCGCCCGAGGGCGGCATCGCCGGCGACGTCCACCCCCGGGCGCGGTTCTGGTCGGTCGAGAACGGCGTGCTGAGCTTCTACGACGCCGACGGCCGCACCTCAGTCCGCTTTTCAGCTCTTGCGCCGGAAGGCGCCGCCGCGACGATCCGGGGCGACGACCCATCCGCTCCCGGCCAGGATTATGTCCTTCGCAGCCCCGCCGCCCGGGAGGTGGCACCCCCGCCGCCGGCTTCCGCCCCTGCCGCGCTGCCGATCCCGGTGGATCTCAGCGCCGGCGAGTGGGCGCTGGAGGATGCATCCGGCCAGATCCTCGCGACCCTGCGCCTGATGCCGGACCAGTCGATCGCGGGCGGACGCCCGACCGAGGCGCGCTGGCGGACCGACGGCGACACGCTGGTCCTGCTCCACGGCAGCGGCCGGCCGACCGCCCGGTTCGACACGTTCCAGTTCCGCGCCGGGCGCTGGTCGCTGGCCGGCTCGCTCCAGAGCGATCCCGGTATAGCCCTGACCCTTCGCCAAACCTGACCCGAAGAACAGTCTGGATCAAAGATGCGCCTTCAACTCAGCACCTGGCCCGAGGTCGAGACCTACCTGAAGACGTCGAAGGGGATCATCATCCCCATCGGCTCGACGGAACAGCACGGTCCCAACGGCCTGATCGGCACCGACGCCCTCTGCGCGGAGGAGATCGCGCTGGGCGTCGGCGCCGCTGCCGGGGCGCTGGTCGGGCCGACGATCGGGGTCGGCATGGCCGTCCACCACATGGAGTTCCCCGGCACCATGACCTTGCGGCCCTCGACGCTGGTCCTGGTTATCCGGGACTACGTCACGGCCCTGGCCGAGCACGGGTTCGAGCGCTTCCTGTTCATCAACGGCCATGGCGGCAACATCGCGACCGTGCGCGCCGCCTTCAACGAGGTCTATGCCGAGCTCCGGGCGGCCCGGGGCGCCTCGGCCCCGGAGGTGCGCTGCCGGGTGATCAGCTGGTGGGAGAACGAGGGAGTCTACGGCCTCAGCAAGGAGCTGTTCGGCTCGTCCGAGGGCAGCCACGCGACCCCCAGCGAGGTGTCCGTGATGCAGTATCTCTATCCGGACCATATCAAGGAAGCGCCGCTCGATCCGCCGGTGGCGCCCAGCAGCCAGTTCTACGACGCCCGCGACTACCGCCGCCGCTTCCCCGACGGCCGGATCGGCTCCAACCCCGGGCTGTCCCGGCCGGAGCACGGCAAGCGGCTGTACGACGCCGCCGTGGCGGCCCTCGCCGACAAGTACCGGAACTTCGTCGGCGAGCCTTGACGGGACGATCAGACCGGCCTGCCCGCGTGCCGTTCGTGGTGGCGGGTCTCGATCGCGTCCCACAGCCCGACCTCCAGCTGGACGCCGTCCAGGCGGTTGATCTCCTGGATGCCGGTCGGCGACGTGACGTTGATCTCGGTCAGGTAGTCGCCGATCACGTCGATCCCGACGAAGACCAGCCCCTTCTCCCTCAGCGTCGGCCCGATGGCGGCGCAGATGTCGCGCTCGCGGGTGGTCAGCACCGTCTGCCGGGCGCTGCCGCCGGCGTGGAAGTTCGCCCGCGCCTCCCCCGTGACGGGGATGCGGCTGACCGCGCCGCCGGGTTCGCCGTCGATCAGGATGATCCGCTTGTCGCCCTCGCGGATCTCCGGCAGGTACTTCTGGACGATCACCGGCTCCCGGTAGAGCTGGGTGAACATCTCCAGAAGCGAGCCCAGGTTCTCGTCGTCCGGCTTCAGGTGGAAGACGCCGGCCCCGCCGTTGCCGAACAACGGCTTGACGATGATGTCCTTGAACTCCGCGCGGAACGACAGGATCTCCGCCTTGTCGCTGGTGATCAGGGTCGGCGGCATCAGGTCGGGGAAATGGGTGACGAACAGCTTCTCCGGCGCGTTCCGCACATGGACCGGGTCGTTGATCACCAGCGTGTCGGCCTGGATATGCTCCAGCAGGTGGGTCGCGGTGATGTAGGCCATGTCGAACGGCGGGTCCTGGCGCATCAGCACCACGTCCATGGTCGCCAGGTCGATCACCTGCTCCCCGCCGACGGTGAAGTGGTTGCCGTACTCCCGCCGGACCTCCAGGGGGCGTACGCGCGCGTACAGGCGGCCCTGGCGGAAGCTGAGATGCTGCGGCAGGTAATGGAACAGCGCATGGCCGCGGCGCTGCGCCTCCAGGGCCATCATGAAGCTGCTGTCGGCATCGATGTTGATGCCTTCGATCGGGTCCATCTGGATGGCGACGGCGAGACTCATCGGGGGCTCCGCGGCGGATCGTTTCTCTGGGATCGGGTCAGTTCAGGCGGGTCTTGAGCTGCTGGATCAGCAGCGCGGTCTGGTGGCGGAGCAAGTCGTTGCCGCCCAGCTCCATGAAGGTCTCCAGGGCGTTGACGGCGGCGGCCAGGTTGCCGACATGGGCGTTCAGCAGGCCGGACTCGCGCCACAGCGTCGCCTCGCCGGGGGCGAACAGCAGCATGCCGTCCAGCACCTCGACCGCCTTGTCCACCCGGTCGGCCTTCAGGAACCGAAGCTTCAGGTTGTTCTGCAGGCGAAGCAGGATGTCCCGGTTGCCGACCGTCGCGTAATATTCCGGGGTCAGCTCGGCGTCGGCCCCGGCGGCGATCTTCAGCAGGTCGCGCAGTTCCATGACGCTGCGGGCCTGGCCCTGGTTGAACGGGTCGATGATGATCCGCTCGCCCGCATATTCCAGCCGGACCAGGAAATGGCCGGGGAAGTTCAGGCCGAAGATGCTCCAGCCCTGGGCGCGGGCGGACTGGATGAACAGGATGCCGAGCGCCACCGGCAATCCCTTCTTCCGGTCGATCACCCGCATCATGTTGGCGTTCTGGATGTCGTCATAGGTCAGCGTGTCGCCCTCGTAGCCGTGCCGGGCGACCAGCACGTCCTGAAGGGCGGCGACCCGCGCCTCCAGGCTGTCCTCCTCGGGCGGGTTCAGCTCCGCGACCTCGCGGGCGAGCAGGGACAGGTGATCGCGGTATCGGTCCAGCTCCGCTTCGGGCTGTTCCAGGGCGGCCAGGGCGAGCGCCGCCTCGGCCAGGTCGATGTCCTCATCCGGTTGGGTCCCGACGCGGCGCAGGACGTCCTTGGCTTCCAGTCGGCTGATCACGGCTCTTCTTCTCATGGCGTCCGGGAAGGGCGTGCGACGGCCGCGGCCTTGGCGGAGGCGGCGGCCCGGCCGGACATAGAGCATAAACCATGCGAGGGAACAACCCACCAGCCGGCTTCCCGGCGCCGGACCGCCCTCATGCGCCTTCCCGCCAGGCGTCGGCCACGTGGCGCGGCCACCGGCCGGGAACGACCATCATCACGTCGAAGCGGATCGCCAGCCCGTTGAGGCCGGGATTGCGGGCGACGAAGGCCAGGGCGGCGCGCTCCAGCCTCCTGCGCTGGCGCGGCGTGACGGCGGAGCCCGCGGCATACAGGGATCCGCGGGCCTTGACCTCGACGATGGCGACGGTGCCGCCGCGCCGGGCGACGATGTCGATCTCGCCCTGGGGGCAGCGCCAGCCGCGCGCCAGGATGCGATAGCCCTTCAGCCGCAGCGCCAGGCGGCACAGCGCCTCCGACCAGCGGCCGCGGCGCCACGCGGCCAGCCGCGCCCCGCTCTTGGCGCTTCTCGCAGGATCAGCCGCCATCGTCCTCTCCCTCGGGGGGCGGTTCCGCGGGACCGTTGCGGGACAGCTCCAGGGCGCGGGCATAGACCTGCCGGCGCGGCCAGCCGGTCCGGGCCGCAACCTCCGACGCCGCGTCGCGCACGCTCATGCGTTCCATCGCGTCCGCCAGCGCCTTGTCCACCGAAGCCTCGTCGGCGGCGCCGGCGCCTTCCTCCGGCGGTCCGACGACGACGACGATCTCGCCCTTGGGCGGGCCGTGTTCGGCGTAGTGGGCCGCCAGCTCCGCCAGCCGGCCGCGCCGGACCTCCTCGAACAGCTTGGTCAGCTCGCGCGCCACGGCGGCCTCGCGGTCGCCCAGCACCGCGTGCAGGTCGGCCAGCGCCGCGGCCAGCCGCTCCTTGCTCTCGAAGAAGACCAGCGTCGCCCGGACGCCCGCCAGCTCGTGGGCGGCGGCGCGGCGCGCGGCCGACTTGGGCGGCAGGAACCCGGCGAACAGGAAGCGGTCGGTCGGCAGGCCCGACAGCACCAGCGCCGTCACCGGCGCGCAGGCCCCGGGCAGGGTGGTCACCGGCAGCCCGGCCGCGACGCAGTCGCGCACCAGCTTGTATCCGGGATCGGAGATCAGCGGCGTCCCGGCGTCGGAGACCAGGGCGATGGTCTCCCCGGCGCCCAGCCTTTCCAGCAGCACCGGCCGCATCTTCGCGGCGTTGTGCTCGTGGTAGGAGATCATCGGCGTGCCGACGCCGTGCGCGTTCAGCAGCTTGCGGGTGACGCGGGTGTCCTCGCAGGCGATCGCGTCGGCTGCGCGCAACACCGACAGCGCCCGCAGCGTTATGTCTGCGGCGTTGCCGATGGGAGTGGCGACGAGGTAGAGGCCGGGGGTCGGTTTACTTGGGCTGCCGGTCCCGCTACCTTCCACGCTCTCGCCCGCCCCTATCGAAGTGGAGTCCGTCGGTGACACGTTTGGCGACTTTTCCAGATATCCTGAAGCCGGTATGGCTGGCGGCCGGCCTGCTGGCCCTGGCCGCCTGTGCGCCCACCGTAGGACCTGAACCACCGCAGGTGCAAGCGCAGCAAGCGCCGATCACCGCCGAACCGCTGGAGCCGGTCGCTCCGGTGGACCGCACGGTGAAGGTGGCGCTGCTGGTGCCGCTGACCGGCAACGCGGCGGAGCTCGGCCAGGGCATGCTCGAAGCGGCGCAGATGGCGCTGTTCGACCTGGGCGACGACAGCTTCCAGCTGATCCCGCGCGACACCAAGGGCACGCCCGGCGGCGCCAGCGAGGCCGCCCGCGACGCCATCGCGGAAGGCGCCCAGCTCATCCTGGGGCCGCTCTATTCGTCCTCGGTGGGGGCGGTGCGGCCGGCGGTGCAGGGCGCCGGCCTCGGCATGATCTCGTTCTCGAACAATATGAGCCAGGCGGGCAGCGGCGCCTGGACGATCGGCTTCTCGCCCGACAACCAGGTCCGCCGCGTGGTCTCCTACGCCCGGTCGCAGGGCATCGGCCGGATCGGCTCGCTGGCCCCGCGCGACGCCTATGGCGATGCCGTCAGCACCGCGCTCAACGCCGCGGCGTTGGATTTCGGCGCCCGGGTCGTCCGCACCGAACGCTACGATCCGGCCGCCACCGACCTGTCGCCGGCGGTCCAGTCGCTGGCGTCCGGCGGCCCGGGAAGCCTGGATGCCGTCATGCTGGCGGAGGGCGGCCCCAAGCTGCGCAGCGTCGCGTCGCTGCTGCCGGCCTTCCAGATCGACCCGGCGCAGGTCAGGCTGCTGGGCACCGGGATGTGGGACGATCCCACCCTGGGCAGCGAGCCGGCGCTGGTCGGCGGCTGGTACGCCGCCCCCGATCCAGCGGCACGGCGCGACTTCGAGCAGCGGTTCGAATCGATCTACGGCCGCCGCCCGCCGCGCCTCGCCACGCTGGCCTACGACGCGGCGGCGCTCGCCGCGGTGCTGGCCCGCAACGGCGGCCCGGCCCCCTTCGACATGATGGCCCTGACCAATCCCAACGGCTTCGCCGGGGTTGACGGCATCTTCCGCCTGCGCCCCGACGGCCTGGTCGACCGCGGCCTCGCGGTGATGGAGGTGACGCCCAACGGCAACCGCGTGATCGACCCGGCGCCCAGCAGCTTCCAGGCCCTGGGGTTCTAGAGCGGATTCCGACCGCTGTTCCATTTGGCGCGGTGTGTTGCGCCATGGACGCAACCTACGATGGTCGGCCAGCATCACCTCCGCCCTGCATCGAGCCGTAGGTTGCGCCCATGGCGCAACACAGGGCGGCGAGTGGAACGGCCGGCTGCGAGGACCGGAGCGGTTCAACCCGATCAGGTACCGCTCCAGGGATCAGGCGGGCAGCAGCCGGGCGAGCAGGGCGTTCAGGCGCTGGCGGCCCGACGGGGTGGCGCGCAGGCGGGTCGGCGTGAGCTCGGCGAAGCCGCCAGCCACCATCCGCTCCAGGCCGGCGGGGTCCAGCGCCCGCTCCGCCGTCAGGCCGGTCTCCTCCCGGAGACGGGCGAGCGGAACCCCCTCGGTCAGGCGGAGCCCCATCATCAGCATCTCGACCAGCCGCTCCCCCGGCGCCACCTCCTCGGTCGCGTGGCCTCCATGGCCGTTGCGGTCCACCAGGTCCAGCCAGGCCTCCGGCGCGCGGTGGGCGCGGGTCGCGTATTTGGTGCCGTCCAGGGTCAGCCGGCCATGGGCGCCGGGGCCGACGCCGACATAATCGCCGTAGCGCCAATAGGTCAGGTTATGGCGCGATTCCTCGCCCGGCCGGGCATGGTTGGAGATCTCGTAGGCCGGCAGGCCGGCGCCTTCCAGCAGCGCCTGCGTCGCCTCGTACAGGTCGCCGGCCAGCTCGTCGTCGGGCAGGGCGAAGGCGCCGCGGTTGTAAAGGGTGTGGAAGCGCGTCCCTTCCTCGATCGTCAGCTGATAGACCGACAGGTGCCCGACCGCATGGTCCAGCGCCCGGCGCAGCTCCGCCTCCCAGGCCGCGACCGACTGGTTCGGGCGGGCATAGATCAGGTCGAACGAGAAGCGGTCGAAGTGGCGCGCGGCGAGGCCGATGGCGCCCAGCGCCTCCGACGCGCTGTGGGCGCGGCCCAGGAACCTCAGCGACTCGTCGTCGAGCGCCTGGATGCCCAGCGACACCCGGTTGACCCCGGCCGCCCGGAATCCCTCGAAGCGGGTCGCCTCGACCGAGGTCGGGTTGGCCTCCAGGCTGATCTCCAGGCCGGGAGCGGTGTTCCAGCGCGCTCGCACCCGCTCGATCACGGCGGCGACGGTGGCCGGCTCCATCAGCGACGGCGTGCCGCCGCCGAAGAAGATCGAGGTCACCGTCCGGCCCGCCGTCAGGTCGGCATAGTGGTCCAGCTCCCGCAGCAGCGCCGCCCGCCAGCTGATATGGTCCACCCCGTCCCGGACATGGCTGTTGAAGTCGCAGTAGGGGCACTTGGCCAGGCAGAACGGCCAATGCACATAGATGCCGAAACCGGGTTCCGACCCGTCCCGGGAACTCATTTCCGGATTCCTCAACCGAAGCACCGCTCCACCAGCTGGCGGAAGGCGTCGGCGCGGTGGCTGATCCGGTGCTTCTCCTCCGGGTCCAACTCGCCGAAGGTGACGTCGTACCCGTCGGGCACGAACATCGGGTCGTAGCCGAAGCCGTTCGTCCCGCGCGGCGGCCAGGCCAGCGTGCCGTAGACCCGGCCCTCGACCGACTCGCAATGCCCGTCGGGCCAGGCCAGCGTCAGCGCGCTGACGAAATAGGCCGCGCGGTCGCCGTCCCCAAGCTCGCGCCGGACCCGCTCCATGGCGACGGCGAAATCCTTTCCCGGCCCGGCCCAGCGCGCGGAATAGATGCCCGGCTGCCCGCCGATCGCGGGCACCACCAGCCCGCTGTCGTCGGACAGCGCGATCAGCCCGCTGGCGGTGGCGGCGGCCCTGGCCTTCAGCTCGGCGTTGGCGATGAAGCTGTCGCCGGTCTCCTCCGGCTCGGGCAGGTCGAGTTCCGCCGCCGAGCGGAACCGGGCCACGTAGGGGCCGAGCAGCGCCGCTATCTCGCGCACCTTGCCCTTGTTGTGGCTGGCGACCACCAGCGTGTCGCCGTCGAACTTCCTGGTCATCGGAATTCCTGGTTGTTACGGGCCCTGACTGATACCGGCTACGCTCACGATAGGCCGAGGGCGGCCTTCTGCAATCTCGTCAGTTCGGCGACGCCCTTCTGGGCCAGCGCCAGCAGCTCCATGAACTGGTCCTGGCTGAACGGCTTCTCCTCCGCGGTGCCCTGCACCTCGACGATGCCGCCGCTGCCGGTCAGCACGAAGTTGGTGTCGGCCTGGGCGGTCGAATCCTCGGCATAGTCCAGGTCCAGCACCGCCGTGCCGTTGTAGATCCCGGCCGAGATGCCGGCCACCGAGTCGGTCATGGGGATCGACTTCAGCTTGCCGATCTCCACCAGATGCTTGAACGCCAGGTAGAGCGCCACGTAGCTGCCGGTGATCGCCGCCGTGCGGGTGCCGCCGTCGGCCTGGATCACGTCGCAGTCGACCTTGATCTGGGTCTCGCCCATGCCGGACCGGTTGGTGACCGCGCGGAGCGAGCGGCCGATCAGGCGCTGGATCTCCTGCGTGCGGCCGGACTGCCGGCCCTTGGCCGCCTCGCGGTCGGTGCGGCTGCCGGTGGAGCGGGGCAGCATGCCGTACTCGGCGGTGACCCAGCCCAGCCCGGTGTTGCGCAGGAACGGCGGGACCCGCTCGTCCACGCTGGCGGTGCACAGCACATGGGTGTCGCCGAACCTGACGAGGCAGGAGCCCTCGGCGTATTTCGAGAAGCCCGGTTCCAGGCTGATCTGACGCAGGGCGTCGGGAAGGCGGCCGGAAGGGCGCATGGTGCTGTGTCCCGTGACTAGGTGTGGATGCGGAGGGGCAAGCTAGCCGCTCGCCCGCGCCCCGTCCAGTGCGGTCCCGCCGCGCGCCGGACAGGGACCGCCGGGGCGCCCCGGTTGATTCGCGGCAAGGCCCTGACTACATTGCAGGTTCGGCCAGGACGGCCGGGAGCAACCGGCTGGGAGGCCCCACATCGTGCCGTCAGCGTTGTCGAAGCTCATATGATCAGCGAACTGAACCAGCGCTCGCGAGACATCTTCCGCACCATCGTCGATGCCTACGTGGAGACGGGCGAGCCGATCGGCTCCCGCACCATCTCCCGCCGGCTCGGCATCTCCCTGTCGCCGGCGACGATCCGCAACGTCATGGCCGACCTGGAGGACTTGGGACTGCTCTACGCGCCCCACACCTCGGCCGGCCGCCTGCCGACCGAGGCGGGGCTGCGCCTGTTCGTCCACGGCCTGCTGGAACTGGGCCGGCTGTCCGACCAGGAGCGGGAGAGCATCGACGCCAAGTGTGCGACATCGGGCCGCAGCCTGCCCGACGTGCTGGCCGAGGCGTCGTCCATGCTGTCCGGCCTGTCCAGCTGCGCCGGGCTGGTGCTGGCTCCCAAGACCGACCGCGCGCTGAAGCATATCGAGTTCGTCAACCTGGCCCCCGGCCGCGCCCTGGTGGTCCTGGTGACCGAGGACGGCCTGGTCGAGAACCGGGTGGTCGAGGTGCCGCTGGGCATGCCGGCCTCCACCCTCCAGACCGCGTCCAACTACCTCAACGCCCGGCTGATCGGCCGCACCCTGGACGAGGCCAAGACCGCCGTGGTGCGGGAGATCGACGAGCAGCGCACCCAGCTGGACGAGCTGTCGTCGCGGGTCGTGGAAGCCGGGCTGGCGACCTGGGCCGGCTCCGGCTCGACCGGCCACCTGATCGTGCGCGGCCAAGCGAAACTGCTTGACGACGTGACCGCGCTTTCCGATCTGGAGCGCATCCGCGCCCTGTTCGAGGCGCTGGAGACCAAGGAGGCGATGCTCCGCCTGCTCGACGCCGCCAACAAGGCGGAGGGCGTGCAGATCTTCATCGGCGCGGAGAACACCCTGTTCAGCCACGCCGGCTGTTCGATGATCATCGCCCCCTACCAGGACAGCCGCGAGCAGATCGTCGGCGCGATCGGCGTGATCGGTCCGACCCGGATCAATTACGCGCGGATCATCCCCATGGTGGACTATACCGCCAAGGTGATCGGCCGCCTGCTCGGCTGACCGCCCGGCCCCGGAGAACCCCGGAATTCATCGCAACCCATTCACCGAGCCACGAACCGAGTATTTGCCATGAACGAACCCCAGAAGAAGCCCAACGAGGCCGACACCGACACGGCTACCGCCCAGGCGGACGTAAAGGGCCAGGCTGCCGCTCCCGAAGCTCCCGAAACCGCCGCGGCGCCCGGTGAGGAAGCCGCCGGTTCGGAAGGCCAGGGCGACGCCCAGGGCGGAGATCGGGTCGCGGCGCTGGAGGCCGAGGTCGCCGGCCTGAAGGACCAGCTCCTCCGCACCCTCGCCGAGACGGAGAACATCCGCCGCCGCGCCCAGCGCGAGCGCGAGGACACCGCCAAGTACGCGGTCAGCAGCTTCGCCAAGGAACTGCTGGCGGTGGCCGACAACCTGCGCCGGGCCGTCGACGCCGTTCCGGCCGAGCAGCGCGAGCAGGACGACGTGATGAAGAACCTGCTGGTCGGCATCGAGGCGACCGAGCGCCAGCTCCACGCCGCGTTCGACCGCGGCGGCATCAAGAAGATGGAAGCCCTGGGCGAGCAGTTCGATCCCAACTTTCACCAGGTCGTGTTCGAGGTCGAGAACACCGGCAAGCCCGGCGGCACCATCGTCCAGGTCCTCCAGGACGGCTACACCATCCACGGCCGCCTGCTGCGCGAAGCCATGGTCGGCGCCGCCAAGCGCGGTGCCGACGAGCCGGTCAGCCGGGTCGACACCCAGGCCTGACCCCATGCCGGGGGGAGGCTGCGGGCCCCTCTTCAGCTTAAGCATCGCGGGCCGGGCGGCCCGCGATGGCGCTTTTGGATCTTCCCGTAGTCTCGAAGCTCTCCTCCGGTCTCAAGATCCTTGCCGGGCCGCCCGGCGTCTGGCTTCAGCGATACGCCGGTCACGTTTTTCGGCGAAGCGCACGCAGGCGCGGCGGATCTGATGCTCGGCGAAGTTGGGATGCCAAGCCGGGTGGCCCGCAAGCTACGCCGCGTGAGCAATGATATCGATGCCGTAGATATCGAGGATCGGGTCGTTGAAGTGTGCGCTGCCGATGCGAATGAATTCGCGCACGGCATCCCGGGCCTCCTTGATGGCGTCCTGGTCACCGATGTCCAGGAGTTCGCGGATGAACTCGCGCAGCACGATCGGAGCAGCGGTCAACTGGCGTTGCGCGCCGGGGTCCATGCGTTTCAGGATCGTGATTCCGGCGATGCGGCTGATCAGCACATCGACGGGGTGCAGGAGGCGCACCTCGGTATCGCGGCTGAAGCTGCCCTCGACGGCAAGCGGCTCCTCCAGGATCTGCGCCCGTTTGCGCATGATCTCCGTATCCAGGCCGGCAATGGAATGCAGGAAGTCGATGGTGTAGTGCTCGCCGCGGAGCTTGATGTCGATGGCGGCGGAGTTCGGCGTGACCACATCATCGCGCGATGGGATCTTCAAATCGGCTTCAAGCATGCGGGCGAGTTCGGCTGCGACCGTCGCATCGCCGAAGAAGTCGATGTCCTTTGACTGGAAGGGAGCGCAGGCGCGAAGCTCTTCCTGGGCTTTGAAGAAGTAGTGCTCCGCCCACAAATTGAGAGCTTGGCCGCCGACGACGATGGAATCGAGCGACTCCGCGCTGGTCAGGATGCGGACCAGAAGGTCTCGGGGAATTTCTTCCGGGATGTCCAGCGCGGGTTCCGAGTCGTTCATGACAGGCCGGCCTGTCTCTGAAAGCGGAGACGCTGCCCGAAGGCGGTGTCCTGATTGGTTTGATGAAGGTGCGGTCGGCTCAGGGAGCCACGCCGGGCGTCCGGTCGGCGGCCTTGGCTCTTGGGCGGCGCACGAGCTTCGAGCCACGGAACATGCCGTAGCCACCGTTGATACGCTGCAATTCCTCGTGCGAGATCCCCCCCGAGACCAGTGCCTCCTCGTCGCGGCGACGGGACTCGGCCTTCTCAAGGGCGCGCTGATCGGGATCGTAATAGCTCACTCGCATGCCGGCCTCCTAAACCATCAAGTAGCATGGGTCACGCCGTGTTTCAAACGCCCTCAGACCGTTCGGCCCGCTGCCCGGGAGCTTCGCGCCACGGACAGGAGATGGGAAAGCGGAGTCCTCATGAGGGGGGCAGATATCGCTATCCCCCCCTCAGGATATCAGATAGCCGCCGTCCACCGGCAGCACCGTGCCGGTGACGAAGGCGGCCGCCGGGGAGCACAGGAAGATCACCGCCCCGGTCAGGTCCTGCGGCGTGCCCCAGCGCTTCAGGGGGGTGCGGGACAGGATCGCCTCGGACCGGGCGGGGTCGTCCTGAAGGCCCTGGGTCAGGGCGGTCGCGATCCAGCCCGGCGCTATGGCGTTGACCCGGATGCCGTCCGTGGCCCAGGCGATCGCCAGGCTCTTGGTCAGCTGGGCGATGCCGCCCTTGCTGGCGCTGTATGCCGGCACCAGTCCCCCGCCGAAGAAGCTCAGCATCGAGGCGACGTTCACGATGCTGCCGCCCTGCCGGGCCAGCAACGGGCGGCAGGCGGTGCACAGGCGCATGGTGCCGGTCAGGTTGACGTCCACCACCCGCTCGAAGCTGTCCAGGTCGAATTCCGCGCCGCGCCGGATGATGCCGGCCGCGTTGACCAGGATGTCCAGCCGGTCCAGCCCCTTGGCGAGGCGCTCGACGGCATTGGCGTCGGTCACGTCCAGGTCCACGGTCTGGATCGGGCCGGTAGGATCAGGCACCGCGTCCGCCGCGGGCAGGCCGGCGGCGACCACGTGGCAGCCGGCATCGGCCAGCCCGGCCGCGATGGCGGCGCCGATCCCGCTTGTCCCTCCCGTCACCAGCGCCCGGCGGCCGGAGATGTCGAAAGCCGAAATCGCAGGCGTTTGCTCGGTCATCTTGGCGTTGATCCTCCATCCCTGATCGGTTCTTCGATTCGCTTCGTTATCGACAGGTTTACCCCAGGGCGGCGCGGATGGACAGACCCCACCCACGCCGCCTAAACTCCCGCCGCGAATAAGGGGGCCGGGCATCCGGCATCGGACCCCCAGGGGGACGGAGGAAAAACGACATGACGACGCCCGGAGCGGAATTCCTGAAAGCGCGCGATTTCCTGATCGAGAATCGCGAGGATTACGAGACCGCGTACCGCGATTTCCGTTGGCCGGAATTCGAAACCTTCAACTGGGCGCTGGATTATTTCGATCCCATGGCGCGCGGCAACGACAGGACCGCCCTGTGGATCGTCGAGGAAGGCGGCGCCGAGACGAAGCTGAGCTTTTCCCAGATGGCCGAGCGTTCCGACCGGGTCGCCAATCACCTCCGGTCCCAGGGCGTGCGGCGCGGCGACCCGATCCTGCTGATGCTCGGCAACGTGGCGCCCCTGTGGGAAACCATGCTGGCGGCGATCAAGCTGGGCGCGGTGCTGATCCCCAGCACCACCCTGCTGAACGCCGAGGACCTGGCCGACCGGATCGAGCGGGGCCGCGTCGCCCACGTGATCGCCGGGGCGGAGGACGCCGCCAAGTTCGACGGCCTGCCCGGCTCCTACACCAGGATCGCCGTCGGCGGCACCGCCGTGCCGGAAGGCTGGCGGCGGTTCGAGGACGCCTACGACGCGCCAGCCTCGTTCGAGCCGGACGGCGTCACCCCCGCCGACGACCCGCTGCTGCTCTATTTCACCTCCGGCACCACGGCCAAGGCGAAGCTGGTCGAGCACAGCCACCGGAGCTACCCGGTCGGCCATCTCTCGACGCTCTACTGGCTGGGCCTGATGCCCGGCGACATCCACCTGAACATCAGCTCGCCCGGCTGGGCCAAGCACGCCTGGAGCAACTTCTTCGCGCCCTGGAACGCCGGGGCGGCGGTCTTCGTCTATACCTACAAGCGCTTCTCGGCGCCCGACATGCTGTCGGTGATCGCGCGCTGCGGCGTCACCACCCTGTGCGCGCCGCCGACGGTGTGGCGCCTGTTCATCCAGGAGGACCTGAAGGCCTATCCGGTCAGGCTGCGCGACCTGATCGGCGCCGGCGAGCCGCTCAACCCCGAGGTGATCGACACCGTGCGCGAGGCTTGGGGCATCACGATCCGCGACGGCTACGGCCAGACCGAGACGACGGCCCAGATCGCCAATCCCCCCGGCCAGCCGGTCAAGCCCGGCTCCATGGGCCGCCCGTTGCCGGGCTACGTGGTGAAGCTGCTCGACGCCGACGGGACGGAGCGGCCCGAAGGCCAGGTCTGCCTGATGCTCGACCGCCGGCCGGTCGGCCTGATGACCGGCTATCGCGACGATGCCGCCCGGACGGAGGAGATCATGGCCGGCGGCTACTACCGCACCGGCGACGTCGCGATGAAGGACGAGGACGGCTACCTGACCTATGTCGGCCGCGCCGACGACGTGTTCAAAGCCTCCGACTACCGGATCAGCCCCTTCGAGCTGGAGAGCGCGCTGATCGAGCACGAGGCGGTGGCCGAGGCCGCCGTGGTGCCGAGCCCCGATCCCCTGCGGCTCGCCGTTCCCAAGGCCTATCTGGTGCTGGCCGCTGGCTGGCAGCCCGACCGCGAAACCGCGCTGGCGATCTTCCGCCATGTCCGCCGGCATCTGGCGCCCTACAAGCGGGTGCGCCGGATCGAGTTCGCCGACCTGCCGAAGACCATCTCGGGCAAGATCCGCCGCGTCGAGCTGCGCCGGGCGGAGGAGGGAAGGGCCGGTGCCGCCGACCGCAACCCGCTGGAGTTCCGGGAGGAGGACTTTCCGGAACTGAGGGAGCCGTAAATCCGCCGAAAGCCGACGCCGGCGTTCGCCTTGACGGGCGAAGGCCGGCGTCCCTTTCTCTCCGATCAGAAGTCCAGGCGGGTGCCGACCACGAAGACGTAGCCTTCGTTGTTGAAGGTCGGGCCGGCGGCGGCCGTCCGGACATCCTCGTCGACGAACATCAGGTCGGACTGGACGACGAAGCCCGGCGCGAGGGTATAGGCGACGCCGACGCCGTACGACTTGTAATCGCTGGCATAGGTCGCGGCGTCTCCCTTGTATCCCTCGGCATCCATGTAGCTGGCGCCCACGGCGATCGGGCCTGCGGTGTAGCTCAGGCCGACATGCCATACGGACTGGTCGTTGTCGACGGCGCCGGTGGGAACGTTGAAGTCGTCGGCTTGCACGTAGCCGCCGCCCAGGACGAAGCCGGCATAGCCGACCTGGCCGCCGATGTTCCACGCGGTGAAGTCTTCCAGGGTCCCGATGAGGGGATTGCCCTGGCCCGAGGCGGTCGAGATGGTGGCTCCGGCCGCGACGGAGAAGCCCGCGAACTCGCCGGTATAGTTGATGCCGCCCTCGATCCAGTCCTTGTAGCTCAGGTTCACGTCTTCAAGGGCGACGACGTTCTGGCCCTGGCTGTCGCTCTCCGGCGCGTAGCTGACGCCGGCCTGGAAGCCCGCGAAGCGCGGGGTCAGGTACATGACCTTGGTCGCGTCGCCGGAGTTCGGGATATGGATGCCGAAGGCGATCTGCGAACCCAGGGAGAGGCCGGTGGCCGACTCGGCGCCCAGGAAGTCGTAGGCGTCGCCGTCGATCTGCTCGATACCGATCACCGGTGCGTAGATCTTCAGGGTATCGGCGGCGCCGTCGAAATCGCCCAGTTCCAGACGGCCCCAGGTGCCGCCCAGATAGACCGAGGCCTCGTCGGTGCCGACGCTGGTGGGACCGCCGCCGGTGCTGTTCTGCAGTTCGACCTTGGCGCCGTACAGCAGGCCGTTGTCAGCCTTGCCGTCGGCACGGATGACGATCTCGGTCTCCAGCTGGAACTCACGGTTGGTGCGACCCGGCGCGTCGTCATCATAGAAGCCGGCGAAGAACTCCGTATAGCCGCCAAGGCTGACCGTGATCTGGGCCTGTGCAACCGACGCGAACAGCATGCCGCTTGCCAGGGCCGTTCCAGTGAGAAGGATCCGCTTCATAAGTCTGCCCCGTTCGAAGTTTGTTATCCCGATACGGTCATTGAGTTCATTAGTGCCGTATCGGTCGCCTTATTGATGCGCAAACGAGAAAAATCCAAAAGCCGGTTTCTCTGTGACTTAGCAAAAATGCAAACATCAGTGCCTATTCGGTAACATCATCCGGAATGTCTATACTCATTTAGGCGAAATTCTTGCCTATTTCGCCGAAAGTGGCAGTTGACTAAGCTGTGTTTATCCTTCTCCGGCTTCGGGACTGCGGCATCCCGACGGGACCGGCGGGTTTGACAGGGACACCGGCACGACCCCATATTCCGGAAAACAGGATCGATCGGAACCATGCACCGCTTCGCCAATCCCGCGCGCTTTCTCCGCCTCTCCGGCATCGTCCTGCCCTGGGTGGCGGGCGCCACCGTCGTGCTCACGATCGTCGGGCTGTACTTGGCGCTGTTCGCCTCGCCGCCCGATTACCAGCAGGGCGAAACGGTCCGGATCATGTACATCCATGTCCCGGCGGCCTGGATGGCGCTGTTCGTCTACACCAACATGGCGATCGCGGCTGCCGTCGGGCTGGTCTGGAAGCATCCGCTGGCCGACCTGTTCAGCAAGGCCGCCGCCCCCGTCGGGGCCGGCTTCACGGCGGTCTGCCTGATCACCGGCAGCCTGTGGGGCGAGCCGATGTGGGGCACCTGGTGGGTGTGGGATGCCCGGCTGACCAGCGTGCTGATCCTGTTCTTCCTGTACCTGGGCTACATGGCCCTGGTGAACGCCTTCGACGACCCGACCCGCGGCTCCAAGGCCGGCGCCATCCTGCTGCTGGTCGGCGTGGTCAACGTGCCGATCATCAAGTTCTCGGTCGACTGGTGGAACACCCTGCACCAGCCGGCCAGCGTGGTCAGGATGGGCGGCCCCAGCATCGACCCCAGCATGCTGTGGCCCCTGCTGACCATGGGCCTCGCCTTCACGACCTACTTCATCACCGTCGTGCTGCTGCGCGTCCGAAGCGAGATCGCCGCCCGCAAGATCCAGATGCTCCGCCTGACCCAGGCGCAGGGGTAGGATTTTCGGCCGCAGATGCACGCATACAAATCCAGATAGCCTCCGGCTGCCGGCGCTCCGGCCGGCTGCCGACGATCATCCGTCGATCCCATCCGAGTTCATCTGCGTGCATCTGTGGCCAAGAACCGTCAGCCCCCCGGCACCGGCAGGGTCATGTCGTCCTTCACCGTCTCCATCACCACATAGGTGTGCGTCTGCTGCACGTGGGGCAGGCGCGAGATCGTGTCGCCCAGCAGCCGGCGGTAATGCTGGATGTCGCGCGTCCGCACCTTCAGCAGATAGTCGAAGTCGCCGGCGATCATGTGGCAGGACTGGATCTCCGGCACCCGGCGGACCGCCTCGTTGAAGCGCTCCAGCTCGTCCGCGGTCGTGCCGCGCAGCACCACCTGGACCAGCACCACATGGTCCGCCTCCAGGGCCACCGGGTCCAGCTCGGCCCGGTAGCGCCGGATCACGCCCGCCGTCTCCAGCCGCCTCAGCCGCTCCGAGCAGGGCGTCTTTGTCAGGTTTACCTTGCCGGCCAGTTCCACGACCGATATCCGGCCGTTCTGCTGAAGCTCGCGCAGGATCGCGCGGTCGATCCGGTCCATCACCCCTCCCAGGCCATTCCGCCTGCCGAATTCCCGTCCGCAGGCATTATGGCTGAAATTCCGCCAAAATCGGAGACTATGGCTACTGCCGACCTGGGATAATCCAGGCCATCGAGTTTTGACCCGAGGGGGAGTGCCGGAGCGATGGATCAGGCGATGCTGCGCGACGACATCGACAGGGCCTATTTCGCCGACGAAGCCACCGTCGTGATGCAGCGGATGGAGGCGATCCGGCTGGACCAGGCCGCCCGGCGCAGGATTTCCGACCGGGCCGAGGCGATCGTCCGCCGGCTCCGCGCCGATCCCACGCCCAACCTGATGGAGACCTTCCTCGCCGAGTACGGCCTGTCCACGGACGAGGGCGTGGCGCTCATGTGCCTGGCCGAGGCTTACCTCAGGGTGCCCGACGCGCCGACCCTGGACGCGCTGATCCGCGACAAGATCGGCGGCGCCGACTGGTCCAAGCATGCGGGCGAGACCGACAGCCTGCTGGTCAGCGCCTCGACCTGGGCGCTGATGCTGACCGGCAGGATCTTCCGCAACGACTCCCCCGCCGGGCCGCAGGTCGCGGGCACCCTGCGCCGCCTGGTCCAGCGGGTCGGCGAGCCGGTGGTGCGCTCCGCGGTCGCCCAGGCGATGAAGGTGATGGGCCAGCAGTTCGTGCTCGGCCGGACCATCGAGGAGGCGATCCGGCGCGGCGAGTCGCGGCGCGCCAAGGGATACAGCTTCTCCTACGACATGCTGGGCGAGGCGGCGCGGACCGGCCCGGACGCCAGGCGCTACTGGGACAGCTACGCCGCCGCGATCGACGCCATCGCGCGCCATGCCGACGCCAGGGCGCCGGTCCACGACAATCCCGGCATCTCGGTGAAGCTCTCGGCGCTCCATCCGCGCTTTGATGCCACCCAGCGCGACCGGGTGCTGGCGGAGCTGGTGCCGAGCCTGCACGCCCTGGCGCTCAGGGCCAGGGCCGCCAACATCGGCTTCAACATCGACGCGGAGGAGGCGGACCGCCTGTCCCTGTCGCTCGACGTGATCGAGCGGGTACTGGAATCGCCCGACCTGGCGGGCTGGGACGGCTTCGGCGTGGTGGTCCAGGCCTATTCCAAGCAATGCCTGCCGGTCCTGCGCTGGGTCCGGGCGCTGGCGGACCGGCTCGACCGCAGGCTGGCGGTGCGGCTGGTAAAGGGCGCCTACTGGGATTCGGAGATCAAGAACTCCCAGGTGCTGGGCCTGCCGGGCTACCCGGTGTTCACCCGCAAGACCTCGACCGACGTCTCCTACCTGGCGGGTGCGCGCTTCCTGCTGGACAACCGCGACCGCCTCTATCCCCAGTTCGCGACCCACAACGCGCAGACCGCCGCCGCGGTGCTGGAGATGGCCGGCAGCGACGGGGGCGGGTTCGAGTTCCAGCGGCTGCACGGCATGGGCCAGGCGCTGCACGACCGGCTGCTGGAGGAAGCCGGCCGGCCGTGCCGCATCTATGCGCCGGTCGGCGTCCACAAGGACCTGCTGGCGTACCTGGTCCGCCGCCTGCTGGAGAACGGCGCCAACTCCTCCTTCGTCCACCAGCTCCTGGACGAGGACGTGCCGCCGGAGGTGCTGGTCCGCGACCCCATCGCCGCGACCGAGACGGCAGCATGCATCCCGAACCCCAAGATCCCGCTGCCCCCGGAGCTGTTCGACGGCGAGCGGCGCAACTCCGCCGGCTGGAACCTCAACAATCCCTCGATGGCGGCCGAGGTCGAGGCCGGGATGGCGCCGTTCCGCACCGTCCGCTGGACCGCGGCGCCCCTGGTCGGAGGCTCCGCCCTGGAGGGGGAGGAGGTTCCGGTGCTGAACCCGGCCGACCGCACCGACCGGGTCGGGACCGTCCGGCAGGCCGACAGGGAAGCCGCCGGCCGCGCGCTGGACGTGGCCGCCGCCGCTTTTCCGGCCTGGCGGGACCGGGCGCCGGCCGACCGCGCCGCGATCCTGGACCGGATCGCCGACCTCTACGAGGCCGAAACCTTCGAACTGATGGCGATCCTGACGCGCGAGGCCGGCAAGACCCGCATGGACGGCGTCCTGGAGGTCCGCGAGGCCGTGGATTTCTGCCGCTACTACGCGGCGCAGGCCCGGCGCCTGCCGGCCGGTTCACAAGGCCTGGGGCCGTTCGTCTGCATCTCGCCGTGGAACTTCCCGCTGGCGATCTTCACGGGGCAGGTGGTCGCGGCCCTGGTCGCCGGCAACACCGTGGTCGCCAAGCCGGCCGAGCAGACGCCCCTGGTCGCCGCCCGGGCGGTGGCGCTGATGATCGAGGCCGGCGTGCCGCCCGAGGTCCTGTCCCTGCTGCCCGGCGACGGCGCCATGGTCGGGGCCGCCCTGACCGCCGACCCGCGGACGGCGGGCGTCTGCTTCACCGGCTCGACCGAGACGGCCATCCTGATCGACCGCGCGCTGGCGGCCCACGGATCGGCCCGCGCGCCGCTGATCGCCGAGACCGGCGGCCTGAACGCCATGATCGTGGACAGCACCGCCCTGGTCGAGCACGCGGTCCGCGACATCGTCAATTCCGCCTTCCAGAGCGCCGGCCAGCGCTGCTCGGCGCTCCGCGCCGTGTTCGTCCAGTCCGACATCCGGGACCACCTTCTCGCCATGCTGGAAGGGGCGGCGATGGAGCTGCGCGTCGGGGACCCCTGGAACCCCGCGACCGACGTGGGTCCCGTGATCGACGCGGAATCCCAAGGCATCATCGAGGAACATTGCCGGAGCTTCGAGCAGGCCGGGCGGGTGCTGTTCCGCCACCCGCTGCGCGACACCGGCGGGGACGGGCTGTTCGTCGCCCCCACGGCGATCGCCCTCGACCGGTTCGACGGGCTGGAGCGGGAGATCTTCGGCCCCGTGCTGCACGTCGTCCCGTTCGAGGCGCACGAGATCGACCGGGTGGTGGATGCCGTCAACGAGCGCGGCTACGGCCTGACCCTGGGCATCCATTCCCGACTGGACGACCGGGTCGAGGAGATCTGCCGGCGCGCCCGGGTCGGGAACATCTATGTCAACCGCAACCAGATCGGCGCGGTGGTCGGGGTCCAGCCGTTCGGCGGCGAGGGCCTGTCCGGCACCGGGCCGAAGGCCGGCGGTCCCCACTACCTCGCCCGCTTCGCCCGTCCCGCTCCGGCGCCGGTGCCCGCGGCCGCCCCCTTCGCCCCGCCGCCCGGCCGGGAGGGGGCCGGCCGGGAGGGGAAAGGAAGCGATCCCGCCGCCTTCTCGGCGGCCGCCCGGCTGGCCGGGCCGGATTGGGACGCCCGCACCGACCGCGCCGCGGTCCTGCGGCGGGCCGCCGCCCTGCTGCCGGACGCCTTCCGGCCGACGGCCGAGGCGGTTCTGGCGTCGGCCTCGCCCGCCTTCGCGGCGGCGGACCCCTTGCCCGGGCCGACCGGCGAGAGCAACCACCTGACCCTGCACGGCCGGGGCGCCGCCCTGTGCCTGGGCGGGGGCTCGGACCCGGCCGGCGCGCTGGCGGCCCAGGCTTTCCTGGCGCTGGCCGCCGGCAATGCGGCGGCGCTGGCGGGGAACAACCCCGCGGCCGGCCCCGTCGTCGCGGCCCTGCGCAAGGCCGGGGTTCCCGATGGCGTGGTCGCCTCGGTGACGGTCGCCGATGCCGCCGAAACGCTCCGGAACTTCCCCGACCTCGGCGTGGTCGCCTTCGAGGGAATCGACGCGGAAGCCGTCCCGTTGCGCCGGGCGCTGGCGGAGCGGGACGGCCGGCGCGTGCCGCTGGCCTCGCTCGACGACGGCATCGAGCGGTTCGCGACCGAGCGGGTCGTCAGCATCGACACGACCGCGTCCGGCGGCAACGCCTCGCTGCTGACGCTGGGCGACGGCTGAGCCGGGGACCCTGCCTCAGTCGTACCCCATGTCGCGGTGGCGGATCTGGCGCCCGCCGCCGACCATGAGGGCGCCGAGCGCCGCCACGCCGGCGACCAGGGCGGCGGTCGCCACGGGGTGCATGACGGCCGTGGTGTAGTAGCTCCGCTCCCGGACCAGGCTGTGCCGGCCGGCGCGCTCGTCGCCGTCATGCCCCGCCGGGCCGTACAGGTTGTCGGTCCGGCGCCGCAACGGGCCGCCGCTCCGCTGCCAGCCCGGGGCCACCGCCTCCATGACCTTGTCGGTCAGGCGCGGCGCCAGGGCTTCCGACAGGGAAATCAGCTTGCCGGCGCTGCCGATGGTCAGCTCCCGCACGGTATGCTCGGCCGCGTGCAGGATGGCCTCCGCGACCGTCTCCGGCGCGTAGACCGGGGGCGGGTTCAGCGGCTCCGCGCCCGTCAGGCTCCGGGCGTGCTCCTCCAGCTGGGTATCGACCGCGGCCGGCTTGATCAGGGTGACCGAGACCGGGGCGCCGTCGGCCTCCAGTTCCATGCGCAGCGCGTTGGTGAATCCCTTGACCGCGTGCTTGGTCGCGCAATAGGTCGCCTGGAGCGGCACCGCCCGGTCGGACAGCACGCTGCCCACGTTGACCAGCGCGCCGCCCCGGCGGCGCAGGTGCGTGGCCGCGATGCGCGAGCCGATCACCGTGCCCCAGTAGTTGGTCTCGAACAGCCGCCGCTGGTCCTCCATCGGGGTGTCCTCGACCTTGCCGTAGATCGAGGTGCCGGCATTGTTGACCCAGGTGTCGAAGCCGCCGAACTCGCGGAGCGCCGTCTCGGCCAGCCCCATCATGGCGTCCTCGTCGGCGACGTCGGCCACCGCGAAGATCGCCTGGCCGCCGTCGCGGCGGATGTCGGTCTCGACCTCGCGCAGCGCGTTCCCGTCGCGGGCCGCCAGGACCAGCCGCGCGCCGCGCCGGGCGGCCATCCGCGCCGTCGCGAGCCCGATGCCGCTGCTGGCGCCTGTGATCACGATGACCTGGTCTTCCACGGGTTTCAGTCGTACGCGCATGGGAAACCTTTCAAGAAAACGAAAAACATCGGGCACCAACAGCGCGGACGGGTCAGGGGTTCCCTGCCGGGCTTTCCATAAGGAAGATCCCGGGGAGGGGGCGCGGCATAATAACCCTTCGATCATTGGTACTATTATCGGGCCCTTCCGCCCGGGCCTATAGTGCGCGGGCCAGGGTTGCGGTGGGGTGCCGGAATGGGGCCGGCCGCGGCAGCCCTGTTGAACAGAGGCGAACACCATGAGACTGCTGGCCCGAAAACTGCCGGTATCGATGCTGGTCCTTGCAGGCGCGCTCGCCGCAGGCCAGGCATCGGCGCAGACCAAGTCCGTCCCGGATAGCCATCCGTTCCGCCAATGCGCCGGCTGCCACTCGCTGGACACCTCCGCCAACGCCTTCGGCCCGACGCTGATCGGCGTCTATGGCCGCCAGGCGGGGGCGGTGCCGCGCTTCGCCTATTCCGAGGCGGTGCAGAAGTCCGGCGTGGTCTGGAACGACGAGACGCTCCGCAAATGGATCGCGGGCAACGACACCTTCATTCCCGGCACCCGCATGCGCCACGTCGCCATCACCGACAAGGCGCAGCAGGACGAGCTGATCGAGTTCCTGAAGGCCCTGAAGTGACGTCCCGGCGGGACGGGCGGCCCGGTGGTCCGCCCCGTCCCGCCGCGTTCAGCGGTCATGCTCCAGCGCGATGCCGTCCATATGATGGGCCAGTTCCACGTCGCGCTCCGACAGGCCCTCGACATCGTGGGTGGCCAGGATCACCTCGACCCGGTTGTAGACGTTGAACCATTCCGGGTGATGGTCCATCTTCTCCGCCTTGAGGGCGACCCGGGTCATGAAGCCCCAGGCGGTGGCGAAATCAGGGAAATGATAGGTCTTGCGGATCGCGTCGCGATCCTCCACCTCGGACCAGCCGTGAAGCTCCGCGAGTGCCGACTGACGCCTGGCACCGACCAGTTTCTCGACCATATTCAGCCTCCCTCTTTCTCGTTTGATCCCCAGCGGTCGATCAGGAGAATGCGCCCCCATGACCAAGCAAATCAATGCCTCGCCGATCAACGCGCCCACCATCGCCGACATCGAGGCGCTGGCCGACGAGGCGCTCCGGACCATACCGCCCGAACTGCTGCGCTTCGTCGGCAACGTGGTGATCCATGTGGAGGACTTCCCCGACGAGGAGACCGAGCGGGAGATGGAGCTGGACTCGCCCTTCGACCTGCTCGGCCTCTACCGGGGCGTCGACTTGGCGCACAAGAGCGTCACCGCCACGCCCAGCGACCTGGACATGATCTATCTCTACCGCCGCCCGCTGCTGGACTACTGGTGCGAGACCGGCGAGGATCTGGCCCACCTGGTCCGCCATGTGCTGATCCACGAGATCGGCCACCATTTCGGCTTCTCCGACGACGACATGGACGCGATCGAGGCGAGCGTACCGGACTGAACGGCGTCACCCGATGGACTTCGCGCTTTTCTTCGAGCTTCACCACGGCCTGCCGCGCCAGGGGCCCGGATCGGACGCGCTGACCGCGCGGGCGCTGGGCATCGCCGCCGCCACGGGCCTGCTGCCGCACGCCCCCGCCATCCTGGATGCCGGCTGCGGCCCCGGCCGGTCCGCGCTTCTGCTGGCGCGGGAGACCGGCGGGCGGGTCGCCGCGATCGACCTGCACCGGCCCTTCCTGGACGAACTCGCCGCCCGGGCCGCCTCCGAAGGGCTGGCGGACCGGATCGATCCGCTGGCGGCCGACATGGCGGCACCGCCGTTCCCGCCGGGATCGTTCGACCTGATCTGGTCCGAAGGGGCGATCTACTCGATCGGGTTCGGAACCGGCCTGCAGGCTTGGCGCCCGCTGCTGAAACCCGCCGGGCTGGTCGCGGTCACCGAATGCGCCTGGCTGACCGACTCCCCTCCCGCCGAGGCGCTGGCGTTCTGGAACGCCGAATATCCCGCCATGACCACCGCCGAGGACAACCGGCGGCTCGCGGAGGCGGCCGGCTACCGGGTGATCGACAGCTTCACGCTGCCGCGCGAGGCCTGGTGGGACGAGTATTACGCGCCGCTGGAGGCGCGCATCGCGGAGTTCCGCCGACGCCACGCGGGGGACGCCGCCTGGGCGGAGGTGCTGGACGGCTCCCAGCGGGAAATCGACCTTCACCGCCGCCACGGCGACAGCTACGGCTACGTCTTCCTGATCCTGGCCCGATCCCGGACCGGTAACCCTGCCCGGCCCGCCGTGTTCGAAGCCGGCCTGGAATGAAGGAAATCGGCCACGGATGATCCGGTCCGTCTCTTTGTCCATCGCCGTGATCTGTGGCAAGAACCTGAATCACGCTTGCGGCGCCCGCGCCAGGTCCCGCCTCAGCGCTCCGACAGGCTCACCGCGTCGGTGGTCAGCGGCCCGTCGGCGGCGCGGTCGGGCGAGCTGATGGCGACCTCCATCTCGTCCGGCTTGGCCTTGCCGAAGAAGGACGAGAACGACACCTCGGCGGCGTCGCGGCCGACCCCGATCCGGATCAGCCCGTCCAGCGCCGCCTTGCGGGTCGCGTCGAACAGGTACCAGCGTCCGCCCAGGAAGGCCTCGAAGGTCGCGTGGAAGTCGGGAGGGTCGAGCCGGAAGGCATAGGCGCTGACATAGCGCGCCGGAATGTCCATCGCCCGGCACAGGGTGATGCCGAGATGGGCGAAGTCGCGGCAGACGCCGGCATGGTCGATGATGGTATCGACCGCCGAGGTCGTCCCGTGGGAACTGCCCGGCAGATATTCCAGATTGTCGTGGATCCAGTTGCAGATCGCCGTCACCCGCTGGTGGCCGGGAGCGAACTCGCCGAACTGGCGGAAGGCGAAGGCGCGCAGCCGGTCGGACTGGCAGAAGCGCGACGGATTCAGGTGCGGCAGCACGTCGAGCGGCAGGTCGATCGGCGCCACCTGGCCGACCCCGGCGGGGTCCTCCACCAGCGGGTCCAGGTCCACCTCGGCCCGGTAGCGGACCATCAGCTTGCCGGGAGGCGCGACGACCTTGAAGAAGCGGTTGCCCGACTCGCCCATGGTGAAGCGGTCGACCTCGCGCCCGCCGTCCAGGTCCAGGTGTTCGTCCAGGATCACCTGGCGATCGAACTGGGCGGGTTGAAGGTTGAAGAAACAGACCGTTTCTTCCTCGACGTCGTAACCCAGCTTGCAGCTTACCGAATATTTCATGACGGCCTCCGCGCGACGCGCACCGGTTGGAACGGCGTCACAACGCCGGACCGGCGGCGCGGTTCCCTGGGGAGGCGGCCTTAACCCCTATCCCCCTACAGGCCGCCCAGCATGAGCTGCTTGTCGTCCTGCTTGAGCCGGGGGCCCGGCTTCTCCGGAGGCTTGGCGTCGGCCCGCCGGACGGCCCGCGTCGCCTCCGCCAGCTTGGAGCCGGCATCGGCGGCATCCTTCTTCCCGGAAGCCGCCTTCCGCGCGCGGGCCGGCTTCTCCGCCTTCGCCGCCTTCTCCGGTTTCGCGGCCTTGCCGACGCCCCTGGCCGCCCGGTCCAGCGCCGCGTCGCGGTCCAGCGCCTCGGGTGCCTGGGGATCGCCGCTCAGCCACTTGCCGCGCTTGATCACCTCGTTGACGCGGCCCTGGTTGACCCCGACCTTGAAGGCGATCTCCTGCTGCGTCATCTTGGTCCGCTCATGAAGATCCAGGATCTCGCGCGCCAGCTCGGGCGTCATCTTGCGGCCCGTTACTCGCCGGGCCGGCGCCACCGACCGCTTCGCGCGGTCGCGGTCCTTCAGTTTTTCCAGGATGGCGAGGGCGGAGTCCATCCCCTGCTCGCGCAATGCTTCCTCGAATTCCTTGAGTGTCGTCATGCCAGGCAAGCTCCCGAGTCATCGACGTCGAATTCATAAACGAATTCACTGGGGCGGACCGCGCGAACCGGTCTCCTCCCGACACGAATATTAGGTGTCTTCGACGCTGATCAACAAGGGAAAATCGGAACAGTTGCGGAACGCCGGCGATCACTGCGCCGTCATGCCGCGACCGGAAGCTCGACCGTCACCGTCGTGCCCTTCCCGGGGGCGCTGTCGATCCGCAGCCGGCCGCCCTGCAAGCCGACCAGGGCGTCCACGATGGGCAGCCCCAGCCCGGTGCCCTGCCCGGAACTGGCGTAGATGTTGAAGGATTGCTCGAAGGGCTTCAGCAGCCTGGGGATCTCGGCCGGGTCCATGCCGATGCCGCTGTCGGCCACGATGAAGCCGACATGCCCGCGGCCGAGCCCGACGATCCGCAGGCTGATCATGCCGCCGGGACTGGTGAACTTCACCGCGTTGGACAGCAGGTTCAGCAGGATCTGGCGCAGCGCCTGGGGATCGGCCATGCATCGGGGCGCGGGTTCCGGATCGTGGGCGATCGTGATCCGCTTGGCCAGGGCCGCGTGGCTGATGACCCGCAGCATCTCGTCCGCGATCGGCAGCGGATCGACCGGCGCCACCGCCACCTCCAGCTTGCCCGCCGATGCCTTGGAGATGTCGAGGATCGAGTTGATCAGCCCCAGCAGGTGCGTGCCGGAGGAATGGATGTCCGTGGCATATTCCAGGTAGCGCGGGTGGCCGAGGGGCCCGAAGATCTGGTTGCGCTGCAATTCGCTGAACCCGAGGATCGCGTTCAGCGGCGTGCGCAGTTCGTGGCTCATCATGGCGAGGAACTGCTCCTTGGCCCGGCTGGCGTCCTCCGACCGGTTGAGCGCCTCCTCCAGCTGCCGGCCGCGCCGGACCAGGTCGCGGTTCAGCCGCTGGACGGCCATCATCAGCAGGCAGAAGACCAGCAGGATGCTGCTCAGGATGGAGACCAGGAAATGCACGGCGTGCGCCGGATATCGGCCCATATGGTCGGGCACCGGCGGCTCGACCAGGGTCGAGGCCGCGCGCGCGGCCAGGGTCAGCCCGGTCAAGGCGAACAGCGCCGCCGCGGTCAGCGCGGTCGCCCGCATGCTCGGCCCCGCCACCCGCAGCAGTTCGCGCGCGGTCAGCATGCAGCCGGCGCACAGGGTCAGCGACAGGGCGACGATCCTGACCGAGACATCGTCCCGGACCACGGTGAACCAGGCCTGGCACAGCACCAGCAGGACCACCGCCACGACCGCGGGCCGCCAGCGCGAAGGATTCCCCCCGAACTCGCGGACGCCGTTGTAGAAGAAGCCGAAGCTCAGCACGATGATGCCGTTGGACACCAGGATCGCCGGGACCTCGGGAAGAAAGCCGCGCATCGTGGATATCAGGGTGCTGGCGCCCAGCAGCAGCGTCGCGACGGTCCAGTGCCTCAGGCCCGGAAGGCTGCGGTTGGCGGACCAGAACACCAGCATCAGGCCGCCCAGGGCAACCGAAACCAGCGAATGCACCAGGACCAGTGTGAGGATGTCGATGTTCATCGGCGCGAAATTCCAGGGACCCCGCACCTGATAACTCAAAATCGAACAATTTCATATGGATACGAAATATATAGTTTCCGGGACCGGCGCCGGCTCAGAACCAGTGCTTCACCTTCAGCAGCAGCAGGGTCGCGACGGCCGAGGCGACCATCAGCAGCAGCACCCACAGGAAGGAATGGCCGTCATGGGTCCCCGGCAGCCCGGCCACGTTCATGCCGAAGATGCCGGTGACCAGGGTCATGGGCAGGAAGATCAGGGTCACGATCGACAGGCGGAACAGGTTGCGGTTCCCTTCCTCCGCCAGCTTGGCGTACAGCTCGTCCTGGAGCACCTTGGCGCGGTCCTCGGCGGCGCCCAGGTCCTCGGCGACCGAGGAGAAGCGGTCCACCGCCTCGCGCAGATCGTAGGTGTCGTCGGACGACCACCAGCCCGGCGGGTGGCTGAGCAGCCGCGCCAGCGCCTGGCGCTGGGGCAGCAGCTGGCGGCGCAGGCTGACCGCCTGCCGGCGCAGGGTGCCCAGCTGGCTGCGCAGGTCGGCCGAGGAACCCGCCAGCAGCGCGTCCTCGATCTCGTCCAGGGTGTCGGCCATCCCCTCGATCACCTTCTGGAAGCTGGCCGCCAGATGGTCGATCAGGGCGCCGATCAGCTCGCCGGTGCTGGCCGGCCGGAACCCGTCCCGGATGTCCAGCCGCAGCTTGTCCACCGCGGTCAGCGGATGGTTGCGCGAGGTGATCAGCATGGTCCGCGTGAACCAGACATGCAGGGTGCCGATGTCGCCGCCCTGTCCGGAGAAATCGTGCTGCACGTCGCTCAGGGTGCCGATCAGCCCGTCCTCGCAGCGCTCGAACCGGGGGCGCACGTCCTCGATCGACACCAGCACCTCGCGTGCCGCCTCCGGCAGGTGGCCGCGCTCGGCGATCCAGGTGCGCATCGGCCAGACCGCGATGTTGAGATGGGCCCAGACGAAGCCGTCCGGCGTGCGCAGCAGGTCGGCCAGCACCGGCAGCGACAGCTCCCGCGCCGTGCCGTCCGGGCCGAAGCCGTAAGCGCAGATCAGCCCGTTGGCGAGGGTATCGGTCATGCCAGGCGCGCCGCGTCCTTGGGTTCTCTGCCGCGGATGAACGGCGATGAAAGCAGATAACCCATGAATATCCTCTTCCATCGCCGTTCATCTGCGGCAAAAAAGACGAACCTTCGGGAAAAGCGACCTCAGAACGGAATGCCGACCCGCCAGCGCGTCGGGCTGGCGCTGCCGCCGCTGACCTCCACGTTGGGGGTCGGGACGGCGCAGGCCGCCAGCAGGACGGACAGGGCCAGGGCAACCAGGAGGGCTCCCAGGCGCGTCATTCCGCCGCCGACTCCGCCGGGGTCTTGCGCCGGGGAACCGCCGGCTTCTTCTGCCGGGAGCGCGCCCGGCTGCGCTCCGCCGCGGAGAACCGGCCGCTGTCCGCCTGGGCCTCGGCGATCGGGTCGCTCAGCGCGGTCAGCACCTTCTCGCGGATCTGGGCCAGCTTGCTCTCGTGCGTGATCTTCAGCCCGAACACGTCCTTCACATAGAACACGTCGATCGCCTTCTCGCCATAGGTCGAGACCTTGGCCGAGGAGATCTGGAGGCTGAGGTTGGTCAGCGCCCGGGTCACGTCGTACAGCAGGCCCGGCCGGTCGCGCCCGTTCAGCTCGATCACGGTGTGGGTGGTGCTGGCCTTGTTGTCGATCAGCACCCGCGGCGGCACCTTGAACACCCGCGTGCGGTTGTTGATCGCCGGCTTGCGCTTCGCCAGCTCCTGCAAGGGACGGAGCTGGCCGGACAGGGTGCGCTCGATCATGACCGACAGCTTGGCCAGCTTGTCGCCGCTGTCGAACGGCCCGCCGGCGGCGTCCTGGACCGAGAAGACGTCCACCGCCATGCCGTTGGTCATGGTGAAGATCTTGGCGTCCAGGATGGTGGCGCCTGCCAGCGCGAAGGCGCCGGCCAGCCGGGAGAACAGGCCCGGATGGTCGTGGGTGTAGATCGTCACCTCGGTGACCGCCCGGCCCCGGTCGATCCGGGTGTCCACCGTCAGCGGCGCGCCGTCCCGGTCGGCGTTGCGCATCAGCCGCGCGTGGCGGGCGTGGGTCTCGGGATCGAAGCTGAGCCAGTAGGCCGGGTAGCCGTGGGCAAGGTGGCTCTCGATCTCGGCCTCGCTCCAGTCGGCCAGCAGCCCGCGCAGCGCCGCCTGGGCGGCGTTGACCCGGCGCTCGCGCCGCTGGGCGCTGACCACGCCGGACATCAGGTCCTCGGCGCGATGGTACAGTTCGGCCAGCAGGGTGGCCTTCCAGCCGTTCCAGCGGCCGGGGCCGACCGCCCGGATGTCGGCGGTGGTCAGCACCAGCAGCAGCCGCAGCCGTTCCGGCGACTGGACCAGCTCGACGAAGTCGCGGATGGTCTTGTCGTCCTCCAGGTCGCGCTTGAAGGCGGCGTCCGACATGGTCAGATGCCAGCGGACCAGCCAGGCGACGGTCTCCGTCTCCTCCGCGCTCAGCCCCAGGCGCGGGCACAGCTTCTCCGCCACCTTGGCGCCCAGCACGCTATGGTCGCCGCCGCGCCCCTTGGCGATGTCGTGCAGCAGCATCGCGACATACAGCGCCCGGCGCGACACCAGCTTGTGGACCACCTCGCTGGCCAGCGGCAGCTCGTCCCTCAGCCCGCCCGACTCGATGTCGTGCAGGATGCCCAGCGCGAACAGCGTGTGCTCGTCCACCGTGAAGACATGGTACATGTCGTACTGCATCTGGGCGACGATCCGGCCGAAATCGGGCACGAAGCGCCCCAGCACGCCGGCCTCGTTCATCCGGCGCAGCGGCACCTCCGGGTCCTTGCGCGAGGTCAGCATCTCCAGGAACAGCCGGTTGGCATCATGGTCGGCCCGCAGCTTCGGCCCCACCACGCCCAGCGCGCGGGTCAGCGCCCGCAGCGCGTTGGGGTGGATGTCCAGCCCGTTGACCTGCGCCACGTGGAACAGCCGGATCGTGTCCACGGGGTTGTCCTTGAACTGCCGGTCGTAGCGCACGTTCAGCCGCTCGCCGTCCAGCAGGAAGCCCTCGATGTCCTTGCGCGCCAGGGCGATGCGCAGCAGGCTGAAGCGCGGCTGGCGCTTGGCCTCCGCCTCCAGGTTGGCGCAGAAGATCCGGGTCAGGTCGCCGACGTCCTTGGCGACCAGGAAATAGTGCTTCATGAAGCGCTCGACCCCGATCAGCCCGGCATGGTCCACATAGCCCAGCCGCCGGCTGATGTCCGCCTGCACGTCGAAGGTCAGCCGGTCCTCGCCCCGTCCGGCCAGGTAATGCAGGTGGCAGCGCACGGTCAGCAGGAAGTCCTGCGCCTTGGCGAACTTGGCGACCTCCTCCTCCAGCAGGACGCCCTTGTCCAGCAGCTCGGAGACGTCGTCCACCTGGTAATAATACTTGGCGATCCAGAACAGGGTCTGCAGGTCGCGGAGCCCCCCCTTGCCCTCCTTGATGTTGGGTTCCAGCACGTAGCGGCTGTCGCCCAGGCGGCGGTGGCGGGCGTCGCGCTCGGCCAGCTTGGCCTCGATGAAGGCGGGGCCGGTCCCGGTCGCGATCTCCTTGGTGAAGCGGCGGCGCAGCTCGGCGTACAGCTTCTCTTCCCCGTGCAGGAAGCGCGACTCGAGCAGGCTGGTGCGGATCGTCACGTCGCCCCTGGCCTGCCGGATGCACTCGTCCACCGAGCGCACGGCATGGCCGACCTTCAGCCCCAGGTCCCACAGCATGTAGAGCATGTACTCGAACACCTGTTCGACCCGCGGCGTCCGCTTGTAGGGCAGCATGAACAGCAGGTCCACGTCCGAGAACGGCGCCATCTCGCCCCGCCCGTAGCCGCCGATCGCCACGATCGCGAAATGCTCGCCCGAGGTCGGGTTGGCGACGGGGAAGATGATGCCGGCCGTATGCTCGGCCAGCGCCCGGATCACCTGGTCCATCAGGTAGGCGTTCTGGCGCACGCAGTCGGTGCCGGTCCCCCCCGCCTCCAGCCGCCGCCGCACCTCGGCGCGCCCGTCGTCCAGCGCCTTGCGCAGGGCCGCCAGCGTGTGCGGGCGCAGCGCGGCGCCCGTACCGTGCTCTTCCGCCAGGGACTGGAGCTCGGCGACCAGGCGCCGCTTGGAGACGATGGCCCGGCGATCGGGGATGGTGTCGGAAAGGGTCAGCATGTCGACTCAACGCACTCACGGTCTGGACGGCACCGTCCGACCGGCTCGCTCCGGCGGGACCACACCCTGTCGATCCGTTATATGGACCACACCGTAAAAATTTTGACCCCTGCGGGATCGGCAGGGGTGCCATTCGGCACCGGCCGTCACCCTGACGCCGCTTTTGCCGTCGCCACTTTCGCTCTCCGTTTCGAATTCCAGTAGACTTGGTCGCCCCTGATCTCGCTCGGGCATTCGGCCAGCCAGCCGGCCAGGCACACACCTGCGGGAAAGGCATGTTTGGCGTTGATATGATGATCCGGGTGGTTCAGCGTCAGCAGTTCGAGCGCCGCCGGCCGGCGTTTCTGCTGATCGAGAGTCAGGGCTGGTCGCATGAGATATTCCTGCCCGAGCAGGAACTGCTTCTCGCTGCTGGCCCTGCCCACCACCGGCGAATGGGGCCGGGAACCGTCGTGATCTTCGGGATCTGGCTGAAGCAGCAAGCCTGGATATTCGGCTACCCGGTCCGCTTCGACGCGGTGCTGTGCGCCGGGCTGCTCCTGGTCGGAGTCGGCCTGTCTATCAACACCCTTGCGCGATCGGGACCGGGCTAGGGATCATGGGAGATGACCGAACGCCCTTCGGGCAAACTTCTGCGATCGCCGCTCATAATGCGACGCTGGCGACTGCGCGGGCCAAGGCGCTCGATTGGATCAGGCGGGGCATGCCGGATGCGGAAGTGCATCATGGAGATGACATGCCGGCCTTGAGCGACGAAGAGCTTGCGCAGTTCCGGCCTTCTTCCGTCCGTTTCGACAAAACGCGAGACTGAGCAAGGCCCGTGTCCAGTTCACAGCCTCCGATCCCGCCGACCCACCGTAGGTCGGCCTCGGCCGAAGGCCGACGCCGACAGCGTGCCCGGAGCGTCGATGCAGGGCGTCGGCGTTCGCCCTGACGGGCGAAGGCCGTCCTACGCCGAGACTCGAAGAACGCCCATTACCCGCTTCGGGTACGGCCGCTCGATAAGCCTGGAATCCTAGGAAACTTGACCAAAATACTACAGCGTGATAAGGAACCAATTCCTCCTCCCTGGTTCCGAAGGCCCCGCCATGCCCGCTCCAGCTCCCGCTCCCACCTCGGCCGCACCCGCCGCCCCCTCCATCTACACCCCCCTCCCGCACCGCCAGGAAGCCTTCGCCCGGCACGTCGCCGCCGGCCGGGGCTATGCGGGGGCGGCGCGGCTGTCCGGCTATGCCTGGGCAAGCGCCCGCCAGACCGGCTCGCGCCTGATGAAGCAGCCGGAGGTCGCCGCCCGGGTGGTCGAGCTGACCGAGGCCGACAAGACCCGCCGCCATGCCGAGCTGGACGAGCTGGTCGCCGCCGCCAAGCGGGTGCTGATCGACGCCATGGAGAAGCAGAACCATTTCGCGGCGCTGCGCGCCATCGACCAGATCGCCCGCCTGCGCGGCCTCGCCGGCCCCGCGGCCGAGGCCCGCGATACCGCGCTCGACGCCGATCCCGAACCGGACGACAACGCCTCCGCCTGCTCCTCCATCGCCGACCCCGAGGCCCAGTTCGAGCCGCCGATGCCGGCCGCCGGCCTCGCCCCGGTCGAGCCCGCGCCCGAGGACCCGGAAAAGGCCGATGCCAGGCAGGCCAAGGCGAACTACCGTCACACCAAGCGGAGCATCGAAATCCTCAGGAAGCGGCACCCCGACCTCTACGCCCGGGTCAGCCGGGGCTCGATGGAGGATGCCGGACTCTATTTCGACGCGGCTCTCAACCTCCTGCCGCCCGACCGCTGGCCGGGCGCCGAGTCCCCGGCGCACCCGTGATGACGGATGTTGACACATGCGGCCAGGCCCCGGGGGGTGGTCTCCCGGTCCTCGGCCCTTCAGGCGACCCGTCCCCCCGACCCCTCAGCTCGCGATCATCCCGCGGAGCTGCCGGTTCGCCACCGCCAGCATCGCCAGGTCCACCCGCGTGACCGCGCGCAACTCCGTCAGCAGTTGCCGGATCCGCTCCACCGGCCCCTGGCGGCATGCCGTCCAGGCGTCGATCGCGGCGGTGTGGTCCTGGCCGTCGTTCAGGATGCGGGCGGTCAGGTCGCTCTGAAGGCCGTAGAGATCGTCCACGATCGCGCCGACCGCCTGCTTCTGCCAGTGGTTCTCGGTCTTGACCTGCGTCGCCTGGCAGCGCAGCCACTCCATGCCGAAACGGTGGCCCAGCTCGAAATAGACCAGCGCCACGGCGGGGACGTCGCGCCGGCACAGCCGGGCGATGCGGGTGACGTCCAGCCCCGACGCCAGGATGCCCAGGCTGGCGACCCGCCGCGCCAGGTCGGCCGGCACGCCCTGCTCCGTCCAGTGCGCGGCGCGCTCGTCCAGCAGCCTCCTGTCCTCCTCGCACAGCACCGTGTCCAGGTCGGCCGCCAGCTGCTCGACGCCGGGGGTATAGTTGGCCGCCTCGGCGCCCAGGTCGAGCGGCTGCGGGGCGTTGATCAGGAACCACGGCACGGTGCGGTGGAGCAGCGCCTGCGTCGCCCCGATCATCTCGTACTGGCAGGCGGCCGGCACCCGGTTGTCCAGCGCCTCGATGGCGGTCCAAAGGGTGCGCAGCGCGAAGGCGTCGCGGCTGACCGTGTAGGCCCGCGCGATGTCGCCCGGCCCCATGCCGGTCTTCTCCGTCATCTCCGACAGGAAGGTCGGGCCGACCCGGTTGACCATGCTGTTGGTGGTGTATGTCGCGATGATCTCGCGGCGCAGCCGGTGCCGCTCGATCGCCTCGCGGAAGTCGCGGCGCAGCGCCTTGGGGAAGTACTTGACCAAGTCCTCCGCCATGCGCGGGTCGTCGGGCAGGTTGGAGGCCAGCAACTCGTCGTACAGCGTGATCTTGGAATAGGCCAGCAGCACCGCCAGCTCCGGCCGGGTCAGCGCCTGCCCGCGCGACGTCCGGGACGCGATCTCCTCGTCGTCGGGCAGGAACTCGATCGCCCGGTTCAGGTGGCCGCTCTTCTCCAGCAACCGCATGAAGCGGACCTGCCCCTCCAGCGACCCGGCCCCGCCCATGCCGGCGACGCTGATCGCCTGGGTCTGGAGATAATTGTCGGCCAGCACCAGCTCGGCCACCTCGTCGGTCATGCCGGCCAGCAGCTGGTCGCGCTGCTTCATGGTCATGTCGCCGCGGGCGATCACGTCGCCGGTCAGCACCTTGATGTTGACCTCGTGGTCGGAGGTATCGACGCCGGCCGAATTGTCGATCGCGTCGGTGTTGATCCGGCCGCCCGCTTGCGCGTACTCGATCCGGCCGCGCTGGGTCACGCCTAGGTTGGCGCCCTCGCCGACGATCCTGGCGCGGACTTCCCGGCCGTCGATCCGGCTGGAGTCGTTGGCCTTGTCGCCGACCTCGGCATGGGTCTCCTCGGTCGCCTTGACGAAGGTGCCGATGCCGCCGAACCACAGCAGATCGACTTGCCCCCGCAGCATCGCCTGGATCAGCTCCACCGGGGTCACCTTGTCGCGGGTCAGGCCGAAGCGGGCCTGGATTTCCGGCGACAGCTTCAGCGACTTGGCCTTGCGGTCGAAGATGGCGCCGCCCGGCGACAGCAGCCCCGCGTCATAGTCCGCCCAGGTCGAGCGCGGCAGGTCGAACAGCCGGCGCCGCTCCTCGAAGCTGGTCGCCGGATCGGGATCGGGGTCGCAGAAGATGTGCAGGTGGTTGAAGGCGCCCACCAGCTTCGTGTGGCGCGACAGCAGCATGCCGTTGCCGAACACGTCGCCCGACATGTCGCCGACGCCGACGCAGGTGAAGTCCTGGGTCTGGCAATCCACGCCGATCTCGCGGAAATGGCGCTTGACCGATTCCCAGGCGCCGCGCGCGGTGATGCCCATCCGCTTGTGGTCGTAGCCGCGCGATCCGCCCGACGCGAAGGCGTCGCCCAGCCAGAAGCCATAGTCCACCGACACGCCGTTGGCGATGTCGGAGAAGGTCGCCGTGCCCTTGTCGGCCGCCACCACCAGGTACGGGTCGTCGCCGTCGATCCGCACCACCCGGGGCGGCGGCACGACGGAGCCGTCGGCGGCGTAGTTGTCGGTGATGTCGAGCAGGCCGCGCATCAGCGTCTTGTAGCACTCGACCACCTCGGCCATGACGGCGTCGCGTCCGGCCTCGGCCGGCGGCGGGCGCTTGACCACGAAGCCGCCCTTCGACCCCACCGGCACGATGACCGCGTTCTTGACCATCTGCGCCTTCATCAGCCCCAGGATCTCGGTGCGGAAATCCTCCCGCCGGTCGGACCAGCGGATGCCGCCGCGGGCGACCTTGCCGCCGCGCAGGTGGATCGCCTCGACCCGCGGGCTGTAGACCCAGACCTCGACCATGGGGCGGGGCAGGGGCAGCTCGTCCACGCTGCGGCTGTCCAGCTTCATGGACAGGTAGGGCTTGACCCCGCCGTCCTCGGCTTTCTGGAAATAGTTGGTCCGCAGGGTGCAGCGCACGAGGTTCAGGAACCGGCGCAGGATGCGGTCCTCGTCCAGGTTGGCGACATCGTCCAGCGCGTGGTCGATCTCCACCAGCAGCCCGTTGACCGCGACCTGCGCCTCGTCGGCGCCGCCCGGGGTCGCCCGCTTGTCCGGATCGTGCAGGGTCTGGAACAGCCGGACGATCAGGCGCGTGATCGCGGCGTGGCCGGCCAGCGTGTCCTCCATGTAGTCCTGGCTGAACTGGAAGCGGATCTGGCGCAGATACTTGGCATAGGCCCGCAGCATGGAGATCTCGCGCCAGCCCAGCCCGGCGCGGATCACCAGCCTGTTGAAGCCGTCGTCCTCCATGCGGCCCTCCCAGACCCGCAGGAAGGCCTCCTGGAAGGCTTGGCGCACGCGGCCCAGGTCCACGGCGACGCCGGCCCGGCTGGTCATGGCGAAGTCGTGGATCCAGACCGGCTCGATCCTGCCGGGAATCGTCACCTCGAACGGCCCGCCCTCCGAGATCACCTTGACGCCCATATGCTCCAGCATGGGCAGGATGTCCGACAGGGCCACCTGCCCGCCGGCATGGTAGAGCTTCAGGTACAGCTCGGACTCGCCGGCCTCGATCGGCCGGTAGAGGTTCAGGCCCAGGCGCCCGGTATGGAGCACCTCCTCGATCCGCTCAATGTCGTAGACGGCCAGTTCGGCGCCGAAACGATCCCGGAAGCCCACGTCGAAGGACGCGGAGTAGCGCCGGTGCAGGCGCAGCCCCTCCTCCTCGCCCCGGGCATCGACCAGGGCGTCCTGCAGCCGGTCGGGCCAGGCGCGGCTCGCCTCGATCAGCCGCTCCTCGATCTCCCCCACGTCGTAATCGGGGATGCCGCCCGGCTTCGTTTCGATGACGAACTGGACCCGCGCCAGCACGCTCTCGGCCAGCTGCGTGAAGAAGGCGGAGCAGGTTCCGTCGAAGGCGCGCTCCAGGATCGCCTGGATGCGCCGGCGCAGGTCGGTGTCGTAGCGGTCGCGCGGGACATAGACCAGGCAGGTCATGAAGCGCTCGAACGGGTCGCGGCGCACGAACAGGGCGGTGCGCTGGCGCTCCTGAAGGTGAAGCACGCCGATCGCGATCTCGAACAGCTCGTCGTCGGTGATCTGGAACAGCTCGTCCCGGGGGAAATTCTCCAGGATGTGGGTCAGCGCCTTGCCGTCGTGGCTGCGCGGGTCGAACCCGGCGCGCTCCAGCACGCGGGCCACCTTGTTGCGCAGGAATGGGATGTCGCGGGCGCTGGCGCTGTAGGCGGCCGACGTGAACAACCCGACGAACAGGTGCTCGCCGACCACCTTCCCGTCGTCGTCGTAGGCCTTGATGAAGATGCTGTCCATCAGGGCCGGGCGGTGCACCGTGGCCCGGCGGTTCGACTTGGTGACCAGCAGCAGGCGCGGCTGGCGCAGGAACTGCTGGGCGTCCGGCGGCAGGGAGGCGAAGTTGCGCAACCCGTCGAACACCCGGATATCGTCGTCGCGCAGGATGCCCAGCCCCTCGCCGGGGACCGGGGTCAGCCGGGCCTCGTCTCCCTCGCCCTCGAACCGGTAGCGGCGGTAGCCCAGGAAGGTGAAGTTGTCGTCGTTCAGCCAGTGCAGGAAATCCCGGGCTTCGGCCAGCTCGCCCTCGGGCAGCGCGTCGGGCGTCCGGTCGACGCCGTCGATGATGCGGCGCATCGGCTCGTGCATGGACTTCCAGTCCTCGACCGCAGCGCGCACGTCGGCCAGCACCTTCTCCACGCCCTGGGCGACCCGCTCCAGGAAGTGGGGATCGGTCTGCTCGTCCACCTCGATATGCATGAAGGATTCGGGCACGGCCTCGGCCGGCGCCGCCTGCGGCTCGTACAGGTCGGTCAGGCGGCCCGACGCGTCGCGGCGCACCCGCACCACGGGGTGGATCACCAGATGGACGGTCAGCCCCTGGCGGTTCAGCTCCGCCGTGACCGAATCGACCAGGAACGGCATGTCGTCGTTGACGATCTCGACCACGGTATGGCCGGACTGCCAGCCATGCTCGTCGAGCTGGGGATGATAGGCCCGGACCCGCGCGGTCCGCTCCTGCCGCTGGGCGGCGAACTGCCAGATCGACAGCGCCGCGCTGTAGAGCTGGTCGGGGCTGGATTCCAGCAGGTCGTCGGGAGGCACGTTGGCATAGAACTGGCGGACGAACCGTTCGGCCATGTCGGCCCGGTCGCGGTTCAGACGGTCGCGAACGCGGCTGACGATCTGCTCGGTCAGCTCGCCTTTGAGTTGTTCGGCCTTGAGGGCCATGCCTGCCTCCCGTGATGCGGTCCGCTTCGGCGGTTTTCACCGCTTCTGTTCGGACCCGAGTGTAGCAGGTGAACATGGGTCCGTGGGGGAAGGTTGCGTGACGGGCCCGTGACCTTCCGGCCGGACCTACTCGATCGCCTGGCGCAGCGCCGCGGCCCCGGCCCAGGGCGCCAGCGGCAGGGCCGCGACCAGCAGTCCGCCCAGCAGCAGCAGGTGCGGCCGGGCGGTGAAGCCGGACAGGGAAGCGTCGATCGCGCCGGCCCCGAAGATCAGCACGGGGATGTAGAGCGGCAGGATCAGCAGCGACAGCAGCACGCCGCCGCGCCGGGCGCCCAGCGTCAGGGCGGCACCGATCGCCCCGATCAGGCTCAGGGTCGGCGTGCCGATCAGCAGCGTCGCGACCAGCACGGGAAAGCCCGCCGGCTCCATGTTCAGCAGCAGCGCCAGCAGGGGCGCCGCCACGATCAGCGGCAGGCCGGTGACCAGCCAGTGCGCCAGCACCTTGGCGAACACGACGGCCTCCAGCGGCAGGCTGGACAGGGTCAGCAGCTCCAGGCTGCCGTCCTCGTAGTCGTTCTGGAACAGCCGTTCCAGCGACAGCAGCGACGCCAGAAGCGCCGCCACCCAGATCACCCCGGCGGCGATGCGGGCCAGGATGTTCGGCTCCGGCCCGACGCCGAACGGGAACAGCACGACGCACAGCACGAAGAACATCACCGCGACGGTGGCGTCCGACCCTTGCCGGAGCGCCAGCCGCAGGTCGCGCGACACGAGCTTGAGGAAGCGGTTCACGGTTCGCCCTCCTCCGGAGCGAGAGCGAAATCGTCCAGGTGCAGGGCCTCTGCGCCGGGCAGGGCGATCTCCGCGTGGGTCGAGACCACCACCATGCCGCCGCCCGCCCGGTGGTCGGAGATCGCCGCCTCGAGTTGCCCGATGCCGGCCCGGTCCAGCGCCACCGACGGCTCGTCCAGCAGCCACAGCGGCGCCGGCGCCGCCAGGACGCGCGCCAGGTTCAGCCGCCGCTTCTGCCCGGCGGACAGGTACCGGCCGGGGATGTCCGCGATGTGCGGCACGCCCAGCCGCTCCAGCGCCGCCAGCGCCGCGCCGGCCGGGTCGGGTGCTCCCCCCAGCGCCGCCCAGAAGGCCAGGTTCTCGCGCGCCGACAGCACCGGCTTCACGGCGTCGAGATGGCCGACATAATGGATGCGGGCGCGATGCAGGTCCGGATCGTCGGAGACCGGAACGCCGTCCCAACTCATGCTGCCGGAGAAGGGCCGCAGCAGCCCGGCCATCAGCCGCAGCAGGCTGGACTTCCCGCTGCCGTTCGGCCCCAGCAGCACCAGCGCGCCGCCGGCCGGGACCGCGAAAGACAGATCCTGGAACACCAGCCGCTCGCCGCGCAGGCAGGTCAGGTCGGTACCGGCGAACAGGGGCATGGGAGCGGGGCGATCGGCATGAAGGATGGAGAACCGGACGGGTGCCGAGTGGTACAGCACCCCGCCACCGCTGCCAAGGGCATTCGGCGGCAAGACTTCGGTCCGGTCGCCGGAGAAGTCTGGAACGCAAAGAGCCCCGCCTTGCGGCGGGGCTCCGAAGCTCGACGCCGTGCGAGGTTTGCGTTCACCCGCTGCACGGCCGCCCCTGGTGGGGTCTTAGACGCGGATGGCCGAAGCTCAGAGCCGCTAACAAGAAAGAATCTATGCTAGCTCATGTGTTTTGTCAATCCGCCCAGCCCAAGCGCGCTCAGGATGCAAATCCTGACCCGGCGCAGATCCTCGGAGGAAATCGGCTCGTACCGATACTTGCGAACACCACTGACGTCCTTACCGTACCGCGGGAAATCGAGCCTGTGGAAGCCGACCGCACAGACCATGTCCCCCTTCACCCAGCGCAGGCGATTGCCCCACGGTTCAGGCAAGGGAGGATCCAGATTGATCTGGCAATGATATGGCATCTTTGGGAACGGCTCATCGGTGCTCAATGCCACTACTGTGCAAAGGCCGGCGCGTACGCCGATCTTTGGACTTACGACGATAACAGGCCGTCGCTTGACCATCTCAGGTGCCTTAAAACCCTGGTCGAAGTCGCAGAACAGCACGGTTCCAATCGGTGGGTGCTCCTTGATGGCCATTTCTACCGTCTTGGATGGTGGCGATCGTTCGAGCATGCCTTCCAACGGATAAAAGTTCGTTATAAATTCGCGCGAACCTCCCCGACTGCCTTGGGCTTGAAAAACTCCGGGCTATCTCAACGCCAGCAACCGTTCGACGAAGGCCGGCACCGCCCCGGTCGCGGGGCCGTAGATCTTCTCGTCGAACAGGGTGGCGCCTTCCGAGGGTTCGAGGTTCAGCTCGACGGTGTGCGCGCCGTTGATTCGCGCCTCCTGCACGAATCCCGCGGCGGGATACACGTTGCCGGAGGTTCCGATTGACACGAACAGGGCAGAAGTGGCAAGGTTCTGATAAATGCGCTCCATTTCCAGGGGCATCTCGCCGAACCAGACCACGTGGGGGCGCATCTCCGCGACGGCCCCGCAGTCGGCGCAATCATCCTCCACCGACAGGTCGGCGCGGATTTCGGTTATGGCGCCGCACACGCCGCAGCGGGCCTTCAGCAGCTCGCCATGCATGTGGATCAGATTGCGCGATCCCGCGCGCTCGTGCAGGTCGTCGATGTTCTGGGTCACCAGCAGGACCTCGCCGGGCCATTCCCGCTCCAGCCGGGCCAGGGCGTCGTGGGCGGCGTTCGGCCGGACATCGGCCTGGAGCAATCCGCGCCGCCGGTCGTTGTAGAAGCGGTGGACCATGTCGGGGTCGCGGGCGTATCCCTCGGGCGTCGCGACGTCCTCCAGCCGCACGCGCTCCCACACGCCGCCCGCGCAGCGGAAGGTGTCCAGACCCGATTCCTTGGAGATGCCGGCGCCTGTCAGGATGACGATCCGGTCGGAAGGCTTTAACATCATGATGCTTTTTCCGAAGCGGGAGAGGTGGCTTGAGTTTAGAGGCGGCCCCGGCCGGGGCCAATGGAAGAGTCTATGGGGTGGCGGACCTGCGCGCATTCCTGGCGGGCGCGTGGCGCATCGCCCGCACGGTGCGCGACGCCCGGCTGGGGCAGGACGGCTCGTTCGACGGGACAGCGGTTTTCATGGAAGCCGACGACGGCGACCTGCTGCTGACGGAAACCGGCACCCTGCGCTTCGGCGACCATGCCGGGCCGGCGGAGCAGACCTACCGCTACGCCTTTCCGGACGGGCCGCGGCGCGCGGCGGTCTTCCGCCACGACGGCTCGCCGTTCCACGACCTGGACCTGTCGGACGGCACCGCCGAGGTTCTGCACCATTGCGGCGCCGACATCTACCGCGGCGGCTTCAGGGTCGAGGGCCATGACGCCTGGACGGTGCGCTGGCTGGTCAAGGGACCGCGCAAGGACTATGACATGATGACGCGGTACAGCCGCGTTCCGGTTCCGGGGGAGTAGCGATGGTCAAGGTCCTGTTCGTATGCACCGGCAACATATGCCGCTCCCCCACCGCCGAGGGGGTGTTCCGCCACCTGGTCGCCGAGGCGGGCTTGGCGGATCATATCGAGACCGACAGCGCCGGCACCCACGGCTACCATGTCGGCGAACCGCCGGACCGGCGCTCGGTGGCGGCCGCCGCGAAGCGGGGTTTCGATATCGGCGACCTGCGCGCCCGCCGGGTCCGGCCGGCCGATTTCGAGGAATTCGACCTGATCCTGGCGATGGACCAGGGGCACTACGACCAGCTCGTCCGCATGGCGCCCGACGGGGCCGGGGACCGCATCAGGCTGTTCATGGACTATGCGCCCGACGCGCCCCGGCGCGAGGTGCCCGACCCCTATTACGGCGAGGGCACCCACTTCACCGAGGTGCTCGACCTGGTCGAGGCCGCCTCGTCGGGCCTGCTCGACCAGCTCCGCCATTCCCGTCCGGGAGCCGTCCGTCTCCATGCCGCCGACGATTCCTGACGGCGTCGGGACCGTCGCTTCGGCCAGGCCGCTGGCCGGCGGCAACGCCGCCGAGCTGTGGCTGCTCGACCTCGCGGACGGGCGGCGGGTGGTCGCCAAGTGCGGCAAGGGGCTGGCGCTCGAAGGCATGATGCTGCGCTACCTCGCGGAGCATTCCCGCCTCCCGGTGCCGGAGCTGTTCCACGCCGACGACCGCCTGCTGGTGATGTCCCATGTCGAGAGCGACGGCGGCGGCCTGACGGCTTCGGCCCAGGAGCACGCCGCCGAGCTGGTCGCGGCGCTGCACGGCATCGGCGCCGCCCGCTACGGGTTCCCGCAGGACACGCTGATCGGCCCGTTGCCCCAGCCGAACCCGGAGTCCGACGACTGGATCGCCTTCTTCCGCGACCACCGCCTGATGCACATGGCGCGCAAGGCATTGGACGAGCGGCGGATCGACGGCGCCCTGATGGCCGCGATCGAGCGGCTGGCCGCCCGGCTCCCGGACCTGATCGGCGAGCCCGCCCCGCCGAGCCTGATCCACGGCGACCTGTGGGGCGGCAACGTGCTGGCGTTCCGGGGCCGGATCGCCGGCTTCATCGACCCGGCGATCCATCATGCCGATCCGGAGATCGAACTGGCCTTCTCCACCCTGTTCGGCACCTTCGGCGAGCCCTTCTTCCGCCGCTACCACGAGCTTCGTCCGATCCGGCCCGGCTTCTTCGAGGTGCGTCGCGACCTGTACAACCTCTACCCGCTGCTGGTCCATGTCCGCCTGTTCGGCGGCAGCTACCGCGGGCAGGTCGCCCGGATCGTGAGCCGCCTCGGCTGATCGCCTTCCCTCAGGGGAACAGCTGCCGGTACAGCAGCAATGCCGCCTCGACGATCAGGACGACGACGGCGACCACGACCGTGACGCTGCCGGCGGCGACGCACAGGCCGATGGTCACGCAGACGCCGTCCTTCTCCAGCAGTCCCAGCGCCATCAAGGCCACGGCGAAGGCGGGCAGCAGGTTGCCGAGCGGGATCGGCAGGATCAGGATCAGCGAGAGCAGAAGGCAGACCGCGCCCAGCAGCCTCTCGCCCGGCCCGTCGGTCAGGATCGACCAGCGCGGCCTGAGCAGTCGCTCGGCCCACACCAGGTACCGTTTGGTGGCGCCGACCATGGTCAGGAAGGTCTCCCGCCGCACCGTCAGCCGGGCCAAGCGGGCGGGCAGCCAGGGCGCCGGGTGGCCCAGCATCAGCTGCGCCGCGAACAGCACCATCGGCAGGCCCAGCACGGTGGACAGGCCGGGCAGGGGCACCGGGATCATGTTGGGCAGGGCGAAGATCAGCAGCAGCGCCCCGAACGCCCGGTCGCCCAGAAGCGTGATCAGGTCGCCCAGCACGATCCGGTCGTCGGGATGCCCCTCGACGAAGATGTCCAGCAGTTCGGATGCCCGCGGGCGGCCGTGATGGGAGGTCGCGCGCTTCGCGTGCGGGGGCGTTTCGTCGGGCATTCTCGGGAACCGCTCTCCGGCCTCGCTCAGGGGTCGCGAAGGTTCAGAAGGTCGTGCTTGACCGATTTCCAGACCATCGAGAGCATGTAGATGAAGGCGAATCCGACCAGGTTGAGCACCAGGACCACGGCGATCATGCCGAACATGGACTGCTGGTCCAGGAACAGCCTCAAGGTGCCGTCCAGGTGCAGCATGACCAGCACCGCCACGCTGGCGCCGATGACGGCGAGCGGCAGCAGCACCTTCAGCAGGACGGTGCGTGCCGTCCTGCGTTCTCGCCGGTCGCGCCGCTTCCACGGGTCGGTCATCCGGGGCTCCCTGGCGTCGTCGGGTACCGGCCCGCCATGCCGGTACCCGTCATATGGGCTGCCGGGGCGCTCAGAACATCGCTTCGAGCACGCGGTCCGGCGGGGCATGGCCGTCGGCGAAGGTCTTGATGTTGATGATCACCTTCTCGCCCATGTCGATGCGGCCCTCGATCGTCGCCGAGCCCATGTGGGGCAGCAGGACGACGTTGTCGAGCGTCAGCAGCTTGGGGTTGATCGCCGGCTCGTGCTCGAACACGTCGAGCCCGGCCCCGGCCAGCTCGCCCTTCTGGAGCATGCGGGTCAGGGCGTTCTCGTCCACCACCTCCCCGCGCGAGGTGTTGACGATGTAGCAGTGGGGCCGCAGCAGCTGCAGGCGGCGGGCCGACAGCAGGTGGTACGTGGCCGGCGTGTGCGGGCAGTTGATGGAGACGATGTCCATCCGCGCCAGCATCTGGTCCAGGCTCTCCCAGTAGGTCGCTTCCAGCTCGCCCTCGATCTCGGGATGGACGCGGCGCCGGTTGTGGTAGTGGATCGACAGGCCGAAGCCGCGGGCGCGCTTGGCCAGCGCCTGCCCGATCCGGCCCAGGCCGATGATGCCCAGGCGCTTGCCCCAGATCCGGTGGCCCAGCATGGTGGTGGGGCCCCAGCCCTTCCACTCGCCCGCCCGGACCAGCCGCTCGCCCTCCGACAGGCGGCGCGACACCGCGAGCAGGAGCGCCATGGTCATGTCGGCCGTGTCCTCGGTCAGCACGCCGGGCGTGTTGGTGACCGTAATGCCGCGCTGCCGGGCGGTCTTCAGGTCGATATGGTCCACGCCGGTGCCGAACGAGGCGATCAGCCGCAGGTTCGGACCGGCCTGGGACAGGACGCGCGCGTCGATCCGATCGGTCACCGTGGGCACCAGCACGTCGGCGGTCTTGACGGCCTCGATGAGCTCCGCCGCGGTCGGCGGCGTGTCGTCGTGGTTGAGGCGGGTGTCGAACAGCTCCATCATCCGCGTCTCGATCACGTCCGGCAGCTTGCGGGTGACGACGACGACGGGTTTCTTCTTCTCGGGCATCGGACCGGATCTCCCTGGCGGCTTCGCCTTGCCATACCAAGTGCCGTGCCGTCTTGTCCAGCGACGCGGTAACATCCGGCCTGCGGCGGGTGACCACCTCTTAACGGACTTGGTCTAGGCTGAGCCGCCCCGGGGCGGTCATATCCCCGCCACATTGAGGCAATAGCCCGTTCCAGGGCTTTCCAGACCCGTTACAGACCTGAGTTCGCGTCCATGATATCTGCCGCCCGTTTCGGCATTCTCGCCATCTGCTTCGGCGCCCTGCTGCTGCCCGCCACGCTTTCCGCTCCCGAGGCGCTCGCGCAGGAGCCCGAGTCGGTCCCCGGCATGGCTCCTCCGACGGGCCTGCCGGTTCCGCGCTTCGTCTCGCTCCGCTCGGCGGAAGTCAACGTGCGGACCGGGCCGGGCACGCGCTACCCAGTGGAATGGGTCTTCGTGAAGCGTGACATCCCGGTGGAGATCACCGCCGAGTTCGACACCTGGAGACGCATCCGCGACTGGGAAGGCACCGAGGGCTGGGTCCACCAGAGCATGCTGTCGGGCAAGCGCGCCATGATCGTCACGGGCGGCGTGCGCGTGCTGCGCCGCGCCGCCGGCGATGCCGCGGCGGGCCTCGCCAAGGTGGAGCCCGGCGTCGCCGGCAAGCTGCTGCGCTGCGAACAGGCCTGGTGCGAGGTCAATGTCGACGGCTACCGCGGCTGGCTCCAGCGGTCCGAATTCTGGGGCGTCTATCCGGCCGAATCCATCGAGTAGGCAAGCGGCCCCACCCGCGGGCCCTGTCCGTTCACTCCAGCCGGTCCAGAACCTTCTGGAACCGGGCGGCATGGGCCTTCTCCGCCTTCGCGAGCGTTTCGAACCAGTCGGCGACCTCGTCGAAGCCTTCCTCGCGGGCGGTGCGCGCCATCGTCAGGTACATCTCGGCGGCCTCGAAGGTCTCGCCCGCGATGGCGGCGGCCAGGTTCTGCCGGGTGGTGCCGATCGGTTTCCCGGTGGCCGGGTCCCCGACCTCCTGGAGGAATTCGAGATGCCCGTGGGCGTGCCCGGTCTCCCCCTCGGCCGTCGTCCGGAACGCGGCGGCGGCGTCGTGGAAGCCCTCTACGTCGGCCTGCTGGGCGAAATAGAGATAACGCCGGTTCGCCTGGCTCTCGCTGGCGAAGGCCGCCTTCAGGTTCTGTTCCGTCCTGGACCCCGAGAGCGACATTCCATCCTCCTCATCCTGGGGACGGTTCCGATCGCGCCGCCGGCCGGGCCGGGTCCGACCATCCCGGCACCTTATGCCTCCCGAAGGAGGTAGAAGTCAATCGACCGGTAATAACCGAAACTGATCCGGGTCCGGAAATGACCGGTCAGCCCGCCGCCGGGTCTTCCGGCATCAGGCGGATGATCACGTCGACCCGCGCCACCTTGGTCCCTGCGGGCGCCTGGGGCAGGTGGGCGACGGTCACGCTCTCGCTCGGGATGTCCTGGAGATTGCCCGACCCTTCGAAGAAGAAGTGATGGTGATCGGCCACGTTGGTGTCGAAATAGGAACGCCCCGCCTCGACCACCACCTCGCGCAGCAATCCCGCGTCGGTGAATTGGTGCAGCGTGTTGTAGACGGTCGCCAGCGATACCCTTACCTCGGCATCGGTCGCCTCGCCGTGGAGCTGTTCGGCCGTGACGTGGCGGTCGGCCTTGTCGAACAGGAGGCGGGCAAGTGCCAGCCGCTGCCGCGTCGGGCGAAGGCCGGCTTGCTGTAGCCGGTCCAGGACGTGCTTGAAGGGGCGTGTTCCAGTCATGGTTCGCATATGGTAGCAGTTGGACACCAATGAAAGGTGCCTCGAAATTCACCGTTAACATTTAGAACGAATATAGCTCCAAGCGCAAGGCGGGGTATAGCGGCAAGCCCTCCGGCGGTCCGTGAACGAAAAAGGGGGGCTCCAGGCCCCCCTTTCTCCGACCGGCCTGCCGAAAGGACAGGTCAGCCGTGGTTCATCCGGTTGTCGACCAGCTCGGTGACCACGTTGGGGTCGGCCAGCGTGGAGGTGTCGCCCAGCGCCTCGTGCTCGTTCGCGGCGATCTTGCGCAGGATACGGCGCATGATCTTGCCGGACCGGGTCTTCGGCAGGCCCGGGGCCCACTGGATCAGGTCCGGCGTGGCGATCGGGCCGATCTCCTTGCGGACCCAGGTCACCAGTTCCTTGCGCAGCTCGTCGCTCGGATGCTCGCCGGCGTTCAGCGTGACGTAGGCGTAGATGCCCTGGCCCTTGAGGTCGTGCGGGTAACCCACGACAGCGGCCTCGGCGACCTTGGGATGGGCGACCAGCGCGCTCTCGATCTCGGCGGTGCCCATGCGGTGGCCGGACACGTTGATCACGTCGTCGACGCGGCCGGTGATCCAGTAGTACCCGTCGGCGTCGCGGCGGCAGCCGTCACCGGTGAAGTACTTGCCCTCGAAGGTCGAGAAGTAGGTCTGGACGAACCGGGCATGGTCGCCGAACACGGTGCGCATCTGGCCGGGCCAGCTGTCGGCCATGCACAGGTTGCCTTCCGTCTCGCCTTCCAGCAGCTTGCCGTCATTGTCCACGACGACCGGCTGGACGCCGAAGAACGGCAACGTGGCCGAACCGGGCTTGGCCGTGGTGGCGCCCGGCAGCGGCGAGATCAGGATGCCGCCGGTCTCGGTCTGCCAGAAGGTGTCCACGATCGGGCAGCGCTCGTCGCCGACCACCTTGTGGTACCACAGCCAGGCCTCGGGATTGATCGGCTCGCCGACCGAGCCCAGGATGCGCAGCGACTTGCGGCTGGTCTTCTTGACCGGGGCCTCGCCCTCGCGCATCAGGGCACGGATGGCGGTCGGCGCCGTGTAGAAGATCGAGACGTTGTGCTTGTCGATCACTTCCCAGAAGCGCGACACAGACGGATAGTTCGGGATGCCCTCGAACATCAGGGTCGTGGCGCCGTTGGCGAGCGGCCCGTAGACGATGTAGGAGTGGCCGGTGACCCAGCCCACGTCGGCCGTGCACCAGTAGACCTCGCCCGGCTTGTAGTCGAACACGTACTGGTGCGTCATCGACGCATAGACCAGATAGCCGCCGGTGGTGTGAAGCACGCCCTTGGGCTTGCCGGTCGAGCCGGAGGTGTAGAGGATGAACAGCGGGTCTTCCGCGCTCATCTCCTCCGGCGGGCAGTCGGCCGAGACCTTGGCGATCTCCTCGTCGTACCAGAAGTCGCGGCCCTCGGTCCACGCGACCTCGCCGCCGGTGCGGCGGACGACGATCTGGGTCTTGACGTTCGGCGACTCCTTCAGCGCCTCGTCGGCGTTCTTCTTCAGCGGCACCTTCCGGCCGCCGCGCAGGCCCTCGTCCGCGGTGATCAGCAGGTGGCTGTCGCAATCGACCAAGCGGTCGCGCAGGCTGTCGGGCGAGAAGCCGCCGAACACGATGGAATGCATGGCGCCGATGCGGGCGCAGGCCAGCATGGCGTAGGCGGCCTCGGGGATCATCGGCAGGTAGATGGTGACCCGGTCGCCCTTCTTGACGCCCTTGGCCTTCAGCACGTTGGCCAGCCGGCAGACCTGCTCATGCAGTTCGCGGTAGGTGATGTGCTTGCTTTCGGCCGGGTTGTCGCCTTCCCAGATGATCGCGGTCTGGTCGGCCTTGTCGGCGAGGTGGCGGTCGATGCAGTTGGCGCTGACGTTCAGCGTACCGTCGAAGAACCACCGGATATGGACGTCGCCGGTGAAGCTGACGTCCTTGATCTTGGTGTAGGGGCGCATCCAGTCGATGCGCTTGCCATGCTCGCCCCAGAAAGCCTCCGGATCCTTGACCGACTGCTCGTACATCCGGGCGTAGCCTTCGGCATCGACCCAGGCCGACTTCGCAACAGCTTCGGGAGGCGGGAAGGTGCTGGGAGTCGTGTTCGGCGTTGTGTTCATTGGCTCGCGGTTCCCCCGGTTCGTTCTGGTTACTGTTCTCGGCCGATCTTGGAACAATCGATCCGCTAACCTCATCGGTCAACACGTGATTATCCACAGCGGCCTATCTTTAACAAGCCGTTCAGGCGCAAGGCACGAGGCCCCGCACCAGCCTTCGAAGCTGCGGAAAACGCGTGCCGGATCTTGTAAAGGCAACTCCGCCGTCGGGCATTGATCTATCTCAACCACCGATCCGGCTTCCCGCACGGCCGGGGCAGGTCGGGTTCCTTCACCTGATCCGGGCAAATATTGGACCCTGCGGGACAGGACCGGCCATGGAGCGGGGCAGGTGGAGCGGAAACGCCGTCCTGTTGCCGGCATGACAACGACCCATGCTGCATTGCGGTATCAATGGTCCGGCATTGTCCGGCGTCTGGAACAGGCGCGTGCGGACCCGAAATGGACTGCCCGCGGAAGAATCGGCCATGGCATATCATTGCACAGCGGAAGTCTGCCCGGCCGCGCTGCCGGGGAGTTGGTTACCCAAGTGGTCTTTCCACTCCGGCATTGCTGCGCCCCGCCGGTCCCGGGGGGCCGGGTGCCCGGCCGGGCGATCCCCGGACAATAAGTCGCAAGGCATAGTCCGCCTGGAGGTAGCCTCGGCCCGCGCGATCCGGAGAGCAGGACGTTCCGCCAAGACAACATTTACCCGGTATTAAGGAACCCGGGCCTAACGTCGCGACGACGAGCGTGGTGCAAGGCGGCGGGGCGGCGACATGTCGGGCGACAGGGGTGCGGACAGCGGAACGGAGGATGGCGCCGACGGCGGGGCGGATTGCGTCGGCCGGCTGAGCCGGATCAGCAGCCGCACCAGCATGATGACCATCGACGCGGTGCTCCGCGCCGTGCCGCGGGACGGCACGGGCTATGCGGCGGCTGCCGAGGAACTGCGCGGCATCGCGCGCCGGGTCGTCCATACCACGCGGGATTTCGCGGCCAGCCTGCCGGACACCCGCTGAAGGCTCATTTCGAAGCTCCGGCCGATCCGATCGTGCGGTCCGGGACGATGACCCGGCCGTCCCTCGTCGTGACCGCCACGGGTGTCAGGAAACTGCCGATGCAGGGTCCGCCGACGCAGAGCCCCGTCCCGATCTCGAACAGCGCGCCGTGGGTGGCGCACTGGATATGGCGTCCGTCCAGGCTCATGAAGCGGTCGGGCGTCCAGTCCAGCGGCGACCGTGCGTGCGGGCATGAATTGACGTAGCCCACCACCCTGTCGCCCTGCCGCACGACCAGGATGTCGAGCGGCGCCGATCCCGCGGCGGTACCGTCCGCGCGCAGCGTGAAGCCGCGTCCGGTGCCGTCGGGGATGTCCTCCAGGCGGCAGAGCTCTTCCGGCATCGGCTCCTCAGGCATCGATCCCGGCCAGCCGGCAGATATGCCGCCATTGGGTATCGGTGACCGGGCAGACCGACAGGCGGGACTGCCGGATAAGCGCCATGTCGGCGAGGACGGGATCGGCCTTCATCTGCTTCAGCGTCACCGGCGTCGCGGCGGGGACCACGGGCCTGACGTCCACCATGCCGAATCGGCCCGCCTCGTCACCAGGATCGGGATAGTATTCCCGCGCGATCTCGACCACGCCGACGATCTCCAGCCCCTCGTTGGAATGGTAGAAGAAGGCCCGGTCCCCCAGGCGCATGGCCTTGAGGTTGTTGGACGCCTGGTGGTTGCGGACGCCGTCCCAGTGGGTGACGCCGTCCGCGACCATCCGGTCCCAGGAATATTTGAAGGGCTCGGATTTCACCAGCCAGTAGGCCATCGCTGCCGCCTCGGGGTCTTGTCTGTCGTTGGTGCCGGTTCCGGGATCAGGCGGGCGCCTTCGGCAGGACCTTGCGCCAGGGCCGGATCGTTACGCTCTCGAACAGACCGGCCTTGGCGTAGGGGTCGTCGGCGGAGAAGCGCTCGGCGCCGGCGCGGTCGTCGAACTCGACGATCAGCACGCTGCCGGTCATGGCGCTGCCGTCGTCGGTCAGCGTCGGGCCTGCGGCGAAGATCTTGTCGCCGAAGCTCTCCAGATAGGCCAGGTGGGCGGTGCGGTTGGCCGCGCGGACGTCTCCGCTGCCCTGCTTGTCGGTGCAGGTGATGATGAAATGCATGGCGATTCCTTCCCTCGTGTCGTGCTGCTTGTCCGCTGCTGCGGGTGACCAGTCTTACCCTACCGGCCCTCGATGCGAAACGGCCGAGCCATCAGGGCCGCGATCGTCGCGTCGATATCGGCCCCGCGGTTGAGGATGGCGTCCACCGCCTGGCAGATCGGCATGTCCACCCCCTTGCGCGCGGCGAGCGCGCCGACGGCCGCGGCGGTGTGGACGCCCTCGGCGACCGAATGGCGCTCGCCCAGGATCTCGGCCAGCGGCCGTCCCTGCCCCAGCGCCGCGCCCAGGGACATGTTGCGCGACTGGTGGCTGGTGCAGGTCAGCGTCAGGTCGCCCAGGCCGGACAGGCCGGTCAGCGTCTCCGGCCGGGCGCCCAGCGCCAGGGCCAGGCGGGTGATCTCGGCCAATCCGCGGGTGATCAGCGCGGCGCGCGCATTGTCGCCCAACCGCTTCCCCTCGATGATGCCGCAGGCGATGGCCAGCACGTTCTTGACGGCGCCGCCGATCTGCGCGCCGGTCACGTCGTCCGACAGGTACGGCCGGAAGCTGCGGCTGCCCAGCGTCTCGACCAGGCGCGTGCCCAGGGCAGGATCGCCGATCGCCAGCGTGACCGCGGTCGGCTGGCCGCGCGCCACCTCGGTGGCGAAGGTCGGGCCGGACAGCACCGCGATCGGATGCCCGGGCAGTTCCGCCTCGGCGGCCTCGCTCATCAGGCAGCCGGTCGCGAGCTCGACCCCCTTGGCGCACAGCACGACCGGCGTGCCGGCCGCCGCGGTAGGGGCCAGCCGGGCGCAGGCGGCGCGCAGGTGCTGCGCCGGGGTCACCAGCATCAGCACGTCGGCCGCCGCGGCCTCCGCCAAGTCGCCGGTCAGGCCCAGCGCGGGGTCCAGCGGGATCCCGGGCAGGTAGCGGGTGTTCTCGCGCCGCCGCCGCATCGTCTCCACGATGTCCGGCTCGCGGGCCCACAAGACGGCCTCGCGGCCCGCGCGCAGCGCCGCCAGCGCAATCGCGGTGCCCCAGGCGCCGGCCCCGATCACGCCGACTCGGGCGAAAGGCTGGACATCGGCAGCGGTCATGACGGATTTCCCTGGTGGCGGACGGCGCAGTCATTACGGGAGCGGCGCCGGGATGGCAACCGGGTTGCTCGGATCGCCGGGTCCGGTTCGCCCCGGCGCAGGCGATGGAAGCGTGCTGGCGCTACCGCGCGATTTCGGATAGTTTTATCCGGGCTCGCTCCCGCTCAACAGTTCGCGATCTATGGTCATGGCACTCCTGAAACGGACCACTCCCGCGTCGGACCACGATACCCGGGCGGTTTCACCTGCACCCGACTCGGGGGGGACCGGCGATCCGGAACTGGAACGCGCCATCGACGACGCGATCCAGGATCTTTTCACCAGGCTGGACGCGGCGGAAGCCGAGGCGGTGGCCTCCCGCGACCTTGAAAGGCTGTCATCACCCTTTTCCCTGCTTTATCCCACGATGGTTCGCCTTGCCGACAGGGATCGCGACGGTGTCGAGCCGGTGTGAGCCGAAACAGGAATGATCCCGACCAGCCTGTCGCTTCCACCTTTCAACACCTTGCCCGGCGTTAGTCGGAGTGCCTTTTCTCGATCATATCCCATGTAGTCAGCCATCCCGACCGGCCTGACCGGGTCGCCCACCGCGCCGACACGCCGTACTTCGTCGTCAGCCGCCGAACCGGACTGGGCAGGGAGGCGATCGTGGTCGTCTATCGCTGCACGTTGGTCGAGGCCTCGCGGCGGATCGTCCTGGGCGACGGGAAGCCGCACCGGGGAAACATCATGGCTATCGAGGTAGTCTCGATCACGACGCTTTCTCCCGGCGATTGACCGCCCAAGTCCCGGATGCACGTCTCCTTCACGCCTTGGCGCCCTTGCCCTCCGGCTTGCGGGCGGCCGGGTCGAGCGGCCAGCGGGGGCGGGGCGCGAAATCGAGGCCGTCGGACTGGCCGAGCCTGAGCCGTTCCAGCCCGGCCCAGGCGATCATCACGGCGTTGTCGGTGCACAACCGCATCGGCGGTGCCTGGAAACGGAACCCCTGCTTCTCCGCCAGGGCGGTCAGCCGTGCGCGCAGGTACTTGTTGGCCGCGACGCCGCCCGCCACCACCAACGTGTCGCCGGTCGGGTGCTCGGCGCGGAACCGGGCCATGGCCCGGGCGCAGCGGTCGACCATCACGTCTCCGACGGCGGCCTGGAACCCGGCGGCGAGGTCGCGGACATCGGCCGGATCGAGCGGGCCGGGCGGCAGTTCGTCCAGGCGGTTGCGCACCGCCGTCTTCAGGCCGGAGAAGGAGAAGTCGCAGCCCGGACGCCCCTTCATCGGGCGCGGCAACTCGAACCGGGCGGGATCGCCGCCCTCTGCCGCCCGTTCCAGCAGCGGCCCGCCGGGATAGCCCAGGCCCATCAGCTTGGCCGCCTTGTCGAACGCCTCGCCGACCGCGTCGTCGATCGTGGTGCCGAGCCGCCGGTAGCGTCCGACCCCCTCGACCGCCAGGATCTGGCAATGGCCGCCCGACACCAGCAGCAGCAGGTACGGGAAGGCCAGGCCCTCCGGCGCGGGGTCGGTCAGCCGCGCGGTCAGGGCGTGGCCTTCCAGATGGTTGACCGCGACGAAGGGCAGGCCCTGCACGGCGGCGATCGCCTTGGCGGTCATCACGCCGACGATCACCCCGCCGATCAGCCCCGGCCCGCCGGTCGCGGCGACGCCGTCGAGCCGGTCGAAGCCGATGCCGGCCTCGTCCATGGCGCGGCGGACCAGGCCGTCCAGGTGGTCCAGGTGGGCACGGGCGGCGATCTCGGGCACGACGCCGCCATAGGGGCGGTGGTCGGAGAGCTGGGACAGCACGACGTCGCCCAGGATCTCGCGCCGGTCGGTGACGACGGCGGCGGCCGTCTCGTCGCAGCTCGTCTCGATGCCAAGAACTATCATTCGGATGCGATCAGGTTCGGGTCAGGGTTTCGGTCAGGATCTGCTTGGTGATGACCAGCGACAGGCAGCCGTTCTCAAGTTCCAGGAACTTCTCGGACGACCGGGGCAGCGGGATCTTGTTCTTGCGGCAGAACAGGATCAGGAAGGCGGCGATCTCGCCCTGGCCGAACCGCAATTCGTGAAGCTTGCGGGCGCCGATCTGCTCGATCTGCACGAACAACTGGAGTTCCGGCTCGGCCGCGGTCCAGACCCGCCGGACCTGTCCGTGCGGCATCTTGTCCGGATGCAGGGCCGAGAAAAGCCGGACCGCCTCCCGTACCGCGTCGTTCGAGAAAATCACCTGCCTGCGTTCCGTGATCATCCGCCGCCTCTCCACCAGCCGCGCCGCACCGCGGCAACGCGATCCCATCGCACCGCAGCGATGGGACATCGAGACATACAGCGTAAAAGCTCCTATACCAACGGACTTTCCACTTGCGCCGTCGAGGCCCATGTGGGGACTTCCGCAGCGGTCCGTAACGTCTTAAAGAAAAATCATGAGCAACCCTGTGCGAACCGGCCCCGTCCGTATCGGCACGCGCGGCAGCCCCCTGGCGCTGGCGCAGGCCCACCAGACCCGCGCCCGCCTGGCCGCGGCCCATGCCGCGCTGGCGGCTCCCGACGCGATCGAGATCGTGGTGATCAGGACCACCGGCGACCGCATCCAGGACCGTACCCTGATGGAGGCCGGCGGCAAGGGTCTCTTCACCAAGGAGATCGAGGAGGCGCTGGTCGCCGGGTCGATCGACCTTGCGGTCCATTCCATGAAGGACGTGCCGACCTGGCTGCCCGACGGGCTGGAGATCCGCTGCCTGCTGCCGCGCGAGGACCCGCGCGACGCCTTCTTCTCCAACGTCGCCGCCCATCTCGACGACCTGCCGGAAGGCGCCGTGGTCGGCACCGCGAGCCTGCGCCGCCAGGCCCAGGTGCTGGCGCGGCGGCCCGACCTGAAGGTGGTGCCGATCCGGGGCAACGTGGAGACGCGGCTGCGCAAGCTGGCCGACGGCGAGGTCGACGCGACCCTGCTGGCGCTCGCCGGGCTGAAGCGGCTCGACATGACCGACCGGATCACCTCGGTGATCGAGCCCGACGTCATGCTGCCGGCGGTGGCGCAGGGCGCCATCGGGATCGAGACCCGGGTCGGCGACGACCGGACCAACGCGCTGCTGGCCCCGCTCACCTGCGAGGACACCATGGTCCGGGTCTCGGCGGAACGGGCGCTGCTGGCGGCGCTCGACGGCTCCTGCCGCACGCCGATCGCGGCGCTGGCCAATCTCGACGAGGCCGGCACCCTGACGCTCGACGCGCTGGTGGCCGATCCCGCCGGCAGGCAGATCCTCGGCACGGCGCGCCGGGGAACCGCGGCCGATGCCCTCGCCATGGGCCGCGACGCCGGGGAGGAGCTGAAAAGCCTGATGCCGCCGGACTTCTTCGTGCCGTGAGCGGACCGTGACCGGGCAGCCCCAACGCACGGGACCCTTTCCCGCCGGACCGCGGCGCATCCTGATCACGCGCCCGCGCGAGGATTCCGAGGCGCTCGCCGCGGAACTGCGCGGGCGCGGCTTCGAGCCGGTGATCCAGCCGCTGCTGGAAATCCGGTATCTGCCCGGACCGCCGCTGGAGCTGGACGGCGTACAGGCGATCCTGTTCACGAGCGCAAACGGCGTACGAGCAACCGCAGCGCGTACGGCCAGGCGCGACCTGCCGGCACTGGCCGTCGGGGACGCCACCGCCCGATGTGCCCGGGAGGCCGGCTTCGTCCGGGTCGAAAGCGCCCGGGGCGATGTCGGCAGCCTCGCCCGGCTGGTGGCCGACCGCCTCGACCCCGCGGCGGGACGGCTGTACCATGCCGCCGGCAGCGCCGTCGCCGGCGACCTTGCCGGGGATCTCGGCCGGGCCGGCTTCTCGGTGGAGCGCCAGGTGCTGTACGCGGCCGAGCCGGTGACCGAGCTGCCGCCCGGGACGGTGGAGGCGCTGTACGCAGGTACAATCGACGCAGTCCTGTTTTTCTCTCCCCGGACGGCGCAAAGCTTTGTTAAGGTTGTTCAGAAGGCGGGGCTGGCCGATCGGCTCGGAGAAATCCTGGCTTTCTGCCTGAGCGAAGCGGTCGGTACGGCGGTGCGTACGGTGGGGTGGCGCGACATCCTCATCGCATGCCGGCCGGATCAGGCGGCTCTGCTTGATCTCATCGCGCCCGCCAGGACCCTTTCCCAGCCGGATTGAAAACCTCGGTTGGACCCCGGACCGGATCCCAACCCCGGACCGGAACCAAGTGCAAGAACAGTCAGACGAATAACCGCCAACGATAAACGTCCCCAGGGAATACGAGAAGGCCGCTCATGAGTCCCCGTCCCCCCGACCAATCGGATAACGACCCGACCGTGCCGGATCCGTCCGACGGCACCAACCCGACCGGCTCCGCAGCCGAGCGCATCATCGAGAAGTTCGGCGGCATCCGCCCCATGGCCCACAAGCTGGGCATGCCGGTCACGACGGTCCAGGGATGGAAGAAGCGCGGCGCGATCCCCAGCGCGCGCCATCCCGACCTGCTCGCCGCCGCCGGCCGCCACAACGTGTCGCTGGACCAGGCCGAACTCGACGCGGCCGCCCCGGCCGACGAGCGTGCCAGCGAGGAACGCGCGGTCGAGGATCGCACGGCGGACGAGACGACGCCCGCCGGCACCGTCGCGCCGGAGCCCTCGGCCACCGACACGCCGACGGGCGAGACTCCCTCGGCCACTCCCTGGACCAGCCCGCGCAGCTACGAGCGGCCCGCGGACACCTCGACCGAGCCCGAAACAGAAACCGCGACCAGGACCATGGCTGAGCCGACCCACCACGATCCAGAGCCGGTCCGCACGTCCGAGCCCGCCCGGTCCTCCGGCGGCGGCAAGGGCCTCGCGACCTTGGCCATCCTGCTGGCGCTGGCCGGCACCGGAGCGGCCGTCACGGCACCCCAGTGGGGGCCGCAGGTGATCCCCCAGATCTGGCCGCCGCGCACCGGTGCCGATACCGGTGCTTCCCAGCAGATCTCCGCACTCGAGCAGCGGGTCCAGGAGCTGGCCTCGCGCGGCACGGACACCGCGCCGCTGGACGAGCGGATCTCCCAGCTCGAGCAGCGCCTGTCCGAAGTGTCCCAGGCGCAGTCGCAGCAGCAGCAGCAGCCGGAGCAGTCCGGTCCCGCCGGCCTCGACCAGGCCCAGGTCGAATCGATCGTGCAGGACCGCGTCCAGCAGCTTGCCGGCCGGGTCGCCGCGCTGGAGCAGCGGCCCCAGCCGCAGGCGGGCGTCGACCGCCAGGCGCTCGACGCCCGCGTCGCCCCGCTGGAGCAGCAGCTCCAGGCACTCTCCCAGGTCCGCGACCGGGTGCAGCAGCTCGAAGGCCGGGTCGGCACGCTCGACCAGCAGCAGGCGCAGGCCATCTCGCAGCTGCGCAGCAGCGTCGCCGGGCTGGAGCAGGAGGCCAACCGCCTCGCCCAGGAGATCAACAACACCTCGAACCGCGCCGCCCAGGTGGCCGAGACGCTGACCCTGCGCCAGGCCCAGGAAAGCAAGGCCCAGGCCCTGGTGCTCGCCGCCGGCCAACTCCGCGCGACGCTCCAGAGCTCGCGGCCCTTCTCGTCCGAACTGTCGGCCGTACGCGCGGTCAACCTGCAGGACCCGCAGGTGGTGCAGGCGCTGAACGCGATCGAGCCCCATGCCGCCGACGGGATCCCGACCGAGGCGCAGCTGAACGAGAGGTTCTCCGACGTCGCGGGCGAGATCGTCCGCGCCGGGGTGCTCGCCAGCGGCGAAGGCGGCCAGTGGTGGGACAAGGCGCTCTCGACCGCTTCCTCCCTGGTCAATGTCCGGCGGACCGCCGGCGAGATCGAGGGCAGCGGCGCCGACGCGATCACCGCCCGGGCGGAGCGCCACCTGAAGTCCGGCCGCCTGGACGAGGCCGTCAAGGAGCTCGGGACCCTGACCGGCGAGCCGGCGAAAGTGGCCCAGCCCTGGATCGAGGACGCCAAGGCGCGCCTCGCCGCCAACGAGGCCGGCGCGCTGCTGACCGGCCAGGCCATCGCCCGCCTGTCGGGCTCCGCCGGAGGCAACCAATAATGACCCGCGCCATCTGGTTCCTGATCAAGCTGGCGATCGTCGTCGCGATCGCCATCTATCTCGTCGAAAATCCCGGCGCGGTCACGATCGACTGGCAGGGCTACGTCATCAACACCTCCTTCGCCATGCTGCTGCTGGTGACGGTGGTCCTGATCGGGATCGCCGCGCTGGCCTACCGGCTGTGGCGCGGCATCCGGGGTGCACCGGGGGCCTTCGGCCGCCGCAGCCGGGCACGCAAGCGCGAGCGGGGCTATCGGGCGCTGACCCGCGGCATGGTCGCGGTCGCGGCCGGCGACGCCGCCGGCGCGCGCCGCTATGCCCGCGAGGCCGACGCCATGCTGCGCGACCCGCCGCTGACCATGCTGCTGTCGGCCCAGGCCGCCCAGCTGAACGGCGACGAGAAGGCGGCGGAACGCTATTTCCAGACCATGCTGGAACGGCCGGAGACGGCGTTCCTCGGCGTGCGCGGCCTGCTGACCCAGGCGATCCGCGACGGCAACCAGACCGAGGCGCTGCAGCTCGCCCGCCGGGCCAAGTCGCTCCAGCCGCAGACCCCGTGGGTGCTCACCACCCTGTTCGACCTGGAGACCCGGGCAGCCCAGTGGGGCCGGGCCGAGCAGACCCTGCTCGACGGCATGAAGTCGGGCGCCTTCCCGGCGGAGGCCGGCCGGCACCACCGCGCCGCCCTGCTGCTGGAACGCAGCTACGAGGCCGAGCTGGAAGGCCATCACGACGACGCCCTGCGCCACGCCCAGGCCGCCGCCAAGCTGGAGCCCGCGTTCCCGCCGGCCGCCTCGCGCCTGGCCCGCCTGCTGGCGCGCACCGGCAAGCACCGCAAGGCCGGCAAGGTGATCGAGAAGGCCTGGAGCACCCGGCCCCATCCCGAACTGGCCGACGCCTACCGCGACATCAGCCCGGACAGCGATCCGCTGGCCCAGGTCAAGCGGTTCGAGCGGCTCCAGTCCATGGTGCCCAACGATCCGGAGGGCCATGTGGCCCTGGCCCGCGCCGCCATGGCCGCCAAGCTGTGGGGCGAGGCCCGCAACCACCTGAGCAAGGCGCTGGCCGAGCGTCCGACCGACAGGGTCTACCGCATGCTGGCCGAACTGGCCGAGGCGGAGCACGGCGACATCGCCGCCGCCCGGGACTGGCTGGCCAAGGCCGCCAACGCCGAGCCGGACCCGATCTGGGTCTGCAAGGAGTGCGGCACCCTGTCCAAGTCCTGGCGCAGCATCTGCGCCCAGTGCGGCGCGTTCGACAGCATGGAATGGAAGCTGCCCAGCGTCGCCGTCCGGATCGCCGAACCCCACCGGCTTCCGCCCGCGAGGCCTCCGGAGCCGCCGGCCCAGCCGGCAACCACCACGACGGTGGTGCAGCAGCCGGAGGAGACGCCGGCCGCTTCTCCGACGCAGGAAACCCAGCGGGGAACCACGGCGCAGCAGCCGCAACCGGCTGCGGGTTAGGAGCGTCCCGTCGAACCGGAAGAGCCGCCGCGTGACGGCTCTTCCAAGCCCCTGTCCTCATCATGACCGGACCTGATCACGACTGTCCGGCATGTTGGCTGCCTGTTCCGCTAAAGGGTTGATCACGGGCGGAAATACTTTGGTTTCGTCATGGCCGGACTTGATCCGCCGCTGTCCGGCACGGCGATTGCCGATCAACCATTGAGAACATTTCTAGTGACCGTTTTCTCCTTCAGTTCGTCATCCGCGGGCTTGACCCGCGGATCTCAAGGCACGGAGGCTCCGATGCTTCCCGTGAACGATGCCCGGATCAAGTCCGGGCATGACGATAAAGGGGTAGTTCCGCCTTGAGTTCAGGCTTGTGAGCAGTGCGCAACAAACGTGCCAGCCAGCCCTGGACCTGATCCGCTCAACCCAGCGCGAGGTCCATCTCGCCTGTTCGCGCACCGATGAAGATTAGGTCGGAGCGGCACCCGGCCTCGTTTCTTGACCGATAATCAGGTGCCGTGCCGGACAGCGTCCGCCCCGGGCCTTTTCCGATTCGACAAGCCCCCCTCCGCGCGCTAAACCGCGCGGCATGACCGACAGCACGCTGGCATCCCGCAACGCCGCCCTCGACCTGATCGAATCGGTGCTGCGCAAGAAGATCCCGCTCGACGACGCGTTCGACGCGCACGAGGGGCTCGACGCCCTGGAGCCGCGCGACCGCGCCTTCGTGAGGCTGATGGTGGCGACCGTCCTGCGCCGCCTGGGTCAGGTCGACGCCCTGGTGTCGGCGGCCCTGACCAAGCCCGACCCGGTCCGCGCCGGCGTCCTCGACATCCTGCGGCTCGGCACGGCGCAGCTCGTGTTCCTCGACACGCCGCCGCACGCCGCGGTCGATACCTCGGTGGCCGCGGCGGAAGGGCGCGGGCTCAGCCATTACAAGGGCCTGATCAACGCCGTGCTGCGCCGGGTCGCCCGCGAGGGCGCCGACCAGGCGAAGAAGCAGGATGCCGGCCGGCTGAACACGCCGGACTGGCTGTGGCTCGCTTGGCGGACCGCCTACGGCACTCCCCGCACCCGCGGCATCGTCGAGGCCAACCTGATCGAGGCGCCGCTCGACCTCACGGCGAAGGAGTCGCCCGGCGACTGGGCCGCGCGGCTGGAGGGCACCGTGCTGCCGACCGGGACGATCCGCCGCGCCTCCGGTGGTCAGGTCACCGACCTGCCCGGTTACGACGAGGGTGCCTGGTGGGTCCAGGACGCCGCCGCGGCGCTGCCGGCCAAGCTGTTCGGCGACATCCGGGGCAGGACCGTCTACGACCTGTGCGCGGCGCCGGGCGGCAAGACCGCCCAGCTCGCCGCCGCCGGGGCCGAGGTGACGGCGCTCGACCGGTCCGAACGGCGGCTTCGCCGGCTCTCCGCCAACCTGGAGCGGCTGAACCTGTGGGCGGAGACCCTGACCGCCGATGCCGCGACCTGGAAGCCGGAGCAGCCGGCCGATGCCATCCTGCTCGACGCGCCGTGCAGCGCCACCGGGGCGATCCGGCGCCATCCCGACATCCTGCGGCTGAAGACCCAGGAGGACGTCGCCAAGCTGGCGGGGGCCCAGCGCCGGCTACTGGCCCACGCGGTGGAACTGCTCAAGCCCGGCGGCATGCTGGTCTATTGCACCTGCTCGCTCCAGCCGGAGGAGGGCGAGCAGCGGATCGACCACCTGCTGAATTCCGGGGCGCCGGTCGAGCGGCTGCCGGTCGATCCCGGCGAGCTGGGCGGCCTGTCGGAACTGATCAACGAGCGGGGGGAAGTCAGGACCCTGCCGGGTCACCTCGCTGAACTGGGCGGCATCGACGGCTTCTTCGTGGCGCGGCTCGTCCGCACCAAATGATATGCCGATCCCGATGACGGTCGATTTGCGCAATTCAAACCTGCGCCGGCAGGGACCATGTGTGATCTTGCGCACACCCCGCCGGACTTGGTAGGACAGCTTCGCTTTCGTAGGACGGCCTCGCCATGCAGCAATCGACCCGAATCGCTCCCTCCATCCTGTCGGCCGACTTCGCCCGCCTGGGAGAGGAGGTGCGCGCCGTCGATACCGCCGGGGCCGACTACATCCATATCGACGTGATGGACGGGCATTTCGTGCCCAACATCACCATCGGCCCCGCCGTCGTGTCGGCCCTGCGGCCCCATTCCGCCAAGATCTTCGACGTCCACCTGATGATCTCGCCGGTCGACCCCTTCATCGCCGACTTCGCCAAGGCTGGCGCCGACATCATCACGGTCCATCCCGAGGCCGGCGCCCACACTCACCGGACGATCCAGCTGATCAAGTCGCTGGGCAAGAAGGCCGGCCTGTCGCTCAACCCGGCGACGCCGGTCGAGGCGGTGGATTACCTGATGGACGACCTGGACCTGATCCTGGTGATGAGCGTCAATCCCGGCTTCGGCGGCCAGGGCTTCATCCGCTCACAGCTCGACAAGATCCGGGAACTGCGCCGCCGGATCGACGCCAGCGGGCGGCAGATCGACCTGGAGGTCGACGGCGGCATCAATTTCGAGACGGCGGGCGCTGCGATCGAGGCCGGCGCCGACGTGCTGGTGGCCGGGACGGCGACCTTCGCCGGCGGGCAGGACGCCTATGCCGGCAATATCCGGCGGCTGCGGGGTGCCTGAGGCGGGATGACTGGCCAGCGCGACACCTTGGGCTGGCTGAAGCAGGGCGCGCGGGCGTTCGCCTTCGGCAATCCGCTGTACGGGCTTACCCTGGGCGGCCGGCCGGTCAGCGGGCTGGCGACCGTCCCCAACGATCCCTGGCCGGGCGACGCGGATATCGGCGCTGCCCTGATGGACGGGGTGTTCCCCTTCGCGGGCGAGGTGATGCAGGCGGACGAGCCGGTCTGGGTGCCGGCCCTGGGCTTCGGTTCCCCCTGGATCGCCCAGATGAACGCGTTCGACTGGCTGCGCGACCTGCGCGCGCTGGGCGGCGACGCGCCGCGCCGGCAGGCGCGCCTGCTGATCACCGGCTGGCTCGACCAGAACCACGGCTGGAACCAGGCGTCGTGGGCGCCCGACGTGCTGGGTGCCCGCATCGCCAACTGGATCGGCCAGCATGATTTCTACTGCCAGAGCGCGGACGACGCCTTCCGCGGCCGGGTGTTCGAAAGCCTGGCGCGGCAGACCCGCCACCTGGCCCGCGTCACCCCCGGCCCGCTCCAGGGGGCGGCGCTGCTGACCGCGGTCAAGGGCCTGGTCTACGGCGGGCTGTGCCTGCCCGGCTGCGAGAAGCACGTGCCTTACGCCCTGCGGCTGCTGGAACGGGAACTGCCGCTCCAGGTGCTGCCGGACGGCGGCCATGTGGAGCGCAACCCCGAGCGCCACATGCTGGTGCTCCGCCACCTGATCGACCTGCGTGCCGTCCTGCGCGCGGCCCGCCAGGAGGTGCCGGAGATGCTCCAGCACGCGATCGACCGGATGACCCCGGCGCTCCGCTTCTTTCGCCACGGCGACGGCGGGCTGGCGCTGTTCAACGGCGGCCGCGAGGCCGACCCGGCCATGACCGACACGGTGCTGGCCCAGTCCGACGCGCGCGGGCGCCCGCTGAAGAGCGCTCCCCATTGCGGGTTCGAGCGGATGCTGGCCGGCCGGACCACGGTGCTGATGGATACCGGCAAGGCGCCGCCGCCGGGCCTGGACCAGGACGCCCATGCCGGCACGCTCAGCTTCGAGATGACCATCGGGCGCGAGCGCCTGATCGTCAATTGCGGCTCGCATCCCAGCCGCTTCGGCCCCTGGCGCGGCGCGCTGGCGGCGACCGCGGCCCACTCGACCCTCGCGGTGGCGGAGACCAATTCCGCGGAAGTGTTCGAGGAGGGCGGCCTGGGCCGCCGGCCGAACCGGATCACCTGCGAGCGCATCGAGAGCGACGGCGCCACCCTGGTCGAGGCGACCCACGACGGCTATGTGCGCGCCTTCGGGCTGCTGCACCGGCGGCGGCTCTACCTGGCGGACAACGGCGACGACCTGCGCGGCGAGGACACGCTGGAAGGTCCCGCCGGCCACCCCTTCGCGCTCCGCTTCCACCTTCATCCCGGCGTGGACGCCGCCCTGTCGCCCAACGGCGGTTCCGCCCTGCTGCGGCTGCCGGGGGGCTCGTCGTGGCGCCTGCGGGCGACCGGCGGGACCTTCGCCGTCTCCGAAAGCATCTATTTCGGCGGCGGGTTCGGCGACGGCGACGAGCCGCGGCGGACCCGCCAGGTCGTCGTGACCGGCGACACCGTGTCCGATCGCACGGTGATCAAATGGGCGCTACGCCGCGAGAAGAAGCAGCCCTGACCATCACCGCACCCGAACCGCAGCCACGCCCGACTGGGCCAGAATTTCGCAGGATACCGCCGCCATGAACGCCGATCTCGTCCGCGTCACCCGCGCCCTCGTTTCCGTTTCCGACAAGACCGGCCTGGTGCCGTTCGGCCAAGCCCTGGCGGCGCGCGGCGTCGAGATCCTGTCGACCGGCGGGTCCGCCCAGCAGCTCCGCGACGCCGGCGTGCCGGTCACCGAGGTCGGCGACCATACCGGCTTCCCCGAGATGATGGACGGCAGGGTCAAGACTCTCCACCCCAAGGTCCATGGCGGCATCCTGGCGCGCCGCGACCTGGACAGCCACCTGGCCGCCATGGAGGCCCACGGCATCCCGCCGATCGACCTGGTCGTGGTCAACCTCTACCCGTTCGAGGCCACGGTCGCGCGCGGCGCCGCGTTCGAGGACTGCGTGGAGAACATCGACATCGGCGGCCCGGCGATGATCCGGAGCGCCGCCAAGAACCACGGCTTCGTCGCCGTGGTGACCGACGCCGCGGACTACGACGCCGTCCTGGCCGAGCTGGAGGCCAACGACGGCGCCACCACGCTGGCGCTGCGGCGGCGGCTGGCGGCCGGCGCCTACGCCCGCACGGCCGCCTACGACTCGGCGATCAGCCAGTGGTTCGCCGGCCAGAACGGCGAGACCTTCCCGGCCCGCGTCACCGTCGCCGGCAGCCTGCGCCAGACGCTCCGCTACGGCGAGAACCCGCACCAGCAGGCGGCATTCTATGTCGGCGGCGCGGGCGGCCGGCCGGGCATCGCGACGGCGACGCAGCTCCAGGGCAAGGAGCTGAGCTACAACAACCTCAACGACACGGACGCCGCGTTCGAACTGGTGGCCGAGTTCGAGCGCCCGGCCGTCGCCATCATCAAGCACGCCAATCCCTGCGGTGTGGCCGAGGGCGACAGCCTGCCCGACGCCTATGCCCGCGCGCTGGAATGCGACCCGGTCAGCGCCTTCGGCGGCATCATCGCGGTGAATCGCACCCTGGACGCCGCCACGGCCGAGCAGATCGCCAAGCTGTTCGCCGAGGTGGTGATCGCCCCCGACGCCGACGGGGATGCCCGGGCGTTCCTGGCCGCCAAGAAGAACCTGCGCGTCCTGCTGACCGGCGCCATGCCCGATCCGGCCGCGCCCGGCATGACCGTGCGGACGGTGTCCGGCGGCTTCCTGTTCCAGGACCGCGACAGCGGCCGGATCAGCCTGCCCGACCTGAAGGTGGTGACGAAGCGGGCGCCCGACGACCGGGAGCTGGCCGACCTGCTGTTCGCCTTCCGCGTCGCCAAGCATGTCAAGTCGAACGCGATCGTCTATGCCAAGGCCGGAGCGACCGTAGGCATCGGCGCCGGCCAGATGAGCCGGGTGGACAGCTCGCGCATCGCGGCGTGGAAGTCGGCCGACGCGGCACAGGCGGCGGGCCGGGCGGAGGCGGGGACGATCGGCTCCGTGGTCGCGTCCGACGCCTTCTTCCCCTTCGCGGACGGCCTGCTGGCCGCGGCGGATGCCGGCGCCACCGCGATCATCCAGCCCGGCGGCTCGATGCGCGACGGCGAGGTGATCGCCGCCGCCGACGAGCGCGGCCTCGCGATGGTCTTCACGGGGATGCGCCACTTCCGGCACTGAGCGTCCGGGGTGGCCGTGCCCGGCCCCAAGGTCCCCGACGGCCTGCTGTCCAGGGCGAAGGCGTGGGCCCGCGGCGTGAAACGGGACGTCCATGCGGTTTATCTGGCGGCCCGCGACCCCAGGACGCCCTGGTGTGCGCGGGCGGCGGCGCTGCTGGTCGCGGCCTACGCGCTCAGCCCGATCGATCTGATCCCGGACTTCATCCCGGTCGTCGGCTATCTCGACGACCTGCTCATCGTGCCGCTGGGCATCCTGCTCGTCGCCCGCCTCATCCCCGCCGACATACTGGCGGAGCATCGCGCGGCCGCGCAGGCCCGGGGGGCGGACCGGCCCGTCAGCTACGCGGCCGCCGTCGCCATGGTCGCGGTCTGGAGCGCCGCCGCGGTCGTCCTGTACCGGTGGCTGGCGGCGGAAGGCGGCTGATGCCCCCGCCGTCCGGGGGGGAGCGGTCAGCCGGCCTTCAGGCAGGACACGAGGGAGGCGGCCATGTCGCGCATGAGCTGGAAATAGAGATCGGGGCCGTCGGGCAGCCCGGCCCCGAGCGGGTCGAGCACGCCCTTGCCGGCCCCGGTGCCCTCCACTACGGTGGTGACCAGGGTCGGTTCGAACTGGGGTTCGGAGAACACGCAGGCGGCGTCGAGAGCGGTGATCCGGCTCCGGATCTCGCTGAGACGCTGGGCGCTGGGCCGCTGCTCCGGGCTGACCGTGATGGCGCCGACGGCGTTCAGCCCGTAGCGGTCCTCCAGATAATGGTAGGCGTCGTGGAAGACCACGAACGGCCGGTCCTTCACCGGCGCCAGCAGGCTGCCCAACTCGGCGTCGAGCGCGGTCAGCCGCTCGGTCAGGGACTTGGCATTGGCCTGGTAGCGGGAAGCGTTGGCGGCGTCATGCTCGGACAATTCCCGCGCGATGGCGGCGACCATCGCCTGGGCGTTCGACACGTCGAGCCAGACATGGGCATCATTCATGCCGTGAGCGTGTCCGTGCCCATGGTCGCCGTGGCCCTCGTGCGCGTGCGCGTGCCCGTGACCGTGACCGTGGTCGTCATGGTCGTGCGGTTCCCAGGCGCCGCCTTCGCGGGTGGGCAGCAGGGTGATCCCGGGAGCGTCCATCAAGGCGACCGCGTGGGACTTGCCGCCCAGGGACTCGATCGGCTTGGCGAGGAACGTCTCCAGGTCCTCGCCGACCCAGAACACCAGGTCGGCCCCGGCGAGCGCGCGGGCGTCGCTGGGGCGGAGGTTGAAGGCGTGCGGGGAGGCGGCGCCCTTGACCAGGAGCGTGGGTTCGGCGACACCCTGCATCACGCCGGCGACCAGGGAATGGATCGGCTTGATGGAGGCCACCACGCCGACCGGTTCCGCCGCCGGAGCGGCAGCGGAGAAGAATACCGCTCCGGCCAGGGCCAGGAGGGATGTCGTTGCGCGACGGACGTTCATGACGGGGTGTGGCCTCCGACCAGGGCAGGGTTGCACAATTGCGTATTCGTGAACCCCCTACTGTTCTGTTATAACATTACCTTGTCAAGGGCCGGTTGACCGGCACGGGAAATCGGGGCGCAGCCTTCATGTCATCCACCACAGAGCCTCTGGTCGAAACCCGCGGGCTGACCGTCACCTACGGCAGCCGCACCGTGCTGGAGGATATCGACCTGACCGTCGGCGCGGGCGAGATCGTGACGCTGATCGGTCCCAATGGCGCCGGCAAGACGACGCTGGTGAAGTCGGTGCTGGGCCTGGTCAAGCCGTCCGCCGGATCGATCCGGCGCCGCGCCGGCCTGACCATCGGCTACATGCCCCAGCGGCTTCAGGTCGAGCGGACCCTGCCGCTGACCGTCCGCCGCTTCCTGACCCTGTGGCAGCGGGTCGACCGCGCCGACCTGGCCCAGGTGCTCGACGAGGTCGGGGCCTCCCACGTCATCGACGGCGCGGTCCAGACCCTGTCCGGCGGCGAGCTTCAGCGCGTGCTCCTGGCCCGCGCCCTGCTGCGCCGGCCCGACATCCTGGTGCTGGACGAGCCGGTGCAGGCGGTCGACGTCCATGGCCAGATCGAACTGTTCAACCTGATCGCCGAGATCCGCCGCAGCCGGGGCTGCGGCGTGCTGCTGGTCTCCCACGACCTGCACCTGGTGATGGCTCGGACCGACACGGTGCTCTGCATCAACCGCCATGTCTGCTGCTCCGGCCATCCGGAGGATGTCAGCCGGCACCCGGAATACCTGGCGATGTTCGGCCGCCATGCGGAGGCCTTGGCGGTCTACCAGCACAGCCACGACCATCACCACGGCTGCGACGGTACCGTGGTCACCCTGCCGTCAGCCCAGGGAGCCGGCCAGGACGCGGCCCGTCCGCTTTCCGAGGCCCGCAGGCACCATGGCCATGGATGATTTCATGATCCGGGCCCTGGTGGGCGGCTGCGGCATAGCGCTGGTCGCCGGCCCGCTGGGATCCTTCGTCGTGTGGCGCCGGATGGCCTATTTCGGCGACACCCTGGCCCATTCCGCCCTGCTGGGCATCGCGCTCGGCTATCTGCTGGGGATCGGGCTGACGGTCGGGGTGATCGCGGTCTGCGTCGCCATCGCCACGCTTCTGGTGGTGCTGCAGGAGCAGCGCCAGCTCGCCAGCGACACGCTGCTCGGCATCGTCTCCCACTCCACGCTGTCGCTGGGGCTGGTCGCCATAGCCTTCATGGAGACCATGCGGATCGACCTGCTGGCCTACCTGTTCGGCGACATCCTGTCGGTCACCGTCGCGGACATCCAGTGGATCTACGGCGGCGGCGCCGTGGCGCTGGCCGTGCTGGCGCTGATCTGGCGGCGGCTGCTCGCCATCACGGTGGACGAGGACCTGGCGCGGGTCGAGGGGATGCCGGTGCTGGCGATCCGCCTGGTCTTCATGCTGCTGATCGCCGCGGTGATCGCGATCGCCATGAAGATCGTCGGCATCCTGCTGATCACGTCGCTGCTGATCGTGCCGGCCGCGACCGCCCGCCGGTTTTCCCGCTCGCCGGAGCGGATGGCCGTCACGGCGTCGCTGATCGGCATGGCCGCCGTGATCGGCGGCCTGCTGGGCTCTCTCTTCTGGGACCTGCCGAGCGGCCCCAGCGTGGTCACCGCCGCGGCGTTGATGTTCGCCCTGAGCCTGATGGCGCCGATGCCGCGGGCGGCGTGACCCTGGACGGGGGGACGGGGCCGGACCGCCGCTCCCTCGTCACCGCCGGTTCCTTCAGTCCTTCAGGTCTTCCCAAAGCTCCTTCACCTTGGCGAAGAAGCCCTCGCTTTCGGGGCTGGTGCCTTCCTTGCCGGCCTTCTCGAACTCGCGCAGCAGCTCCTGCTGCTTCTTGTTCAGGTTGACCGGAGTCTCGACCACGGCCTGGATATACATGTCGCCGCGCTGGGTGCTGCGCAGGACCGACATGCCCTTGCCCTTCAGGCGGAACTGGTGGCCCGACTGGGTGCCGGCCGGCACGTTGACCTTGGCCCGGCTGCCGTCGATGCTGGGCACCTCGACGGTGCCGCCGAGGGCCGCCGTCGTCATCGGGATCGGCACCCGGCAGTGGATGTTGGCGCCGTCGCGCTGGAAGAACCGGTGCGGCGCTATCGCCAGGAAGATGTAGAGATCGCCCGTCGGCGCCCCGCGCAGCCCCGCCTCGCCCTCGCCGGCCAGCCGGATGCGGGTGCCGTCCTCGACGCCCGCGGGGATGTTGACCTGGAGGTTCTTCTCCTTCCGGGTCCTGCCGCTGCCGCCGCAGCTCTTGCACGGGTCCTTGATGACCCGGCCGGCGCCGTGGCAGGACGGGCAGGTCCGCTCGATCGTGAAGAAGCCCTGCTGCGCCCGCACCTTGCCCAGGCCGCCGCAGGTCGGGCACGAGATCGGCTGGGTGCCGGCTTCCGCCCCGCTGCCCGAGCAGCCCTCGCAGACCACCGAGGTCGGAACCCGGACGGTCGCCTGGCTGCCGCTGAAGGCCTCCTCCAGCGAGATTTCCAGATTGTAGCGCAGGTCGGCGCCCCGGCCGGTCTGGCCGCCGGCGCGCCGGCCGCCCATGAAGTCGCCGAACATCTCGTCGAAGATGTCCGCGAAGCCGCCGCCCCCGAAATTGAAGTCGAAGCCGCCGGCGCCGCGTCCGCCGCCCGGGCCGCCGCCCTCGAAGGCGGCATGGCCGAAGCGGTCGTAGGCCGCGCGCTTCTGCTCGTCCTTGAGGACCTCGTACGCTTCGCTGCAATCCTTGAACTTGGCTTCCGCCTCGGCGTCGCCAGGGTTCCGGTCGGGGTGATACTGCATGGCCATCTTGCGATAGGCCTTCTTGATCTCCTCCGCCGAGGCACCCTTGGTCAGGCCGAGAAGTTCGTAATAGTCCTGCTTCGCCATCAGGCCGCCAGCCCCTGCCTCTGAACCGTTCGATCAACCATAAAACCGCTCCGGCTGGCCGGCCCTGGACCCAGGGCCTTCCAGCCGGAGCGGAAAACACAATGCCACACAAATCCCGCCGCGGGGGAGGACGGATTTCGGGCCGCCATCCCCCGGCGCTCGGGACGAAGCGCCGTCGGTCAGGCCGACTTGCTCTTCTTGTCGTCGTCGACTTCCTCGAAGTCGGCATCGACCACGGTCGAGTCGCCGCCCGCCTGCGCCCCGGCGCCCGCGGCACCGCCGGCACCCGGGCCGCCCGCGCCCCCCGTGCCGTCGTCCTGACCGGCCTTGTACATGGCCTCGCCAAGCTTCATGGACACCTGGGCCAGCGCGTCGGTCTTGGCCTTGATCGCCGCGGCGTCGTCGGCGCCGGCCGCCTCGCGCAGCTCGGCGATGGCCTTCTCCGCGGCGGCCTTGTCGGCCGCCGGGATCTTGTCGCCGGCTTCCTTGATGGTGCGCTCGGTGGTGTGGATCAGGCCGTCGGCCTGGTTGCGCAGCTCGACCAGCTCGCGCCGCTTCTTGTCCTCGGCGGCATGCGCCTCGGCGTCCTTGACCATCTTCTCGACGTCGGCGTCGGACAGGCCGCCCGAGGCCTGGATGCGGACCGACTGCTCCTTGCCGGTGGCCTTGTCCTTGGCGCCGACGCTGACGATGCCGTTGGCGTCGATGTCGAAGGTCACCTCGACCTGGGGCACGCCGCGCGGGGCGGGCGGGATGCCGACCAGGTCGAACTGGCCCAGCAGCTTGTTGTCGGCCGCCATCTCGCGCTCGCCCTGGAACACCCGGATCGTCACGGCGCTCTGGTTGTCCTCGGCGGTCGAGAAGGTCTGGCTCTTCTTGGTCGGGATCGTGGTGTTGCGGTCGATCAGCCGGGTGAACACGCCGCCCAGGGTCTCGATGCCCAGCGACAGCGGGGTCACGTCCAGCAGCAGCACGTCCTTGACGTCGCCCTTCAGCACGCCGCCCTGGATCGCGGCGCCGATCGCGACGACCTCGTCCGGGTTGACGCCGCGGTGGGGCTCACGGCCGAAGAACTGCTTCACGGTATCCATGATCTTCGGCATGCGGGTCATGCCGCCGACCAGGATCACCTCGTCGATCTCGTTGGCCTTCAGGCCGGCGTCGCGCAGGGCCGCCTTGCAGGGCTCGATCGTGCGCTGCACCAGGTCGTCCACCAGGGCTTCCAGCTTGGCGCGGGTCAGCTTGATGTTCAGGTGCTTCGGGCCGGACTGGTCGGCGGTGATGAACGGCAGGTTGACTTCCGTCTGCATGCCGGACGACAGCTCGATCTTCGCCTTCTCCGCGGCTTCCTTCAGGCGCTGAAGGGCCAGGCGGTCGTTCCGCAGGTCGATGCCCTGCTCCTTCCGGAACTCGTCGGCGAGATAGTCGATGATGCGGGCGTCGAAGTCCTCGCCGCCCAGGAAGGTGTCGCCGTTGGTCGACTTCACCTCGAACACGCCGTCGCCGATCTCCAGCACCGACACGTCGAAGGTGCCGCCGCCCAGGTCGTAGACCGCGATGGTGCCGCTGCCCTTCTTCTCCATGCCGTATGCCAGCGCCGCGGCCGTCGGCTCGTTGATGATGCGCAGGACTTCGAGGCCCGCGATCTTGCCGGCGTCCTTGGTGGCCTGGCGCTGGCTGTCGTTGAAGTAGGCGGGGACGGTGATGACGGCCTGCGTGACCTTCTCGCCCAGGTAATTCTCGGCGGTTTCCTTCATCTTCTGAAGGATGAAGGCGCTGATCTGGCTGGGGCTGTACTTCTTGCCGTGGCTCTCCACCCAGGCGTCGCCGTTGTCGCCGCCGACGATCTTGTAGGAAACGAGCCCCTTGTCCTTCTGGGTCAGCGGATCGTCGTAACGGCGACCGATCAGACGCTTGATCGCGAACAAGGTGTTGTCGGGATTGGTCACCGCCTGGCGCTTGGCCGGCTGGCCGACCAGACGCTCGCCGCCCTGGGTGAAGGCGACCATCGACGGCGTCGTCCGGGCGCCTTCGGTGTTCTCGATGACCTTGGCACTGCCGCCTTCCATGACGGCCACGCACGAGTTCGTGGTGCCCAGGTCGATACCAATCACTTTGCTCATCATTCAGCCTCTTTGTTACGGCAGACCAGTCGCGGCCCGGTACTTCGGCACCGCCACGGCCCCCTTGGTTCTGGTGGTTGAGGGTATGGAACGGTGTGGGAGTTCAGATGATCTCTCAGTCTGTCCGGAGATATAGGCAGGTGTCCCGAAGGCTGCAACCGCCCCGCGGCAAGCCAAATGCTGCGGAGACGGGGCCTCGGGCCGGAAAGCCACACCCCGGAAGCCAGACATGGAACGGCTGCCGGCCGGCCGGGAGCGCGACCGCCTGCCGCACCTGCCGGCCGGCATCCCGTCGGGAACATCCCGGTATGGCCGGCATGATGCCGACGCCAGGGAATCACAGCGCCCGGTTTGAATCCCCGTTGCAAGGTGCTACCGGCAGTATCAATTCCTGCCAAGTCCAGGTAGGAAGGAAAGGAGTAACAAGATGGTATAAATCCGAGTTTTTGCTTGAAGTTAACCTATGATTAAAGTATTTCGGTGTGCTGACATAATGAGACGCAATTGACAGTTGCCGCTATTTCTGTTTGGCCTTACATTATCCACCTTTTTATCCCCAACGATTATGGTATATGTTTTCCAGGGCAAGGCGAACGCGAGGTGAGGGGGGACATCGCCGGCCTCGCCCGGAGACGGTGGCGCGATTATTAGAGGTAAATTTATCATGACTCACAGACGTCGCGATTTGGCGCTTGCGATCAAGTCCTGCCTCGACAGCCTGGCGCAGGATGCCAGGAACAATGAATTGGCGGAACTCGCCCATTTCGTAAGCCTCGCCGCCCTCGCGGCCGAGGAAGCCGCACAGTCGGCGGACCCGCAGGCCAACCTGCTGAAGGCCCTGATGTCGGGAGAAGCCGGCCACTGCTGACCCGGCCAGCCCGGCCCTGGCCGCGGCGGACTTGCCCCCACCGGAATGCTCTGCTGTATCTCTCAGTGAGTCGAAGGGGGTGCGGGGTTTTCCGGCAGCCCCCTTGTTTTCCCGCCCTGTTTCCCGCGCCGACGCCGGCCGCCGCCAGGCTCCGTCCGCCGTCATCTCACAGCCTTGTCACCGGTCCGCGCCGCCCCGGCCCGCCGTCCGGCCCGCCGGAGTAAGCCGGGTGATCATTTCCGCCAGCTACAAGACCGACATCCCGGCGTTCCATGGCCGCTGGTTCCTCAACCGGCTGGATGCCGGCTTCTGCGCCGTGGTCAATCCCTATGGAAGGCAGGTCCACCGGATCGACCTGTCGCCCGCCGCCGTGGACGGGTTCGTCTTCTGGACCCGCAACGCCTGGCCCTTCATGGACGCGCTGGAGACCGTCGCCCGGCGGGGGCATCCCTTCATGGTCCAGGTGACGCTGACCGGCTATCCCCGGGTGCTCGAAACGAACGTGCTCGACGCCGCCCGGTCGGTGGAGCAGATCCGTGCGCTCCGCGGCCGCTGGGGGCCGCGCGCCGTCGTCTGGCGCTACGATCCGATCGTCCTGTCGTCCCTGACCGGCGCCGATTGGCACCGGGCCAACTTCGCCGGCCTCGCCCGGGCGCTGTCCGGCGCGGTGGACGAGGTGGTCATGTCGTTCATGCAACCCTACCGCAAGACCGTCCGCAACCTGGACGCCGCCGCCCGCGCCCACGGCTTCAGCTGGCACGACCCGGAGGATGGCGGGAAGCGCGCGCTCCTGGCGGACCTCGCGGCGATCGCGGCGGGGGAGGGCATGGCGCCGAGCCTCTGCACCCAGCCGCACCTGCTCGACGTGCCGGGCGTGTCGGCCGCCCGGTGCGTCGACACCCTGCGCCTGGCCGACGTCGCGGGGCGGCCGGTGGCGGGCCGGCGCAAGGGCAACCGCCCGGGCTGCGACTGCGCCGAAAGCCGGGACATCGGCGACTACGACACCTGCGTCCAGGGCTGCGCCTATTGCTACGCCGTGGCGAGCCGGCCGGCGGCCCTGCGCCGGGCGAAGGCCCATGACCCGGACGGGGATTTCCTGGTCGCCCCGGCGGCGCCGGCTCAGAGTTCCGCCGGCTCGAAGGCCACCGTCGATCCGTCCAACTCGTAGTCCTGGATGGTCGGCCGCTCGCGGGCATGGGGGTCGGCGAAGGACGCGTAGAGGCATGCGAAGATCTGGGAAACGGTCCGCCCGTCCTGCGTGAACGGCAGGAACAGCTTGTCGATGCCGGCTTCGACGCCCCGGAAGGAGGCGCTCCGGTACCGGAAGGCCATCGCCTTGCCGCGGACCGCGCAGTCCTCGAACTGGCGCAGCACCACGCGGGCGACCGGCGGCTTCAGGACCTCGTCCAGGAATCGCCCGGTATAGTCCGCGCCGTCGTAATAGACGATCTCGGTCCCGACCAGCCGCAGGCGGAACCGGCGGGGACATCCCTCCACCCCGACGATCAGCAGGTTGCCCATCCAGGGCTGGAACTCCTCCGGCCGGAAGCTCGACCGCAGCGGCAGGGCCTGCCCGTCGAGGCGCGAGGACCAGAGGGCGTACAGGGCACGGAGCTTTTCGGCAGGAAAGGCGGGGAGACGCGGGTTGCTGGTCATGCTTGGCGGGACTATCGGGATGAACGCAAGGGATCCGCAAGCTCGGCCGAAGACTTGGCGGCCGTCAAGTCACGAATCCTTAACAGATTGATTTCAATACTAACGTATGCGCCCCGCGTAGGCCAGCCGAACGACTCGGATCCTATATTCGGCGACTTTATCCGATAAGGGAGAAGAACGGCTCAATATGCCTCAGGGTTGTACGAATGCTTGATTGCACGGCATTTTATGAATCATAGTCGTGCCGACACTGCGGATCGGCTGCGGCGATGCTTTACTTAGATGCCATTCATTGATGCCATTCAGGGGAGTTGATAATGCGGTCGGCGATAATTCAGGCTCCTTGCGCCATCATCAATTCAAACCATTCTGTTCATGTTTCCCGCCGCCCGATCCGGCCGATATTCCGGCGACCCCTGGCCGTGATGCTGGCGGTCCTGTCCTCATCGGTCCTTCAGGCCGGTCCCGCGCTGGCCCAGGCGGCCGACACGGCCGGCGACCTGGCGGCCCGGCTGGCCGCGGTGGAGACCTTCCAGACCAACCTCAACTATGTCTGGGTCATGGCGGCCGCGGCCCTCGTCATGCTGATGCAGGTCGGGTTCCTGCTGCTCGAGGCCGGGCTGGTGCGCTCCAAGAACTCGGTCAACGTCGCCCAGAAGAACCTGGTCGATTTCGTCCTGGCCGTGGGCATCTTCGGGATGGTCGGATTCGCCCTGATGTTCGGCGCCGACCAGGCCGGCCTGATCGGCTGGAGCACCGGCATGATGCTGTTCAACCACTCCAGCGACTGGGACTACGCCTTCTTCATCTTCCAGCTCGTGTTCTGCGGCACCGCGGCCACCATCGTGTCCGGCGCCGTGGCGGAGCGGATGCGGTTCGGCAGCTATCTCTGGGCGACGGTCTTCGTCTCGGCGGTCATATACCCGGTGTTCGGCCACTGGGCCTGGGGCAACCTGCTGGACACGGGCAACCACGCCTTCCTGGGCAGCCAGGGCTTCATCGACTTCGCGGGATCGACGGTGGTGCATTCGATCGGCGGCTGGGTGGCGCTGGCGGCCGTGATCGTGATGGGTCCCCGGATCGGCCGGTTCGACCGGCACGGCCGGCCGGTCAAGATCCACGGCCACAGCCCGGTGCTGGCGACCTCCGGCGCGCTGATCCTGTGGGTCGGCTGGATCGGCTTCAACGGCGGCTCGACCCTGGCCGGCACGCCGCAGTTCGCCCACATCGTGTTCAACACCATCGTGTCCGGCGCCATGGGCGGCCTGTCCGGCATGTTCGCCGGCCGGCTGGTCGACCACAACTGGCGGGTCGACCGGGTGATCAACGGCGTGCTCGGCGGGCTGGTCGGGATCACCGCCGGGTGCGACGCGGTCACCTCCGGCGGGGCCGTCTTCATCGGGCTGTCGAGCGGTCTCGTCGTCCTGGTGGCGGGCGAGCTGCTGGAACGTGTGTTCAAGCTGGACGACGCGGTCGGCGCGGTCCCGGTCCATGGCGTCTGCGGCGCCTGGGGTACGCTGATGACGGCTTTCTTCGCGGCCTCCGACAAGCTCCCGGCGGGCGACGCCCTGTCCCAGTTCCTGATCCAGGCGCAGGGGGTGGCGGTCGCCTTCGCCTGGGGCTTCGGCGTCTCGTACCTTTTCTTCAGGCTGCTCAACAGCAACCTGGCCGGCGGCATGCGGGTCTCGCGGGAGGAGGAGCTGCTGGGCCTGAACGAGGCGGAGCACGGCGCCACGCTGGGCACCGGCCAGCTCCTGAACAACATGCTGGCGCTGTCGCGCGGCGGCGCCGACCTGAAGGTGCGGCTGGAGGAGGGCAGCGGCGACGAGGCGTCGGAGCTGGCCTACGCCTACAACCGGCTGATCGACAACATCGAGGCGATCGTCGGCGGCGTCGCGGACGGCGCGCGCGACCTGTCGCGGGCGGCCGACGGCCTGATGGCGCTGTCGTCCGACCTGGCCGCCCAGGCGCACGATGCCACCGCGAAGGCCGCCTCGGTGTCGCGTTCGACCGGCACCATGGCGGAGGACATGGTCAGGATCACCGACGCCGTCGGCGGCGTCCGGGCCAACGCCGACAGCATCGACCGCAGCGCGGCCAGCATGTCGGCCCATATCGAGGCCGCCGCCGCGGATACCCGGCGGGTGACCGAACGGATCTTCTCGATCGAGACCGGCATGGCGGCGGCCAGGCAGGTGGTGGAGCGGGCCATGGACCAGGCCGGCCGGGCCTCCTCGACGGTCGACCAGCTGAGCGTCGCCGCCGGGGCGATCGGCGACGTGCTGCGCCTGATCCGCGAGATCGCCGGGCAGACCAACCTGCTGGCGCTCAACGCCACCATCGAGGCGGCCAGGGCCGGGGAGGCCGGCAAGGGCTTCGCCGTGGTGGCGCAGGAGGTCAAGAACCTCGCCGGCCAGACCGCCCGCGCGGTCGAGGACATCGAGGGCAAGGTCGGCGCCATCCAGGGCGAGGCGGGGGAGGCCGTGTCGGTGATCCGGACCATCACCGAGGTGGTCGGCACCCTGGACGAGGCGGTCCGCTCGGTCTCGGCGGCGCTGGCCGAACAGGCCGACGCCGCACAGCACATCGCCGAGAGCATGGCCAACGCCAGCGGCGAATCGTCCAACGTCGCCGGCTCGATCGGCGAGGTGGCCGAGGCCGCGCGCGGGGCCCTCGCGATCGCCGAGACGGCGGCATCCGACAGCAGCCGCGTCACCGCGGAGGTCCAGGCGATGCGCGGCGCGGCGGAGGCGACCAATGTCCGGGCCGACCAGCTCGCGGCCACGGCCGCGGCGATCGGCGGCATCGCCCAGCGGCTGCGCGAACTGGTCGGGACCCTGGTGGCGGAACCGGGCTCGGTTGCCCGGCCGGCCCTGGCCCCGCCCGCGATGGCGCAAGCCGCGGAATAGCCCGCCGGGACGTCAGCGGGCGGTGTTGCGCCAGCCCTGCACGCCGTCCACCAGGGTCAGCGGCGCGCCCTCGGACAGCCGGATGATGGCCGGCCGCTCCATCTCCAGGTTCCATCCGGCACCGAGCAGGCTGTCCATCAGGCGCCCCTCGATCTGCCGCGAATGGGTGCCGATCACCATGTAGGCCACCCGGCGCGACAGGACGTCGATGCAGGAGTCCACCAGGTCGGCCTCGCCGCCCTGGATATCGACATGCAGCAGGTCGAGCCGCTCGCGGTCGCCGATCACCTCGTCCAGCGGGATCATCGGCAGCTCGTCGTGGCTCCCCGCGGCAAGCGCCCGGCGGCGCTCCTCCTCCGTCGCGTTGAAGATGGGCTCCAGCCCCCATTCCATGCCCGAGGTCTTCTGGCGCGGGAACAGGGCGGTGCCCGGCGCGGCGGCGGCGATGCCGTGGAACAGGGTGACCTCGTCCTCCGCGAAACCGTTGGAGGCGCAGGCCTCGCGCGCGAAGGCGATGTGTCCCGGGTCTCCCTCGACGCCGATCAGGTGCGGCTTGAGGCCCAGGCGCCGGGCGGCGACCCCGGTATTGTTCATCCAGCAGCCCCAGCCGCAGCCCAGCTCGGCCATGGTGAAGCTATCCCGGGCCAGCTCGACCGCGCGCAGGGCGGCACCCCATTCGGCGATGTCGGCATGCCAGTTGGCCGGGATCGGGATGTCCTCGACCTGCCCGGCCCGGTCGCCCAGGATCCCGGGCAGGAACTTGCTGTGGATGACGACGCCGAGGAAGTTGGTCAGATGGCCGTCGCGCGGCTCCAGCCGCGGCGCCGCATGCCGGCGCATGACCTCCTGGGCGTCGAAGCTGGCGTGATAGTGGTGGAAGGGGCTCGACATCCGCCTCCCGGCGAATTCCCCGGATTGCCCGATGGCGCGCACGACCGCGGCGGCGGACCCCATGCGGCGATAATTCTCGATGACGCTCTCGCTCTCCGGCCGCCGGCCGAGCAGCACGTCATAGATCGCCACGATGTCCTCGTGGGAGAGGGGTTGGGTTTTCTTCCACATGCGCTTCCGTCCCTAGCTGTCATCTTCGGCGAAGCCCGCCGGATCGGCCGATCGTTCCCAAGGGACTGTGTTGCCCGGGTTCGCGGCCGGGAAGCAACAAACCAAAGGTTGATATCCATGATCCTGCCCGATTACACCAGGCCGTGGCAACGATTGGGCCGGAAGCGGGGACTCCGGGCCACACATCCTGTTGCAAAGGCGGCGGGGGACTTCGGACAAGGGCTCCGCCGCATGGGGAAATCAGATCACGAAGGGGGAAACGACAGTGACCGGGATAGACAAGTCAAGGCGCGCATTCTTCAAGAGGACCTGCGGCGGTGCCGCGGCGGGGGTCCTCGCCGGCGCCATCCTTCCGGTCGGCACGGCCTTCGCGGCCGGCCCGGCCGCCAGGACCGACCTGACGCCCGACCAGGCGCTCGAACTGCTGAAGGAGGGCAACCGCAACTTCCGCACCGACAGCGCCTACCGGGCCGGCGAGAACCGCGACCGCCGGATCGAGATCGCGCGCGGCCAGACGCCGTTCGCCGTGCTGGTCAGCTGCTCCGACAGCCGCGTGCCGCCCGAGCTGCTGTTCGGCCGGGGCCTGGGGGAACTGTTCATCGTGCGCAACGCGGGCAATACCGTGGACACCTCGGCGCTGGGCAGCATCGAGTACGCGGTGGCGGAACTGGGCGTCCCGCTGGTCGTCGTGATGGGCCACCAGCGGTGCGGCGCGGTCGCCGCCGCGGTGTCGGTGGTGCGCGACAACGCCCGGTACCCCGGCAGCATCGGCAGGATGATCGAGCCGATCATCCCCGCGGTCCTGGCCGTGCGCGACGGGTCCGGCGACATGGTGGAGAACGCGGTCCGGTCCAACGTCCGGCGGATCGTCCGGCGGCTGCGCGAATCGGAGCCGATGCTCCTCGATCCGCTGGAGGCCGGCAAGCTGAAGATCGTCGGCGCGCGCTACGGTCTGGACGACGGCGTGGTGGAGTTCTTCGAGGACGCCTGACGCCCCGGGGATCTCGGCCCGGGGATCTGGCCGGCCTGCCGTCACACGTCGGTGGCGATCAGGCCGGCCAGCGCCGCCTCGTGCCGGTCGGCGATCTCGGCCCTGTCCTGCTCCTCCTCCAGGTTCCGCTGGCCGGAGGACGCGATCATCGCGGCGTGGCGGGCCAGCGCGTCGCGGTGCTCCGGGGTCCGGACGTGGAAGGCCAGCCGCGCGATGGTGTCGAGCAGGTGGATCAGGATGGCGGCCTGCCCGGCGGCGGCCTGCCGGATCTCGTTGAACGAGCGGTCGACCAGCCCGGTGAAGGTGGCGGGGTGAGCGATCAGCCTGACCTTCCCGTCCTCGTCCCGGTGCAGCGCCGGCTCCATGTCGCGCCCCATGGCGAGCGCCAGGGACGCCGCCAGGCGGTCGATCACCGCCACGGCGGTATAGGGATCGTTGATTCCGGGCGACAGCGCGCGCAGCGCCACTTCGACCAGCTGGCGGATGCTGAACTCGATGTCCTGGGTCGGCGTGCGGTCCGCGCCGACCACCACCGCGGCCGCGAGGCCCCGGGCGATCCCGTCGCCGGAGCGGTCGCGCGGGGCGAAGGAGGCGTGGCGGCCCCCGGCCAGCAGGTGCCATCCCGCGCGGAACCGCAGCGTCAGGACGACGTCGTGCTCGCGCGCGAGCGCCACCAGCGCGCCATGGTCGATGGTCTGGACATAGCCTCCCCGGGGCAGGCTGAGGTCGGCGCCGCCGGCGTCCGGGTCGTCCCCGCCGGTGCGCAGGTCTTGCCGGGGGAGCGCGCCCGGCTCCGGCAGGAGGCGCCGCACCACCTCGTCCAGTTCGTCGCCGACCCGGTTGATCACCGTGTCCGAGACGATCGAGCTGGCGAGATGGTGGACGTAGAACAGCAGCAGGAAGATGCAGGCAAGCGACAGGGCCGAGCCGACCGTGATGGCGACGTTGGGCACCTTCTCGGCGTCAAGGTGGTCGTCGACCCGCCGGTAGACCAGCAGCAGGTAGACGATCGTCATCACGAAGAAGCCCAGCGCCGCCTGGGTGCGGCTGTCTCCGATGAAGTTCCGGATCAGGCGCGGCCCGAGCTGGCTGGCCGCCAGGGTCAGCACCACCATGGTGATCGAGATCGCCAGGGTCGCCATGGTGATGATCGACGACAGCAGCGTGGACAGCAGGTCGCTGGCATTCTCCGCCTTGCCGCTGTAGAGCCACCAGACGCGCTCGCGCGAGCCCATCAGGTTGGCGTCGACCCCCAGCGCGAACACCGCCAGGACCAGGGCTCCCACCGTCATCAGCACGGGAACGAACCACAGGTTCGTCCTCAGCCGACCCCAGATGTCGAGCAGGCGGTCGTAGGTCGCGTCTCTGATTTCCAAGGGAACATCCGCTCGGCAGCCGGAACAGGTTCAATTTCGAACACAATCCCGGCAAATCCGTTCCGCCGCGCCCCCTGTTCTTCGGATCGCCCCGGCCCGTCACGCGAACTCGTAGACATCCATCGCCAGCACCCCGAAGGCATGGCCGGCATGGACGCGGGCGCCGCGCGGCTCCGACGCGGCGCCGATCGCCGCGAACAGCGGCATCAGGTGCTCCTCGGTCGGATGGTTGCGTTCCGCGAAGGGAGCCTGCCGGCGGTAGTCCAGCAGATCGGCGGTGCGGCCGTCGCGGATCGCCTCGGCCAGCCACTCGCCGAACCCCGAGACCCAGTCCGGCGCCGGCGCGTCGTGGGCATTGCCCCTGAACTCGTACAGGTTATGGGTGGCGCTGCCCGACGCCAGCACCAGCACGCCCGAGTCCCGCAGCGGGCGGACGGCCTCGCCCAGCGCCAGATGGTCGGCCGGGCCGCCGTCGCGCAGGATCGAGAGCTGGGCGACCGGGACGTCGGCGGCGGGATACATCAGCGACAGCGGCACCCAGGCGCCATGGTCGAGTCCCCGTTCCGGGTCGAGCCCGACCGGCCGCCCCGTCGCGGCCTCCACCCGGCGCGCCGCCTCCGCCGCCATGTCCGGAGCACCCGGAGCGGGATAGCGGATCCGGTGAAGGGCTTCCGGAAAGCCCCGGAAATCGTGGATGGTTCCCGGCGCGGGGCTGGTGCCGACCGCCGGCGCCGCGGTCTCCCAATGGGCGGACACCACCAGGATCGCTTCCGGCCTCCCCAGCCGCTCGCCGTAGCCGCGCAGGAAATCGGCGGCGCCGCCCCGCTCCAGGGCCAGGGTGGGCGAACCGTGCGAGACGAACAGGCTGGGGAAACGGGACATGCCAAGGCTCCGGCAAGGGGGACGATCACATGCCCCCACTATGGACCCGATCATCCGCCGGCATAATCCACCGACCGGTGGATGGACTGTATCGCCGCGTGCAACTATGCCAGCGGCGCGCAGCGGAACGGGCGCACCTCGATCTTCTGCCAGACATTGCCGGTGACGTAGGGGTCGCGGGCCAGCCAGGCATCCACCGCCGCCCGGTCGGGCATCTCCACGATGCAGGAGGAGCCGATCATGCGCCCCTCGTCGTCCAGGATGGCGCCGCCGACGATCATGCTGCCGTCCGCCTTCATGGCGCGGGCGGCCTCGATATGGGCCTCGCGGACCGCCATGCGCCGGTCCAGCGCCGCTTCGTCGGTCCCGTCATAGGCGATCACCAGGAACTGCATCTTCCTTCTCCTCCCGATTCGATTGCTTGCCGGCCCAGCATAGGCCGGCCGCCGCGGAAACCGGCCTGCCGCATGGCAGACTTGCGCTCCGCGCAGTTCTACGGGGTTGCGGCCGGTTGGTCGTCCGGAGCGATGCGGGCATAGTGTCGCACAGGCATCCTTCACGCCGCCTCCCTTTCCCGCAGAGACCCGGCAGTCCTTTCCATTGGCTTTCTTCAGCACCCGCCTGTTCCCGTCCAAGCTTTCCGTCACGGTGGAGGGGGCGCTGTGGATGGTCACGGCGGCGGCCCTGTTCTCGGTGCTGAACCTGCTGATCCGCCACGCCTCGACCGAGCTGCATCCGTTCCAGGTCACCTTCTTCCGCAACTTCTTCAGCCTGGCCTTCATGCTGCCCTGGCTGATGCGCGCGGGGTTGGGCGGCCTGCGCACCCGCAAGTGGGGCCTCTACTCGACGCGCGCCCTGACCGGGCTGGCCGCCATGCTGACCTGGTTCTACGCGATCAGCGTGATGCCCCTGGCGGAGGCGGTGGCGCTCAACTTCACCACGCCGCTGTTCGCCACCGTGGGCGCAGCGCTCTTCCTGGGCGAGGTGGTCCGGCTGCGGCGCTGGACCGCCACCGTCGTGGGGTTCCTCGGCGTCCTCGTGATCGTCAGGCCCGATGCGGATGCCATCGACCTGATGGCGGTGCTGGTGCTGGTGTCGGCCTGCTTCAGCGCGGCGTCGGCGCTCCAGGTCAAGGCGCTGGCGCGCACCGAGTCGACCACCGCCATGGTGACCTACATGGTGCTGTTCCTGACGCCGATGTCGCTGGTCCCGGCGCTGTTCGTCTGGTCCTGGCCGAGCTGGGGGATGCTGGTCTGGCTGGTCGCCATGGGCGGCGTCGCGACCCTGGGCCACCTGTCGCTGACCCGCGCCTTCCACATGGCCGACGCCTCCGCGATGATGCCGTTCGACTACACCAAGCTGCCCTTCGCGGCGCTGCTCGGCTACGTCATGTTCGGCGAGACCATGGACCTGTGGAGCTGGGTCGGCGCCGGGATCATCGCCGGCTCCACCATCTACATCGCCCAGCGGGAGGCGTCGCTGGCCCGCCGGGAGCGGACGGCCGCCGCGGCCTCGGCCAGCGTCCGGGACCCCGGGCGCTAGCCGGCGACCGGGCCGGGCGCCAGCCCCAGCAGCACCCGGACCAGCGACAGCGCGAGCGCCAGGATCACCAGCAGGGTCAGGATCCCGCGCATCGGCAGGTACCAGGCGGGCGCGTGGCCGGCCCGCACGGCGGCGCGGTCGCCGAGATACATGCCGGCGAAGGCCACGATGAAGGTGACCAGCGCCGGCACCGCCGTCAGGACGACGGCGACCCAGGCCACCAATGCCGGCACCACGCTCCAGCCCAGGCGGGCCCAGGTCATGGCGGGCGCCGGGTCGCCGGGGGACGGGGGATCGCCGCCCCGGTTCGCCAGCGCCAGGCCCCAGTGGACGGCGCCCAGGAACGACAGGATGGTCGCGGCATAGAGGACCTGGACCTGGAGCGCATGGACGTTCCAGGGCAGCGGCGCCAGCCAGACGGCGGCCGCTCCCAGGTAGAAGGGGATCAGCCCGGCGAAGCCGAGCGCGAGGGCGGGACGGGGAGTATCGGACAGCATGACCGGTGACAAGCTAGGGCGGCGGGCTGTTCCGTCCATCCCCCGCCCGGGTGCTGCATTCGCCCGCCCACTCTGCTAAAGAGCGGGCCGATCCAACAGAATGAAGGGAGGACGACCGATGAAGGTCAGGAATCATGCCGCCATCATCACCGGCGGCGGCTCGGGCATGGGGGCGGAGACGGCCCGGCGCCTCGCGGCGGAAGGGGCCAAGGTCGCCCTGTTCGACCTCAACGTCGATGCCGTCCAGGCGGTGGCCGACGAGATCGGCGGAATCGCGGTCCAATGCGACGTGTCCGACGCCGCCAGCACCGAGGCGGCCTTCGCCGCGGCGCGCGAGGCCCACGGCCCGGCCCGCATCGCGATCAGCTGCGCCGGCGTGGCGACGCCCGGCCGCATCGTCGGCCGCGAGGGGCCGCTCGACCTCGCCGCCTTCAAGCGGGTGGTGGACATCAACCTGGTCGGCACCTTCAACGTGATGCGGCTGGCCGCCTACGACATGAGCAAGCTCGACCCGCTGGAAACGTCGGAACGGGGCGTCATCATCAACACGGCCTCGGTCGCCGGGTTCGAGGGCCAGATCGGCCAGGCCGCCTACGGCTCGTCCAAGGGCGGCGTGATCGCGCTGGGCCTGCCGGCCGCGCGCGAGCTGGCGCGCTCCGGCATCCGGGTCATGACCATCGCGCCGGGCCTGATCGCCACGCCGATGCTGCTGACCATGCCGCAGGAGGTCCAGGACAGCCTCGCCGCCTCGGTGCCGTTCCCCAACCGCTTCGGCGACGCGGGCGAATACGCCGACCTGGCGCTGCACATCATCGGCAACGTCATGCTGAACGGCGACGTCATCCGCCTGGACGGCGCCCTGCGCCTCGCGCCGAAGTAAATCGGGCCTATCCCGCGGCGCGGGCCGCCTCGTAGGCCAGCAGGGCCTTCTTGCGGCACACGCCCCAGCGGTAATTGTGGACGACGCCCGACTTCAGGATCACCCGGTGGCACGGGATGATCAGGCTGATCGGGTTGCGTCCCACGGCGGCCCCGACGGCGCGCGGCGCCTCCGGCCGGCCGACCGCGCGGGCCAGGTCCTGGTAGCTGACGAACCGGCCGACGGGAATGCGCAGCAGCGCCTCCCAGACCTTGATCTGGAAATTGGTGCCGCGCAGCACCAGCGGGATCGCCTCTTCCGGCCCCTCGCTTGCCGCGGCACCGCCGCCGAAGACCCGGTCCGCGATCGCGGCGGTGGCGGCGGGGTCCTCGACCAGCCGGGACTCGCCCCATTCCTCCAGGAAGGTGGCGATCGCCCCCCGCTCGTCGCCGTCGATCACGAAGCTCAGCCAGCACAGCCCGCGCGGCGTGGCCGCCATCAGCGCGCGCCCGAACGGGCTGTCGTGCAGGCCCCAGCGGACCGTCAGGCTGGCGGCCCCGGCCTTGTAGTCGCCGGGGGTCATCGCCTCGCACGCGACGAACAGGTCGTGAAGGCGGCTGGGACCGGACAGCCCGACCTCCAGCGCGGTGTCCAGCACGCTGCCGTCCGCGTCGAGCAGGCGCTTGGCATGGCCCAGCGTCACGAACTGGGCGAACCGCTTGGGGCTGATCCCGGCCCAGCGCTTGAACACGCGCTGGAAATGGAACGGGCTCATGTTCGCCGCCGCGGCCATGTCCTCCAGCGACGGCTGGTCCTGGTAGCCGTCCACGATCCGGTCGATCGCGGCGGCGATGGCGGCGTAGTGGCTGCGAAGGTCCTGGTCTTCGGTCAGTTCGGCGGCGGTCATCTCATCCTCCCCGGATTGATGGACGGCATATGCCGCCGATTCCGGGGCCGGGCCAACCCGATTCTTGCGGTGCCGGTCAGGCGCCGGGATGGACGCGCCGGCACCGGCCCAGCGCCTCGTTCAGCGCCTTGGCGAAGTCCAGCCGCTCCTCCGGCGACAGGAAGGAGCCGACGGTCAGGGTCTGGCCGTGGCTGGTCAGCGTCACCTGACTCTCGTGCTCGGGCGGATCGTCCATGGTGACCCGCAGCCAATGGGGCTGGAAGGTCCAGGACCGGTCGTCGCCGGTCACGCCGACCCGATGGACCACCAGCTCGCGCTCGGTCAGGCGGACCGTCTCGTATATGCGGGCGCTGCGGTAGCTCCGGCGGAAAGCCCACCAGACCAGCAGGATGTCCAGCCCGAAGAAGCCGAAGACCGGCCAGGCGCCCTGGAGCCAGAAGAACCCGCCGACCGTCAGGCTGATCGCCGTGAAGGCCCCCATGAAGATCGCGAATCCCCGCCGCGACAGGCTCCTGTGCGGGTGCAGGATCGCGTCGAAGAAGATCCGCGGTTCCGCGGCATCGTCATGGGCAATGGCGGTCATGGAACTAGGATATGATGCGTCCGGGGAAATGGTAAAGACCGATCGGTACGGATCGTCCGCCCTTGGCGCGGGGCGGAACCGGGAGATATCCTAGGACCATGAAGCCAGCCGACATCGAAGAATTCTTCCGCCGTCTTGCCGCCGACAACCCGGCGCCCAAGACCGAATTGGAGTTCACCAACCCCTACACCCTGCTGGTCGCCGTGGTGCTGTCCGCCCAGGCGACCGACGTCGGCGTCAACAGGGCGACGGGCCCGCTGTTCCAGGTCGTCCAGACGCCGCGGCAGATGCTCGACCTGGGGGAGGAGAAGCTTCGCCACCACATCAGGACGATCGGCCTGTTCAACACCAAGGCCAGGAACGTCATGAAGCTGTCGGAGATCCTGGTCGCCCAGCACGGCGGCGAGGTGCCGCGCAAGCGGAAGGAGCTGGAAGCCCTGCCCGGCGTCGGCCGCAAGACCGCCAACGTGGTTCTGAACGTGGCGTTCGGCCAGACCACCATCGCGGTGGACACCCACATCTTCCGCGTCTCCAACCGCACCGGGCTGGCGCGCGGCAAGACACCGGAGGAGGTCGAGCGCAAGCTGGTGCGCTACGTGCCGGCCCGCTGGAAGCCCCACGCCCACCACTGGCTGATCCTGCACGGCCGCTATATCTGCAAGGCCCGCAAGCCGGACTGCCCCGCCTGCGTCGTGCGCGACCTCTGCGCCTTTCCCGACAAGACCACCGAGCGCGACATGCTGGAGGATCCGCCCGTGCCGGTCAGCGCCGGCTGACCGGCAGGATCTTCCGGGCACCGGCAGCTTTTGCCGGGGAGGGGCGGCGTCCCAAAGCCCGCGGGGCGCGGGACGCGCCCCCTCCGCACTTGGCACGCCCCTTGCTGATAGTCCGGGCAGGAGGCCATGCCATGTCCATCGATACCCTGACCGCCACCCGCGCGACGCCCCGGAACTGGGAGACCCCGGTCCCGAACGGAGTCGCCGAGAACGAGATGCCGGATACCGGGGAGGTCGAGATGTCCTTCTGGGACTTCGTCGACATCGTCAATCCGCTCCAGCACATCCCGGTGGTCAACACGGTCTACCGCGAGCTGACCGGCGACACCATCAAGGGCGTGTCGCGGGTGATCGGCGGCGGCCTCTATGGCGGGATCGTCGGCCTGGTCGCCGGCGTCGGCAGCGCCATCATCGCCGAGACCACCGGCAAGGACCCGGGCGAGCACCTGATGGCCATGGTCACCGGGTCCGGCGACGGGGAGCCGGCGGCCGAGGCGCCCCAGGTCGCGTCGGCGGAAACCCCCCGGCCCTCCGCCCCGCCTCCCGGCGAACCGGCTCCCGCCACGGCGGCGGCACCTCCCGCAACCCCGGCCGTCCCGGCCATCCCGCCGGCCATGGCGGAGGCGGCGCCGGCCGGGGAGATCCTGATCCCGGCCGCGGTGATGCCCAACCCGGTTCCCGCCTCCCGCCGGCCGGGCGAGTCCGACTCGAAGTTCTTCGCGGTGCCCAAGCGCGTCGAGGGCCTCCAGCCGAAATCGACGCCGCCGATCGCGACCGGGCCGGGCGCCAACCTGGAGAAGATGCCGGCCCATCGCGCCTCCGCCCAGCTTGCCGCAGCCCAGGCCGCGGAGAAGCCGGCAGCCGCGCCCGCTACTCCCGCCCCCTCCCAGACCTCTAGCTGGCCACCCGGCGGATCGGCCCAGATTCCGCCGGAACTGGTCGCCGACATGATGATGAACGCCTTGGACAAGTACCGCCAGGGCGCCCGCACCGGCACCGCCGCCGCACCAGCCGGCAACTCCCCCGGCGCGGCCCGCGGCAGCTATTGATCGGATCGCCCGCGTCGGATAGGCAAGGGACATGGATATCGAGGTTTCACGGGACGGCGTCCTGACCTGGCCCGGCGGCAGCTTCCGCTGCGCGCTCGGCCGCGGCGGCATCAGCGCCGCCAAGCGCGAGGGCGACGGCGCCACGCCGGTCGGCAGCTTCGCCCTGCGCCGGGTGCTCTACCGCCCGGACCGGCTGGCCGCTCCCGAAACCGCGCTTCCCGTGGCGCCCATCGCTCCGGACGACGGCTGGTGCGACGACCCCGCAGATCCGGACTACAACCGCCCGGTCAAGCTCCCCTTCGCCCCCCGCCACGAGGAGATGTGGCGGGCCGACGGCCTGTACGACGTCGTCGTGGTGATCGGGCACAACGACGACCCCGTCGTCCCCGGCGAGGGCAGCGCCGTCTTCATGCATGTGGCGAAGCCCGATTACGAGCCGACCGCCGGCTGCGTCGCCCTGGCGCTGCCCGACCTGCTGGCCCTCCTGCGCGACTGCCGCCCGGGCGACCGCCTGTCCGTCGCGGGCCCGGTCGCCTGATCCCGACCGAAGGCTGTCCGGCACGGCGAATGCTCATCAACCCCAAGCTGATGCTCAGAATACTTCATCTTCCCTTTATCGTCATGCCCGGACTTGATCCACGGCTGTCCGGCATGGAGATTGCTTACTCTGCGAAAGGATTAATCTTGGGCAGAAACACTCCGTTTTCGTCATGGCCGGACTTGATCCGGCCATCGTTCGCGGGAAGCATCGAAGCCTCCGTGCCTTGAGATCCGCGGGTCAAGCCCGTGGATGACGAACCGGAAGAGAAAACAATCGCTAGAAGCGTTCTCAGTGGTTGATGAGCAAGTGCCGTGCCGGACACCCATGGATCAAGTCCAGCCATCCTATCGCAGGTTTGCGCAAGCGCCGATCCCTGTCCCGTCCTCCCTACTCCTTCGCCGGCCGGGCGCCGAAGATCGCGGTGCCGACGCGGACATGGGTGGCGCCGAAGCGTACCGCCGTCCCGTAGTCGCCGCTCATGCCCATGCTGACCACGGGCAGGCCGTGGCGTTTCGCCAGGTCGGACAGCAGCGCGAAATGCAGGGCGGGCTCCTCGTCCGCCGGCGGGATGCACATCAGTCCGGCGACCGGCAGGCCGTATTCGGTCCGGCAGGTCTCCAGGAAGGCGCCGACCTCCTCCGGCGGGATGCCGGCCTTCTGCGGCTCCGCCCCCGTATTGACCTCGACGTAGCAGGCCGGCCGACGGCCCTGCTTCGCCATCTCCTCGGCCAGCGCCTTGGCCAGCTTCGGCCGGTCCACGGTCTGGATCACGTCGAACAGGGCCACCGCCTCCTTCACCTTGTTGGTCTGGAGCGGGCCGATCAGGTGAAGCTCGATGTCCGGATAGCGTTCGCGCAGGCTCGGGAACTTGGCCTTCGCCTCCTGCACCCTGTTCTCGCCGAACACGCGCTGGCCGGCTTCCAGCGCCGCCTCCAGCTTCTCGACCGGCTGGACCTTGCCGACGGCGACCAGCGTGACGCCGGCGGGATCGCGCCCGGCCTCGCGGGCGGCCTCGGCGATGGCGCTGCGCACGGCCGCCAGATTGGCGGCGACGTCGGAACCGGACTCGGGCATGGGCGTATCGTTGGTCATCATGATCCGTCTTGTCGCGCATCGGGCGGGAAACGGCAAGGCCCAACCCGGATGGCGGCCCCGGCTCCGCTGCCGCCGGAGATGCCGGGATCACGGATGAACGGGATGGGCACGGATACCATTTCCCCCTGGTGGATTCGTCCCCCGGACTGATATTCGATGGGCAAGAAAACGCATCCGTGCCTATCCGTGCCTATCCGTGTCCATCCGTGATCCTGCCGCCCCCGCGAACAAAGGCTTGACCGGATCTCGCCCCCGGGCCGGATCGGACCCGCCAGAGAGGGAGCCCATGTCCGAGACGATCGCCAGCCTGGCCGACATCCTTCACCCGCTGACGCCGGAGGAGTTCTTCCGCGACTATCACGGCCGAAAGCCCCTCCACATTCCCGGTGCCGCCGGCAAGCTGGCCTCGGTCATGGACTGGCGCACGCTGTCGGGGCTGCTCGGCCAGTCCGGCCTGTGGTCGTCCAAGTCGCTCCAGCTCGTGCTCGACACCCGCATCCTCGACGCCCCGGACTATTGCCGGCCGGGCCTGGACCGGGAGGGGCGGGAAGCCATGATGGCCGACCTGGACAAGGTCGGCACCTGGCTGCGGCGCGGCGCTTCCCTGGTGTGCAACGATATCGACAGCCTGACCCCCGGCCTGAAGGCGGTCGCCAACGCGCTGGAGCAGGGCGTCGGCGGCAAGGCGCAGGCCAACCTCTATTGCTCGTGGCGGGCGCACCAGGCGTTCGGCAGCCATTTCGACACCCACGACGTCTATGCCCTGCATGTGGAGGGGCAGAAGACCTGGCGGATCTACCAGCGCCATTTCGAGGACCCGATCGCCCATCCCTTCTTCAAGACCTTGGGGCAGGAGTTCCACGACAAGCACAAGGGTCCCGTCAGCCTGGAGGTCACGCTGAAGCCGGGCGACGTGCTGTACCTGCCGCGCGGCTGGTACCACGACGCGCTGGCCTCGGCCGAGACCGCGATCCACATCGCCTTCGGCCTGACCTCGGTGATCGGGCTCGACCTGATCTCCATGCTGTTCGAGCGGGCGGTGCAGGACCCCGTGTTCCGCCGCACCGTGCCCCGGCCCGACGCGCCGGACGGCGCCATGGCCGAGCATCTGGCGGCGCTGGGCGCCCGGGTCGCGGAGTATGTGCGGGAGCCGGCCGTCGTCCAGCAGTTCGCCGCCTTCATGCGGGGCTACCACTACGACCGGGGCTCGCTCGACCTGCCCGGCGACGCCCTGGCGAAGCGCTGGCGCCGCCGCAACGCCAATCTCAAGGTGACCCGCGGCCCGGCCGGCTGGCAGCTGGGCGACGACCGCCGCGCCGTGCCGATCCCGCCGGGCGCCGAGGGGCCGGTATCCTGGGTCGTCGGCCGCGAGAGCTTCACCGAGACCGAACTGGCCCAGGCGCATCCCGGCCTGAACGAGAAGGCCCGGCGCCAGTTGCTGACCGACTTGTCCAACATGAAGGTGGTCGAAGTGGCGTGATCAGGGATCGGGGTCGATCTTCTTTTTCCTCCTTGCAGCGGTTTTGGAGTTGACTTGACGCAGCCACCGCATGAGAGTGACGTTCATACGATCGTTATAACATGAGGATGCGGCATGCTGACGCTCAAATTCACCCAGGTAGGCAATTCGATCGGCTTGGTCTTCCCGAAGGAAGCGACTTCCCGACTGAAAGTCGAGAAGGGCGACGTCGTCTATCTGACCGAGACGCCGGACGGCTACAAATTGACACCCTATAACCCCGAGTTCGAGGCACAGATGAATGCTGCCGAGAAAATCATGAAAAAGCGGCGGAATGTCTTGCGTCAGCTCGCAAAATAAATGCAACGCATCTGGATTTCGCATGACGTTGTCATTGCCATTCACGAAGCGCAACTTGCGGAACACGGCGGCGCTTCGGGAATAAAAGATATTGCGTTTCTCGAATCAGCACTTGCCCACCCGCTCAACTTCGAGAATTACGGCGAACCGGACATTGCCGATCTTGCGGCCTCATATGCCTGCGGCGTCGCGGGGAATCATCCGTTCGTCGATGGAAACAAGCGAACGGCGTTCGTGGTGATGGAACTTTTCCTGGAGCTGAATGGCCAGGAATTGAAGGCCAGTGATGCGGCGTGTGTCGAAACCATGCTGAAGGTCGCGGCAGGAGAAATGGACCAGGAAGCCATGGCCGCTTGGATAAGGGCGAACCTTTAGGGCTGTCAGGTTCAAGACGACAGAGCCTGCCCAACGAAAACGGGGCGGTGGTTCGCACCACCGCCCCGGTTCCGAAGCCTCCAGGAACTTCCCCTGCCCGCGAGGGCCGGGCGGTTCTTAGAAGTTCAGGCGGGTGCTGACGACCCAGACGTAGCCGTCGGTGCTGACCTTGTTGGCGGCGGCCGTCGCGGCGGCGCTCGTCTTCAGGTCCTCTTCGAGGTACAGCAGGTCGGACTGGATCAGGAAGCCCGGCGCCAGGACATAGGTGCCGCTGATGCCGTAGAGCTCGTAGCTGTCGGCGTAGGTGCCGGGAGCGCGCTTGTAGCCCTCGGAGTCCGAGTAGAAGAGGCCGACGGTGGCCGGACCGGTGGTATAGGTAGCGCCGACGTTCCAGGCGTGCTGGTCGCCGCTATTGGTGCCGACCGGAACGTTGAAGTCATCGGCGTCGATGTAGCTGCCGCCGAACTTGAAGCCGGCATATCCGACTTGGGCGCCGAGCTGCCAAGCCGTGAAGTTCTTCAGGGCGGGGTTTGTGGTAGTGGTCGTTACCGCTGGAAGGTTCACAGGTACCTCAACTCCGTTCACCACAGCCGTTCCGGTCCTCGCGGGAGTCGTAGTCGACGTGAAGGTATTTCCCTTGCCATTGCCGCTGGTGCCGGTGGCGGAGGCGGAGACTGACACGCCGTCGAAGGTGTTGACGTAGTTGATGCCGAACTCCAGGAAGTCGGAGTAGTCCCGCGAGTTCTTGGTGGTAATGACGTTCTGAGCTTCGTCGCCGTTCTCCGGCGCGTAGCTGAAGCCTGCCTGGAAGCCCATGAAGCGCGGGGTCAGGTACATGATCTTGGTCGCGTCGCCGCTGTCCGGCGCCTTGATGGCGGCGCCCCACGGCGTGCGGCCCAGCTCGAAGGTGCCGGTCTTGCCGGCGAAGGAGACGCCGGTGACGGCGAGGAAGTCAATGCCGTCGCCGTCGAGGGCTTCCACGCCGGTCAGCGGGGCGAAGATCGCCAGGGTGTCGGCGGCGCCGTCGAAGTCGCCCAGTTCCAGCCGACCCCAGGAGCCGCCGAGATAGACCGACGCCTCGTCGGTGCCGACACCCGTGGTGCCGGCGGTCGGAACGCCGTTCTGCAACTCGATCTTGGCACCGTACAGCAGGCCGTTGTCGGCCTTGCCGTCGGCACGAACCACGATTTCGGTCTCGAGCTGGAACTCGCGGTCGGTGCCGTTGATCAGGCTGTTGTCGTAGATGGCCGCGAAGAATTCGGTGTAGCCGCCCAGGGTGACCTTGATCTGGGCGTTGGCGGCGGAAGCGAAGCCGGCGACGGCGGCGAGCGCGGTGGTGGCGAGGAGGATGTTCCTCATTGTTTTGACTCCCTCTGGAAACCTTTGAACTACCCAATCTTTCGGGGATGCGATTTTGGATAATCCTTTATGGGTAATCCTTGCAATCCGCTATTACCATCGGCCGTGTAGAAGCGCCCACACTGTGGCGCATTCAACACACGCCGTTTCAGGCCGCCGGCAAAGAAGAACGGCGGCATCCGGGGATGCCGCCGTTCCTGCTTTCGCTGAACCTGTATGGTTGCCGCCGGGATCAGAAGTCCAGGCGGGTGCCGACTACGAAGACGTAGCCGTCGTTGCTGCCCTTGACCGTGGCTCCGCGGGTGCCGGTCAGGACGTCGTCCTCGAAGAAGGTGACTTCGGTCTCCAGGATCATGCCGGGGGCGAGGGCATAGGTGGCACCCACGCTGAAGGCCTGATAGTCGTCGCTGTAGTCGGTCGAACCGCCGTACGCCCCGGTATAGCCTTCGGCATTCAGGTAGCTGGCGGCGACGGCGACGGGGCCGACGGTGTAGCTGGCGCCCACGTGCCATGCGGTCTGGTCGTCGTCGATGGCGCCCGTGGTCGGCAGCAGGAAGTCGCCCGCATCGACGTAGCCGCCGCCGAAGGCGAAGCCGCCGAAGGTGAACTGGGCGCCCAGGTTCCAGGCGGTGAAGTCCTCGACCCCGCTGTTCGTGCCGCTGGACGCGGTGGTCAGGGTGGCGCCGAGCGCCACGCCGAAGCCCCCGAACTCGCCCGTATAGTTGACGCCGAACTCGCCGACGTCCTTGTAGGTGCTGAGCGTCTTGAGCGGGACGACGCGCTGCGCCTCGTCACCGGCTTCCGGCGTGTAGCTGGCACCGGCCTGGAAGCCCGCGATGCGCGGGGTCAGGTACATGATCTTGGTCGAGTCGCCGCTGTTCGGGATATGCATGCCGAAGTTCGGCTGGCCGCCCGCGAAGTCGACATAGTCGCCGTCGATCTGCTCGACGCCGACCACGGGGGCATAGATCTTCAGGGTGTCGGCGGCGCCGTCGAAGTCGCCCAGTTCCAGCCGACCCCAGGTGCCGCCCAGGTAAACCGACGCCTCGTCGGTGCCGACGCCGGTGCCGGGGTTGGGCGTGCTGTTCTGCAACTCGATCTTGGCGCCGTACAGCAGGCCGTTGTCGGCCTTGCCGTCCGCCCGGACGACGATCTCGGTCTCGAGCTGGAACTCCCGGCTGGTGCGATCGGACCCGGTGTCGTCGTCGAAGGTCGCGGCGAAGAACTCGGTGTAGCCGCCAAGGGTGACGGTGACCTGCGCCTGGGCCTGCGCGGCGAACGCGCAGACGGCTGCGGTGGCGGTCGTGGCGAGAAGGAGCTTGCGCATCGGTTTTCCCCGTAATGACTTCTGGTCTATCGACCGTTCGGCCTATTGTTGTGATTTTCGGGGTATGAGTCGCAAATGCTTTCTATCGCGCTGCGGTAGACAACCTGAGACCGTAACAATTTTGCCACTTATGTGGTAATCAGAACGATGGGGAATGTTCGTGGAACTCGGCGGCTGGGTATACATGCTGGCGAACCGGCCTGAGGGTACTTTGTATGTCGGCGTCACTGCCGATCTTGCCCGGCGCGCCTACGAGCACCGTGAACGCACGTCGGATGGTTTCACGAAACGCTACAACATCCAGCGTCTGGTCTGGATCGAGCGGCACGACGACATCGGTAGGGCAATCCAGCGCGAGAAGAACATCAAGCATTGGCCGCGGGCCTGGAAAGTCGCGCTGATCGTCGCCGCGAATCCGGAGTGGAGGGACCTGTACGAGGACTTGATGAAGTGACGGGCGCTTTCCCCACTCCGCCACTGCCCCGCGTCTCTCTCCGCCACTGCCTCCGCTCCCCCTCCCGCTACGGCGCACCCGCTTCCCTCTTCCGTCATGACCGGGCTTGACCCGGTCATCGTCCGGCATGCAGGCGCCTCGCTGCCGCCAGCGGGAGATAGCCGGGTCAAGCCCGGCTATGAGTGCGTCCGTGAGGACGTTTTGTCAGTGTGGTGCAAGTCCGCACCGAAGGAGGTCACGACTTCGAAGCCGAAGGTAACTGCGTCGCCGCGAAGCGGGGTGGGGAGCAACCTGAGGCGAACCGGCGGTCCGTAGGATGACGAACCCGTTTCGGCGGGGTGGCTCGGCGAGCCTGCTCATTCATGGCGAAGCCTGGAACCGACCGTCGGCGCTGAGGTGACTGGGAAAGCGACCGGCGGGACCACCACGTGGGTGGGGGCGGAATGTCGGGACGGCAAGGCGGAGTAAGCGGAGAGACCTGCCGGCGCGGGTGACGGCGGCAGGAGTCAGAGCCTTCATATTACCGCGATGGCGCGGGACCGCCGGAGGGCGGTCGCCGGCGCCGGAGAGGGACGGATAGCAAAACCGGCCCGAGGGAAGGGAGGCAGGAAGTGGAACGGGGAAGGACGGGGATGACGCAAGGAACAGTTCCGGGAGTGCCGGTAACGGCTAAACAAGGGACGGAAGCCCAGGCTCGGGATTGGAGCTGGGTGGAAGCGTCGATCTGGACCGGCCCCATGGTGTCGGCGCTGGGCAACGGCGTCAAAGGAGGCAAATGGTACAGCCTGATCGACAAAGCGATCCGGCCGGCGACCCTGGAGTGCGCGTGGCGGCGTGTCGCGCGTAACAAGGGGGCGGCGGGCGTGGACGGGCAGAGCATCGCCCGGTTCACGCTCCAGGCGGATCGGTACCTGCGGGAATTGCACGAGGACCTGAACAGCGGCAGCTACCGGCCAAGCCCGGTCCGGCGCGTGGAGATCCCGAAGGGGGACGGCAAAACCCGCCCCCTGGGCATCCCCACGGTCAAGGACCGGATCGTCCAGACGGCTCTCAAGCTGACGATCGAGCCCATCCTCGAAGCCCGGTTCCGGGACGGCAGCTACGGCTTCCGCCCCGGCCGCGGCTGCAAGGATGCCTTGCGCGCGGTCGACCGGGCGCTCAAGGACGGATACGCCTGGGTGGTGGACGCCGACCTGGAACGGTACTTCGACACGATCCCGCGCCGGGACCTCATGGCCCGGCTCGGCGACCTGATCAGCGACGGGCGCGTCCTGGAGTTGATCGACAGCTTCCTCCAGCAGGACATCATGACGGAAACGGCACGATGGACACCGGTCGCGGGAGCTCCGCAAGGGGCGGTGATCTCACCGATCCTGAGCAACTTGTACCTGCACCCGCTGGACGAGCTGATGGAAGCCGAAGGCTACCGCATGATCCGCTACGCGGACGACTTCGTCGTCCTGTGCCGGGACGAGGCGCAGGCCCGCGCGGCCCTGGCCCGGGTGCAAGCCTGGGTGGCCGACAACGGCCTGACGCTCCATCCCGACAAGACGCACGTCGGAGACTGCCGGCAACCCGGCCAGGGCTTCGACTTCCTCGGCTACCGCTTCGAGGCGGGACGCCGATACGTGCGGGACAAGAGCCTGAAGGCGTTCAAGGACAAGATCCGGGCCCGCACCGGCCGCAGCCGGGGCGTCAGCCTGGATCACGTCATCGCGGATCTCAATCCGGTGCTGCGGGGGTGGTTCGGCTACTTCAAACATGCTCGAGCCCGCCTCTTCACGCAACTGGACAAGTTCATCCGCAGACGCCTGAGGGCGATGCTGCGCAAGCAATCCCGACGCCCAGGCTTCGGGAAAAGCTATGCAGACCATCGGCAATGGACCAATGCCTACTTCGCGACCAGGGGACTGTTCACCCTCTCGACAGCCCTCAGGCAAGCGAGACACTCCCGATGAGGAAAGCCACGACTGGAGAGCCGTGTGCGGGAAAACCGCCCGCACGGTTCGGAGGGAGGGGAGGCAAAACCTTCCCTACCCCTATCGAATGGGGAGGAAAGGAAGCGGAAGGGAAGCGGGAGAGTCGGAGAGCGCACCGAGCCGCTTCCGCTCCCCTTTTCCATCATGACCGGGCAGGGGAAGGGAGGAGGGCATGAGGCCGGCGCGGACCCGCTCCCCCTTCCCAACAGGCCCCCGCTCCCCACATCCGTCATGACCGGGCTCGGCCCGACCATCGCCCGGCGAGCCGGAACGGGCGGAAGGGCCGCAGGCCGCCGGAGCATCCCGCTTGACCGATCGCTTGCGCTCGCACACGCCTTTGGTCTAATTTCCGGCGCCCGAACCGCAGAGATGTCAGACAAAATGGCCCGTTTTCCGCTTTCCACCGCCCGGACGCGCAACATCCCGGGGGCGCCGACCCGGCGCAAGTCGGCCGCAGCCCTGCTGGGCGTGCTCGGCGCAACGCTGCTGCTGAGCGGTTGCGGCGGCGTCCAGCCGGAAGCCAAGTTCCCCGATCCGGACGAGGACAAGCGGTACCGCTACGGCAGCCTGCTCGGCGGCGAGGGCGGCTTCACGCTGCTCGGCCCGCGCCGCGCCGAGTCGGGGCCGCAGGACGGCCAGGGCATCGGCGTCAACAGCTACCTGTGGCGCGCCTCGCTCGACACGCTGGCCTTCATGCCGATCGCCTCGGCCGATCCGTTCGGCGGCGTGATCCTGACCGACTGGTATTCCCCGCCGGAAACCCCGAACGAGCGGTTCAAGGTCAACCTCTACATCCTCGACCGGCAGCTCCGGGCCGATGGGGTGCGGGTCAGCGTCTTCCGCCAGCAGCGCGCCGGGACCGGACCCAACGGCGGCGAATGGCGGGACTCCGGCGTCAGCACCGAGACGGCGAGCCGGCTGGAGGACACCATCCTGACGCGCGCCCGCCAGATCCGGATCGCGCAGACCGCCGACAGCCGGTAGGCGTCCCGGCCGGCGGGTTTTTTCAGGGCTCCGGCGGGAACGATCGGCCGGGGCCGACGATAGTCGATAGTGCATTGGTTCGGTGATGCGTCGCCCGCCCTGCTTGGGCATCGGGGCGCGGTGAGGGATGGTTCATGTCGCGGTACAACTCCAAGGAAACGGAAGCGAAGTGGCAGGCGGTCTGGGACGAGCGGGGCAGTTTCGTCGCCCACGAGGACCCCGACCGGCCGAAATACTACGTGCTGGAGATGTTCCCGTACCCGTCGGGCCGGCTCCATGTCGGCCACGCCCGCAACTACGCCATCGGCGACATGGTGGCGCGCTACAAGCGGGCGCGCGGCTTCAACGTGCTCCATCCCATGGGCTGGGACGCCTTCGGCCTGCCGGCGGAGAACGCCGCGATCGCCAACAAGGTGCATCCCGCGACCTGGACCTACGAGAACATCGCGACCATGCGCGCCCAGCTCAAGACGCTGGGCCTGGCCTATGACTGGACGCGCGAGATCGCGACCTGCGCGCCCGAATATTACCGCCACGAACAGAAGATCTTCCTGGACTTCCTGAAGGCCGGCCTGGCCTACCGCAAGGAGAGCTGGGTCAACTGGGACCCGGTCGAGAACACCGTGCTCGCCAACGAGCAGGTGATCGACGGGCGCGGCTGGCGCTCCGGCGCGCCGGTCGAGAAGCGCAAGCTCAGCCAGTGGTTCCTGAAGATCACCCGGTACGCCGACGAGCTGCTCGACGCCATCGGCACGCTGGACCGCTGGCCGGACAAGGTCCGGACCATGCAGGAGAAGTGGATCGGCAAGTCCTCCGGCCTGCGCTTCACCTTCGACCTGGCGGACGATCCGGAGAAGATAGAGGTCTTCACCACCCGGCCCGACACGCTGTTCGGCGCCAGCTTCGTCGCGGTGTCGCCCAACCATCCGCTGGCGGCCCGGCTGGCGGCGTCCAATCCCGGCCTCGCCGCCTTCATCGCGGAATGCAACCGCATCGGCACCAGCGAGGCGGCGATCGAGACGGCGGAGAAGCTGGGCTTCGACACCGGGCTGAAGGCGATCCATCCCTTCGTCGAGGGCCGGACCGTGCCGGTCCACGTCGCCAATTTCGTGCTGATGGAATACGGCACGGGCGCCATCTTCGGCTGCCCCGCCCACGACCAGCGCGACCTGGACTTCGCCCGCAAGTACGGCCTGCCCGTGCTGCCCGTGGTCGTCCCCGACGGTGCCGACCCGGCCGCGTTCGAGGTCGGGACCGAGGCCTATGTCGGCCCCGGCCATCTGGCCAATTCCGCCTTCCTGGACGGGATGGAGGTCGAGGCCGCCAAGCGCGCCGTGATCGAGCGCATGGAAGCGGCCGGCAAGGGCGAGGGCACCACCATCTACCGCCTGCGCGACTGGGGCGTCAGCCGCCAGCGCTACTGGGGCTGCCCGATCCCGGTGATCCACTGCGACAAGTGCGGCATCGTCCCGGTCCCGGAACGGGATTTGCCGGTGGAGCTGCCGACCGACGTCAGCTTCGACCAGCCGGGCAACCCGCTGGACCATCACCCGACCTGGAAGCACACGGTCTGCCCGTCCTGCGGCGGCGAGGCCCGGCGGGAGACCGACACCTTCGACACCTTCTTCGAAAGCTCCTGGTACTTCGCGCGCTTCTGCTCGCCGCACGACACGACGGCCGCGTTCGAGCGGGGGGCGGCGGACTACTGGCTGCCGGTCGACCAGTATATCGGCGGCGTCGAGCATGCGGTGCTCCACCTGCTCTATTCCCGCTTCTTCACCCGCGCCCTGAAGGACTGCGGCTATCTCGCCGTGGCCGAGCCCTTCGAGGGGCTGATGACCCAGGGCATGGTGACCCACGCGACCTACCGCGACGCCTCCGGCCAGTGGCTCTATCCGGAGGAGGTCGAGCAGCGGGACGGCCTGACCGTCAAGCGCGGCACCGGCGAGGCGGTGGAGGCCGGCCGGCTCGAGAAGATGAGCAAGTCGAAGAAGAACGTCGTCGGCCTGGAGCACATCATCGACAATTACGGCGCGGACACCATGCGGCTGCTGCTGCTGTCCGACAGCCCGCCGGAACGCGACCTGGAATGGACCGAGTCGGGCATCGACGGCGCCTGGCGCTACGTCGCCCGCGTCTGGCGCCTGATCACCGAGCCGGTGGTGCCCCTGGCCCCGGCCGGCGCTCCCGCCCCGGCGGAGATTTCCGGCAAGGGGCAGGCGGTCCGCCGGATCGTCCACAAGACCATCGACGGCTTCGGCGACGACGTCGAGAAGTTCCGCTTCAACAAGGCCGTCGCCCGGGTCCGCGAACTGACCAACGCGCTGGCCGAGCTGGACGGCAAGGGCGCCGGCGAGGACTGGGTGCTGCGGGAAGGTTACGAGACGCTGGTCAAGCTGATCGGCCCGATGATGCCGCACCTGGGCGAGGAGCTGTGGCAGGGGCTGGGCCATTCGACCCTGCTGACCGATTCGCCCTGGCCCGAGGCCGACCCCGCCCTGGTGGTGGACGAGAGCGTCGTGGTCGCGGTGCAGGTCAACGGCAAGCTGCGCGCCCAGATCCCGCTGCCGCGCGACGCCGCCGAGGACGCCGCGCGCGAGGCGGCGCTGGCCGACGCCAACGTGCAGCGGGCCATGGACGGCAAGCCGGTCCGTAAGCTGGTCTACGTGCCCAACCGCATCGTCAATGTGGTGGTGTGACCCGGCGGCCGATCGGATGGTGTAGGCGATGAAGATACCGGCCGGCCGGATCGAGGGGTTCGTCCGCCGCCCCGACCCCAACGTCCGGGCGGTGCTGTTCTACGGCCCCGACGGCGGGCTGGTGCGCGAACGGGCCGACACCGTCTCGCGCGGCGTGGTCGAGGACCAGCACGACCCGTTCCGCGTGGTGGACATGCTCGGCTCCGCCATCGCGAAGGACCCGGCGCGGTTGGCCGACGAGGTGGCCGCCCTGTCCCTGACCGGCGGCAGGCGCCTGATCCGCATCCGCGACGCCGACGACGGCGTGACCGGCGCCTTCGCCTCCCTGTTCGAGTCGCTGCCCGGCGGCGACAGCATGGTGGTGGTCGAGGCCGGCGACCTGTCCAAGGGGTCGAAGCTGCGGGCATTGTTCGAGAACGCCCCGGCCGGCGCCCCGATCCCCTGCTACGTGGAGGACGAGGCGGCGCTGGCCGACACCATCGCCGGCATGCTGGCGGCGCACAAGCTGACGGTCAGCGCCGACGCCCGCGACTTCCTGGCGGCCAACCTGGTGGGCGACCGGCTGATCGCGCGGGGCGAGATCGAGAAGCTGGTGACCTACATGGGCGGGGATGCCCGCCGGGTCGAGCTGGAGGACGCCCAGGCCTGCATCGGCGACAGCGGCGCGCTGGAGATGGACGCGCCCTCCTGGGCCGCCGGGGACGGCGACTTCGCCGGGGTGGACCGCGCGCTGCGCCGCCTGTTCGCGGAGGGCATGAGCCCGGTGCCGATCCTCCGCTCCGCCCAGCGGCATTTCCAGCGGCTCCAGCTGGTCGTGGCCCAGGTGGAGAAGGGCGACTCGGTGGAGCGCGCCGTCGCCACCCTGCGCCCGCCGCTGTTCTTCAAGGTCAAGAACCAGTTCACCGGACAGGTCCGGCGCTGGACCCCGGCGGCGCTCCGCCAGGGCCTGGACCGCCTGACCGACGCCGAAGCCGACTGCAAGCGCACCAACATGCCCGACGAGACCATCTGCGCCCGCGCCTTCTTCCAGCTCGCCGTCCTGGCCCGCAGCCGCCGCTGAGCGATGACCGATGGTGATCCACGGCGGGCCGGACAAGCGAGAATTTTCCATTTCATCATGACCGGACTTGATCCGGTCATCCACGCGCGAACTCCTTCACGCCGGTTTGCGCGTGGATGCGCGGGTCAAGCCCGCGCATGAAGTACATGAAGTATATGAAGTATAAGAAGTATAAGAAGTAGAAAGAGACGCCACCCGGGCGGCATCGCTGCCCATCGCCGTTATCTGTGGCAAAAAACCCCAAGCCTCACTCCGCCGCGTCGCGGTCGGCCTGCTGGCGCGCCCACAGCGCCGCGTAAGCGCCGTCCCGCGCCAGCAGGGCGGCATGGGTGCCGCGTTCCACCGCCCGGCCGTCCTCCAGCACCAGGATCTCGTCGGCATGGACCACGGTGGATAGCCGGTGGGCGATCACGACCGTGGTGGTGCCGCGGCTGACCTCGCGCAGGCTCTGCTGGATCGCCAGCTCCGTGTGGCTGTCCAGCGCGGAAGTCGCCTCGTCGAACAGGAACAGGCGGGGCCGCTTCAGGATCGCGCGGGCGATGGCGACCCGCTGCTTCTCGCCGCCGGACAGCTTCAGCCCGCGCTCGCCGACCAGGCTGTCGTAGCCGTCGGGCAGGCCGGCGACGAAGTCGTGGATCCGGGCCAGGCGGGCGGCCCGCTCGACCTCCGCGCGCGAGGCTCCCGGCCGGCCGAACGCGATGTTGTACAAAATGGTGTCGTTGAACAGCACCGTGTCCTGGGGAACCACGGCGATGGCGGCGCGCAGGCTCGCTTGGGTCACTGACGATATGTCGGCGCCGTCGAACAGGATGCGGCCCGACGTCGGGTCGTAGAACCGGAACAGCAGGCGCCCGATCGTCGATTTCCCGGCGCCGCTCGGCCCCACGATCGCCAGCGTCCCGCCCGGCGGCAGCTCGAACGAGACGTCCCTCAGCACCGGCCGGCGCGGGTCGTAGGCGAAGCCGACCCGCTCGAACCGCAGCCGGCCGGGACCGGCGGGCAGGGGAACGGCGTCCGGCGCGTCGGCCACCTCGGCGGGCTGGTTCAGCAGCTCCAGCATCTGTTCCACGTCGGTCAGCGACTGCTTGATCGAGCGGTAGAGCTGGCCCAGCCGGTCGAGCGGGCGGATCAGCTGGAGCAGGTAGGTGTTGACCAGCACGAAGTCGCCGACCGTCATGGCCCCGGCCGCCACCTCGGACGCCGCCAGCAGGATCATCGCGGTCAGCCCGGCCCCCAGGATCGAGACCTGGAGGATTCCGGTCAGGCTGCGCCACAGCATGGCGTTGACGGTCAGCCGCTCGACCTCGCGAAGCGCCCCCTCGTAGCGTCCGGCGATATGCTCCTCGTTGCCGAAATACTTGACCGTCTCATAGTTCAGCAGGCTGTCCACCGCCTTGCCGTGGGCCTCGGCGCCTTCCGCGACCGCCTTGCGCTGGCGGCGGCGCAGCCATTCCGACCCGATCACCAGGCAGACCCCGTAGAGCGCCAGGGTCGCCACGGTGATCCCGGCGAAGGCCGCGCCGAACGACCCGAGCAGCACCGCGCAGATGATCGCGATCTCGGCGAACAGCGGCAGGATCAGGAAGACCACGTCGAACAGCAGCTCGCGGATGCCGCGCATGCCGTTGTCGAGCACCCGGCTGATCTGGCCGGTGCGCCGGCCCAGGTGGAAGCGCAGGCTCAACTCGTGGACATGGCGGAACACGGCCAAGCCCATGTGGCGCTGCATCCGCTGCTCGATCGGTCCGTACAGCGCCCAGCGCAGCTCGTTGAACACCTTGGCGAGCCACTGCATGGCGCCGTAGGCCAGCAGCAGGGCGACCGGCACCGCCGCCAGCTCCGTCCCCGCCGGGACCGAGATCCTGTCCACCGCGCGGGCGAACAGGATCGGCACCGTCGCGTTGAGCGCCGCCGTCAGGCACAGCAGCGTCATCGACACCGCCAGCCGGACCCGCAGCCCGCGGTCGTCGCGCGGCCACAGGAACGGCAGCATCAGCCTGAAGACCCGGCGGTCCACGGACGGCAACGCCGGGGCGTCGGAAGGGCGCTCGTTCAGGATGCGCGGCATGGCCCCGCTCAGGCCGGCTTCGCCAGCGACTGGAACGCCTTGCGGATGCCGTTGCGGGTATAGGGCTTGGGCAGGAACACCGCGTCCAGCCCCGCTTCCCCCCGGCCGTCCCGGACGGTGCCGCCGTAGCCCGAGGCGACGATGACCCGCAGGCCGGGATCGCCCTCCATCGCCTCGCGGGCGAGCTCCAGGCCGGACCGTCCCGGCAGGCCGACATCGGTGAACAGCACGTCGATCCCGCCGCCCTCCAGCACGCGCAGGGCGGCATCGGCGTCCGACACGGCCGTGACGGTATGCCCCAGGGCCTCCAGCATGTCCGCGGTGGAGGCCTGGATGATCCCGTCGTCCTCCACCAGCAGCACGCGCAGCCCCTGCGGCGGCTCGTCCGGCCGGGCAGCCGTCGGCGGCAGCGCCAGCGGAACCGGGCGCGCGGCCTGCCGCTGCCGCTGGTTGGCCAGCAGGTGGCGGATCCGGCGCGCCAGGTCCTCCCGCCGGTAGGGCTTGCTCAGGAGCTGCACGCCGGGATCGAGCCGGCCGCCGTGGACGATGGCGTTCTCGGTGTAGCCCGAGGTGAAGAGGACGGCCAGGTCGGGCAGCGTCTCGCGCGCCTGCCGCGCCAGGTCCGGGCTCCGCAGCGGGCCGGGCATCACCACGTCGGTGAACAGCAGGTCGACCAGCACGCCGCTGCGGATGACGGCCAGGGCGCTCTGCGCGTCGGCCGCCTGGAGCACCCGGTAGCCCAGGCCCGCCAGGATCTCCACCGTGGCCGCGCGCACCTGGGGATCGTCCTCGACCACCAGCACGGTCTCGGTGCCGCCCGCCACCGGACCGCCGCGCAGTTCCGGCGCCGGTTCCTCCGCGGCCTGGCGGGACCGCGGCAGGTAGATCTTCACGGTCGTGCCGTGCCCGACCTCGCTGTAGAGCTTGACATGGCCGCCGGACTGCTTGACGAAGCCGTGGACCATGGCCAGGCCCATCCCGGTGCCCTTGCCTTCCGGCTTGGTCGTGAAGAAGGGCTCGAACGCCCGTTCCATCACGTCCGGGGACATGCCGCAGCCGGTGTCCGACACCGCCAGCATGACGTACTGGCCCGCCGTGACCTCCGGATGCTGGAGCGCGTAGAGGTCGTCCAGCATCGCGTTCCCGGCTTCCAGCGTCAGCCGCCCGGTGCCGTCCATCGCGTCGCGGGCGTTGATCGCCAGGTTCAGGATCACGTTCTCGACCTGGTTGGGATCGGCCAGCATGCTCCACAGCCCGCCGGCGATCACCGTCTCCACCTCGATCCCGTCGCCCAGCGCCCGGCGCAGCAGGTCGTCCATGCCGCGCAGCAGGCGGCCCAGGCTGACCGGACGCGGCTCCAGCGGCTGCCGGCGGGCGAAGGCGAGCAGCTGGGACGCCAGCCGGGCGCCGCGCTGGACGGCGCCCATCGCCGAATCCAGCCGGCGCGCGGTGGAGGCGGGATCGCCGCCTCGATTGCCTATGAACTCGTGCTGCAGCAGGTCCAGGTTGCTGCCGATCACCTGGAGCAGGTTGTTGAAATCATGGGCCACGCCGCCGGTCAGCTTGCCGATCGCCTCCAGCCGCTGGGCTTGGCGAAGCGCCGCCTCGGCCTGGACGCGCTCGGCCTCGCTCTTCTCCAGCGCCAGGGTGCGCTCCCGCACCAGCGCCTCCAGGTCGGTCTGGTACCGCATCAGCTCGTCCCGGGCCCGCTTGCGGTCGGTCACGTCGTGGCCCTGGACGAAGATGGCCGAAACGGAGCCGTCCGGCTTCAGGACCGGCTGGTAGACGAAATCCACGAACAGCTCGGTAGCCGTCGCATCGGGGTCCGGCTGGACCAGCAGGCGCATGTCGCGGCCGACGAACGCCTGGCCGGTCGCGTGGACATGGTCCAGCAGCTCGTAGAAGCCCTGGCCCTCCACGTCCGGAAGCGCCTCGCGCACCGGCTTGCCGAGGATGTCGCGGCGGCCGACCAGCCTGTAATAGGCGTCGTTGGCGAGGTCGAACACATGGTCCGGACCGCTGATGACCGCGATGAAGCCGGGCGCCTGGGTGAACAGCCTGTGCAGCCGGTCGAGCTCGGCGTCCAGGGTCAGGTTGGTCCTCTGGACGGCCTGGGCGCGGCGCATCAGGTCGCTTTCCAGCTGCTCGCGCGGTCCCGGCGGCACGTCGCCGCCGTCGCCCAGGGCGACCGCCTCCTTCAGGCGATGCAGTTCGGTGACGTCCACCGTGTGCTGCAGGATCAGGCCCACGCCGCCCAGATGGTTGAGCAGGGGCGTGTGGGTGGCGCTCCAGAAACGCTCCTCCATCACGGTCCCCTCGGGCGTGGTCCGGGCGATGGCGTAGGGGATGACCGCGATCGCGTCCACCTGCCGCGTCCGCAGCACCCGATCGAACGAGGCCCGGAGCTGCGCCTCGTTGTCGCCTCCGGGGAAGGCGTCGAACATGTTGCGTCCGACGATCTGCTCGCGGGTGCGCCCGGTGACGTTCAGATAGGCGCCGTTGCAGCCGAGGATGGTGAGGTTGCGGTCAAGCAGGACATAGGGATTGGGAGAAGCCTCGAACAGCGACCTGTAGACGGCCGGGTCGGACAGGTCCAAGGTCGGCACTATCGAAGCTCCATTATTCAATCACCGGTATAAATAGCGATGGCGCACTTTTCAGCGACGGCGCCAAAACCTAGCTCGTTACGCCGAGATTGCAACCTCAACCAATTGGCTGAGAACGATGGTGTCGAGACGTGGCGGGAGCCGGGTTTACTATTCCCTCATTCATATGAGGATTGCCTATCGACATACTATGGAGTGATTTTCATACTTTCTCGGGTGGTATTCTCGCGGGAGGGATGATGGACCAGGAAGCAAAGGATCTTCTGACGGCTTTGCTCGGCAAGCTCGTGGGCATTGAAAGCCAAGTAGATGAACTGCGCCGCGAGGCGGCCGAAATCAAGGCCGGTATCGCCCGGTGGGAACGCGACGGGAGCGTAATCAGGGAGACGTTGGAAACGACCAATCAGCAGTTGCTCGGCAGGATCGAGCAATTGACCTATCACTACGAGCGGCTGGTTGGTGTCCGACCGATCGCGGCGGAATGACGTCTATCCTCGCGCAAGTTGTTGCGTAGGTCGGCCTTCGCCCGCAGGGCGAACGCCGACACCGGGCGCCGACGCTCATGCATGTTGTCGGCGTCGTCCCTTCGGGCCGAGGCCGACCTACGCGATGCCGGCCTTCAACATTACCCCCAGGGTATCCAGCAGGATGACCGCCGCCCGCTCCTGGGCGTCGAGGTCCATCCCGGTCCGGCCCGCCTCGCCTGCCACCTGCCCGGGCAGCGGCGGCAGGTGGACGAAACCCATCGGCATCGCCGATCCACGCCGCTCGATGCCGTGCCTGACGCCGTAGAACAGGTGGTTGCAGACATAGCCGCCCGCGTGCCCGCTCCCTATTACGGGAAGGCCGGCCGCCTCCAGCGCCGCGATCATCGAGTCCACCGGCAGCGACGACCAGTACCCCACCGGCCCGTCCTCCGCGATGCGCAGGCCGTTCCGGACCACGCCCGCATTGTCCGGCGCCGCCGCCTCGTCCAGGTTGAGCGCCACCCGCTCCAGCCGGATCCGGTCGGTGCAGCGGGCAAGGCCGAAGGCGATGGCGGCGTCCGGCCGGTGCCGCTCCAGCAGGGCTTCGAACCGCGCGACGCTGGTGCCGTACTCGACCGGCAGCACGGCGGCCACGACCCCGTCCCTGCCGGACAGCCGGTCCATCAGCAGGGCGGAGGGGTTCAGGTCATTGGGGCCGAACCGCTCGAAGCCGGTCACCAGGATGCGGGTCATGACGCTCCGCGGCTGTGATCAGGGGCGCAGCAGGCCGATGATGTCCTTGATGTCCGCCAGGTTGGCCGACGCGATCGCGTTCGCCTTGTCGGCGCCCCGGCGCAGGATGCGGTCGATCTCGCCGACGTCCGACATCAGCCGGTTCATCTCCGTGCTGATCGGCGCCAGCTTGTCCACCGCCAGATCGACCAGCGCGCCCTTGAAGCCGCTGAACTGCTGCCCGGCGAACCGGTCCAGGGTGTCCTGGCGGGAGGTGCCGGCCAGGGCCGAGTAGATCGTCACCAGGTTGTCCGCCTCGGCCCGCTTCTCCAGGTCCTCGACGCTCTCCGGCAGGGGGTCCGGATCGGTCTTGGCCTTGCGCACCTTCAGCGCGATGGTGTCGGCGTCGTCGGTCAGGTTGATGCGCGAATAGTCGGACTCGTCCGACTTGCTCATCTTCTTGGTGCCGTCGCGCAGCGACATGACGCGGGTCGCCTCGCCCAGGATCTGCGGCTCGGGCAGCGGGAAGAAGTCCTTGTCGTAATGGCGGTTGAAGGCGCCGGCGATGTCCCGCGCCAGCTCCAGGTGCTGCTTCTGGTCCTCGCCGACCGGCACGTGGGTCGCCTTGTAGACCAGGATGTCCGCCGCCATCAGCACGGGATAGGCATAGAGGCCCAGCGCCGCGTTCTCCCGGTGCTTGCCGGCCTTCTCCTTGAACTGGGTCATCCGGTTCAGCCAGCCCATCGGGGTGTGGCACGACAGGATCCAGGACAGCTCGGAATGGGCCGCGACCGCCGCCTGGTTGAAGATGATGCAGCGCTCCGGATCGATGCCGGCGGCGATGTAGGCGGCCGTGACCTCCCGGGTGTTGCCCAGCAGCACGGCGGGGTCCTGCGGCAGCGTCAGGGCATGCAGGTCGACGATGCAGAAGATGCTCTCGAACTGGTCCTGCAAGGAGACCCAGTTGCGCAGCGCGCCCAGGTAATTGCCCAGATGCAATTGGCGGGTCGGCTGCATGCCCGAGAAGATGCGGTTCACTGGTCGTCTCCACTACCCTGAAAGCTCAAGCCCCGTGCTGGGCGCCGGCTGTTATCTCCCCTGGCGCCGGGCCGGTCAAGCCGCGCCCGACCCGCCGGGAGCCCGCTTCAGCAGAATGCCGATCTCGCCCAGCCGCATGCCGCCGATGCCGTGGGCGACCGCGAAATAGACCGCGGCGCCGATGCCGACCAGCGCCGCGAGCGCGGTCGCCCGGACGACCGACGGCCCGGCGAGCCACGGCTCCAGCATCCAGGCCGCGCCGACCAGGGCGGCGCCCATGGACAGGCCGGCGAAGAGCAGGCGCGGGGCCCGGCCGCGCAGGCGGGCGTCGATGTCGAAATGACCCCGGCGGTGCAGCATCCAGCCCAGCAGTCCCGCGTTCAGCCAGGCGGTCGCGCCGGTGGCGAGCGCGATGCCGACATGGCCCAGGACGCCGATCAGCGCCAGCCCCAGCGCCGCGTTGGCGACCGCCACGACGATCGCGGCCCGGACCGGCGCCGACGTGTCGTGACGGGCGAAGAAGGCGGCGTTCAGCACCTTCACGATCACGTAGGCCGGGATGCCGATCGCATAGGCCGCCAGCGCCCAGGCGGTCGCCGCGGTCTCCTCCGGGCCGAAGGCGCCGCGCTCGAACAGGACATGGATGATCGGGTGGGCCACGGCCACCAGGGCGATCGCCGCAGGCAGCCCCAGCGCCAGGGCGAATTCCAGCGCACGGCTCAGGAAATGCCGGACCGCGTCGTGGTCGCGGGCCACGACGTGGCGCGACAGCACCGGCAGCAGCGCCGTCCCGATCGCGATGCCGATGACGCCCAGCGGCAGCTGGTTCAGCCGGTCGGCGTAATAGAGGAACGATACCGCCCCGGAGGGGAGCAGCGAGGCCAGCACGATGTCGACGAACAGGTTGATCTGCATCACCCCGGTGCCGATCGCCCCCGGCGCCATCAGGACGAACAGCCGCCTGACCCGCGGCGTCAGGCGCGGCCGGGGCAGGCGCAGGCTGATTCCCGCGGCATGGCAGGACGCCGCCAGCCAGACCAGCTGGACGACGCCGGCCAGCGTCACCGCCTGCGACATGGCGTACCCGGCCGACACGCCGGTCCCGCGCGCCAGCAGCAGCGCCGCGATCAGGGTCAGGTTGAAGGCGATCGGCGCCGCGGCGAACGGCCCGAAGCGCTCCAGCGAGTTCAGCACCCCGCCCAGCAGGGCCACCAGCGAGACCAGCAGCAGGTACGGGAAGGTCATGCGGGCATAATCGACCGCCAGCGCGAACTTGGCCGGCTCGTCCGCGAAGCCGGGCGCCAGCCCCTGCATCAGCCACGGCATCAGCGCCACCATGACGAGCACGAAGGGCAGCAGCACCGTCAGCATCACGGCCAGCGCCTCCTCCGCGAAGGCCTGCGCCGCGGCCCGGCCCTTGCGCTCCAGCTCGGCCGAGAAGATCGGCACGAAGGAGACGGAGAAGGCGCCCTCCGCGAACAGCCGGCGGAAGAAGTTGGGCAGCTTCAACGCCACGAAGAAGGCGTCGGCGACCGGCCCCGCCCCCAGCACGGCGGCGGTCAGGATGTCGCGGGCGAACCCCGCCACCCGGCTGAGCATGGTCAATCCGCCGACGGTGGCGATGGCGCGCGCGAAACTCATGATGGGGAGGGTCTAGCCGAGATGCCGGCCGCTGGGAAGGGCGCCGTCAGCGTCCCGGGTCGAAAGCCGGCTCCACCCAGCACCAGGCCTCGTACCCGATTTCCGACCAGGCCGACTCCGGGACGGGCATGCCCGGCAGCAGCGGCCGGCCGACCGGCTCGTACGCGACCCGGACGCGGATCGAGGAGCGGCCCCGGGTAAGGTGCAGCGGCAGCAGGAACTCGTCCTCGGCCAGCCGGCGGCCGGCGGTCACCACCACGGGGGCCGGCGGGTCCAGCTCGCCCGGCGGGAAGCTGTGGTAGACCGTGTCCGACCCGGCGAGGTGCCAGGTGCCGGCCGGCTCCCAGACCGGCTCGGCGGCGGCGCCGTCGGCCACGAAGACCGCCGCGCGCTGGTCGGGCATGCCGTAGTCCAGCGTGCGGCGGAGCATCACCCCGTGGTTGTCCGGCAGGATGCCCAGCGTGAACTCCGACGTTCCCTTCGTGTAGCGGACCGTCCGCGTCTCCTGGCCGGGATCGGGAACCCCCCTGCGGCGCGAGGTCAGCGCGCGGGGCGCCGAGGCGTCGGGCGATCGGTAGCCGTGGTCCCGCTCGGACGCCGGGTCGCCGATCTCCAGCGCGTCGGTCCGGGCCAGCGAGGCGGCGGGCAGCCCGTACCAGTAGGTCACGGTCCGGTAACGCTCGGCCATGTCGTTGGTCCCGCCATGCTCCAGCTGGATGCGGGCGTTCCGGCCGAAGGGGAACAGGTCGGCCAGCAGGAACCGGTAGGCGGAATGGACCAGGTCGGCGGGCGCCTTGGCCTCGGCGGGGGTCGGGGCGCCCGTGGGATGGCCGGCAAAGGGCAGCGTCATGGTCCGCCCGCCCCAGTAATCGCCCCCGCCGCCCCATTCCTCGGTGCCGGTGCCATGGCCCTGCGGGTTCTTCGCGTCGTCGAAGAAGAAGCGCGGGTCGCCCTCCAGCGTCCGGAGCTCGGCCCGGTCGGTGAAGGTGAACGAGGTGCCGACGAACGAGCCCGACCAGTCCCGGCTGCCCTCGATCCCGCGCGTATCGAGCAGCACATGGTCCCGGCCCGGCTCGCCGCCGCCATGGTCCCGGTAGGTGGCGTGGAAATACCCGACCGCCGACGGGCGGTCGCGGAACGGCTCGTGGCGCAGTTCCGCCGCCAGCTCCACCGGCGCCGCCAGGCCGGCGGGCGGCACCAGCTCCACCACCGCCCCGCGGAAGAACGGCATCGGGAAATAGCAGTCCAGGTGTACCCGGTCGCCGTCGTAGCGGATGGCCGAGGGGAACGCCTTGACCAGGTATTCCGAGTCGTCGCGGTTGTAGAGCAGCCCCGCCCCGAAGAACAGCGCCAGCGGCGCGTCCACCGACGGCTCCGCCCTGCCATCCCAGGTTATCCTCAGCCGGGCATCGGACAGCTCGAGCGCGCGGTCGCGCGGCACGGTCAGCTTGAGCGCCCGGACCATGGCCGGTCCGTCCAGCCGGAACAGGGTCAGCGGCTTGCCGGGATCGAGCGCCGCCCGCTCCGAAACAGCCGTCCCCGGCGGGGCGATGTCGGTGCCGGACCGCCCGATCAGGTCGAGCACCGACGGGTCCGGCCGCGTCCGCAGGTCGAACGGCGGGGGCCGGGAGGACAGGGCCGTCCCCTCGGCGAAGCGGTGATGGATGAAATAGCCCGTGCCGTAGTGGGTCCGCCCGTAGGCCAGGCGCAGCGACCGCTCGAACGGGACCGGCACCCAGTTGAGGTCGGCGCCCCGGGTGGTCGGCCAGGACCAGGCCAGCGGCGGCGGCAGCGCCTCGACCGGCTGGAAGGTGGAGCCGGGAGTCGGCGATTCCGGCCCGTCGGTGCTGGTCTCCCGCACCACATGGTCGGTGCCGTCCACCTCGTAGTGCCACGGGCTGCCGTGCCAGTGGTTCGTCCGCACGAAATAGAGGATTCCGGGACCCGGCACGTCGAGCGCGACATTGAAGTCCGGCCGCTCGCCGTACAGGAAGTGGGAGGCGTCGGCGGTGCGGTTGCCGCCCTCGCGGTCGAAGGTGGAATCCATGTAGGCCCGGACGCCGATCCGCTGATAGGGCCACCGGTCCCACAGCGTATAGGCATCCAGCCCGGCCGGCACCGGGGGCGGCCACTCCGCGGCCGTTGCGCGGCCGCCGGCGGCCGCCAGCATGCAGGACAGGGCGGCGGCGATCGCGATGCGTCGTTCCATGGCTTCCTCCCCGGACCGGACCCCGAAAGCTCTTTGCCGGCCCCGTCCGTAAGGTTAAGGTACCGGCCCGTCCTCCGGTACCCCGCCGACCATGCAAGTCTATCTTCCCATTGCAGAAATGTCCGTCAACGGGCTGCTCGTCCTGACCATGGGGGGAGTCGTCGGTTTCCTGTCCGGCATGTTCGGGGTCGGCGGCGGGTTCCTGATGACCCCGCTGCTGATCTTCATCGGCGTCCCGCCGGCGATCGCGGTCGGGACCCAGGCGAACCAGCTGGTCGCCGCCAGCGTCTCCGGCGTGCTCGCCCACTGGCGGCGCAAGAACGTGGACGTCAAGATGGGGCTGGTCATGCTGGTCGGCGGGGCCTTCGGCACCGCGCTGGGCGTCTGGATCTTCGGCATCCTCCAGGAGCTGGGCCAGATCGACCTGGTGATCGCGCTGTCCTACGTGCTGTTCCTGGGCGTGATCGGCGGGCTGATGCTGATCGAGAGCGTGGGCGCGCTGCTGCGCGGGCGCAAGGCCGCCGTCCGGCGCAAGCTGCACAAGCACACCTGGCTGCACGGGCTGCCGTTCAAGATGCGCTTCCACCGCTCGCGCCTGTTCATCAGCGCGCTGCTGCCCGGCGGCATCGGCTTCGTCGGCGGGCTGCTGGTGGCGATCATGGGCATCGGCGGCGGCTTCCTGCTGGTGCCCGCCATGATCTACCTGCTCGGCATGCCGACCGCCATGGTGGCCGGCACCTCGCTGTTCCAGATCATCTTCACCACCGCCATCGCCACCTTCCTCCAGGCGGCGGCCAACAACACGGTGGACGTGATGCTGGCCCTGCTGCTCCTGGTCGGCGGCGTGATCGGCGCCCAGTTCGGCACCAAGGCCAGCGGCTACCTGCGCGGCGAGCAGGCGCGGGCGCTGCTGGCGCTGCTGGTCGTCGCCGTGGCCCTGCGGCTCGCCTTCGACCTTGTCGTGCCGCCGCCCAATCTCTACTCCATCACGGTCCCGGTGGACCGGTGAGGCCCGGACGGTGACGCGCCCATCCGTTCAGGCCGGGATCGCCGCGGCGGTCCTGTCCGCCCTCCTGCTGGCCCTCCTGGCCGCGAGCGGGCAGCTGCCGCGAAGCGCCTGGGCGCAGTCCCTGGTCGCCGACCTGTCGAACCACCTGATCGCGATCAATACCGGCTTCGTCGGGACCGAGGTCGTGCTGTTCGGCGCCATCGACGGCCCGGGGGACGTGGCCGTGGTCGTCCAGGGCCCGCCCAGCGAGGTGATGGTGCGGCGCAAGTCGCGGATCGCCGGCATCTGGATCAACGCCGCCAGCATGGAATTCCAGCAGGCGCCCAGTTTCTACAGCGTCGCGACCAACCGCCCGCTCGACCAGATCGTCGGCGACGCCGTGCTGGCCCGGCACGAGATCGGCCTGTCGCACCTTCGGCTGGTTCCCGCCGCGTCCAGCCGCGCGGCACCCGACCGGGTGCGGGAGTTCCGTGAGGCGCTGATCCGCAACAAGCAGGAGCTGGGCCTGTACGGCACCGCGCACGGCCAGGTCGCCTTCCTGGGCGAGCGGCTGTTCCGCACCAACGTCTATTTCCCGGCCAACGTGCCGACCGGGGCCTACACGGTCAGCGTCTTCCTGATCCGCGACGGCGACGTGGTCAGCGCCCAGACCACGCCGCTGACGGTCAGCAAGGTGGGTTTCAGCGCCGAGATCTTCGAGTTCGCGGTGAGGCAGTCCACTTTGTACGGAATCTCGGCCATAATCTTCGCGGTGGCGGCCGGCTGGCTGGCCGGCGCGATCTTCCGAAAGGTGTGACATGAGCGATCCCGGGACCACGGCTTCGACCACTCACCAGCGCATCTTCCTGGTGGTGGTCGACGACAGCGAGGAGCTGAACATCGCGCTGACCTACGCCTGCCTCCGGGCGCGCAATACCGGAGGCCGGGTGGCGCTGCTCTACGTGATCGAGCCCAGCGACTTCCAGCACTGGATCGCGGTCGAGGACATCATGCGGGAGGAGCGCCGGACCGAGGCGGAGCAGGTGCTCCAGCGCCACGCCAAGCAGGTGAACGAGATCACCGGCACCCTGCCGATCCTCTATGTCCGCGAGGGCGAGCGGCGCGACGAGCTGCTGGGCCTTATCAACGAGGAGCCGTCGATCTCGATCCTGGTGCTGGCCGCCGGCACCGGCCCGGAAGGCCCCGGTCCGCTGGTCACCCACCTGGCCGGCAAGGGCGTCGGCAAGCTGCGCATCCCCCTGACCCTGGTGCCGGGCAGCCTGAGGCGCGAACAGCTCGACCTGATCACCTGAGCGGTCTTGGGTGCCCAGAACTGAGTTTCGCTGACCAAGACGCCCGAAAAAGCACCCGACGAATCCGGTGCGTCGCCGTCGGCCGCCGCTGCGCTCTGGAGTCGTGCCCGATCAGGTCGGTCCGCCCGGGGCGGCTCATCCGATGCGTTGCGCCATGGGCGCAACCTACGATCATCGGCCCGCATCACCTCCGCCCTGCATCGAGCCGTAGGTTGCGCCCATGGCGCAATACAGCGCGGCGATTGGAACGGCAGGCCGTGGGGACCGAAGCGGTTCAACCTGATCGGAAATCGCTGTAGCCGACCTGCGGGAGAGCCCGATACCCTGCCGATCGGCGGTCGGCGTCACGCCGCCGGGCCGAACACCTGGATCGGCTCCCTCAGGCCCTTGACCGGCTGGTAGCCCAGCGAGGTCAGGCGCGCCGGGCAGACCGACGCGAACGCCTCCGATGTCAGGATCGGCCGGCCCATCTCGGCGCACAGTCCCTCGATCCGGCTGACCAGGTTGACCGCCGGCCCGATCACGGTGAAGTCCAGTCGGTCCGGCGCGCCGATATTGCCGTACATGACGTCGCCGACATGCATGGCGATGCCGGCCTTCAGGGTCGGCAGCCCCCAGGCCTGGAGCTCGCGGTTGCGGGCCTCCATCTGGCCGACCGCCTCCAATGCTGCGTCCAGCGCGTCATGGACCTTGCCGTCCGGCGCCGTCCCCTCCGGCAGCGGGAAGATCGCCAGCATGGCGTCGCCGATGAATTTCAGGATCTCGCCGCCGCGCGCCTGCACGACGCCGCCCATGATCTCGAAATAGCCGTTCAGAAGGCCGATCAGGTCGGCCAGCGGCAGCCGGTCCGCCAGGCTGGTGAAGCCCCGCAGGTCGCAGTACCACAGCACGGCGCGCAGGGTCTCGCCGGTGCCGCGCCGGATATCGCCGGACAGGATGCGGGTGCCGGCCTCGCGCCCGACATAGGTGTCCAGCACGTTGACCGCCAGCCGCCGCAGCGCCATGGTCTCCAGCACGGTGGAGAGCGCCGGCATCACGTCGTAGATCAGCGTGAGCTGGTCCGAGGTGAAGCCGCCGGGCCGGTTGGACGTCCAGGTCGCGACGTTCAGCCGGCCGGTCGAGAAGCGCATGGGCATGGCCACGTAGTCGGTGCCGCCCTGCGCCTTCAGGTCGTCCAGGATCGTATAGGGGTAGGGCGGCTCCAGCTGCTCGATCCGGTACCGCATGGCGTCGGCCCCGCCCTCGATGATCGCGCCGATCGGGCTGTTCAGGTATTCGGGCCGGAGTTCGGTGCCGTGCTCGCGCTCGATCTCCTCGACGCCGTCCCGGTCCCTCAGCCAGTTGAAGGTGATGCCGCGGATCTGCGGATGGAGCATGCGCACCTGCCAGGCCGCGCGGAACAGCGGCACCCCGCCCTCGATCAGCCGCTTGCAGAAGGCGTCGAGCAGCGCCGCGATGCTGGCGGACCGCCTGCCGTCCTCCATCAGCCAGTCGATCAGCTCCATCCGGCTGAGGATCGCGCCGACTTCCGGAGGGCTCGGGCTGGCGTCGAGGGTCGGCTCGGTGATCATGGCGGTCCCGCGGTATCCTTTCGCCGGCGCTGGTTATGCTTGATCTGCGATACGATCCTGCCCATTTCCGAGGAAGCTCGCCAGTGATGATGGTGGGAAGGAGAGATACATGTTTATTCAGACCGAACAGACCCCCAACCCCGCGACCCTGAAATTCCTGCCCGGGCGCGACGTCCTCGGGCGGGGCACGGCCGACTTCCCGACGCCCGGGGATGCAGCCCGCTCGCCGCTGGCGCAACGGCTGTTCGAGATCGACGGCGTCGCCGGCGTGTTCCTGGGGGGCGACTTCGTCACCATCACCAAGGGCGAGGACCGGGACTGGTACCTTCTGAAGCCGTCCATCCTGGGCGTCATCATGGAGCATTTCACCGCCGGACGCCCCGTCCTGATCGAGACGGCCGCCGACGACAACGCCGCGCACGAGGACGACGACGAGATCGTCGCCCAGATCAAGGAACTGCTCGACACCCGGGTCCGCCCCGCGGTGGCCCAGGACGGCGGGGACATCACCTTCCAGGGATTCGAGGACGGCGTCGTCTACCTCAACATGAAGGGCTCGTGCGCCGGCTGCCCCAGCTCGACCGCGACCCTGAAGGCCGGCATCGAGAACATGCTGCGCCACTACATCCCCGAAGTGGTCGAAGTCCGCCAGAACGCCGCCTACTGAGCGGCGCCCTTCCGGGCACCTGTCACGGGTCCGGCACCAGGAACTGCATGCCGAACCAGCGCCAGCGGCCGTCGGCCGCCGGCAGCGTGCAGTTCAGCCGGGTCCGGCCGGGGGGCATCTCCTCGGCGATCCGCAGCTCGATCCGGTTGCCGTCGAGCCGTTCCAGCGTCGCCCGGCCCTGGCCCGACACGAAGCAGGCCAGCCGGTCCAGGTCCCGCAGCTCCCCGGTGACGGTGAAGCCGACGCTGGGCGGGTTCAGCGCCGGCGGGGACCGCAGCATCGGGTCGGCCGGCGTCACGTCGGCGACCGCGAGCGGCAAGGCGTTGGCGGCCAGCCGGAAGCGGTCGATGCCGCCGAACGACTCGTTCATGAAGAAACGGGGCAGCGCCAGCGCATCGGAACGGGCATGCGCCACGCCCGAGGACTGGCTGAACGCGGCGTCGAACCCCTGGCGCCGCGCCAGGTCGCTTACCGCGAGGCTGTAGCTGCCGAACGGATAGGCCAGCAGGGTCGGCCGCACGCCCAGCTCCGCCTCGACCCGCTCCACCGCCCTGGCCAGGTCGGCGGCGTTCTGCTGCACCGTGCGCTGGGGCATCGACAGGCCGGCGGCCGGCAGCACGCCGATGGCGGCGCCCGCCCTCGCGACCTCCCGTACCTGCGCCCAGGTCATGTGGGTCTCGGCGCCGGCATCGATCGGGTCCGGCGCCACGAACAGGGTGAAGGGCAGGCCGGCCTTCTTCAGCCGCGGGAAGGCCTCGCGGTAGACGGAGCGGTGGGCGTCGTCGATGGTCAGCGCCACCGTCCGGTCCGGCAGGGGGGCGCCCCGCCGCAACCTGTCGAGGACCGCCGGCAGGGGCATCACCGTATAGGCGCCGTCGGCCAGTTCCTCCAGGTGCTGCTCGAACTGGTCCAGCCCGATGCTGACGGGGCCGTACTGGTCCTCGCCGAAACGGCCATAGGCGAACACGACAGCGCCGGCGCCCTGGTCCGGCGGCCCGGAAACCGGCACCTCGCCATGGACCCGGCCCCCGCCGAGCAGGGTCAGGCAGAAAAGGGCGGCGGCGAGCCGGCGGACCGGCGGTGCCATGTGGAACAGCTTCAAGGCCATGCATCTCCGAACGGCTTCCTTGTGACACAAATGGAGTGCCGCAACAAGATTGCCGCTTCCGGCCGGCATCGGCGGCGTCACATGATCCGGCCGCCGGCGGCTCCGTCCCACAGCAGGGGATAGCGTCCGGCGTCCGGCAGCTGGTAGTGCCACCATTCCGACGCGTAATGCCGCCAGCCCGCCGCCGTCATGATGCCCAGCAGCCTGCTGCGGTTGGCCTGGGCGGCCGGCGGGACCGCCGTAGACCCGTGATGCGACAGCGGCGTCAGGTCGTCGAACGGAGTCCCCATGTCGAGCGGCGTGCCGCCGGCGTCCGCCAGCGTCAGGTCGACCGCGACGCCGCGCGCGTGGGTGGAGCCCTGCCGCGGGTCGGCGATGAATTCCGGGTCGGGGAAGGCCCGCCACAGGCTCCACTGGGCCTCCACCGGGCGGAACGCGTCGTAGACCCTGAGCCGGCATCCCTGGCCCAGCGCCAGCCGGGCCGCCCGGTCGAGCGCCGCCGCGGCGTCGGGATGCAGCAGGCAGACGGCCCGGCGATAGATCGCCCGCCCGGTGATGTTGGCCGGGGTCGCGTAAATCAGGTCGATATCGACATCGGGCGACGCAATCTCTAACAACGTCATCTGGATTCCTGAAGGATCGGCAATGAAGAAGGTTCGTATCCGTGTCTAGCATGCCCCGCGTGAAAGATAGGTCATGAAGATCCTCGGCATGGACAGCGCCACCGGCGCCTGTTCCGCGGCGCTCTGGTCCGACGGCGCCGTGGTCGCCCGGCGCTTCGCCGCGATGGATCGCGGCCAGTCCGAGGTCATGATCCCCATGGTCCAGGCGGTGCTGGACGAGGCCGGCGTGACGTTCGGCCGGCTCGACGGGCTCGGCGTCACGGTCGGGCCGGGCGCCTTCACCGGCCTGCGGATCGGGCTGGCCGCCGCGCGCGGGATCGCCCTGGCCTCCGGGCTGCCGCTCGTCGGGGTCACCAGCTTCGAGGCGGTCGCCCACGGCGTGCCCTCGGCGGAGCGCTCCGGATGCCCGCTGCTGGTCGCCCTCGAGTCGCGGCGAGAAGATGTTTTCGTCCAATCATTCGATAGCGAACTTAATCCGCTGGACGAGCCCCGGGCCGTGAGGCCCGCGGACCTGGACCTGCCGGAAGGCCCCTGGCTGGTGGCCGGCGACGCGGCTGCCCGCTTGGCCGCCGCCCTGGGCGCGCGGGAAGGGGGCATGCCAGCATGTCTCCGCATCGCCGCCGGTCCCGGATTGCCCGATGCCGCTCACGTGGCCCGGCTGGTGGCCCTGCGCGGCCTCGCCGGAGCCGGGGCGGGTCCGCCTCAGCCCCTCTATATCCGCCCGCCCGACGTCACGCTGCCGGCGCCCCGGACGCGATGAGGACCGGCGACGCGATCCCCGGCGCGACCCCCGGCGCCGCCGGTCCCGGGTCGGTCAGGCTCGAGCCCGCCGGCCCCGCCGACCGCGAAGTCCTCGGCTGCCTTCACGCCGCCTGCTTTCCGGAGGAACCGTGGAGTGCTGCGGCCATTGGTCGCCTCCTGGAGACGCCCGGCATGTTCGCCTTCCTCGCGGACGCCGGTCTCCCAGGGGAGCCGCGCCCCGTCGGTTTCGTCCTGGCCCGCGTCGCGGCGGGGGAAGGGGAGGTTATAACCATCTGCATAGTTCCCGGAGCGCGCCGTGCCGGCGCCGGACGGGCCCTGCTCGCCGCGGCGGCGGACACGGCGAGGGAATGCGGTGCCGAAAGCCTGTTCCTGGAGGTCGCCGAGGACAACAGCCCGGCCCTTTGCCTGTATAGGCGCCGGGGATTCCTCGAAATTGGTCGCAGGCCCAACTACTATCGTCGAATAGACGGAGCAATCGCGGCTATTGTCATGAAGTTGGAACTATTCCAACCGAATACGAACCATAGTTAACGCTTGATCACCCAGAGCCGGTGGACCCCCTCCGAAGCGCTGGGATTTTCCGGTTCTGGTCCCTGTACGGAGTGGCCCAGCTCGATCAACGATCTGGGCACGTTTTCCAAGGGTTCTCCAGCATTCAAGCGGACTTCGAGGGTTTCGCCGGGGGCCATGCGCTCGACCCGCAACTTGGTCCGGACAAAGGTTAACGGGCAGACGTCCGCTGTGATATCGAGGAAGTAATCCGCTGACATTGCTGTGCTCAAAATGTGCTCTTCACTCGCAGTAGATCGTTATTGCGTTGCTCGCGGAGAAGACTTATATCACAGTTTGTCGGTCCCCTGGAGCAAAGATAGATGAACAACGGATCCCCATCCAACGAGCTGTTGTCTCTGACGACAGAGATCGTGGCTGCTCATGTTTCCAACAATACAGTGGCCGTTACAGACCTGCCTCAACTGATCGAGCAGGTCTACAGGACCCTCGCCAATGTTGGCGTCGAGCCGGCGCCGGTCGTGGAGCGCCCCCAGCCAGCGGTTCCGATCAAGAAGTCGGTTACTCCGGAGTATATAGTCTGTCTGGAGGATGGCAAGAAGCTCAAAATGCTGAAGCGGCATCTGAAAACCGCTTACGACATGACGCCGGAGGAATATCGCGACCGGTGGCAGCTGCCCCCCGATTATCCCATGGTCGCGCCGAACTACGCCAAGCAGCGGAGCAAGCTGGCCAAGCAGATCGGCCTCGGCACCCGCGCCCGGCGCGGAGCGGCCTGACGGCAGAGGGGCCGGCACCCCGGTTCCGATCGGATGCTCCAGGCGCCCGGGGCGTTCCGGCCCCGGGCCGCGCCTGATCTTCCGATCGGCGACTTGACGACCGGCGTTCGACTGGGATGATTTTCGCTGTATGCCGGCCGCCGGTGGAAGCGGGGCGACGACGCGCCGCAGCTACTACCGCCAGTACTTGTGCGACCGTAGATGATTACAGATAAATGACTCAGTTGACCTTGGCCTGGCGCTTTGTGGTATGCGTGTCGGGCGATGGAACGTTGCAGCCCTTCGAGTCGACTGCCCGTCCCGTCGGCATGGCGCACGCCGTACCGCGGATCGCCACCCCGCCCGGGGTGGCCGGTATCTTGGTCAAGCGGCGGTCGGCCATGCTTGCGCAACCCGAGCACCGCAGGCGAGAGCATGTCCGACCTCATGATCGATCAGCTTGTCCGGAGCGATCTCCGCTCAGGCAACCTGGAAGTCCGGCTGGCCGAATCCTCGGCCGAGGTTGATGCAGCCCAGGCGCTGCGATACCGAGTGTTCTACACCGAGATGGCGGCCCGGCCGACCGCGGAAATGGCGGCCCGGGGCAGGGATTTCGACGGTTTCGACAGGGTCTGCGACCATCTGCTGGTCATCGACCACAACCTGGGCTCCGGTGCCTCCGGCGTGGTCGGGACCTACCGGCTGATCCGCCGTCCCGCCGCCCGCTCCGCCGGCCGGTTCTATTCCAGCGACGAGTACGATATCTCGCTGCTGGCGGGCTATCCGGGAGAGGTCCTGGAACTGGGCCGCTCCTGCGTGGACGCGGCGTACCGTTCCCGGCCGACCATGCAGCTCCTGTGGCGCGGCATCGCCGCCTATGTGTTCCAGTACGACATCGCGCTGATGTTCGGCTGCGCCAGCCTGCCGGGCACCGATCCGCGGAAGCTGGCCCTGCCGCTCTCCTTCCTGCACCACAACCACCTGGCTCCCCCCGGGCTGCGGCCGGTGGCGCTGCCGGACCGCTACACCGGCATGAACCTGATGGAAGAGCACGAGATCGACATGCGGGCGGCCCTGAACCTGCTGCCGCCGCTGATCAAGGGCTATCTCCGCCTCGGCGGCTTCGTCGGTGACGGCGCCGTGATCGACGAGCAGTTCAACACCACCGACGTCTGCATCGTGGTCAAGACCGACCAGGTCACCGACAAGTATTCCAAGCATTACGAGCGGCGGCGGGACGCCCTGGTATCGTGACTGCTGCATGATGAGGGCGCGCGAACCCGACGGCTCCATGGGGTCGCCCCTGCTCGGCATCGCCCGCCTGACGGTCTACGGCGTCTTCACGGTCCTGCTGATGCCGGTGCAGGCCCTGCTGGTGTGGCTGCGCTCGCCCCTGCGCCACCGCCTTCCCAGGGCATACCACGCCGCCTGCACCCGCATCCTGGGCCTGCGGGTCGCCGTGACCGGCCGGCCGGCGCTGTCGCGTCCCACGCTCGTCGTCTCCAACCATTCCTCCTACCTGGACATCATCGTCCTGGGCTCGCTGGTTCCCGGTTCCTTCGTCGCCAAGACCGAGGTGGGGGGATGGCCCTTCTTCGGCCTTCTGGCCAAGCTCCAGCAGACGGTGTTCGTCGACCGCAAGGCGCGCAACGCCGGAACCCACCGCGACGACATGCGCAGCCGGCTGGAGGACGGCGACATCCTGATCCTGTTCCCCGAAGGGACCTCCTCCGACGGCAACCGGACCCTGCCGTTCAAGACGGCTTTGTTCAGCGTCGCTGCGCTTCGTGTGGATGACCGTCCGATCAAGGTCCAGCCGGTATCGATCACCGCGGTCAAGCTGGACGGCATCCCCCTGGGGCGGGCGCTGCGGCCGTTCTACGCCTGGTACGGCGACATGGAGCTGGTCGGCCATGTCTGGCAGATGGTCAAGCTGGGCCGGGTGACGGTGCAGGTGGAATTCCACGAGCCGGTCGACGTGGAGGCGTTCGGCAGCCGCAAGGCGCTGGCCGACCATTGCTGGCGTGTGGTCGCCGCCGGGGTCGACCGGGCGGTCTCGGGGCGGGGGGCCGCGGCGCCGGCGCCGCGCCGCCCGGCAGCCTCGGAAGGGGCCGGCGGAAGCGCCGTGGCGGGCGCCGCGGCCGGGTGACGCGGCGCCCGATCCGCCGTCAGGCGTGCTCGTTGGCCAGGCGCGCGGCGTTCGCGGAAGCCACCTTGTGGATCGGCACCAGCCCCGCGTCGGCCATGCGGATCACGGCCTCGGTCAGCTTGGTCGCCGCGTTCGCGGCATTGACGAAGCTGCACTGGACGTAGTTCTGCTGGACGCGGACGATGTCGGCGGGCGTGCGGCAGGTCGCCAGCTCCGTCACGGCCTTGGTGGTCGTGCCGGCCTGGCCCATGACCCACGCGCTCCAGCCCTCGAACATGGCCTTGTAGCTGTCCATCATCGCGTGGTGGGACTGGATGGCGGCCTCGATCTTCTCCTGCCCCATCAGCGTGAATTCCGGATTGGTCATCGCCACGGGATCGCCGACCGCCTGCATCATCATGGCGGTGCGGTAACCGATCGTCTGCACCGAGGCGAGAGCCATCTCCTGGGTCTTCTCGGCGGTGCGCGCGAGATCCTGCCCTGCTGCGACGAGGCGGCCGAGATTGCGGCGGTGGGCGGCGATAGCGCGCGGGGAAGCGATCATCATGGGTTTCACATCGTTATGAAGAGCGGCACGCGCGCGGGAAGGCCGGCGGTGCCTCACACAAGGGCAACGTACCCCAAGCCGCGGCGTTCCGCATCCAAAATGCTGCAGTGCAAAAAACCGGTCGCCGGACTCTCAGATGCCGGCGCCGTCGCTGACCGACTCGGATAGGGCCGCCCGGATGGTCCGGACGGTGTCGGCGAAGTGGACGGTGTCCCGTTCGCGCGGGCGTGCCAGGTCCACGTCGAAGTCGCGGACGATCCCGGCCGGCTTGCCGCCCAGCAGCACGACCCGGTCCGCCAGATAGACGGCCTCGTCCAGGTCGTGGGTCACGAACAGCATGGTCGTGCCGGTCTCGCCCCACAGCCGCAGCAGCTCGTCCTGAAGGGTCTGGCGGGTGATCGCGTCCAGGGCGGAGAACGGCTCGTCCAGCAGCAGCAGGTCCGGCCGTACCGACAGGGCGCGGGCCAGGTTGATGCGCTGGCGCTGGCCGCCGGACAGCTGGTGGGGCCAGCGCCCGGCCATGTCGGCGAGGCCGACCAGCGACAGCGTGTCGCGCGCGCGGGCCAGCCGGTCGGCCTTCGAAAGGCCGGTGCCCTCCAGCCCGAAGGCGACGTTGTCCAGCACCCGCCGCCAGGGCAGCAGGCGGGCCTCCTGGAAGACCAGGGCCACCGGCCGGCGGCCGGTCTCGGACCTGACCGGCATCCGGACCGTGCCGGCCGCGGGAGCGGTCAGCCCGGCCAGCACGCGCAGCAGGGTCGACTTGCCCACGCCCGACGGCCCGACGACCGCGGTGAAGGAGCCGCGCTCCAGTTCCGCGGTGAAGCCGGACAGCACCGGCGGAGCCGCGCCGTAGGCGATGGCGAGGTCCCGGATATCGACGAGGTTTTCGGCTAGCGCTGCCATCTGAGCAACCGGTCCCTGATCTGCACGAAAAGCGCGTCGGTCAGGCCGTACAGCGCCGCTATGGTGATCATGTAGACGACGACCACGTCGGTCGCCAGCAGGCTCGACGCCTGGATCATCCGCTGGCCCAGGCCGGGCACGCCGAACAGCTCGGCCGCGACCACCGCCATCCAGGCCTGCCCCAGCCCGGTGCGGACGCCGGCCAGGATGCCGGCCGTCGATCCGGGCAGCACGATCTTGACCAGCTTGGCCCAGGTGCCGCGATGCCCGAAGGCGTCGGCCACCTCCAGCAGGTCCTTGTCGATCGCCTTGGCGGCGCCGTAGGCGGCGTAGTAGTTGATCCAGAACACGCCGATGATGATGATGAAGGTCGCGGCCGCCTCGCTGATGCCGAACCAGACGATCGCGAAGGGGACCCAGGCCAGGCCCGGGACCGGCCGCAGCAGCCGGATCACCCAGGACAGCGCCGCTTCCAGCTTGTCGTAGAGCGCCGTCGCGATGCCGAGCGCCACGCCCAGCCCGGTGCCGAGCGCCAGCCCGAGCAGGTAATGGCGCAGGCTCGCGATCACCGCGTCCAGCCAGTATCCGCCGGAGATCTCGCGCAGGAAGGCCTGCGGCAGGCTGGTGGGCGGCGGCAGGAACAGCGGCGAGACCAGGCCAAGGCGCGGGACCGCCTCCCACAGGATCAGGAAGGCGGCAAGCCCGACGGCGGCGAGCAGGGATCGTTGCATCAGCGGAACGTCACGGTGCCGGAACGGAGGCGCGCGTTCAGCGCGCCGTGGCCCGGTAGAAGCTGTCGTCGAACAGCACGTTCAGGTCGGCAGCCTTCTCCAGCACGCCCAGTTGAAGCTGGAAGTCCTGCATCACGCCGGTGGCGTCCTTGATGGTCATCGGGTCGGCGACGAACTTGCTGGCCGGCGACACCACGGCCTGCTCGAAGGTCGCAAGGTCGGTGATGCCCTTGCCCAGGCCCTTCTGCAGGTGCTTGGCGGCCCGGTTCGGCTCCTCCTTCAGCAGGGTCGTGGCCCGGGTGTTCAGCGCCACCATCGTCTTGGCGGCCTCCGGATTGGCCTTGACGAAGGCGCCGGTCAGCGCCAGCACGGAACCCGGCTGGTTGGGCAGCATCTGGCCGCCCAACGCCAGCAGCTTGGTGTTGGGATCGCGCTGCCGGACCACGGTCAGGGTCGGCTCGCGGATCGTCGCGGCATCGACGGCGCCGGCCAGCAGCGCCTGCTGGGTCGCCTCGATCCCCATGGCGGTGATCTGGTACGTCGCGGGATCGGCCTTCACGACGTTCTGCAGCCAGTAGCGCAGCACGGTGTCGGGAACGGAGCCGGGCGGCTGGGTCGCGATGCGGACCGGGCGGCCCTCCCGTTCGACGAATTCCTTGAAGCCGGCGGCCGTCGCGGCGTTCGCCTGGGTGCCGAAGCCGCCGCGCCCGACCACGGTCATCTCCTCGATCGCGGCGGAGGCGTAGACCTTCACGTCGATGCCGCGGGCGCTCGCCACCATGATCGGGCCGATGCCGCCGTAATAGGCGTCGAGCGTGCCCGAGGCCAGGGCGCTGATCATCGCCGGACCCGACTCGAACTGCGTGAGCTTGAGGGTGAGCCCGGCATCCTTGGCCCAGCCCTCGCCGTCGATGACGAACAGCTGTCCCGACCCGACCACGGGGATGAACCCGACGCGCACGTCGGTGGCCTCGGCCGCCGTTGCGCCGCCGGCGATCAGGAGGGCGGTTGCGGCCGCGAGACGGCGCACCTTGGACAACAGAGTCGACATGGCGGGAACTCCCTGGACGAAAGCCGAAACTACAAGCCCGGCTATATAGAGGGAGGGGGCGAGCCGTGCAAGCTGAAGTGTAAAATCCCGCATTTCACACTTCAGAAATGCCTAAATCAGGCCCGGGCGAGCGCCTGGTCCAGGTCCTCGATCAGGTCGGCCGCGTCCTCCAGCCCGACCGACAGGCGGATGCTGGCCGGGCTGATCCCGACCGCCGCCTTGTCCTCGTCGGAGAGCTTCTGGTGGGTGCTGGTCGCGGGGTGGGTGATCAGGCTCTTGCTGTCGCCCAGGTTGTTGGAGATCTTGACGATCCGAAGCCCGTTCATCAGCCGGAACGCCTCCGCCTTGCCGCCGGCGACGTCGAAGGCGACCAGCGTGCTGCCGCCGCCCATCTGGCGCTGCGCCAGCTCGTACTGGGGATGGCTCTTCAGGCCGGGATAGAGCGTCCTGGCGATCCGGGGGTGCCCGTCCAGGAACTCCGCGATCCGCTGGGCCGCGTCGGTCTGGGCGGCGACCCGCAGGTCCATGGTCTCCAGCCCCTTCAGCAGCAGCCAGGCGTTGAACGGGCTCAGCGCCGGGCCGGTGTGCCGCAGGAAGGGGGCCAGCGTCTCGGCGAACTTGTCGTCGCACAGGATGGCGCCGCCCAGGCACCGGCCCTGGCCGTCGATATGCTTGGTCGCGGAATAGACCACGATGTCGGCGCCGAACTCCAATGGCCGCTGGAGCACCGGGGTCGCGAAGACGTTGTCCACCACCACGCGGGCGCCGGCGGCATGGGCCAGTTCGCAGACCAGGCCCAGGTCCACGATGTCGAGCATCGGGTTGGACGGCGTCTCCAGGAACACGACGTTGGCCGGGCGGCTCAGGGCGTCGCGCCACTCCTCCGCCCTGGTGCCGTCCACCAGGGTCGTTTCGATCCCGTACTGGGGCGCCAGGTTCTTGACGATGTGCAGGCACGACCCGAACAGCGCGCGGGGCGCCACGATGCGGTCGCCGGCCTTGAGCTGGCACATCAGCGCCGCGAACACCGCCGCCATGCCGCTGCCGGTGGCGAAGCAGCGCTGCGCCCCCTCGTAGGCCGCCAGCCGGTCCTCGAACATGGCGACAGTCGGGTTGCGGAAGCGCGAATAGACATAGCGCAGCCCATCGGTCGCGAAGGCGGCCTCGGCCTCCTCCGCCGAGCCGTAGACATAGCCCGACGTCATGAAGATGGCTTCGCAGGTCTCGTCGAAGCCGGTCCGCAGGGTGCCGACATGGACCATGCGGGTGCGCGGCCGCAGCGTTGCGGGGGTGCCGTTCTCGGGGGAAGTGTCGTTCTTGCTCATGGTGTCGTCGCTCCGCCCGCCGTTGCGGGTACGCAAAAAAGCCCCGACCGACAAGGGATCGAGGCGCGGATGCGACTCCAAACCTTTTTAGCAGCTTGTTTTACGTGGCCTGCAAGCCGGTCGCCAAATCACCACGTTTCGCGCGTTCTAGCCGGGTCGTGGGAGGGCGTCAAGATCCATGTCGAAAGGGTCGCGACCCCGATGCCGCGCCGCCGCGCATACGTCTTATTAACTATGTTTCTGTACTCAGGGTCTCTGCTTTTGTCTCAATCATGCTCGGACTCTCGGGTCGCTGATGAAAACCTTCCTTAAACGGCATGCGCGGGTGATCGCGATCGTGGCAGCCCTGGTGGTCACCGGGGCGCTGACCGGCGGCGCCGGGCTGGCCTATGTCTACGCTTCCGGCTCCGGCGGTGCGGCGGCGCTGCTCAGCCGGATCGACCGGCAGGAGGTCGGGCAGAGCGAGTTCGCCGATCGTCTCGCCGCCGGACGGATCGCGTCCCTCGCCGTCGCCGGCAACCGGATCGAATTCACCGACCGCGACGGCGTCCACGGCGTCACCACCGTCCTGTGGACCGACGCCCTGCGTCAGGCGGTCGCGGCCCCCGGCATCCCGATGACCGTCGAGCCGACGGAGGGCGGCGCCCTGCTGACCACCAACCGCTGGCTCGACGTGCTGCTGAAGCTGAACATGGTGGGCTTCCTGGCCTTCGCCCTGGTCTTCATGGTCAGCATGATGCGCTCGCCGGTCAAGAAGGCGGGCACCGCCACCTCCCACGTCCGGTTCTCCGACGTGGCCGGCGTGGACGAGGCGAGGGCCGAGCTGACCGAGCTGGTCGATTTCCTGAAGCATCCGGGCCGGTTCAAGGGCATCGGCGCCGGCATCCCCAAGGGCGTGCTCCTGGTCGGTCCTCCCGGCACCGGAAAGACCCTGCTGGCCCGCGCCGTGGCGGGGGAGGCGGGGGTGCCGTTCTACGCCGTCACCGGGTCCGACTTCGTGGAGATGTATGTCGGCGTCGGCGCCGCGCGCATCCGCCGGCTGTTCCGCGACGCCCGCAAGCGCGCGCCCTGCATCCTGTTCATCGACGAGATCGACGCGCTGGCCCGGGCCCGCGGCGCCACCTCGCCGAGCGGCGGCCAGATCGAGACCGAGAACACCCTGAACCAGCTCCTGGCCGAGATGGACGGCTTCGCCCGGGCCAGCGGCCTGATCGTGATCGCGGCGACCAACCGGGTGGACGTGCTCGACCCCGCGATCGTGCGGCCCGGCCGGTTCGACCGGCACGTCTTCGTCGGCAATCCCGACATCAAGGGCCGCGCCGCCATCCTGGCGGTCCATGCCGCCCGCGTGGCGCTGGACTCCGACGTGGACCTGACGCTGGTGGCGCGCGGCACGCCCGGCATGTCGGGCGCCGACCTCGCCAACCTCGTCAACGAGGCGGCGCTCCGGGCGGCCCGCGCGGGCCGCGCCCTGGTCTCCATGGCCGACTTCGAGCAGGCCCGCGACAAGATCGTCATGGGTGGCGAGAAGGCCACCGTCATGTCCGAGGACGAGCGCCGCCTGACCGCCTTCCACGAGGCCGGGCACGCGCTGGTCGCCTGGCGCTCCAGGCATTCCGACCCGGTCCACAAGGTCACCATCGTGCCGCGCGGCCGGTCGCTGGGCATGATGGTCCGGCTGCCGCTGGAGGACCGCTTCTGCCTGTCCCGGGCGCGGCTGGAGGCCGAGCTGGACGTCACCATGGGCGGCAGGGCGGCCGAGGAGATCGTGTTCGGCAGGGACTTCGTGACCACCGGCGCCGCCGGCGACATCCAGATGGCGACCGACATCGCGACCAAGATGGTCACCACCTGGGGCATGTCCGACCGATTCGGCATGGTCGCCTACGGCGGGGGCGCGGCACCGGCCGCCGCGACCGCGGCGCGCTCCCCCGCCGGCGAGCCGGGCGCCCTGTCGCCCCAGGTCGCCGAGGAGGTGCGCGGCATCATCGACGCGGCATACCGCCGCGCATACGACCTGATCGCCGCCGACCTGCCCCGCCTGCACGAACTGGCCGACGGCCTGCTGCGCGACGAAACCCTCGATGCCGCCGCCGTCCGGGCCATCCTGGAGCGGGACGCGGACCGCGGGGCGCCGCCCAGCGTCAGGCTTGTCCAGGCCGATCCGGACCATTATGAATTGGCGGTATGAGTCGGCCCGACCACGACCGAGCCGCAATGATCAAGGTGCCGCAATGAAGAAGTTCCTCCTGGCCGCCGCCGTCCTCGCCCTGGCGGGATGCGCCGACAAGCCCGCCGGGCCGGGCGCCGCCGTGGTGATCCCGGAAGCCGCCCCCCTGGTCACGCTGGATGACAGCGACCGGACGATCATCGACCAGACCCTCCAGGCGGCGTCGCGCGGGGGCGTCGGCAAGCCGGTCCAGTGGTCCAACCCGGCGACCGGCAAGAACGGCGCCGTCACGGTGATCCGCCAGGGCTACACCCGCGACGGCAAGCTCTGCCAGGAATTCCACCTGGTCGCCAGCAAGGGCGTCGTCCGCGCCCAGCAGGTCGGCAAGGCCTGCCGCGAGTCGGGCAAATGGTCCCCCGAAGGCGGCTATACCCTGGGGAGCTGAAGCTTTCCCCAGGCACCATCCGGATAGCGGTCGGGGAGATTGCCGCGAAGGCGGAAGCTTAATCCGCCGAGCGGCCCTCCACCTCCGCGAAGTTCCTGATCACGACGTCGCCCTCGGGAAAATGGGCGACCACCCGCAATTCCCCGCCCATTGCCTCGACGAATCGCCTGAGATTGCTGACATACATGTCTGTGCGTTTTTCCATCTTCGCGACGGCGGATTGATCGACCTTCAATGTCTCGCCAAGCGCGGCCTGGGTCAGGCGCCGCGCTTCACGCAACTCGTGCAGCGCCATCTCATTGCGCAGGAGGTTCTTCTTTTCCTCGATCCGAGCCTTGCTTTCGGGGCTCATTTTGGATCGCAGGACTGCGAAGCTCTTGCGTCCACTCATTGGATCAACCCTTCCTCTCTCAACTCGTCGAGATACACGTCATAGAGATCATCGGCGACCGGTATCATTTCTTGGTAGAAGCGATCCCGTCCGGTCTTGTCGCCACCTATCAGAAGAATGGCCTGCCGCCGGGGGTCAAAGGCGTAGAATAGGCGGATAGGCCGTCCGCCGCTCTGTATCCTCAGTTCGCGCATATGTCCGTGCCGGGAGCCGTTGACGCCCGAAGAATAGGGAAACCGGAGGCGGGCTCCCTGCTCGGTCAAGAGGTCGACGATCGCCGCGACGTCTTCCTGTTCCGACTCGGCCAGGGTATCCCACCAATCCTCGAATTCATCGGTGTGTTCAACGGTGGTCGTCATGAAGCAAGGATATGCCATTGACGGCATATCTTCAACAAACGGCTGGTCCTGGTGCCCTTTGCTGCAACGGCCTCACCCGCCCAGCATCGCCCGCAGCCGGTAAAGCTCGTCGAGCGCCGCCTTCGGCGTCAGATCGTCCGGGTTGATCGCCTTCAGCGCCTGCTCGACCGGCGACGGCCCGGCCGGGGCCGCCGGTTCCGGGTCCTTCCGACGCAGGGCCACGCTGAACAGCGGCAGGTCGTCGGCCAGCCGGGCGACGCTCACGCCGTGCTCGCCCTTCTCCAGGATCTCCAGCACCTGTTCGGCCCGCGCGATCACCGCCTCCGGCAAACCCGCCAGCTTGGCCACGTGGATGCCGTAGCTGCGGTCGGCCGAGCCCGCCGCGACCTCGTGCAGGAAGACCACCTCGCCCTGCCACTCCTTGATCCGCATGGTGTGGCAGGACAGCCGGGGCAGCTTGGCGGCCAGGGTCGTCAGCTCGTGGTAGTGGGTCGCGAACAGCGCCCGGCAGCGGGTCGCCTCGTGCAGGTGCTCGACGCAGGCCCAGGCGATCGACAGCCCGTCGAAGGTCGCCGTGCCCCGGCCGATCTCGTCCAGGATCACCAGCGCGCGGGGTCCGGCCTGGTTCAGGATCGCCGCCGTCTCGACCATCTCGACCATGAAGGTGGAGCGCCCGCGCGCCAGGTCGTCGGCGGCGCCCACGCGGCTGAACAGCCGGTCGACCACGCCGATCCGGCACCGCTCCGCCGGAACGAAGCTGCCGATCTGGGCCATCACCGCGATCAGCGCGTTCTGGCGCAGGAAGGTGGATTTGCCCGCCATGTTGGGGCCGGTCAGCAGCCACAGCCGGTCGTCGGGAGCGAGATTGCAGTCGTTGGCGACGAACCGCGAGCCGTCCGACGCGGTCAGCGCCGCCTCGACCACCGGGTGCCGGCCGCCCCTGATGTCGAACTCCAGGCTGTCGTCCACGACCGGCCGGCAATAGCGCCGCTCCTCCGCCAGCTCGGCCAGCGCCGTCGTCACGTCCAGCAGGGCCAGCGCGCGGGCGGCCTCGCCGATCCGGTCGGCCCGGGCGGTGGTGTCGCCGACCAGCTCGTCGAACAGCGCCAGCTCCACCGCCACCGCCTTGTCTGCCGCCTCCGAGATCTTCCGCTCCAGCTCGCCCAGCTCGACCGTGGTGAAGCGGACGGCGCTCGCCAGCGTCTGGCGGTGGATGAAGGTCTCCGCCGCCTTGCCGGACATCAGCTTGTCGGCGTGGGTCGGCGTCACCTCGATGTAATAGCCCAAGACGTTGTTGTGCCGGATCTTCAGCCCGGACACGCCGGACAGGTCGGCATAGCGCGCCTGCATCGCGGCGATCAGCCGGCGGCTCTCGTCCCGCAGGGTCACCAGGTCGTCCAGGTGGAGCGCGAAGCCCCGGGCGATGAAGCCGCCGTCGCGGGCCAGCAGCGGCAGGTCGGGCGCCAGCGCGCGCTCCAGCCGGTCGATCAGGGTGGAATGCTCGCCCAGGCCCGCCGCCGCCGTCTCGATCCCGGCGGGTCCCGGCGTCATGCCGGCGCCGGCCAGGACGCGGCGCATCTCCACGGCGCGCACCAGCCCGTCGCGGACGCAGGCCAGGTCGCGCGGCCCGCCCCGGCCCAGCGCCAGCCGCGACAGCGCCCGCTCCATGTCGGGGCATTGGCGCAGCAGCGCCCGCGCCTCCGCCCGGACCCGGTCCTCCGCCAGGAAGAAATCCACCATGTCCAGCCGGCCGGAGATCTCGCCCCTGTCGGTCGAGGGGGCCGACAGCCACGCCGCCAGCAGGCGGGCGCCGGGACCGGTCACGGTGCGGTCGATCGCGGCCAGCAGGCTGCCCCGGCGCTCGCCGGTCAGCGTTCGGGTCAGCTCCAGGTTCCGGCGGGTCGCCTGGTCGATCTCCATGACGGCGCCCTGGGCCAGCTGGCGCGGCGGGTTCAGCCGCGGCACCCGGCCTTTCTGGGTCAGCTCCACATAGTCCACCAGCGCGCCGGCCGCCGCGACCTCGGCCCGGCTGAAGCTGCCGAAGGCGTCCAGCGTGCCGACGCCGAACAGGTCGAGCAGCCGGCGACGCCCGTTCTCGCTGTCGAACCGGCTGTTCGGCTGGACCGTCAGCCGGCTCTTCCACTCGCCGAACAGCTCGAACAGGTCGGGCTGCTGGACCAGCCGCTCGGGCAGCACCAGCTCCTGCGGGTCGAGTCGCTGGAGCGCCGCCGCCAGACCGTCCCGGCTCACCGGCTGGAGCGTCAGCTCGCCCGTGGACAGGTCCAGCCAGGCGAGGCCGGCGCCGCCCGCCGTCTCGGCGAGCGCGCCCAGGAAATTGTTGGCGCGGGCGTCCAGCAGGCTGTCCTCGGTCAGCGTGCCGGGGGTGACGACCCGCACCACCGCCCGCCTGACCACCGACTTGCCGCCGCGCTTCTTGGCCTCGGCAGGGTCCTCCATCTGCTCGCAGATCGCCACCCGGTGGCCGTGGCGGATCAGGCGCAGCAGGTAATTCTCGTGGCTGTGGACCGGCACCCCGCACATGGGGATGTCCTCGCCGTTGTGCTGGCCGCGCCGGGTCAGGGTGATGTCCAGCGTCGCCGCTGCGGCCACCGCGTCGTCGAAGAACAGCTCGTAGAAGTCGCCCATCCGGTAGAACAGCAGGCAGCCCGGATGGGCCTGCTTGATCTCCAGGTACTGCGCCATCATCGGAGTCGAGGCGGGCGGGATCGCTGACGGGGAGGCAAGCGTTGTGTCGGGCACGGCAACCGGATCGCTGTCGGGAAAGGTGTTCTCGGGACGTTTCGTCTCGGGGGCTCTCATGGCGGCGCCACCCTAGCACGCCGGACGCACCATGGCCTAGGCACGCGGCTGCGCCGGGGCTAGACTGGGCTCCAGGACTATGAAATAGGCACGCACACGGGGGTATGCACCATCATGGCCAGGAACAACGCCGGTACCAGACGGGTGCGCGAGATGGTGGCCCTGTTCGAGAACCGGCCCGATTTCGACCGGGCCGTGGTGGCCCTGATGCGGGCCGGCTTCGACCGCACCGACCTCAGCGTCCTGTCCAGCCACGAGTCGATCGACGTCGCGGGCCGGCCGGCCATGCCGCGGGACGAGGCGCTGACCGCGCTCCTGGGCGACCTCAACTATGCCTTCCCGCTGACCACCGCCGGGCTGATCGCGATCGTCGGCGGTCCGATCGCCGGCCCGATCGCGGCGCTGGTGGCGGCCGGGGTCGGCGGTGCCGCGGTCAAGGAGTACCTGGACGAGGTGACCGCCCATCCGGAGACCGAGGACTTCGCCCGCGCGCTGGAAGCCGGCGGCGTGATCCTGTGGGTCTGCGTCGACGACGACCCGGCGCGGGAGCAGCGGGCGCGCGACGCCCTGACCGCGTCGGGCGGGCGCAACGTCCATGTGGCGGAGCGGGACAAGACGGCCGCCGCGGGCGCCGGCGACAGCTGACCGGCATCGCCCGATCGCTCCGGCCGCCGCTCTTTATCGGAGGGTTCCTCACCGCTTCCGCGTCCCTTTCCCGCCCGCGCCGTTTCTTCTTCATCCTTCGCCACCGGCGACTGGCAGGCCCCGATGATCGCGGGCGGCGTCCTGGCCAGCATCCTCGGTCTCTACGCCCTGATGCGGCCCCGGCACGTGGAGGAGGAGGACGACATGGCTGCGGCGGCGCAGGCGGAGCCGGCGGAATGAACACGGCCCGTTCCGCCCGCCCTCACTCCTCCCGGTAACCCTTGTCGCGCATGCATTTGGAGAAGATCTCCCGGCGATAGGAGAATTGCGGGGTTTCCGGGCTGGGACGGCGCGGGTAGCCCCGCAGCTGCATCTTGACGTCGACCTGCTCGGCGCATTCGCTCTCGGCGACGGACTGGGCGCTCCGGGTGGGCTCCCACCGCGTCGCATTGTCGCTGCCCGAGCAGCCGCCGAGGATCAGCAGGGCCGCCGCGGCATGGGAAAACGGATTCCGGATCATTGTCTCTCCTTGCCGCGGCCTGTCCCGAAGATGCTTAACCAACTAACGGTTAATCGTCGGCCGGGGCAGTCCAGTCATGCGATTACAACCGTCTTGCGGAGCAATTTCACTATGATACCGTTCACCACAAGATAACAGGCCTACTTCCCCCTGCCTTTCGTCATGGGCGGCAGGGGGAGATCCGGCCGCCACCACGATCGCCCGCGGCCCCACGCCGGCAGCGGGCCGTCCATGAGGAAACGTATGTCCGACCAAGACAAGCGCGTGACCGAGGAGGAAGCCCTCCTGCTTCACTCCGGCGGTCGCCCCGGCAAGCTCGAGATCGCCCCGACCAAGCCGCTGACCACCCAGCGCGACCTGTCGCTCGCATATTCCCCCGGCGTCGCCGTGCCGTGCCTGCGCATCCAGGAAGACCCTTCGACCGCCTACGACTACACGGCCAAGGGCAACATCGTCGCGGTGATCTCCAACGGCACTGCGGTGCTGGGGCTGGGCGACCTGGGCGCGCTGGCCTCCAAGCCGGTGATGGAGGGCAAGGCCGTCCTGTTCAAGCGCTTCGCCGACGTCGACGGCATCGACCTGGAGGTGGACACCTCCGACGTGGACGAGTTCGTCAACTGCGTGCGCTTCCTGGGGCCGTCGTTCGGCGGCATCAACCTGGAGGACATCAAGGCGCCGGACTGCTTCATCATCGAGCAGCGGCTGCGCGATCTGCTGGACATCCCGGTCTTCCACGACGACCAGCACGGCACCGCGATCATCGCCGCCGCCGGCCTGATCAACGCGCTGCACCTGACCGGCCGCCGCATCGAAGACATCAAGATGGTGATCAACGGCGCCGGCGCCGCCGCGATCGCCTGCGTCGAGCTGTTCAAGTCCATGGGCCTGCCCCATGACAGCGCGATCCTGTGCGACACCAAGGGCGTGATCTACCAGGGCCGCACCAACAGCATGAACCAGTGGAAGTCGGCGCACGCGGTCAGGACCGAGGCGCGAACCCTGGCCGAGGCGCTGGAGGGCGCCGACGTGTTCCTGGGGCTGTCCGCCAAGGGCGCCGTCACCCAGGACATGGTCAGGTCCATGGCCGCCAAGCCGCTGATCTTCGCGCTGGCCAACCCCGACCCGGAGATCACGCCGGAAGAGGTGCGCGCGGTGCGGTCCGACGCGATCATCGCGACCGGCCGCTCGGACTATCCCAACCAGATCAACAACGTCCTGGGCTTCCCCTACATCTTCCGCGGGGCGCTCGACGTGCGCGCCTCCACCATCAACGACGCGATGAAGATCGCCGCCGCCCGCGCCATCGCGGCCCTCGCGCGCGAGGACGTGCCGGACGAGGTGGACGCGGCCTATTCCGGCCGCCGGCTGCGCTACGGGCCGGAATACATCATCCCGGTGCCGTTCGATCCGCGCCTGATCGTGACGATCCCGCCGGCCGTGGCCCAGGCCGCGATGGAGAGCGGCGTCGCCCGCAAGCCGATCATCGACATGACCGGCTACCGCAACGGGCTGCGCACCCGGCTCGACCCGACCGCCGACAGCCTCCAGCTCATCTTCGAGAAGGTCAAGGCCAACCCCCGGCGCGTCGTCTTCGCCGAGGGCGAGGAGGAGCGGGCGATCCGCGCCGCCCTGGCCTACCGCGCCGCCGGCTACGGCACGCCGATCCTGATCGGCCGCGAGGAGGTGATCCGCGACCAGCTGGTGGCGCTGGGCCTGTCGGCGGAGCAGACCGGGCTGGAGATCCACAACGCCCGCCTGTCCGACGCCAACCGGCGCTACACCGACTATCTCTACCGCCGGCTCCAGCGCCGGGGCACGCTGCACCGCGACTGCCAGCGCATGGTCAACCAGGACCGCAACGTCTTCGCGGCGCTGATGGTGGCCCAGGGCGACGCCGACGCGATGGTGACCGGCCTGACCCGAAGCTTCGCCACCTGCTACAAGGACATCACCCTGGTGATCGACCCCCGGGCCGGCCAGCGCGTGTTCGGCGTGTCGGTGGTGGTGACCCGGAAGCGCACCGTCTTCATCGCCGACACCACGGTGAACGAGCTGCCGACCACCGAGGAACTGGCGGAGATCGCGGTCCAGACAGCGGCCAAGGCGCGCCAGATGGGCCACGAGCCCCGAGTCGCGTTCCTGTCCTTCTCCAATTTCGGCCAGTACATGCGCGGGCGTGCCGAGCATGTGCGGGACGCGGTGGCGCTGCTCGACCAGCGGCGGATCGACTTCGAGTACGATGGCGAGATGTCGGCCGACGTGGCGCTCGACCACGACCTGATGAAGCGGCTCTACCCGTTCTGCCGCCTGTCGGGTCCCGCCAACGTGCTGGTCATGCCGGCGCTGCACGCGGCCAACATCGGCGCCAAGCTGCTGCAGAAGATGGGCGGCGGCCAGCTGGTCGGCCCGCTGCTGATCGGCCTGGACAAGCCGGCGCAGGTCGTCCAGATGGGCGCGTCCGTGTCGGACATCGTCAACGCGGCGGCGCTGGCGGCGCACGACTCGCTGCAGTGGTGAGCGGCCACCGGGACCCCTCCCGTGCGGGAGGGGTCCTTATCTTGCCCGGAAATTAATCTTTTGTGACGCATGTCATCCCGGGCACGAAACGGTGTAATGTGTGGTCTAGTAACGACCGTTAATTACTTGCGTCCCGTCCGCCCGTGCCACCATGCCATCACCGGTAGTTCCGACGACGATACCGCTCCTCCTCGGCGGACCCCTGGTGCTGGCGTTCGGCGTCGTCCTGCTGGGGCTCGCCGCCGTCGGCGCCGTGACCTGGGGCGCCGCCGCGGTGGGGTTGCTGTCGGCGGTCGCGGCGGCGGCGCTGGCGACCCGCGTCTACCGGCGCGACGCCGCCGACGTCGCGACGTATCTCCAGTCGCTCGGCGACGCCGCGGGCACCGTGCCGGTTCCCGAGAAGCTCTCGCCGACCGCCCGCCTGCTCGCGGCGTCGGCCTCCAGGACCCACGGCGAGTGGCTGGAGCGCGGCGACCGGCTGCGCGCCGGGCTTGAAGCCAACGAGCAGATCCTCGAGGCGCTCCACGATCCGCTGATCCTGATCGCGTCGGATCGCCGGGTGACGCTGGCCAACATGGCGGCGCGCGGCCTGTTCGGCGACCGCATGGCCGACCGCGACCTGGCGGCGACGCTCCGCAACCCGCACTTGCTGGGCGCGGTGGACGCCGTGCTGGCCGGGGGCGCGTCCCGCATGGTCGAGTTCAGCCTGCCGGTCCCGGTGGAGCGGGTGTTCGAGGCCCGCGTCAAGCCGTTCCGCCGCGACGGGACCACCATCATCATCCTGACCCTGCACGACATCACCGCGATCAAGCGGTCCGAGCAGATGCGCGCCGACTTCGTCGCCAACGCCAGCCACGAGCTGCGCACGCCGCTGGCCACCCTGCTTGGCTTCATCGAGACCCTGCGCGGCCCGGCGCGCGACGACGCGGAGGCGCGCGACCGCTTCCTCGGCATCATGCAGGATCAGTCCGGCCGCATGTCGCGGCTGGTCAACGACCTGCTGTCGCTGTCCAGGATCGAGCTGGACGAGCACACGGCGCCCACCGGCCGGGCCGACCTGGGGCGCATCGCCCGCGGCGCCGTCGCCGCGCTGGAGCTGAAGGCTGCCGCGCGGCGCATCCGGCTGCGCCTGGACGTGCCGGACCGGCTGCCCCCGGTCACCGGCGACGAGGACCAGCTCGCCCAGGTCCTGCAGAACCTGATCGACAACGCGGTCAAGTATACCCGCGACGACACCGAGGTGCGGATCGCCCTGGCGCTGGTCGAGCCCGGCGGGGGCGGGCCGGCGAGCGCCGTGGTGCCGCTCCCGGCCGGCGGCCGGCGGGCGGCGCCCATGGTCTCGGCCTCCGTGTCCGACTGCGGCGAGGGCATCGCCCGCATGCACCTGCCGCGCCTGACCGAACGGTTCTACCGGGTGGACCCCGCGCGCAGCCGGCAGCTCGGCGGCACCGGCCTGGGCCTCGCGATCGTCAAGCACATCGTCAACCGCCACCGCGGCCGGCTCACGATCGAGAGCGACGTGGGCAGGGGAAGCACCTTCACCGTGTTCCTCCCGGTGGCGGCCGAGGAACGGGTCGCCGATACCCGCCGCGCAGGCGGCTCCGCGGCATAGTCGCCCGCCGGTCGCGGGTGTCATCAAACTGTCATCCAGCCGTAGTAATTGTATCGCCGATCGCCATTAAGGTCCGCGCCGAAGCCGCAGGTACTCAGGTGCCGCGGAAAAACAGGGCTTTTGGTCCGTATTTTGGCGAATTGGCTGGAGGATTAGATCGTGATCAACAAGAAGCTCGCCGTGGCGGCGCTGGCCGCCTTCGCTTCGACCGTCGCGCTGACGGGCGGCGCCCAGGCCCAGGGGCGTGACCAGATCCGCATCGTCGGTTCGTCCACGGTGTTCCCCTTCACCAGCGCGGTCGCCGAGACCTTCGGCCGGACCGGCAAGTTCAAGACCCCGGTCGTCGAGTCCACCGGCACCGGCGGCGGCATCAAGCAGTTCTGCGCCGGCGTGGGCGTCCAGCATCCGGACCTGACCAACGCGTCGCGCCGCATCAAGAAGTCCGAACTGGAGAGCTGCGCCGCCAACGGCGTGACCACCGTCAGCGAGCTCGAGGTGGGCTTCGACGGCATCGTCTTCGCCAACTCCAAGGCCTCGCCGAATACCGACTACACCATCAAGCAGATCTGGCAGGCGCTCGCCAAGCAGGTCGTCGTGAACGGCCAGGTCGTCCCGAACCCCTACAAGACCTGGAACCAGATCGACCCCTCCCTGCCGAACAAGGAGATCGAGGTGCTCGGCCCGCCCCCCACCTCCGGCACCCGCGACGCCTTCGTCGAGCTGGTGATGGACGTCGGCTGCGCCCAGTTCCCGGAGGTCAAGGCCCTGCCGGCCGACCAGCAGAAGGCGGTCTGCAACCAGATCCGTGAGGACGGCGCCTATGTCGAGGCCGGCGAGAACGACAACCTGATCGTCCAGAAGCTGGCCGCCAACAAGGACGCGTACGGCATCTTCGGCTACAGCTTCCTCGACCAGAACATGGACAAGCTGCAGGGCGCCAAGATCAACGGCGTGGCACCCGAGCTGGACAACATCGCGGACGCCAAGTACCCGGTCGCGCGCTCCATGTACGTGTATGTCAAGAGCCAGCACGTGGACGTCATCCCCGGCATCCGCGAGTTCCTGGCCGAGTACACCAGCGAGAAGGCGTTCGGCGAGGACGGCTACCTGGAAGCCAAGGGCCTGATCCCGCTGCCCAAGGACAAGCGCGAGAAGGTCCGGACCAGCATCCTGAACCTGACCCCGGTCACGATGTAAGCGTCGGGCCCCGCCCGCCGGCTCGCTCCAGCGCCGGCGGGCGGGCGCCTCCGGAAGACACTCGCCCTCAAATCCCGACGGGTCCCGATGTCAGTATCATTCTTCCTAGCGGTTCTCGCCGTGCTGGCGTTCGTGGGATTCCAGCTCGGCAGGTCCCGGGCGGTCGTCACCGCCGGCGGCACGCTCTCCAGGCTGCACTCCGTGCCGTCCTATTACGGCCTCTACGTGGCCCTGTGGGTCGGCCTTCCGGCCCTGATCCTTTTCGCCCTCTGGACCAGCCTGGAAGGCTCGATCGTGGACGGCATGGTCCGTTCCAGCCTGCCCGCGGCCCTGGCCTCCCTGTCGCCCCAGGAAATCAACCTGGTCATGGTCGACATCCACAACCTGGCCTACGGCAACATCACCAGCCGGGTTCCCGACCCCGCCCTGCTGACCGCGGCGGAATACTACAAGCATCTCCGCGGGATCGGCCACGGCGCCCTCGCGGTCGTCATGCTCGCCCTCGCCTGCGCCGGCCTCTACTACGCCCGGCAGCGGATCGAGCCGGGCCTGCGCGCCCGCAACCAGGTCGAGAAGGTGGTCAACGTCTTCCTGATCCTGTGCTCGCTGGTGGCGATCCTGACCACGGTCGGCATCGTCCTGTCGTTGCTGTTCGAGGCGATCCGCTTCTTCACCAAGGTGTCCCCGGCCGAGTTCCTGTTCGGCCTGCACTGGAGCCCGCAGACCGCGATCCGCGCCGACCAGGTGGCGGCAGACGGGTCGTTCGGCGCCGTGCCGCTGTTCACCGGCACCCTGCTGATCGCGTCGATCGCCATGGTGGTCGCCGTGCCGCTGGGCCTGATGAGCGCCATCTACATGTCGGAATACGCACCCCCCAAGGTGCGCGGAACGGTCAAGCCGGTCCTGGAGATCCTGGCCGGCATCCCGACGGTGGTCTACGGCTTCTTCGCCGCCCTGACCATGGCGCCCTTCGTGCGCGACGTCGGGCAGGGGCTGGGCCTCGCCGTCAGCTCGGAGTCGGCGCTCGCCGCCGGCGTCGTCATGGGCGTCATGATCATCCCCTTCGTCAGCTCCCTGTCGGACGACATCATCAACGCGGTGCCCCAGTCGCTGCGCGACGGCTCCTACGGCCTGGGCGCCACCAAGTCGGAGACCATCCGGCAGGTGGTGCTGCCGGCGGCGCTGCCCGGCATCGTCGGCGGCATCCTGCTGGCGGTCAGCCGCGCCATCGGCGAGACCATGATCGTCGTGATGGCCGCCGGCCTCGCCGCAAACCTGTCGGCCAACCCGCTGGACGCGGTCAGCACGGTCACCGTCCAGATCGCCACCCTGCTGGTCGGCGACCAGGAGTTCGACAGCGCCAAGACCCTCTCGGCCTTCGGCCTCGGCCTCGTGCTGTTCACCGTCACCCTCGGGCTGAACATCATCGCCCTCCGGGTGGTGCAGAAGTATCGGGAAAAATATGACTGACATCATCAGCACCCCGCGGGCGGGCGCGCCGTACCAGACCGACGACTTCGCCGCCCGGCTGAAGAAGCGCTACGCCGCAGAGCGGCGCTTCAAGATGTACGGCATGGCGGCGATCGGCGTGGCCCTGGCCATGCTGGCGATCCTGCTCGCCAGCATCGTGGCCCAGGGATACACCGCCTTCGCCCAGCACGACCTGGCGCTGGAGGTCCATTTCGATCCGGCCGAGATCGATCCCCAGGGAACGCGCGACCCCGACGCCCTGTCCAACGCCAACTACGGAGCCCTGGCGCGCAACGCGCTCCTGGCCGTCTTCCCGGAGGTCGAGTCCAGGAACGACCGGCGCCGGCTGACCGCCATGATCAGCAACGGCGCCGCGTTCGAGCTTCGCCGGATGGTCATGGACGACCCGTCGCTGATCGGAACCCGCAAGTCCGTGCGCTTCGCCCTGGCGAGCGACTACGACCAGCTGCTCAAGGGCAACATCGACCGCACCGTGCCGGAGGCGGACCGCAAGGTCACCGACCAGCAGATCGCCTGGATCGACAGGCTGGTCTCCAACGGCAGCATCGTCAACGGCTTCAACTGGCGCCTCTTCCTCAACGGCGACAGCCGGGACCCTGAACTGGCGGGCCTGAAGGCCGGCATCATCGGATCGTTCCTGACCCTCCTGGTGACGCTCGGCCTGGCGATCCCGATCGGCATCTCGGCCGCGGTCTACCTGGAGGAGTTCGCGCCCAAGAACAAGCTGACCGACCTGATCGAGGTCAACATCAACAACCTGGCGGCCGTCCCGTCGATCGTGTTCGGCCTGCTCGGCCTGGCGGTGTTCCTCAACGCCCTCGACATGCCCAGGTCGGCCCCGGTGGTCGGCGGCATCGTGCTGGCCCTGATGACGCTGCCGACCATCATCATCTCGGGCCGCGCCGCGCTGAAGGCGGTCCCCCCCTCGATCCGGGAGGCGGCGCTCGGCGTCGGCGCCTCGCCGCTCCAGGTGGTGACCCACCACGTGCTTCCCCTCGCGATGCCGGGCATGCTCACCGGCATCATCATCGGCATGGCGCAGGCCCTGGGCGAGACGGCGCCGCTGCTGATGATCGGCATGATCGCCTTCATCGTGGACACCCCCTCGGGCTTCGGCGACGCCGCGACGGTGCTGCCGGTGCAGATCTTCATGTGGGCCGACAGCCCGGAACGCGGCTTCGTGGAGCGTACCTCCGCCGCGATCATGGTCCTCCTGGCCTTCCTGATCGCGATGAACGCGATCGCCGTCGTCCTGCGCAAGCAATTTGAAAGGCGTTGGTAAATGACCGCCCAAACCCAGATCGGAACCAGCGCCGTCGCCGGCGCGGACGCCCGCTCCGCCGCCGGCATCCTGGCCGGCGCGGCGAACAAGATGGATGCCAAGCAGGTCAAGGTGTACTACGGCGCCAAGCAGGCGCTGAAGGGCATCGACCTGGCGATCCCGGAACGGCAGGTCACCGCGCTGATCGGCCCGTCGGGCTGCGGCAAGTCCACGTTCCTGCGCTGCCTCAACCGCATGAACGACACGATCGGCATCGCCCGGATCGAGGGGCTGATCACGCTGGACGGCCAGGACATCTACGACCGCGAGATCGACCCGGTCCAGCTCCGCGCCCGGGTCGGCATGGTGTTCCAGAAGCCCAACCCGTTCCCCAAGTCGATCTACGACAACGTCTCCTACGGTCCGCGCATCCACGGCCTCGCCAGCCGGCGGGAGGAGATGGACGAGATCGTCGCCAGGAGCCTGCAGCGCGCCGGATTGTGGAACGAGGTGAAGGACCGCCTGAAGGAGCCGGGCACGGGCCTGTCCGGCGGACAGCAGCAGCGCCTCTGCATCGCCCGCGCCATCGCGGTCAGCCCCGAGGTGATCCTGATGGACGAGCCGTGCTCCGCGCTCGACCCGATCGCGACCGCCCACGTGGAGGAGCTGATCGACGAGCTGCGGGAGAACTACACCATCGTGATCGTCACCCACAACATGCAGCAGGCGGCCCGCGTGTCCCAGCGCACCGCCTTCTTCCACCTGGGCGACATGGTCGAGGTGGGGGACACCGAGGAGATCTTCACCAATCCGCGCGACGAGCGGACCCAGGGCTACATCACCGGCCGCTACGGCTGAGCCGGTTGCGCCGGCTTGATCGGCGAAGCGGCATTCGGGATAATCGGGCAATTCAGGGAAGCGACGCATGAGCAACGAGCACATCGTCAAGTCGTTCGCGCAGGAACTGCAGCGGCTGGCGAATCTGATCACGCAGATGGGCGGCGTCGCCGAGGCCCAGGTGGAGGCGGCCGTGCAGGCCGTCGTCCGCCGCGACACGACCATCGCGGCCCAGGTGATGCAGTCCGACCTCCGGGTCGACGGCTACGAGCGGGACGTGGATGCGGAGACGCTGCGCCTGCTGGCGCTGCGCCAGCCCATGGCGTCGGACCTGCGCGAGATCGTGTCGGCGCTCAAGATCGCCGCCGACCTGGAGCGGATCGGCGACTACGCCGCCAACATCGCCAAGCGGTCGATCGCCCTGGCCCAGGTGCCGCCGGTCCGCCCGGCCGCGGCGATCCCCCGGATGGGCCGGCTGGTCCAGGAGATCATGAAGGACGTGCTCGACGCCTTCATCGAGCGCGACGTGGAGAAGGCGGTGGCGGCCCGCCGCCGCGACGAGGAGCTGGACGACCTCTATACCAGCCTGTTCCGCGAAGTCCTGACCTACATGATGGAAGACCCGCGCAACATCACCCCCTGCACGCACCTGCTGTTCATCGCCAAGAACCTGGAACGGATCGGCGACCACGCCACCAACATCGCAGAGACGATCCATTTCCTGGTGATCGGCCATCCGCTGACGACGGAACGTCCCAAGGGCGACGAAAGCAGCTATGCTGTCGTCACCCCCGAGCCGGAAACGCAGGGCTAGCATTGGAACAAGGCATCCCATGAATTCGGCGCTGAAACCCCTCGTCCTCATCGTCGAGGACGAGGCGGACCTCGTAACGCTCCTCAAGTACAATCTGGAGAAGGAAAGCTTCCGCACCCTCTCCGCGGGCGACGGCGAGGAGGCCCTGCTGCTCGCCGCCGAGCAGACGCCCAACATCGTCCTGCTGGACTGGATGCTGCCGCTGATGTCCGGCCTCGAGGTATGCCGCCAGATGCGGCGCAACCCCAAGACCCGCGACATCCCGATCATCATGCTGACCGCCCGCGGAGAGGAGGCGGACAAGGTCCGCGGCCTCAATTCCGGGGCCGACGACTATATCGCCAAGCCCTTTTCGCCGACCGAGCTGGTCGCCCGGATGCGCGCCGTGCTCCGCCGCGCCAGCCCCGGCCTGGCGGAGGAGCTGCTGCGGTTCAACGACGTGGTGATGGACCTCGCGGCCCACCGGGTCCGCCGCCAGGGCCGCGACATCCACCTGGGACCGACCGAGTTCCGCCTGCTGCGCCATTTCATGCAGCATCCCGGCCGGGTCTTCTCGCGCGAGCAGCTGCTCGACCTGGTCTGGGGCCACGACGTCTATGTGGAGCCGCGCACCGTCGACGTGCATATCCGCCGGCTGCGCAAGGCGCTGAACGAGGAGAACGACAACGACCTGATCCGCACGGTCCGTTCGGCGGGCTATGCGCTCGACGTGAAGGGCGGCGGCGCCTGATCCGGGTCCTGGAGACACCGCGCCTCGTCCTTCGCCCGCTGGAGCTTTCCGACGCCGGCGCGGTGCAGGACCTCTTCCCCCGGTGGGAGATCGTGCGGTTTCTCGCCGACCATGTCCCGTGGCCCTATCCGGCCGATGGCGCCCTGTCCTATATCCGGGACGCGGCGCTTCCCGCCATGGAGCGGGGAACGGAATGGCACTGGTCGATCAGGCCCCGGGCGGGGCCGGACCGGCTGGTCGGCGTCATCGGCCTGATGGACAAGCCCGACGACAACCGCGGCCTCTGGCTCGACCCCGCCTGGCAGGGGCGTGGCCTGATGACGGAGGCGAGCGCCGCCGTCATGCATTTCTGGTTCGAAACCCTCGGCCGGTCCGTGTTGCGGGTCCAGAAGGCCGAGGCGAACCTCGGCTCCCGCCGTCTGTCGGAGCGCGACGGCATGCGGCTGGTCGGAATCCATGACAGGGATTTCGTTTCCGGCCGCTTTCCCGCCGGGATCTGGGAAATCACCCGGGAAGAGTGGCGCGGCCGGCGATCCCCAGCCGGCGATGCCCCTGGCCGGTGAGGAACCCTGCGCGGGCGCGCCGCCGATCCGCGCCCTGTTTCCCACCCGGCTATATACGCCTTACGGATAGCCCTGCCTATCTTATAAACAAATCGGTCTAACCTAAATCTCGGAATTACGTAAAATCCGGGATTGTGCGTTCATTGCGGTGCGAGGTAACCCTATCGGTTGGAAACTAAGGACCCGGAGGCCGACTTGACCGCAGTTCGCGCGATGAAGCTCTTGAGTGCGTTCGCCCTGACGCTGGCGCTGTATCCCGTCGGGGCCGATGCCGCCGATCCCGGGGTCTTCCCCGACCGGATCGTGCTCGGCCAGGCGGCGCCGTTCGACGGCCCGGCCAAGGCGCTGGGCACCGGGATGCGCGAGGGGCTGCTGGCCGCCTTCGCCGAGGCGAACGCCGCCGGCGGCGTCAAGGGCCGGCGGATCGAGCTGGTCACCGCCGACGACGGCTACGAGCCGGAGCGCAGCGTCGCGGCGACCCGCCGGCTGATCGAGGGGGACGGAGTCTTCGCCCTGGTCGGACCCGTCGGCACGCCGACCTCCAAGGCGGCCCAACCGCTGGCCGAGGCCGCCGGCGTTCCCTTCGTCGGACCCTTCACCGGGGCGTCGTTCCTGCGCGACCCGAAGCTCTCCACCGTCGTCAATGTCCGGGCCTCCTACGACGAGGAGGCGGAAGCCTGGGTCAGGCACCTGACCGAGGACCTGGGGGCCGCCAGGATCGCGATCTTCTACCAGGACGACAGCTTCGGCCAGGCCGGGCTGGCCGGCGTCGAGAAGGCCATGGCGAAGCGCGGCATGGAACTGGCGGCGCGCGGCACCTACGCCCGCAACACCACGGCGGTCAAGTCGGCCCTGCTCGACATCCGCAAGGCGGCGCCCGACGCGGTCGTCATGGTCGGCGCCTACGCTCCCAGCGCCGAGTTCATCCGGCTGGCGCGCAAGCTCAAGATGGAGACGACCTTCGTCAACATCTCCTTCGTCGGCTCGGACGCGCTGGCGCGCGAGCTGGGTGCCGAGGGGGCCGGCGTCGTGGTCAGCCAGGTGGTTCCGGTGCCGACCGACTCGGACATCCCGATGGTGGCGTCCTACCGCGCCGCCCTCGCCGCCGCGGCTCCCGACGCCAAGCCCGGCTTCGTCTCGCTGGAGGGCTACGCCGTCGGCCGCCTGATGGTCGAGGCGCTGAAGGCGATCGAGGGCGAACCGACCCGCGCCGCCCTGCTCGACGCCATCCGGGACAAGGGCGCGTTCGACCTGGGCGGACTGCCGCTGGCCTACGGGCCGGGCGACAACCAGGGTTCGGACAAGGTGTTCATGACCGTCATCCAGCCCGACGGCAGCTTCAAGGCCGTCGACAAGCTCACCCCTCCCGCGAAGAGCTGAGAACCATGGCCATTTCTTCGCTGTCCCGGGATCCCGCGGGCCGGACGGGGAGCGCCGGAGCCGGGATCCGGAGCGTCGGTACCCGCCTCTACGCCGCCTTCGCCGCCACCGCCGGGCTGACCCTCGCCGCGGGCCTGGTCGCCAACCTGTCGTTCGGCCGGATCGAGGACAGCCTGACCTCGATCACCGACCGGGGCGTGCTGGCCCTGAAGGCTTCGGGGGATCTGGAGGCCGGATCGCTCCGGCTGACCGGCATGGCGTCCGAACTTCGGTCGGCGCACGATGCCCAGGCCCGGAACCGGGCCGTCGCCGCGATCGAGGAGGAGTTCCGCGAGCTTCGCTCGGCCCTCGACGCCATCGAGTCGCTGGGCGGCATCCCGGTGGCCGGGTTCCAGGCGAGCGCCCGGGACATGCGGGCCGAACTGCTGGCGATCGCGGGCAGCATGGAGGAGGTCGAGCGGCTGCGGGCCGCCCGCGAGTCGGTCCTGGACCGGGTGGCCGAATCCCAAGCCGCCCTGCTCGACCGGTCCGCCCGGACGGTGGACGAGGCGACCCGCTCGCTGGAGAAGGGGACCGCCCAGGTGGTGAGCGACAACGGCGGCGCGGTCGACGACCTTCTGAACGGCGAGATCAATTCCGTCCGGGCGTCGCTGGAGATGCTGTCTGACATCAACCTGGCCGGCGCCATCCTGATCGAGGCGGCGAACCTCGACGACCATCGCCTGATCATCACCCTGTCCGAACGCTTCCAGGGCGTGTCCCGACACCTTGCCGCGGCCCTGAAGCAGCTGCCCGAAGGACCGGAATCCGAGGAGGCCGGCGTCCTCGTCGAGGCTCTGATCGACTATGGCCGCGGCCGCGACGACCTCTTCGCCCTCAGGAAGGCGGAGCTGGGGGCCGCCGGCCTCGCCGAGGACGAGCGCGTCATCCTGCGCGACCGCCGCCTCGGGGTGCTGCGCGACATGGCGCGGCTGCGGGACGAGCTGGTGACGATCCTGTCCAAGCTGGCCGACGACGCGGCGTTCAAGCTGGTGATCGGCAGTTCCGAGATGATCGAGCTTGGCGGCCGCAAGATCTCCGGCCTGGTCGCCAACGAGGTCGGCACCCTGAAGGCGGCGCTGGAGCTCCGGGGCGAGGCGAACCTGATCGCCGGCCTGATCGCGTCCGCGGCCAACGAAGGCCGGGCCGACGGGCTGGACCGGCAGCGCGCCGCCTTCGAGGCCGTGGCGGCCCGTGTCGCCGGCCTGCTGGCACGGGCTCCCGCCGAGCTGAGGGACCTGACCGGTGGTCTGGTCGGGCTCGGCTCGGGCGGCGGCGGGGTGTTCGAGCTCCGGGCAGCCGAGATCGCGGCCCTGACCCGGGCGGCGGCCCTGGACGACGCGGCCCGAGCCCGGGCCGCGTCGCTCCGCGCCGACGTCGACAGGATCTCCGGCGCCGCGAAGGATATGATGGACGTCGCCGTCGCGGACGCCCGCCGGTCCATCTCCGCCTCGACCGCCGTGATGGTGGCGCTGGCGTTGGCCGGGATCTTGGCCGTCCTGCTGATCGGCATCCTGGTGGTGCGCGGCGGCATCGTGCTCCGCCTGCGCCGGCTCACCGACGCCATGTCCAGGATCAGCGGCGGAGACCTGGCAGCTCCGGTGCCTGCCGGCGGCAGCGACGAGATCGCCAGCATGGCCAGTGCCCTCGCCGTGTTCCGCGACAACGCCCTGGCCCTGGAGGAGGAGCGCCGCCAGGCCGAGGCCCGGCGGGACCAGGCCGCGTCGGACCGGCGGGCGGCCATGCTCGACATGGCGGCCCGCCTGGAAAGCCGGGTCGGCGAAGTGGTGCGCGCGGTCACCGGTTCGTCCGACATGCTCCAGCGCGAGGCCGAGGAGATGGCGGCCCGCACCGAGCAGACCCGCGCGGAGGCCATGGCCGTTGCCGCGGCGAGCGAGCAGGCGTCGCTCAACGTCGCCCAGGTCGCCGGCGCCACCGAGCAGCTGGCCGCCTCGACCGGCGAGATCGCCCGACAGGTCCAGAGCTCGACGAGCATCGCCGGGCAGGGGGTCGCGGCGGCGGAGCGGACCGACCAGACCGTCCGCAGCATGGCCGAGGCGGCCCACCGGATCGGCGAGGTGGTGGAGGTGATCGGCGGCATCGCGGCCCAGACCAACCTGCTGGCCCTGAACGCCACGATCGAGGCGGCACGGGCGGGCGAGGCGGGCCGGGGCTTCGCCATCGTCGCGACCGAGGTGAAGTCCCTGGCCAACCAGACCGCCCGGGCGACCGAGGAGATCTCCCAGCAGATCAGCCAGATGCAGAGCGTCGCGGGCTCCACCGTCACCGCGATCGGCGACATCACCGACGTGATCCGCCGGATGAGCGACATGTCCTCCGGCATCGCGTCGGCGGTCGAGGAGCAGGACGCGACCACCCGCACGATCAGCGGCAACCTGCAGCAGGCGGGGCTGTCCGCCTCCAGCGTCAACGCCAACCTGACCGCGGTCAGCGCCGCGATCGAGAGCGGCGGCCGGACCGCCGGCAACGTGCTGGAGACCGCCCGCGGCCTGGGCCTCCAGGCCCGCCGGCTCGAGACGGAAGTGGAGCGCTTCCTGGCGGAGGTCAGGACCGCCTGACGGGGACGGGCGTCAGACGAACAGCATGTTGCCGTCGCCGGGCGCCCCGTTCAGCAGCGTGACGACGCCGCCGGTCACGACCGGCACGTCGTCGCGCAGGGCGGACGCCTCCAGCCCGATCGCCTTCAGCGCCATCTCGCAGACCATCACCGTCACGCCCAGGGCGACGCAGGCCTCCAGCAGTTCCTCGAACTCGGCGAGGCCGCTGCGGCCGAAATGGGCGTTCCGGGCTTCCGGGGAGGAGCCGTCGTCGGCCGGGTCCAGCTCGCGCCAGCCGCCGCCGGCCTTCAGCGCCAGGACGGCCCTGCCGGTGAAGAACAGCGTCGCCTTGCGGTTGGTCGCCGCCGCGGCGCTCGCCATCACCAGCGCGTAGTGGACCCGGTCGAACCCGCCGGAGAACACCACCAGCGACAGGGTGGAAGCGCCGCTCACGGCCCGGCCCCCTCGTGTCCGGGCTCGTGTCCGGACAGGTCGGTGATGGTCGGATGGTGTCCGCACAGCGGGCAGTGCGGATCGGGCGGGACCCGGACCTTGTGGAAGCCGGTGTGAAGCGCGTCGTACATCAGCAGCTGCCCCGACAGGCTGTCGCCGATGCCGAGCAGCTCCTTCAGGACCTCGATCGCCTGGATCGAGCCGACGGCGCCGGCCAGAGCCCCCAGCACGCCGCCCTCGGCGCAGCTCGGCACCAGCCCGCGCGGCGGCGGTTCGCGGAAGATGCAGCGGTAGCAGGGGTTGGGACCGCCCAGATAGGACTTGAAGGTGGAGATCTGCCCGTCGAACCGCAGCATCGCCGCCGACACCAGCGTGCGGCCGCCGAGATGGCAGGCGTCCGCCAGCAGGTACCGGGCGGCGAAATTGTCGGTGCCGTCGGCAACCACGTCGTAGTCGGCGATCAGCCCCATGGCATTGGCCGCGGTCAGCCGCTCCCGGTGTATTTCGAGCCGGACGTCGGGATTGATCGCCTTCAGCCGCGCCCGGGCGCTCTCCACCTTGGGCGTCCCGATTGCGGCGGTATCGTGGATGATCTGGCGCTGCAGGTTGGACAGGTCGACCACGTCGGGGTCGATCACCCCCAGGACGCCGACTCCCGCCGCCGCGAGATAGAGCAGGAGCGGCGATCCCAGCCCGCCGGCTCCCACCACCAGTACCCGCGACTTCAGCAGCACTTCCTGTCCGATGCCGCCGACCTCCGGCAGGATGATGTGGCGGGCGTAGCGTTCGACCTGCGCGTCGGTGAAATCCATAAGGTGCTGACCTGGTGTTTGCCTGTTTCCGCCCGCCGATATGGCCGGACTACTTCCCGTCAGTTTGCGCGTGGATGCACGGGTCAAGCCCGCGCATGACGAAAAAGAAGCCAGCCGGACCCGCCCGTCACCGGGCCCAAATGCCAAGGCCTCCCAAGCACGGGAGGCAGGCGAAGGCTCCCTTTTCCGTCATGGCCGGACTTGATCCGGCCATCCACGCGCGAACTTCCTCCTGGAAGAAACCCGACTTCCGCCTTACTCCAGCCCCTCGAACAGGGCGGTCGACAGGTAGCGCTCGGCGAACGACGGGATGATCACGACGATCAGCTTGCCCTCGTTCTCCGGCCGCTGGCCGACCTCGATCGCCGCCGCCAGGGCGGCGCCCGACGAGATGCCGACCGCCAGGCCCTCGACCCGGGCCGCCTTGCGGGCGGTCTCGAAGGCGCGCTGGTTGGAGATGCGCAGCACCTCGTCGATCAGGTCCTTCTTCAGGATATCGGGCACGAAGCCGGCGCCGATGCCCTGGATCTTGTGCGGGCCAGGCAGGCCGCCCGACAGGACCGGGCTGTCCTCCGGCTCGACCGCGATGATCTTGAAGTCCGGCTTGCGCTGCTTGATCACCTCGCCGACGCCGGTCAGCGTGCCGCCGGTGCCGACGCCGCTGATCAGGATGTCGGCCTTGCCGGCGGTATCGCGCCAGATCTCCTCGGCCGTGGTGGCGCGGTGGATCGCCGGGTTGGCCGAGTTCTTGAACTGCTGGGTGATGAAGGCGTTGGGCGTCGACTCGACCAGTTCCTCGGCCTTGCGGATGGCGCCCTTCATGCCTTCGGACGCGGGCGTCAGCTCCAGTTCGGCGCCCAGCAGCTTCAGCATCTTGCGGCGCTCGACCGACATGCTTTCCGGCATGGTCAGGATCAGCCGGTAGCCCTTGGCGGCGGCGACGAAGGCCAGCGCGATGCCGGTGTTGCCCGAGGTCGGCTCGACCAGGGTGGTCTTGCCCGGCTCGATCTTGCCCTCGGCCTCGGCCGCCTCGATCATCGCCAGCCCGATGCGGTCCTTGACGCTGGACAGCGGGTTGAAGAACTCGAGCTTGCCGACGATGTCGGCCTTGACCCCGTACTCGGACGCGAGCCGCCGGACGCGGACCAGCGGCGTCGCCCCGATCGTATCCAGGATGCTGTTGTAGATCCTGCCCCGGAATTCAGGTCCGTGTTCTGGAGCCGCCATGGTATTCCACCCTTCGCAACTGTTAAATCTTGGAAATCACAGATAATCCAATCTAATACCTCGGCCCCGGATTTTAAATGCTGAAATCGATCTTGGCGTGGGTTTCGCTCTCGATGCCGGCCTGGTTGGCGCGCAGGCACAGGTCCTCGATCGTGATGTCGTCGAGCTGGGTCATGCAGTCGTCCTGGAGTTGCAGCCAGATCGGCCGGACGACCTTCAGGCCGAGGATCGACCCGGTCGGCTCCTCGACCGGATCGGTCGCGGTCTCCATGGCGCGGACCACCCGGACGATCTCGCCGATGCTGATCCGCCGTCGCTCCCGGGCCAGCCGGTAGCCGCCGCGCGGACCGCGCACCCCCGCCAGCACCCCGGCGCGGACCAGCTGCTGGAGCACCTGTTCCAGATAGCGCTTCGGGATTCCCTGGCGGCGCGTGATCTCGCCGCTCTGCACCGGCTCGCTGCCGGCATTGTAGGCGATGTCGAGGACCGCCTCGATCGCGAACATCAGCTTCTTCGAGATGCGCAGCATCAGTCTCGTCCTTTTCCGTCCGCGCCGGCCCCGTCCGTCCCGGTCGACCCGAAACCGCCGGCGCCGCGGGCGCTCTCTTCCAGTGTCTCGGCCAGGCTCCAGGCCACCCTTGCGTAGGGGGCGATCACCAATTGGGCGATACGCATGCCGCGCTCCACGGTGAAGGGCCGCTCCCCGTGATTGACCAGGATGACGCCGACCTCGCCGCGATAATCCGCGTCGATCGTGCCGGGGCTGTTCAGCACGGTGATGCCGTGGCGCAGCGCCAGGCCCGACCGCGGGCGGACCTGCGCCTCGTAGCCGGCGGGCAGCGCCAGCGCGAACCCGGTCGGGATCAGCGCCCGGGCGCCCGGCTCCAGCACCACGGGATCGGAGACGGCGGCCGACAGGTCCATGCCGGCGGAATGCTCCGTCGCATAGGACGGCAGGTCCAGGCCGGCACCGTTGGGAAGGCGTGTCACGGCCACCGCCAGGGCGGCCGATGCATCGGGTTTGGCGTCAGGGATCATGCGCTGTAGATAGCGCAGATATCACACAATGTAACAGGTAAATCGCCCCCCGCGGCGAAAAAATCCGCCGCCCCGCGGCGCCTACTCCGCCCCCGTGCCCACCAGATGGTCCGCGATGGCGGCGGCGAGTCGCTGGGCGACCTCCTCCTTGGACAGCGGGGGCCAGTCCTCCAGGGTATCCCCGCGCAGCAGGTGGACCGTGTTGCTGGTCCCGCCGAAGGTTCCGCTGGACGGCGAGACGTCGTTGGCGACGATCCAGTCGCAGCCCTTGCGCGCCAGCTTGGCCCGCGCGTGCGCGACCACCTTCTCGGTCTCGGCGGCGAACCCGACGACCAGACCCGGCCGCATCCGGCCCGGGCGGGACAGGGTGGCCAGGATGTCCGGATTCTCGGCCAGTTCCAGCGCCGGCAACTGGCCGCCCTCCTTCTTCAGCTTCTGGCTCGACATGGCCCGCACCCTCCAGTCCGCGACCGCCGCGGCGCAGACCGCCACGTCGACCGGCAGGGCGTCCTGGCAGGCGGCCAGCATGTCGCGGGCGCTCTCCACATGGACCATGGCGACGCCGTCGGGGTCGGGCTCCCGCGTCGGCCCGCTGACCAGGGTGACCGAGGCGCCCAGCCGCGCCAATGCTCCGGCGATGGCGTGCCCCTGCTTGCCCGAGGAGCGGTTGGCGATGTAGCGGACGGGGTCGATCGGCTCATGGGTCGGCCCGCTGGTCACCAGCGCCCGCCAGCCCCTCAGCGGCCCCGGCGCCTCCGCCTTCGGGATCGCGGCCCTGCCGAAGAAGGCGGCGATGGCCGCCAGGATCTCCATCGGCTCGCTCATCCGGCCGCTGCCGGTCTCGCCGCAGGCCATGTCGCCGACGCCCGGTCCGATCCGCAGGATGCCGCGCGACTCCAGGGTCGCCAGGTTGGCCTGGGTCGCCGGATGCGACCACATCATGATGTTCATGGCCGGGGCCACCATCACCGGCTTGTCCGTCGCCAGCAGGGCGGTGGTCGCCAGGTCGTCGGTGATTCCGGCCGCCATCTTGGCCAGGATGTTGGCGCTGGCCGGCGCCACCACGACCAGGTCGGCCTCCCGCGACAGCCGGATGTGCCCCATCTCCGCCTCGTCGGTCAGCGACCACAGGTCCATGTAGACCTTCTCCTCCGACAGGGCCGCCACCGACAGCGGCGTCACGAACTTCGCCCCGCCCTCGGTCAGCACGCACCGCACCCGCGCCCCGCGCTCCTTCAGCCGCCGGATCAGGTCCAGGCACTTGTACGCCGCGATCCCGCCCGAGATGATCAGCAGGATGCGCTTGCCGTCGAGGATGCGGTGTTCGGGGAAAGGTGTATCGGCCATCGGTGCGGTCCTGGAGGTCTGTCCCTGGGGACGGGAGCGGGTCATCCACAGATGAACGCAGATGGACACAGATAGGATCTAAATATCTGTGTCCATCTGCGTTCATCCGTGGACAGTAAATCAGGCAATGATATAGGTTAGTGAGATCATCTACTTAAAAAAACTAACTCGTCCTTATCAAGAAGCAAGCCGTGGATGGAGCGATGCTTGTTCAGGACGGCCATGTCGGAGTCGATATCCTGCTGCCGCCGACGCGCTGCTTCCTGCGCGATGGCGGGCGGAATTCCAGCCTCTATCTGAACCAAGATATCGATGTCGCAATCACGGCCCATGGCAAGTAGATCCTCGTTGAAGCAGGGTATGGTTGCCCGCCATCGAACGGTGATGCAACAATTTCGCGAAAGTGCGCTTGTGCCATCCCCCTCCTGACATGCACATCATGTTGGGGAATATGTGCATGTCAAGACTGCCCCGGCGCCGCGAAGCCCGTCAGGTCACCACCGCCAGCGCCGCCAGGGCCACGGCCATCGTCACGGTCCACAGGGTCCAGACCGTCCGCCGCCGCTTGCGGACGAAGCCCTCCAGCAGGATCTCGATCGTGGCCGGATGCAGGGGCAGCCCGTTCTCGTTGATCATCCGGGTCGCCCGCTCGGCCTCGCGCATCACGCGGGGCAGGGTGCGCAGCGCGTTCAGCACCCCCTCAAGCTCGTCGACCATCCGTGCCTCGGGGCCGCGGTTCTCGCGCATCCAGTCCTCGATCAGCGGACGGGCCAGCTCCCACATGTTGATGTCGGGGTTCAGGGCGCGGCCCACCCCCTCCGCCGTCAGCATGCTCTTCTGAAGCAGCAGGAGCTGCGGCTGGGTCTCCATCTCGAACTGCTCGGTGACCGACAGCAGCTGGGCCAGCAGCCGCCCGATCGAGATCTCGTGCAGGGGCTTGTTCAGCAGCGGCTCGCCGATCGCGCGGCAGGCCTGGGTGAAGGTCTCGATGTTCTGGTGCGCCGGGACGTAGCCGGCCTGGAAATGCACCTCGGCGACCCGGCGGTAGTCGCCGTTCAGGAAGCCCAGCAGCATGTCGGCCAGATAGTACCGCGTGGCGCGGTCCAGCCGGCCCATGATGCCGAAGTCCACTGGGGCGATATGGCCGTCCTCGTTGACGAACAGGTTGCCCGGATGCAGGTCGGCGTGGAAGAAGCCGTCGCGGAACACCTGGTTGAAGAAGGACGACGACGCCTGGGCCAGCACGTCGTCGGGATCGAACCCCACGGCGCGGATCTTGTCGACCTCGTCCACCTTGATGCCGCGGATCCGCTCCAGCGTCAGCACGCGCTGGCTGGTCCGGTCCCAGTCCACCCGGGGCACGTTGAAGGCCGTGTCCCCGCGGAAATTGTCGGCCAGCTCCGACGCGGCCGAGGCCTCCATCCGCAGGTCCATCTCCATCCGCACCGTGTCGGCGAAGATCTGCACCACCTCGCCCGGCCGCAGCCTCTTGAACCGGGGCTGGATCCTCAGCGCCAGCTCGGACAGCCAGCGGAACAGGTCCAGGTCCTGCCGGAAGGCCAGCTCGATCCCCGGCCGCAGCACCTTGACCGCGACCTCCCGCGACCGCGGGTCGCCGGCGTCCAGCTCATGGTTCCCGTCGCGGTCCCGCCGGGTCGCGACCACCGCGAAATGGACCTGGGCGATCGAGGCCGCGGCGACCGGCGTTTCGTCGAAGCTCTCGTAGATCTCCTCCAGCGGCCGTCCCAGCTCCGCCTCGATGATCCGGCGGGCCTCCGACGGGGGGAAGGGCGGCAGCTTGTCCTGGAGCTCCGCCAGGTCGGCGGCGATCGCCTCGCCGACCAGGTCCGACCGGGTGGACAGGATCTGGCCGAGCTTGATGAAGCTGGGACCCAGGTCGCGGAGCGCCGCGGCGATCCTCTGGCCGGGCCGGCCGGGAACGCCCTTGGCGGAGAACAGGCGGGCGAATCCCGCGATGCCCGGCGCCACGTCGCGCAGCTCGTGCGGGAACAGGGCGTCGTGGCGGCCCAGCGTGCGCATGATCACGACGAGGCGGACAAGATTGCGGATCGTGCGGATCATGACAGGTTTCTAACTTGGGAAAGGGTCAGAGCCGCCAGCCCGAATGGATCGCGGCGATGCCGCCGGTCAGGTTGCGGTAGCGCACCTGGCCGAAGCCGGCCGCCTCGATCCGGCCGACCAGGCTCCGCTGGTCGGGGAACTGGCGGATGCTCTCCACCAGGTACTGGTACGCCTCGCGGTCGCCGGCCACCATCTGGCCCAGGCGCGGCAGCACGGTGAAGGAATAGCGGTCGTAGACGTCGCGCAGCACCGGCAGCACGACCCGGCTGAACTCCAGGCAGAAGAAGCGTCCGCCCGGCCGCAGCACGCGCCGGGCCTCGGCCAGCGCCGCGTCGATCCGCGTCACGTTGCGCAGGCCGAAGGCGATGGTATAGACGTCCACCGACCGGCTCTTCAGCGGCAGCGTCTCGGCGTCCCCGACGATCCAGTCCACGCCGGACAGCACGCCCCGATCCACCGCCCGGTCGCGCCCGACCAGGATCATCTTTTCATTGATGTCGCAGACGAAGGCCTGGGCCGGCCCGCCCGCGGCCTCCAGGAAGCGGAACGAGATGTCCCCGGTGCCGCCGGCCACGTCCAGCAGGGTCATCCCCGGCCGGGGCCGGATCAGCTCGATCAGGTCCGACTTCCACAGCCGGTGGATGCCCCCCGACATCAGGTCGTTCATCAGGTCGTAGTTGGTCGCGACGCTGTCGAACACCTGACGCACCATGGGCGCCTTGGTGCGCGGATCGACCTCGCGGAAACCGAACCAGCGCGCCTCCGGCGCCTCTCCCGGTCCGGAGGGGCGGTCGGCGGGATAGACGGACGGACCGCGCGGCTGGGCGCCGGGAACGGAAGCGGGGTCTGGGGAGGGATCTTCGGCCATGGTCTGCAACATAGCGGCTCGGCGGTGCCCTTGCCAGTTGCCACGGCCGACTTTCCGCGCGGATCGCCGAACGGACCCGAATGCGGCACTTTTTGTCGCGCTCCGGACCGGCTATTGTCCAGGCCATGCCAGAACTGCCCGAAGTCGAGACGGTCTGCCGCGGACTCGCGCCCAGGATGGAGGGGCGCGTGCTCGCCAAGGTCGAGCAGCGCCGCCCCAATCTCCGCATCCCGTTCCCCGAGCGCATGGTCGAGCGGCTGACCGGCCGGCGGGTCGTCACCGTCCGGCGGCGCGCCAAGTACATCCTGATCCGCCTGGACGACGGCCAGGTGCTGATCGTCCATCTCGGCATGTCCGGCCGCATGACCGTCGGCCGCGACCTGGGGCCGCCGCTGCCCCACGACCATGTCCTGCTGACCACCGACGACGGGTCCGAGATCCGCTTCAACGACGCCCGCCGGTTCGGCCTGATGGCGCTGACGGCGGAGGACGAGCTGGACCGCCACCCCCTGCTGGCCTCCCTGGGGCCGGAGCCGCTGGGCAACGGGTTCGACGCCGGGACGCTGTCCGACGCGCTCAGGTCGAAGATCACGCCGATCAAGGCGGCGCTGCTCGACCAGACCGTGGTCGCCGGCCTGGGCAACATCTATGTGTGCGAGGCGCTGTTCCGGTCCGGCATCAGCCCCCGGCGGATCGCCGCCACCGTGGCCGGCCGCCGCGCCGAGCGGCTGGTGCCGGCCATCCGCGAGGTCCTGACGCGGGCGATCGAGGCCGGCGGCTCGACGCTCCGCGACTATGTCCAGTCCTCCGGCGAACTGGGCTATTTCCAGCACCAGTTCGCGGTCTACGACCGAGAGGGGCAGGCCTGCCCCGGCTGCACCTGCGATGTCGAGCGCACCGGCGGGGTGCAGCGGATCGTGCAGGCCAACCGCTCGACTTTCTATTGTCCGCGACGGCAGCGCTGATGTATCGCTAGGGCCCATGCCGCGCCGTCCGGTTCTCCTTTCCGCGGCCCTCGCCGCCGTCCTGCTCCAGGTCCAGCCCCCCGGCTTTCCTGGCGGGGCGGGGCTTTGCGGCCCCTCCGGGGCGCAGGCCGCCGATGCCTTCGTCGAGGGGATCGACGACCTGCCCCTGATGCCGGGCCTCGTCCCGGTCGCCGACCAGGCCCTCGTGTTCGACAAGCCGGGCGGCCGGATCGTGCAGGCGGTCGCGACGGGTTCCCTGGACGCCTCCGCCATCCGGAGCTTCTATGCCGAGACCGCCCCCCAGCTCGGCTGGGCGGCGGCGGGCGAGGGCCGGTTCGTGCGGGACGGCGAGCTCCTGCGCATCGAATTGGTCGAGTCGGGCCAACCGGGACAGGGCCGACCGGGACAGGCCCGGTCCGGGACGGGCGGCCCGGTGACCGTCCGCTTCATGCTGATACCGCAATAGCCGGCCCCTTTTCCGAGCGGCAACCGGGCCAGGCACCATCTGGGAGTAGAGACATGCCTTACGAGAACATCCTGGTCGAGACCCGAGGCCATGTCGGGCTCATCACGCTGAACCGGCCGAAGGCGCTCAACGCCCTGTCCGACGCCCTGGTGACCGAGCTGGCCGCCGCCGTGGACGCCTTCGAGGCGGACGACGGGATCGGCTGCATCGTCCTGACCGGCAGCGAGCGGGCCTTCGCCGCCGGCGCCGACATCAAGGAGATGGCCGGCCGGAACTACATGGACGTCTATCTCTCGGACTTCATCACCCGCAAATGGGGCCGGGTCGCCACCGCCCGCAAGCCGGTGATCGCGGCGGTCGCCGGCTACGCCCTGGGCGGCGGCTGCGAGCTGGCCATGATGTGCGACTTCATCCTGGCGGCGGACACCGCCAAGTTCGGCCAGCCGGAGATCACCATCGGCACCATCCCCGGCGCCGGCGGCACCCAGCGCCTGACCCGCTTCGTCGGCAAGTCCAAGGCGATGGAGATGGTCCTGACCGGCCGCACGATCGACGCCGCCGAGGCCGAGCGCTGCGGCCTGGTCAGCCGGGTCGTGCCGGCGGCCGACCTGCTGGACGAGGCCATGAAGGTCGCGGCCCGGATCGCCTCGCTGTCGCGCCCGGTCGTCATGATGGCCAAGGAGTCGGTCAACCGCTCCTACGAGACGACGCTGGAGGAGGGGATCCGGTTCGAGCGCCGCCTGTTCCACTCCACCTTCGCGACCGAGGACCAGAAGGAAGGCATGGCCGCCTTCGCCGAGAAGCGCGAAGCCAACTTCAAGAACCGCTGAAGTCCCGGCAAGGGGAGGGGCCGGGCGGGAGAAAAGCGACTCTCCCGCCTTGACTCTCCGAGCGGGTGCCCCCTATAAAGCGCGCTCGCATTCGGCACAGGTGTGTCCGCAGAAGGTTTAGTTATGGCCAATCACAAGTCCGCAGAAAAACGTATCCGCCAGACCGAGCGGCGCACCGCCGTGAATCGCGCGCGGGTCAGCCGCATCCGTACCTTCGTCAAGAAGGTCGAGACCGCCATCGCGACCGGCGACAAGTCCGCCGCCGCCGAGGCCTTCAAGGAAGCCCAGCCCGAGCTGATGCGCGGCGTCTCCAAGGGCGTGCTGCATCGCAACACGGTCTCGCGCAAGCTGTCGCGGCTGTCTTCCCGCATCAAGGCTCTCTGAGCCTCCCCGCGGCGAGATCAAGCCGCGCCGCTGTCCGGCGCGGCTTTTTTGTTCCTCGACTCAAGTTCTTCCGTAACTCTTCGGCACCATAAGGTTGCTGAAGCTATAGCTGTGCGCGTTCCGCGTCTCCGGAAGAATAAGTCGTTTGAGAACGAAGTTTGCTTTTTCGGCCGTTCCCTTTTCGATCCTGTTGTCAGTCAGTCGGCACCCTATTAACATTTGTTGACGCACTGGCCGATAATCCTGGACCTCGCGGAGCCAAGTAACGGCCTCCTGTCCCGGTGGTCGGAACGCATACCAGAGATGGAAATTGGGCGGCTGACGGAAGGCGTCCGAGGGAAGAACGCCAAGGGTTCTCCTTCCCCGGCACCCGGTTACACGAAAAAATGAAATCTACGATCGGCAAGCGGGTCAATCTTGCCGACAGGGAGCGGTTTTGCCCACTTTCATGGTGTCGACCCTGCGCTTCGAGTCTCCCGGACCGATCGGTACCCCCTGGGCGAGGCGTGACAGGATGGCGCGTGACGGAGCGCCGGCCGAAAAGTTGATGGCAGGTGCCGGGCTCGTTTCGGCATATTTCCCGCACCCGTGGGATCCCGTCCGGGATCCCGCCTCCCGCCGCGGCGACGGCGCCGGCAGGGCGGCGACGCCGCGCGCATCGGGGCGAGACTCGGGGATCGGGGCCGGCCGCCGCTTCGCGGGGTCGATGGAACGCGGTATCAGGAGCTGATGGGC